>NZ_BAUV01000036.1 GCF_000513135.1 Halalkalibacter akibai JCM 9157
AATAGTTTAACTAGGAAAAGGTAATGTTGATTGGTGAGGTGATTAAATGTCAAATACGAAATTTTTTAAAGCTATATATATACCAGATACGCCTTTTCAAGATGAAAAATTAAAACCAAAAAAGGCAAAAAAATATAACTTTAAGTTAGATGAAAGTGAACGTTTAGCTAACACTCTTTTTCGCTTTGTTTATAGCCTTAATGGAGAACAAATTCTTTGTTTCTATATAGTTGATGATTGGAAAGGTCCTTATCGTTATCTCTTTGTAGAGTACAATGAACTATACGATAAATTCACGGCACAATTTGGAGTAGAAGGTGTTCAGGGTGGTTATTGGGAATTTGGAATGGATACATATTTAGATGACTATTCTCCCGAAGTGGTTTTTGAAAAATTAAATAATGCCGTAAATAGTGGTTATGATGAAGATACACCATCGCCAATATGCCATATTTATGGGCAAGGTATGTGGCATGGAGATGCTTTTATAGTAGGTAATCGTACGGCATTAGAGGAAATGCGTAGTGCTATTGATACAGCTTTAAAATATGGTGAAATTAGAACTACTCTTTTCCCTTCTGATGATGAAGGATATGACTTATTTATTTCGTGTGTAAATGATGGATTTAATTGGGATTTGGTGGACATGCCTTATCATGACCCAAATTACTTTGATATACCCAAAGTTCCTATTAAAGCTTTTAAGAGGTATAAGCTTAGGGATTAGTTATTCTTCTATTTGAATTAACGAGTGCGAGTGTTCAATAAGAGCATTCGCTTTTAGCTAACGGGACAGAATACTTTAATAAGTAAGTGGTAAACTAAGAATTAGCATTAAAATAAGGAGTATGGGTTAAATGCCTGATGAATTATCACAACTTATTATTTCACCGTTATATATTTTTATGGTAATTGGAAGTATTTTATTTTTAACTGTTTTAAGAAGAGAAAATTATGAAATGCAAGCATTTTTCTTTTAAATGAATGGAGGCATTTCAATGTGCAACCTGATTGGTTTTGGAATTGGTTTATTTTTTCTACTTATCGGTGGATTTTTCTTATATTTGAATACAAAAGATGACCCTAAATTTTTAAGGATAATTTCCCTTTTTTCGTTTGAAGGTGGGGCAATTGTATTAGGTTTGTTAATAATTTTAATGACTATTCTTCCTATCTTGGGTATCGGAACTGGAACGTGTGAGAGTGATTTTTTCATTTAACGGAGTGCGAGTGTTCAATATGTGCATTCGCTTCTTGCTGCTAACGGGGGCAGTTACTTAATAATCTCGGATTAGTTGTTAAATAAAGGATGAGTATTATGATAAAAAAATCATTAAGGGTTTTAATTTTCTTCTTAATAACAATGGTTATTTATGCTTATTTTTATAAACCTGAGCCAGAGAACTATGGTAAAGATGGATGGATAATGTTCTTAATAATTGGAGTTGTATTAGTATGGTTAGGAATAGAGTGGTTTAGAAAACGAAATAGAAATAACGAATAATTATTAAACTACGGGGGCGTATCTGGAATAAACGGATACGTTCTTTACTAACTTAACAAGAAAGTTGATTAAAGAATAAAGGGGGAAAGTGAAATGAGTATAGTTAATTATCTTGGTTGTAATTTCTCTTTACCTTATAGTAAAGAAAATAGTGATGAAAAAGTTTTAGTTGGTGAAAATTTTTCGGATTACGAAATGAGAAATTTAGTAAAGAAACACTTAACAACTAAGAATATATACGAGGTTTTTACTAATGAAGGTGTGGGTATCTCCTTTGATGCGGACAATCAAGACCCTTACACAAGAAGAAGTAATAAAGAAGCACAAGAGAGTTTCCTTGCGTTATGTGATATTTTAAATGGATACCTTGAACAAGGGGATTATTGCGAGTTATATACTTGTTGGGTTGGAGAAGAGGAGGAAGAAAAAGAATTTGAACAAACTATAAACATAAATAACTTTGACATTAACCACATCAATATATTTGAAAAAACACTATTAGTAATTAAGAAATAATTGTTGATTAACGGGGGCTTTAGTTGAAAATTTTAAATCTTTAAAAAACAAAAAAACGAGGAATTAAAAAATGAAAATAATGAATGTCATATGGGTTACTACAATCCTAATACTCATATTATCAGGCTGTTCTGAAGGACCTCCAATATACCATACTGAAAGTCAAGTAGTAGACGCAACCGTGATTGCAAAAGAACATGGAGAAGTATCAGAATGGGAAGTGACACTTCAATACAAACATATCGTTATTGTATATGGATATGACCATTCAGATTATTATGATCACGTAAAAGTAGGGGATAAAGTACCTGTTATATATACCAAAGGCTATACAAAAGAAAACAAATTAGAAACGGAAAGTATTGATCCAGTCAATCTTTAAAAAATGATAAAGATATTGTTCCATTCGGGGATGATTGCTGAACAAAGTATTCGCCTTTTTTTGAAGTGAAGAAGCAGAATAGCTAATTAAGGTCTGAGGTATTATAAGTTAATATATTCAATTCTGTAACTATCCAGCCAAATAGGTGATTATATAATGTTTGACTTTATGTTTGCTCTTGTTGGCTCAACTATGTTGTTAATCGTATCCATTTATTATTTAAGAGAGTTTCTAAAAGAAGGAAAGTCATTTAAAGGGAAACTCACTTTAATCTTCATTATATTCTTTTCAAGCATTCTATTCATTTATTCTATTGTAGATGTAACTAAAATAATGCTTAATCAAACTGAGGTTAAGGAAGGAAAATGTGAGATAAAAAAGAATATTGGGTACAGGGGAACTCAGTATATTTCAGTTTACTTTTATGAAGGGAATAGTTACTTTACATTCCCCATAAAGAAATATCCTCTAATTGACGAAGGAGATTTTTATTGTACATTGGAACATTATCGTGACACGGATATAGAAATATCTTTAAAAGTATTCAATCCTAATAGCGAACAAGAATTGAAAATAAAATAACTTGTTTGTTCAGCTAAAGGGTGCTTTCGTATTATAAGGTTATCCAGATTTTACTGGTTGACCTTATTTTTATAGGACCTATTATATCAGTAGCCAGGGTAGGACGAACGGGTGCGTGGGACATTGATCCCGTCAACTAAACTGTCCACCCCCTAAACATGTTTGAGGCTGGTTGGGACAATGATCTCGAATAACAAGCGAAGCTATGATACTAGGAGATGGTTTTTAGGGGTACTGGTAATTAACAGGAGAGGAAGAGATAGAATGAATCCAGTAATCGGTCTGGATGTTTCAAAAGGAGAAAGTGAAGTACAAGCTTTTTTAGATAAGAGAAAACCTTATAAAAAAAGCTTTAGTGTATTGCACAATACTAAAGGTTTAGAGACTTTACTTGGTTTTTTGATAGAAGTGGAGGGTGAAACTAGAGTTAAACCAACAGTGATATTTGAATCCACAGGTCATTATCACACATCAATCGTACAGTTCTTAGAGGAGAATGATTACCTCTACATTATGGTCAATCCGTTACTATCCTATCAAGCCAAAAAATCAAGTTTGCGGAAGGTAAAGACCGATGCGATAGATGCTTATAACTTATGTGAGCTTTTTTATAAAGAAGAATTGGAGCCATATAAACAAAGAGGTATTCAACTTCTGAACCTACGAAATCTCTCAAGGCAGCACGAAACAGTGACAGGTATTTATGTACAAACAAAATTACAATTTCATGCCATCTTAGATCAAGTGTTTCCTGAGTATAGAGGGGTTTTCGGAGATTTATATTCAAAAGTTTCACTAAATACGTTATTGGAGTTTAGTACATCAGAAGCTGTTTTGAAGGCTGGGGAAAATCCACTATCAGATAAAATTGCAAGCGAATGTGTAACTAGATCAGAGCGATGGGCAAAGGATAGAGCGAAAAAGTTGGTCGAAGCAGCTCAGCGTAATCCATTTAAGAGCACATTGTATCAGAGTCATTTAGTTAGTCTTCATATGTATATTGAGATGCTTCTTCAATACCAAGAGCATCTTTCAAAGTTAGATGAACAAATAGATGCCCTGGCTGAAGAAATAGAAGAATATAAGATTATCCAGTCGATCCCTGGAATAGGAGGAAAAATCGCGGCAACGATTATTTCCGAAATCGGTGAGATCGAACGGTTTAACCACCCTAAGAAACTAGTTGCTTTCTCAGGTATTGATCCGAGTGTTCATTCGTCAGGTAAGTTCACTGCAACGATTAATCGGATAAGCAAGAGAGGATCAAGTCGATTGCGTCACGCCTTGTATATGGCTGCCCTTTGCGGAATTAGAAGTTCTCGTAATAAGAAGTTAAAAGAGTTTTATGATCGTAAACGAGAAGAAGGAAAACCCTTCAAAGTAGCGATAATTGCTTGTGCAAACAAGCTTGTTCACTGGATTTTTACCCTTTTGAAACGCAAAGAGACTTTCTTAGATTTGGCTTAAACGATATAATTAAGTAACCAATCCAGAACCTTCCAATGGAATTAAGGAAGGTTATTTGGCATGAGCATTTTTAGTATAGCATTTTATTCGAAGGATTTTTATTGAAAAATATTGACTTCTATTAGCTGGTTTAGTTGAAGAAGGAAACTTCCACACATTAGTGGGAGTTTTTTTGAAAGGTTTAGTTAAACCTTTCGTGCATAAAATATCTAAAATTGAAGGGACTTCTCTGACATTAGAAGTCTTTTTTGTGCCTGAAAAATGGTATAATATACATCGGAAACCTTTTGCAGACACGGGTTACAAGGAGATGTACTGTGAAAGGAAGCATAACAAAAAATAAAAAGACTGGTAAGTGGGATATTGCAATTGATATAGGTAACGATCCTTCGACTGGAAAACGAAAACAAAAGCGAAAGAGGGGATTTAGTACAAAGAAGGAAGCTGAGATAGCATTAACGAGACTAAATGGTGATCTTATAGAGGGGACTTATATTGATCCAAGTAAAAAAAAGCTAAACGAATTTATGGAAGAGTGGTTTGAAACAAGACGGATGCAAGTCTCTCGTAGAACACTAATTAATCAGCTATCGTTGTTTAACCATCATATAAAACCACACATCGGATTCTCTAGATTAAATGAGATAAACCCTTCTGTTATACAAAAGCTAATAACCACTTTAGTTAAAAATGCTAACCTACAGCCGAGTTCAATTAGCAAAATTATTGCTATACTAAAGGTTGCATTAGAAAAAGCGGTGAAGCTTCAGTTAATTAAAGTTAATCCAGTAACTAATGTCGACTTACCAAGAGAAAATAAGACAGAAATGATTGTTTGGGATAAATCACAAGTTGACACTTTTCTAAGTAATTCAAAAAAATTTAGGCATTATACTGCGTGTTTAATTGCCGTGTACACAGGAATGAGAAAGGGTGAAATATTGGGTTTAAGGTGGAAGGATTTAGACCTAGAAAAGAAGGTTATTTATATCCGTCAAACTTTAGAATCAGACGGTAAGGCATTTAAAGCTGGTGCTAAAAATACATCAAGTGTCAGAACGATTCACATTTCGAATCAGCTGATAAGTCAATTGAAGGTACACCGAAAAAAATTAACTGAGGAGAGATTAAAAAACGGAACACCATATAACGATCTAGATTTAGTTATTTGTACAAAGTATGGTAATCCAATAGACCCTCCAACACTTTCTAGGAGATTTAAAGAACAAGCTAAGGTAATTGGCTTACCAGTGATACGGTTTCACGATCTTCGACATACACATGCCACTTTACTGATTGAGCAGAATGTTAATGTGAAAATAATATCTGAACGACTTGGACATTCTTCTATTCAAATGACCTTAGATAGATATAGCCACGTCTTGCCTTCTATGCAACAAGACGTAGCTAAACAACTAGACAATCTTTTTAAATCGCTGTGACTGATTTGTGACCGATTATAGATTTTGTATACAATTTATAGCTTAAAACCCTTATACACCAACGTTCATTTTAGATAGCCCAGTTCCCGTCACGGAAAATTGGCTCGCGCTTACCATCTGCATAAACACCGTCGATGTTCATGTCTGCAGATCCCATCATGAAATCTACATGTGTAAGGCTCGTGTTTAAACCAGCTTTTTCAAGTTCTTCCTTAGACATTTCTTTTCCGCCTTCGATGCAGAATGCGTAGGCAGAACCAAGAGCTAAGTGATTTGATGCATTTTCATCAAATAACGTGTTATAGAAAAGGATTTTTGTATCTGAAATCGGTGATTGATGAGGTACTAAAGCGACTTCACCGATAAAGCTAGATCCTTCATCTGTGTTTAATAAGCGTTTTAACGTTTCATAACCTTCTTCAGCTTTAAAATCAATAACTTTTCCATCTTTAAACGTTAGAGAGAAATTATTGATTAATGTTCCACCATAGTTTAATGGTTTCGTGCTTGAGACGACACCATTCACTCCTGTCTTCTTAGCAGAAGTAAACACTTCTTCCGTTGGCATGTTTGCTACGAAAGCAACTCCATCTTTGTTAACACTGCCACCACTAACCCATAAATGAGTCTCTGGAAGTTCAATTATTAGATCGGTTCCTTCAGAAGTGTAATGCAGAGCATGGTAGTGTTTTTCGTTTAAAGAATTCATTTTTTGATCAAGCGTAGCTAGATGTTCTTGCCAGGCAGCAACAGGGTTCTCTTCATTAATTCTTGAGGCTGCGAAAATGGCTTCCCATAGCTTTTCGACGGCTTGATCAGTACTGTCATCAGGAAATACTTTTTTTGCCCATCCTTCAGAAGGAACACCAACGATAGACCAGCTAATTTTATCTGACATCACGTAAGAACGGAATCCTTCCATTGCTTTACCACTTGCTTTATTAGCATTAGAAACACGTTCTGGGTCAGCGTCTTTTAAAAGATCTGGGTTTGAGCCTGTAATGCTAAGAAACGCAGCTCCGTTATCAGCCATTTCTTCATAGCCTTTTGCCACCCATTCAGGAAACTCATGAAAGGCCTCATCTGGTGCTAGTTCATATTTTGTTTTTGTTAATTCTTCATCATTCCATTCAACGTGAACGTTTTTTGCACCTGCTTCGTATGCTTTTTTTGCGACTACACGTACAAAATCGGCTGCTGAAATAGGAGTGCGCACAACAAGTGTTTGCCCTTTTTGAATGTTAATTCCGACTTTCACTGCTAATTCGGCATATTTTTCTACTTTTTCTTGAAAAGTTGACATTGTATCATTCCTCGTTTCTGTATGTATAAGGTTGGTGCCTTTATATTTTAACAATAATAAGAGCAGGTGAAAAGGATAGCGAACTAGTTTCACTTATGCTATGATACTATATGAAAATAAGGAAAGAGGTTCGCAAACTCCCTCTATAAAAAACTAAGGTAGTGACTGTACGTATCAAAGTACAGTTTTCTTGTCGTTGATAAGACAGTATTCATCACGTTGAGTCGATAGACTTAGTATTTCCTTTTCTGTGATTTTTAAGAAAAGAAATTTGAATACACCCATATGGAGTTATCGAATGCTCGTTCTTCCATTAAAAGAGGTATTGTTTCTAAAACAAGATCACCCTCAAAAAAGGAGAAATGAGACATGAGAGAGGAAAAGGCAGTTGTCGTATTTAGTGGGGGTCAAGACAGTACGACATGTCTTCTATGGGCGCTTGAACAATTTAAAGAAGTAGCAACCGTTACTTTTGATTATGGTCAACGCCATCATGAAGAAATTGAATGTGCACGCGAGATCGCACAGGAGTTAGGAGTATCATTTCATGTACTGGATATGAAATTAATTAACCAACTTTCTGCAAATGCGTTAACTCGTGAGGATATAGAAGTGAAGGCAGGAAAGGATGGAGAATTACCTTCAACCTTTGTTCCTGGTCGAAATCATTTGTTTTTATCTTTTGCAGCCGTTTATGCTCAAGCAATTGGTGCACGTCACATTATTACTGGTGTTTGTGAAACTGATTTTAGTGGGTATCCAGATTGTCGAGATAGTTTCGTTAAGTCTCTAAATGTTACATTGAATCTGGCTATGGATGCACAGTTCGTCATTCACACGCCATTAATGTGGTTGAATAAAGAAGAGACTTGGAAACTTGCTGACGAACTGAACGCGCTTGATTTTGTCAGAGAGAAAACATTAACTTGTTACCACGGCATTCGAGGTAATGGCTGTGGAGAATGCCCTGCATGTGAACTTAGAAAACAAGGCTTGAACGCCTACCTTGATAAAAAGGAAGGAGGTAAAGCCAAATGATGCAACAGTTTTACCCGCAAGTTCAACACTCTTATCGCTTTGAATTAAATAAAGATATGCATTTAGCCGCTGCTCATTTGATCCCAGATGCTGCGGCAGGACAATGTCAATATATGCACGGTCATACGTATTTTATCAATATTACGATTGCTGGAGATGCTCTAGATGACCTTGGTTTTTTAATTAATTTTAAAAGAATTAAAGAAATTGTTCATAAACGTTATGATCACTCGGTTCTAAATGATCATCCCGAATATAAAGATGTTTACCCAACAACTGAACGAGTTGCTGAACAAATTTGGAAGGCGATTACCCAAGAATTGGAAATGCTAGCCCATCAACCTAAATGTTTACAAGTTGTTGTAAGAGAAACACCTACGAGCTATGTTGTGTATCGTCCCAAACCGGAGGAATTAGCATGAAAATACCGGTGATGGAAATTTTTGGTCCGACGATCCAGGGAGAAGGAATGGTCATCGGTCAGAAAACGATGTTTGTTCGAACGGGGGGCTGTGATTACTCTTGTTCCTGGTGCGATTCAAGTTTTACTTGGGATGGTTCAACTCGCAGTCATTTGATGCAAGCGGCTGACATTGTTGAAGAGTTAATTCAAATAGGCGGCAATCGTTTCTCACATGTTACGATATCTGGTGGTAACCCGGCGCTTCACAAAGGGATTGAAGAATTAATTGGATTATGTCATAGCAACGGTTGGAAAGTAGCCGTAGAGACTCAAGGCTCGATTTGGCAGGAATGGATGAAACAGATAGATGATGTTACCATTTCTCCTAAGCCACCTAGTTCTGGTATGAATACAGACTATCAAAGACTAGATTTTTACATGGAAGAGCTTCAGGGACATCATGTTAGTTTAAAAGTAGTCGTATTTAACGATGAGGACTTTGAATTTGCGGAAGAGGTACACAAACGCTACCCTAACGTACCGTTTTATTTGCAAATAGGAAATGAAAACGTGGCTTCAACCAATAATGCAGAATTATTATCTATGTTATTAGAACGTTATGAATGGTTAATTGAAAAAGCAACACAATCTTCAGCGATGAATGATGCTAAAGTACTACCGCAGTTACACACATTAATTTGGGGTAACAAACGCGGAGTTTAAATAGGAGGAATAAAGATGGGTGGAAGAACTGAACAAGAATTAGAAGGCGTTACGTTACTTGGAAACCAAGGAACAGAGTATGACTTTCAATATAACCCTTCTGTGTTAGAAATATTTGAAAACAAGCACCAAAACAGAGATTACTTTGTTAAGTTTAATTGTCCTGAATTCACGTCACTGTGTCCGATGACAAAACAGCCGGACTTCGCGACTATTTACATTAGCTATATACCTGACGTAAAAATGGTTGAAAGTAAATCTTTAAAACTTTATTTATTCAGTTTCCGGAATCATGGGGATTTTCATGAGGATTGCATGAATATTATTATGAATGACTTAATTGAGTTAATGGATCCACGCTACATTGAAGTGTGGGGGAAATTTACTCCACGTGGGGGAATCAGTATTGACCCTTACACGAACTACGGTAAGCCAGGAACAAAATATGAAAAAATGGCTGAACACCGTATGATGAATCATGATATGTATCCGGAGACAGTGGATAATAGATAATTTATACGAAGAGTACTCTTATTTTGACGAGAGTGCTCTTTTACTTTTTGAAGAATAAGTGTAAAGAAATCATTGTAAACTGGTATGGATTCATGTATATTATTTTTTTAAGGGAGTGAGAAAACTGGAAGTTAATGAGAGAGAACAATTATATAGAGAATACTTTGAGAGTAAGTTAAAAAGAAAATTGACTGATAAGGAATTAAGTTATATTAAATGGCTAGTTGCAAAAATGGAAAAGGGAAACTAGAGAACTCACTCATTTAATTATTTTTGTGTGAGTTCTTGCTTTAAATGTATCGTAATCCCTCTCTCATCTAATTCTTTTTTATAATCATGATAAACTCAATATCTAAACCTAAACTAACAGCTTCGTAATAAGCTTCTAACATGGCTTGGTTATTTAAATTATCAAACATATTCAACCCACCTCACTATGTACTTAAAAAATTCAAAGCGAAGTTAATTGTAACTTAGTTTATTAACTAAATAAAGTAATGACGCTAAAAAAGTGAATTTTTTAATAATTCCAGCTAGAAACCACCAAAAGCGCCCTCACTTAAATTGTGGAGCGAACTTTTTCACGGCTAATTGTTTATTCAAGGGTGCAATATATTGAACCCTGTAAACCCATTTTAGACAGTTATGAATTAAATGATTCTTTGGGTAGAACCTAGGTTAGATTTTCTAAGTTATGTTATATGAGTAAAACTAAAAAAGCTACACGGATGAACATCCATATAGCTCATAACTATTTTAAGCGGTATTACGATTAACCTTTCTTACTTTAAGTGCTTTAATCTTTGCGATGTTAAGAACTATATTATCATCGGTTACAATGCAGTCCTCGCCATCAATTTTCTGTCGGAACATTTCCTTTCTTATATCTGACTTAGTAGTGAAATTAACTTTCTGACCGCTAATGAATTCAACGACAACTTGGAATTTCCTCATACTAATCAGCTCCTTCAAGGAATTTTACAATCTTTAAAATACGACTGTAAGTACGACCTGAGATGTTCCTCTTTAGTTTAACCTCTTTTTACAAGTATAAACCCTTACCTATTCAATTTGCATATTTATTATTTATATTCTTAAAATTTAAATTTATACACTTGCTCTTAGCAAACATGTTCCTCTTATCCTATTCGTCTAAGCAAAAGGGGGGAAGTAGTCCTAGAAAAAAAGGCATTTCAACTAGGGTAATAGCTTATTTTACGGGTAATCCACACTAATCTAAACTTTTGTTAATATGATATAAAAATTGGATATTATTTTTATAAAGAGGAGTCGAAGCTATGGAAGTATGTGTAATAGGCGCAGGCTATGTTGGACTCACAACTTCTGCTGTATTAGCTGATTTTGGACATAGTGTATATTGTGTGGACAAAGACAAACGTAAAATTGAAGTTCTATTAAATGGAAAGGTACCAATCTATGAACCAGGATTGGATAAAATGATAGAGAGAAATATCGAGAAGGGTAATTTAGTGTTCACTAGTAATTTAAAGGAGGCTATAAACAAGTGTTCCATTATTTTTATTGCAGTTGGGACACCGCTTTCAGAAGACGGCAAAGCAAATCTTCGTTTCTATCACTCAGTCATAGAAGAACTTTCCCCTCTGATAGATTCATACAAGGTCATTGTAACGAAAAGTACGGTTCCTATCGGGACTAATGAGCGACTGAACCAAACATTACTAGATAAAGGCGTTTCACCAGAGCTCTTTGATGTTGTTTCAAATCCAGAATTTTTGAGAGAAGGAACGGCATTATACGATATGTTGCATCCAGACAAGATTGTAATTGGTGTAAAAAATCCAAAACCAATAGAAAAATTGCAAAAATTATATAAAAATTTACAGGCGCCATATATTATCACAAGCTTAAACGGGGCTGAAATGATAAAGTATGCATCTAATGCCTTTTTAGCAATGAAGATCTCTTTTATTAATGAGCTCGCACAAATTAGTGATGCGTACAAGGTTGATATTAAGGATGTTTCTTTAGGACTTGGAACTGACCCTAGAATTGGTCCTCACTTTTTACAAGCTGGCTTAGGGTACGGGGGATCATGCTTACCAAAAGATTTAGCTGCATTGGAATATCAATCTTTAACAAAAGGGATCACACCTGTTTTGTTACAGTCGGCTCAAGCTATAAATAACCGCTTAATTGAAGTTTATATTCAAAAATTAAAAACACAAGTGGCTAACTTACAAGAAGCAAAAATTACCGTGTGGGGTGCTGCGTTTAAACCGAACACGGATGATACCCGTCATTCTCAAGCGATTAAATTAATGGAACGACTCAGGCAGGAAGGGTGTGACGTGCATGTGTTCGATCCAATTGTTAAATCGGTAGAAGGTGTAACCGTACATGATGATATGTATGCTTCAATAGATCAATCTGACGCGCTAGTTATCGCAACAGAATGGCCAGAATTTCTGAAAGCGGATTGGGACTTAGTGAAGGCAAAAATGAACGGCACCATCGTCTTAGACTGTAGAAATTGTGTACAGCCTAGAACACTCAAACATCATGGGTTAACGTACATTGGGGTGGCGAGACCATGAATATTTTAGTCACAGGAGCTGCAGGATTTATTGGATCAAGTTTGTGTGAGGTTTTACTAGAAAATCAAGATGTTACTATTACGGGAGTGGACCACTTTATTGGACCAACACCAGAATTCATTAAAAAAAAGAATTTGGTTCATCTTACACAGCATCCCCGTTTCCATTTTGTAAATGAGGATTTAATGTTAATAAATTGGAAGAAGTATTTAGAAGAAATTGACTGTGTTTATCATCTTGCTGGTATGCCAGGTGTTCGTGCAAGTTGGGGGGACGATTTCATTCGTTATGTTAGAAATAACATTGACGTGACCCAGAGGTTGCTCGAGGCTTGTAAGGGGGTTTCTCTGAAGAAGTTTATATATACTTCTACATCGTCTGTTTACGGAGAAAAGGTGGGTAAGGTGACTGAAGACTCGAAACCAGAACCGTTATCTCCTTATGGCATTACCAAATTAACAGGGGAATATTTATGTCATGTGTATCGAAAAAGTTTCGGTGTTCCGACGGTAATTTTGAGATATTTCACAGTGTATGGCCCTCGTCAACGAAGTGATATGGCTTTTCATAGATTTATCAAACGGGCATTAGACAAAAAGCCTATTCACATATTTGGTGATGGAACACAATCCCGTGATTTTACTTTCATTGCAGATTGTGCTGAGGCGACTGCTGCTGTAGCGACAGCTAATAATGTTATAGGTGAGACAATTAACATCGGTGGTAAAGAACGAGCGTCCATACTTGATATTATTTCTATGCTAGAGTCAATAATGGGAGAGCAGATTGAACTAGAGTTTATTGAGAAAGCGCTTGGTGAACCTAAACACACCTGGGCGGATATAACAAAAGCAGAAAGACTATTAAACTATCAACCTAAGATTGATCTTAAAACGGGATTGGAAAAGGAATATAAGTTCTTAAAAAGTATTTATGGTATGTAACAAAAAGAAACTGCCGGGTTAAAGTGAAGCACTTCTATCAAGGCAGTTTCTTTCGTTAAAAAGAGACTGGATTGCACATTGATTTGTGGTGCGGTCTTTTTCGTTTAGTTGTAGTTCTTATATGGGGGGACACTAGAGACCTTATTTGCTAAAAATTAATAATTTTGAGAGGCTAAGAGGACAGGGGGGCCCTTATTATCTGAAAATCACAAGGATTTGGCGTTCCATTTAGCTAATAAAGTCTCTACAGTCCTCCTAAGTAATGAAATGGCTCTGTCAGCCTTAAATAAGTGCTCTGTTGTCCGTCTCCATCTAAATACATAAAAAACAGATAAAACCTGTAGCTTAATATAATGGCTACAGGCTTAAAATACTAATTTCTTCTTCGTGACGATCGACTCTTTCTTTTCTCAGCTAGTTTCGAAAAGAGTTTGGCTGTTGTAATATCATTAACTGATTCTAAAAGGTTGCTCGGTTTTTGAGGTTGATTTTTGAAATTTCTTTCAAGTTGATTTAATAACGTCTTAATTTCTTGAGACGACTGACTAGAGTTTGATTTTGTTTTTTCTTCAATAATAGATTGCAATAAATCTAATAAGGATTCTTGTTTATTTAATTCAGAGAGAAATAGTTTCCTTACTCTTTGTTTCTTTTGTTGTTGTTCCTCACCTAAAGGTAGTTCATTTGTTTCATTAGAGTCAGTCTGATTTAATTGGTCGTTAAGGTCCTCAATAACTTCTTCAATTGGAGCAGAATCAACAGGAGTTTCAGATAGAGACTCAGGTTGATTGACTTGGTCATTAAGATCTTCAATAACTTCTGTGATTGGAGCAGAGTCAATAGGTGTTTCTGAACCTAACTCAGGTTGGTTAACTTGCTCATTAAGATCTTCAATAGCTTCTGTGATTGGAGCAGAGCCATTAAGTGTTTCTGAACCTGACTCAGGTTGGTCGACTTGGTCATTAAGATCTTCAATAACTTCTGTGATTGGGGCAGAGTCAATAGGTATTTCTGAACCTGACTCAGGTTGGTTGACTTGGTCATTAAGATCTTCAATAACTTCTGTGAGTGGGGCAGAGTCAATAGGTATTTCTGAACCTGACTCAGGTTGGTTAACTTGGTCATTAAGGTCTTCAATAACTTCTGTGATTGGCAGGTTATTACCTGTTTCGGCGAATTCTTCTACCATACTTTCTTCAATATCTTCGGAGTAACCTATGCCGTTCTTTATTCGATTTTCTACTTCAGTCCAAACATCTAAAATATCGTTAGCTACACGACTCCAAATGAAATTTTTCTCGGCAAGTTCTCTTCCTTTCTTTCCGAGTTTCTTACACAATTTAGGATCAGAAAGTAGGTGTGTAAGATGTTTGACAAAACACTGAGGGTCCTCAGGTTCCTCGACAACGAAACCGTTCTCATTGTCAAAAATTACTTCAGGATTTCCACCACGTGCTGTTGTTAAAATAGGGAGGCCTGAAGCCATAGCCTCATAGTGAACTCTGGCAAGTGGTTCTTGCCATTGTGAAGGACAAACAAAAACATCAGCAGCAGCAAACCATTTTTGTATTTCTGTAGGGTGGACAAAACCTGTGTTAACGACTGGGATAGGTAATCGTTCAGCTAGAGCGCGGACATAAGCGATATAATCGGTAACGGCGTCAACGCTAAACCATTTACTACCTACCATTACCAATGCAATATTCGGATGTTCTTTTGCAAGGTCAGGCATGGCTTTCACCAGAATATCAGCCCCTTTATTAGGGGATAACCTACCCGCAAATAAAATTACTTTCTTATCAGTTAAATCATGTTCTTCTCGAATCGCTTCTCTCATTTTAAGAGCTTTATCTGAATGTGGAGGGACAAAGCGATCAATGTCAACTCCAGAATAAATCGTTTTTAATTTGGGTTTAGCTTTTGGGAAAGGATCAGAGATCGTTTTCCCAATATAGTCACTAACTGTAATGATTTTATCTAGATTTTCAACCGCTCCAGCACCTTCGTCATATTCAATCTTTTCTGGTTTAAACATATCGTTATGCATACTTAAAACGATTCTTGAAGTTGGTGCTTGTTCGCGAACTGGTAACACTAAGCGAGGACGGTTGAAAATGTGAATGAGATCAAACGTATGATCTTTTAAGAATTCACAGACACCTTCGACATAGGTCTCAACTAAACCACCTACTTTACGAACATAACGAACTCCATTAACTGTCTCATCATCAGCTAGCGAAGGGTCGGTTGTTCCTAAAATAGTAAGGTCATGTTCCTTAGATAAAAACGAAGTAACTCCATCAATATATGTTTGAATAGCACCACCTCGTACAGCTGGAACTGGAAGCTTCTCTGTACAAATCATGAGGATCTTCATCAAGTAATAGCTCCTTTCCATTCCTTCAGTTCTTCAAGTGCAGGCCATTTTGTCTTATCTGATTCGACAATGCCCTTGACAATTGAATCTAGTTCCGCGTCCATAAATTCAGTAGGTTCATAAAGAAGGTCTTTTACTTGTAGATAAAACTCATTAGGCAAGGACATATCAATGATCAATAAATCCATCAAATCTTGGCTGATTGGATTTGTTTCATGATAAGCTTCAATCATTCCTTTCATCCAAGTAGGGTCCCAAAACCCTAGTTCTTCCATTTGTCCTGTAATAAGCTTTCTAAGATCTCGAATAGGGATGTCATAAGCAACACCGTCTAGATCTATCAACCACACGCCTCCTGGACCAAGTTGACCATTTGCCCAACCGTAGTCTTGGTGAACTAGCCCCCATTCAGTGTTTCCTTTTTTAATAAGTTCTGAATAAGCCGATTCGTTTAGTTTAATTAAGGCCTCTTTTGCTTGTTGTTCAAATAAGTCGGTACAAGACAAAAGGGTAGGACTCGCAATGGTTTCTGGATAAGCTTTAGCGATATCTTTAAACCATGTCATTTTTGTAATCATCTTTTCATATTTTCGTGGCCAACGATATAGTCTTGATGGTTTTTCAGAGCCTCGTGGAGGTTCATACCCTTTTGAAAGGCGATGGAATTCACCTAACCCTGCACATAACTGCTGGGCACCTTTTAAGTCTTTTGATGCTTCTGTCAGAGAAATCCACTCGGCGATAAACCAAAGCTTTCCTCCCATCTCAATAAAGTTTTCACCGGACTTCGTTTTGAAAATAGGGGGTACCCGTGCATCTTTTTCTTCTACTAAATATTGCTGCGCACCAAGACTAAACAAACTCCTTGTTGGTCTTCTGTGAAGAACTTTTAAACTAAAAGGTCCTTTGTTTGTTTCTATTTTCCAAATTAAACCACCTTTATCCGCCTTAGTAGCGACTACAGTGCGATTTGTAACGTTAAGATCATAATAGGTTAGGACTTTATCAGCCATTTCTTCTATATACATAGGCACATAGGAATCATCGTTTAATGTATCATCCAAATCCCATGGGACAATGATATCTTCTGTCATTATTTTCCCTCCAATACTCTCTTCTCATAGTAAGGTATTCATCTAGATGAAATAGGTATAGATAAGCACCTAAAAAGGAGGAAGAAAGATTCGATCGGAAGAGACAGCTAATGATTGTAAGCAAAAATCGCCTTCAACTAAGAATGTATTACACGCCTTTTACATTTATGAATAGGTAATTATAAAAAGTAGAACGTAGGTTCAAGTCCATTTACAGTAAGACTGAAATATAAAAAATAAAGTTATGAAAAAAATTGGTAAAAAAGAAGGAAATAAAACGAATAAGTTAGAAATAGTATACGTTAGAACGTTTTCTTCATGAAAATTGAAAATAAAAGGGTAGGATGTCTATGAACGAATTCATTACACCAGAGACGTTTAATGCTATTGATGACCTTGAGGAGTTTATAACGCATGTGGACCCAGAATCTTACATAGCTAGAGTTGCATTAGAGTATTTAGTGATAAATAGTAAGTCAGATCTCCTAGAAAAACTAATTGAAAAATTATTAACAAGCACTTCGGAAGAAAGCAGAACCTGGGCAGAGGTTTATCAGATTGATCATCTTCTATATAAACAAGAAATTAGCTTAATTGAAGCAACTAAGCAATTAACGTATAAGAAAGTTAAATCAGATGAATTAGCAACACTCATTAAGGTATTTCAATTGTATAATTATTATGATTTGAAAAATTTCGAAATGAGGGCTTCACTTAGTTCGCTAGTTGCAGTTGAAATTCCTCAATTAATAGATGGATTTATGAAAAATTCTTTGTTATGTCGAGAGAAGTTAATTATGCAAGGTGTTCATTTGCATTTAAATGAGGTCGAGGAATCTAGAAAATGTGGATTAGAGCTTTTAGAAAATGCTTTGACACCATCTATGAAAGCAATAGCTTATAATTTATTAGGAATTTCTTATATTATTTGTAATAAAGACATGGCTTTGGAAAATTTTCATAAATCTATTGATTTAGCTAAGAACCTACAAAATAATAGAATGCTTGATCAGGCTCAAATAAGTATGAACTTTACTTATTGTTATTGGAATGAAACAGATAAACTCAAAGAAGATCTATATGAATTAACTAGTTTAAATAACAAACAGGGTTTTGCCTTTTACTTGATAAAAACAGGTAAAAAAAATGAGGCTTTAAAGATCTTAGATGATATTGATCTTAAAATTGATAACGATTATTTGAAAGCATTTGATCAATACTACCGTGGGTTAATATCTGGAGAACGTCTATATTTTCAGAAATCCACTAAATACTTTGAGTTAGCTGGCAATTTATATTTTCGACAATTGCCACTAAACGAATTAAATAGAATTAATTAAAAGGAGGTGGTATTTATGAAGAAAATTGCAATAGTAGCAATTGTTTTGGGCTTGTTCGCAGTATCAAGTCAACAATTTAACCTTTCCAACCCAGAGGGAAGTGATAGAGTTAAATCAATAGAATTTGCAAACCCAGAAGGCAGTGATAGAGTTAAATCGGTAAATCAAGCTTTCTAATTTAATTTTTTTTTTAGTATTACATATCACTAGATAATCCACCTAATTAAAACTAGGTGGATTTATTTTTATATTTCTAATAACCAATACAGAAATCCAACTAAATTTCAATTCTTGATTCTTGCATTTGAAACTATTATGATGAGAGTAACAATAGTATGGAAGAGGGTAAAGGATATGAACATACCTAGATATCCAGTCGATTTCAATGATAGTATTCGTAACAAAAAAACAACTGAAGAAGGATTAAATGGGAAAATAAATTCGGAAATTGAAAGTATGATTGAATTTATGAATAGAAATAACACTAACAACCATTCGGTTGCTTTTGAAGATATTTTAATTATTATTGATCGGATTTATGAGGACGACGATAGCTATTTTGAAATTTCAGTAGCTAAGCAGCATAGTAGGGGAATTGTTCGCTAGATTATTTCCGAGGCAAGCGCAATAATAGATAAAAACCGACAATAACGGTGATTTTTCGATCTTAATTAAGAACAGGAGGTGCTTTTTGAGTACCTCCTTTTTCTTATGAGTTTTTATTTGGTAAAATCCTTTATTTAGAAAAGAAGCTTACTTAACCCTAGTAGAATAAAGACTAAGCCCGGGATAATGGACATATATCGAACGATGAAACGGTTTTTGGTTTCGTGTCCATAAATGATTCCGAGAATAAAGGCAACGAAAATAATCAAGCCAGCCAGCGGAGCAAACCAAAATGAGCGGTCTGCCAAACCGGCTTGGATGCCGTAACCTATACTGTCAACATTCATCAGTAAAGCAACCATTATAAAGTAAGAACGTCGATATAAAGGCATCTCACTAAAAAAATTATATACACCAATGACAATCAAAATAACACCTGCAAAAACCGATATGATGGACGTAGAAATAAGTTCGCCCAGTAGATGACCGATCCCCATTGAAAAAAAGATTATAAACGAAGAAAATAAAGCGATTAACATGATGATGATGAGAGGGATGCGAATTCTTTTTAGCCCAAATAAAAAACCGATGGCAAAAGCGTCTACACTAACCAGAATGGAGAGAAGAAGTAGAAAAACAAAAGAAAGCATACGCACACCCCATTAATAATTGTCAAAGGATTATATGCGTTGCTTGTCTAAAAGATGATAGTTATTCGTAGACGTCTCCTAACTCAAGTTTAACAGCGTGTAGCAAGTCCGTGTATTGCTGCGGGTTTTCAAATTGAATAGGTTCCCAGTTTCGTTTTACCCAAGCTAATAATTCATGCCCGTTAGAAAAAGATCGACCACTCGTATCAAATGTTCGTATTGCAAAAATGCCATTCTCAGGCTCAACAGTAACTAGACAAGGAATTTCACTTTCTTTCGATTGTAAGTTCATCTCCATATTACTCACTCCTTTTTCGTACTACTATACATTATTGATTTAATTGAAATTGTTATACATTCGCAAAAGTTACTGTTAAAATAAAGCCAATAATTGTGTGCTATGGAGGTTCATATGAAACAGATTTATTTAGATTATAACGCAAGTACTCCTCTCGCTCCTGAAGTTGTGGAGGTGATGACTCCTTTTCTTACAAAATATTACGGTAATCCATCGACTACTCATTTTGCTGCTATTGAAGCAAAAAAAGCGGTAGAGAAAGCGAGACAGCAAGTTGCCTCGTTCATTGGAGCAGCGAAAGAAGAGATCATCTTTACTAGTGGAGGAACGGAATCAAATAACCATGTGATTAGAAAAGTATTTGACCAACATCATCATAAGGGCAAACATTTTATCACAACAGCGATTGAACATCCTGCTGTTCACAAACCGTTAGAATATCTTAAACAGTTCGGTGCTGAAATTACGTATCTCCCTGTCGATAAGTACGGACAAGTATCTATTGATTCATTAAAAAAGGCAATCCGTTCAGATACCATTTTAATTACGATTATGCATGCGAATAATGAAGTAGGAACGATTCAACCTATCGAAAAAATAGGCGAAATAGCTAAACAACATGGAGTTTTATTTCATACAGATGCAGCTCAATCATTAGGGAAGATAGAAGTTGATGTTATAAAGCAGCAAGTCGATTTCCTTTCAATTGCTGGCCATAAGCTCTATGCTCCAAAAGGGATTGGTGCTTTGTATATACGGAAGGGAGTAGAACTGAAACCATATTTGTTAGGTGCTGGTCATGAAAATGGTTTAAGGGCCGGGACTGAAAATGTGATGTTCATAGCTGGATTAGGTGAAGCTTGCGAGACTGCGAAAAAATTTTTAATAGATATGTCAAAGACAAAACAATTAAAGGAAGAGTTTTTATCTTTGTTAAGAGACTATTTTCCTAATCAAATAACCGTAAACGGCCATCCTGTTGAATGTTTGCCAAATACGCTTAATATTAGTTTTAAAAATAGAATAGGACAAGATATCTTAACCGCTGTCCCTGAAATAGCAGCTTCAACAGGATCAGCATGTCATTCAGGTGTCGTTACGTTATCTCCTGTTTTAAAAGCGATGGGTGTCATGCCTGAGGAAGGGAAGGGAACGATTCGCTTTAGTTTGGGACGATTTACTACCGATGCTGAGATAAAATTTGCTGCTCAATATTTAAAAGTTCGATTAGCTTAGGGTTCAGTTTAATAAAAATTCTCGAAAAATAGTTGATTAACTAATCGTAATTGATGTAAAGGTGAGTATACATAATGATAGATTTAACTTTTGAAAAATACAGCGAATGTAAATTAGAAAATTTTAAAATAGTGGATTCTTATCGAGTTCAACAATGGATACATTTCATTGTCTCTTTTCGGGGGGATGTCCCTGCTGAATTAGTAGAACCTGAAGCCTTAGTAATCACCGGGGAATCTGGTTCTGTTTTACAAGTTATTTTAAGAGAAGAAGGCTGTGATTCACCCTTGTTTCAATTTACAGATAATGAAAAGAAACAAATTATAGAATGGTTTAAACAACAAGATCAGTAAGCATCTAGCCCTTAAAAATACGGGAAGGTGGAGTTATCATGACAAATTTTTTAGAAAAAGCGAGGCAATTAGATAAACAAGATCCTCTTAAGGATTTAAAAAAAGAATTTTACCTCAAAGAAGATAGTTATTATTTTGACGGTAATTCGCTAGGGTTATTGTCTAAAAAAGCGGAATCCGCCGTTTTTGAGATTTTGCAAATGTGGAAAGATAACCAAATTGATGGCTGGACAGAAGGGGAGTATCCTTGGTTCACTCTATCTGAAAAATTATCAGAGCAAATGGCACAAGTCGTAGGTGCAAAAAAGAAAGAAGTAATCATTACAGGGCAGACCACGACCAATTTACATCAATTAATTAGATCGCTTCGTCCTTTTAAGGATGGACGAACGAAAGTAATCGTTAATGAGTTGGAATTCCCTTCAGATATTTATGCTATTTCCGCTATTTTGGAAGAACAGGGGCTTGACCCTTTGCAACATCTTATTTCTGTTAAGAGTAAAGATGGTTATACAATTGCCACTGAAGACATTATCTCCGAGTTGAAAGATGATGTTGCCTTACTTTTGATGCCTTCTGTTTTATATCGAAGTGGTCAATTACTTGATATGAAGAAGCTAACCGAGGCAGCTCATAAAAAAGGTATTTTAGCCGTTTTTGATTGTAGTCACTCTGTTGGTTGTATTCCGCACGATTTTCATAATTGCGGAATAGACGCAGCCTTTTGGTGTACATATAAGTATTTAAACGGGGGACCTGGTGCTGTGGCAGGACTTTTCATTCATGAAAAACACCTTCCTATTAAGGCGGCTTTGGCCGGTTGGTTTGGATCTGATAAAAGCAAACAATTTGATATGGCTCATAATTTTACACCTGCAGATGAGGCTGGTTCCCTACAAAGTGGGACGCCGCATATATTAAGTATAGCGCCGTTAATCGGATCTCTTTCAATCACACTCGAAGCTGGAATACAGGAAATACGAGAAAAATCATTAGCTTTAACTGATTTTCTAATGGAGATAGCAAAGGAACTACTCGATTTTAATTTTGAATACACAACTCCTAGTCTAGCGAATGAGAGAGGAGGGCATATCAGCTTATCTCACCCTGAGGCGGCAAGGATCTGTAAGGCTCTTAAAGCAGAAGGGGTTATTTCAGATTTCAGATTTCAGATCGCCTTCTATCATTCGACTTGCACCTGTAGCATTATATACTTCTTTTTCAGATGTGTATGAAAGCCTATTAATTCTGAAGAAAATTATGGACGAAGAAACGTATAAGAAATTCTCTAATGAAAGAGGAGTAGTCGCTTAATAAATGAGAAGAAGCCTGCCCTATGCCAATTAATTAGCATAGTGACAGGCTTCTTCTCATTTATACTACAGGTCTAGTGAAATACTTTGAAAATAGTCGATGACTTCAGTGGGGTTATTAATCAAGTCAAGTCCAAGCTTTTTTAAATTAGCTTCATGCTTCAATTGAAATGTTCTATCTTCGTCTTGAAACGTTTTTGTCCAATACTGTAATTCCTTCTTTTGATCTTCGTTTAAAGAGTCTTCAATTGTTAAGCAAATAAAAGTTCGACAAACATTGTTCTTAAAAGAAGGATCAAGTGTACACCCAATCTCAAAGTATTGACAGACTGAATAAGAAAGCTGAAGATCTTCTCTCTCTATTTTTGTCAGCTTTGAGTGATTTGTTTTGTGAAATTCAGAATGGATATTCGCATGTACTTTGACGGAAAAAGGAAATACTTCCGCCTTAGGATGACTGAGTACGTCTTCTTTTAAAAATAAAGGGTCTTTCAATGCCATGTTTGCGATTTCTAAGAGGCGAAAGGTTGGGCTATACGAGCAACAACCGACTTTTGGGAGACTGTTAGTAGGCGGTTGGAAAAATTCGTCTTGACAAAAAAGGCATGAATTTGAAAGAATTTGTCTTTTTGTCTGATCAATTTGTATCATGTTTCTCAAATCCTTTATTGGGTATGGTTACTATTAATAAAAAAATTATTAAATCCTTAAAAAAAACTAGATTTTCTGAATAAAAAGATTTAAAATTTCTTATTGTGAGTTGTTATTTCTAATGTGATGACAATTTGGGAAAATGTCAATTAGATTGGTCTAAAAAAGTTAGAAATATCCTTTAACAATTGTGACAATCATGTTAAAATGGTAATGAAAGCGTTACATTTAATTCAAATTCATAGATTTAACTTTTAAGTTAAACTAGGAGGTCATTATTTTATGTCAAGCAAGGGGCACAAAGCGGAAGAACCATGGCAAGGGTTTCATGGTCCGAATCTTGGCGTAGCAATTGAGCTTTACGAAGAGTATTCAAAAAACCCTGAAGCTGTAGAAGCAGATCTTAGAGAGTTATTCGACATTTGGGGTCCACCGCCTGTGGACGAACAACAGTCAAATAGAAGTCAGAATGTAGCTGTTGCTGATTCTGGTGTTTCTGCTGCCTCACCTGATACAGTAAGGAAGTTCGTAAATGCTGTTAAATTAGCAGATATGATTCGTAGAAAAGGTCATTTAGTTTCAGATATTAATCCTATATCTAAAAATGAAACACATACTCATTTATTAGAACTAAGTCAATATGATCTAACAGAAGAGTTCTTAAAACAAGTACCAGTAGACATGCTATGTCCTTACGCTCCAGCTCATGTTAAAAATGGACTAGATGCCATCAATCACTTAAAAGCTGTTTACACAAAAACAACAGCCTTTGAATTTAACCATGTACATGACATGGAAGAGCGTGAGTGGTTAATGAAAATGGTTGAGTCTGGGATGTATTTACCAAACTTGACAAAACAACAAAGGTTAAATCTTTTAAAACGACTAACTCAAGTAGAAGGCTTTGAGAAATTTGTTCATCGTACATTCGTTGGTCAAAAGCGTTTCTCGATTGAAGGATTGGATATGTTAGTTCCGATGCTTGATGAAGCTGTTCGTGAAGTCGTTCATGAAGGAACTCAAAATGTTTTAATTGGAATGGCCCATCGTGGTCGCTTAAATGTTTTAGCACATACGTTAAGCAAACCTTATAAAATGATATTCTCAGAATTTTTACATGCGCCAAGTAAGGACCAAGATCCATCTGGTGGTTCCAAAGGAATTAATGGTTGGACTGGGGATGTGAAATATCACTTAGGTGCAGATCGTCAAATTCGTGAAGAAAACACAGCTGAAGCAACTGTGTCTCTAGCAAATAATCCAAGTCACTTGGAATTTGTTAGTCCAATAGTTGAAGGTTATGCAAGAGCAGCTCAAGAAGTAAGAACTTCAAAAGGCTTTCCTGAGCAAACTGTTTCAAAAGCATATTCTATCTTAATTCATGGAGATGCTGCTTTCCCAGGACAGGGAATTGTGACTGAAACGTTGAACCTTAGCCGATTGAAAGGTTATCAGACTGGTGGGTCTCTTCATATCATCGCTAACAACAATATTGGCTTTACGACTGAGACATATGATTCACGTTCAACTACATATGCCAGTGATCCAGCTAAAGGATTCGAAATTCCAATTATTCATGTGAATGCCGATGATCCAGAAGCATGTTTGGCTACTATTCACTTAGCTGTTCAATATCGCAAGCGTTTTAAGAAAGATTTCTTAATTGATTTAATTGGGTACCGTCGTTTAGGTCATAACGAGATGGATGAGCCTGCAGTGACTCAGCCACACACGTATCATTTAATTCGTAAGCACCCAACTGCTCGCGAGATTTACGTAAATCAACTAACTGAGAAGTCAGTTATTGATTCCAAGTACGGTGATGAATTAGATAAAGAGGTTCAAGACTACCTTCAAACCCAATATGACGACGTAGTGGGTAACAAGTCTAATCAAATAAAAGAAATGACACCACCTGATGTAGTAGTAAACGGACTACCACGTGTGAAGACAAGTGTTCCGATTGAGTTATTGAAAGAAATCAATGAGGACTTATTAAAGTGGCCTGAAAGCTTTTCAGCAAACACAAAGCTAGAGAAAATTTTGAAACGTCGTCTTCTATCTTTTGAAGAAAACGGAAAAATTGATTGGGCTTTGGCTGAAACACTTGCTTTTGCGACCATTCTTCATGATGGAACGCCAATTAGATTAAGTGGTCAAGATTCTGAGCGTGGAACATTTGCTCATCGTCATTTAGTCTTACATGATCGTGATACAAATGAAATGCATACACCGCTACAAACGTTTGATAAAGCCAATGCATCATTTGCTGTGTATAACAGTCCTCTTTCTGAGCAAGCTGTTGTTGGTTTTGAATACGGATATAATGTGCATGCACCAGAAACACTTGTTTTATGGGAAGCTCAGTTCGGAGATTTCGCTAATGGGGCTCAAGTAATGTTCGACCAATGGATTTCGGCTGGTCGTGCAAAATGGGGTCAGAAATCAGGATTAGTAATCTTATTGCCACATGGTTACGAGGGTCAAGGACCTGAGCACTCAAGTGGTCGTGTTGAACGTTTCTTAGTTCTTGCTGCAGAAAATAACTGGACAATTGCAAACTGTACGTCTGCTGCACAATATTTCCATATTTTAAGAAGGCAAGCTAAAATTCTTGAAAAGGATGCAGTTCGCCCATTAATTATCATGACTCCTAAGAGTTTATTACGTAACCAAGTAGTTGCCTCAACACACGAAGAATTCTCTGAAAGTGAATTTTTACCGGTGTTTGAACAGACTGGACTTGGTTCGAATACTGAGCAAGTGGAGCGTATTGTTTTATGTAGTGGTAAAGTGGCAATTGATTTATCTGATCGCGTTAAAAAGAATGAAGATGAAAACTGGGATTGGTTGCATATTGCGAGAGTAGAAGAGTTATATCCGTTCCCGAAAAAGCAAATTCGTGAATTGTTTGCTCGCTATAGCAATCTCAAGGAAATCGTCTGGGTTCAAGAAGAACCGAAAAACATGGGTGCTTGGCCTTACATCGAGTCACGTATTCGTGAGATCACTCCTGAAGGGACAGCTGTGAGCTATATCGGACGTACACATCGTTCAAGCCCAGCAGAAGGAGACCCAGTCGCACATAAAAAAGAACAAGAACGAATTGTAACTGAATCGTTAACACGTAAACAATAAGAGGAGGCCTTTTCCGTGATTGAAATTAAAGTACCAGAACTAGCAGAGTCGATTACAGAAGGAACGATTGCTCAATGGTTAAAAGAAGTTGGAGAGCATGTTAACCAAGGAGAGTTCATCGCTGAGTTAGAAACAGATAAAGTCAATGTTGAAATCGTAGCAGAGCACTCAGGAGTTATCAAAGAATTTAAAAGAGAACCTGGTGATACGGTCGAGGTTGGAGAAGTTATTGCTGTTATAGATGAAAGTGGTAGTGCAAGTGAAAATACTGCCGAAGTGGAATCTACTCCTGCACCTTCAACTGAAAAAGAAGTTAAAGAAACAATTCCTGCAGCAAAGGAAGAAAAGGTAGTTAGCTCTACTGATCGTCCGCTTGCTTCACCTGCAGCGAGAAAATTAGCTCGTGAAAAAGGAATTGACTTACAACAGGTTAGCACAACCGATCCTCTTGGACGTGTTCGTAAGCAAGACGTTGAGTCTCATGGTACGAAATCAACTCAAGCACCTTCGGCTCCGGCTGCACCAGCTAAAAAAGCACCAGCTGCACCTGTTACGTCTGAAGATCCTACAAAGCCAGCAGAACGTGTGAAGATGTCACGTCGTCGCCAAACGATTGCTAAGCGCCTTGTAGAATCACAACAAACAGCGGCAATGCTTACAACTTTTAACGAAGTTGATATGACAGCGGTAATGGAAGTGCGTAATCGTCGAAAAGATGCTTTTGTTGATAAAAATGGTGTGAAACTTGGTTTTATGTCTTTCTTTACAAAAGCAGTTGTAGCGGCTCTTAAGCAGTATCCTTTGCTAAATGCCGAGATTCAAGGTGATGAACTTCTTATCAAGAAATATTATGACATTGGCTGTGCTGTTTCAACTGATGAGGGATTAGTTGTTCCTGTTTTAAGAGATGCTGATCGTCTAAGCTTTGCTGGTATTGAACGTGGAATTGGTGAACTAGGTAAAAAAGCACGTGATAACAAGTTATCAATTGCTGACTTACAAGGTGGAACATTCACTATCACAAACGGTGGTGTATTCGGTTCACTTATGTCAACACCAATCTTAAATGCTCCTCAAGTTGGTATTCTAGGTATGCATAAGATTCAGTGGAGACCAGTAGCGATTGATCAAGAACGCTTTGAAAATCGCCCAATGATGTATATCGCACTTTCTTATGATCACCGAATTGTTGATGGAAAAGAGGCTGTTGGATTCTTAGTGACAGTTAAGAATTTGTTAGAAGATCCAGAGAATCTTTTATTAGAAGGTTAATAAGCGAGAAGGCTGACCTGTTAGGTTGGCCTTTTCTGCTTTTGTTTTACAATTTAGTTACATACAGGTATTCTGGTTTGCAAATTTAAAATTTACCATTATAATGGTACTATACACACAGAGAAAGAGAGTTGTCCTTACATGATTCATCAAACTTGGGCTGAAAAAGAAACAATTCGTACGATTGAATGTATTCATACAGATGCAAAAAAATATATGGTTAACCGTGCTTTAACAGCTGGTAAATCATATGAACTAAAAAATGAAACAGAGGAATTTTACTTTGTTATTGATAATACTGGTAAAATTGGTGGCTATTATAAAGAATATTTTAAAGGATAAGACAGCAGGTGCTGTCTTTTTTTACTAAAGTGTAGGAAAGGAGGAGAATATGGAAGAATTATTTGTTTTTATTGATTTTATTAAACAATATGGCTACATTGCCCTGTTTTTTATTGTAGCGATTGGCTTGTTTTTCTTTCCTGTCCCCAACGAAGTGCTTCTAATGAGTGGTGGGTTGCTTGCGACAACGAAACTACTAGATCCTATTCCTACTTTTCTAGTTCTTTTTAGTAGTATATTCTTGCATGGTACGATTTTGTTTGTAATAGGTCAGGTTATCTCTTTACACTCAAATATTGATAAAAATAAACACAAACACTCAGTCTGGTATTCTCGAGCAGAGAAAGGGAGAGAGCTGTTAGATGAGTACGGTCTGAAAGCTGCTAGTTTCAGTTATTTCTTTCCTGTTATCCGCCATGCAGTCCCTTTTAGTATAGGGATGTCGGGAATTAAGTATCGGCTATTTTCCATTGTTAGTTTTAGTTCTGCTTTCGTCTGGTTATCTATTTATTTCTTTATCGGTTTTTATTACGGAAGATCCATAACAGATTGGTCGAGCTTTGTTCAACATGTCCTCTACGCACTAGCTGCAGTAGCTATTGTACTAGTATCCGTACAAATAATAAAAAGAAAAAAACAGCGCCAGCGCCGTATGCTTTAAGAAACACGGGCTTGAGCTGTTTTTTTCTGTTTTTGTTTACTAGATGAGGTGGTTGCTAAAATAATAGAAGCAATAACTAAGCAGACACCAACCCATTGCCAGATAGTAAGAACATCTTGAAAAACTAAGAACCCAACACAAATAGCTACAACAGGTTCAATTGTTGACAAGATGGAAGCTCGAGAAGACTCAACATGACTTAAACCTTTCGTGTAAAGTAAAAAGGCAACGATTGTCGGTATAATCGCAAGACCGAGGCTGTTAAATAAAACTGGAGCTTCTAGAAACAAAGAAAGCTTTGTTGTAACCTGGCTCGTTGTTAGCATAAATAGAGCAGCGCAAAAGTAAGTATAGCCAGTTATAGTCAGTGCACCATAATAGCGACTGCTTACTTTAGCAAAAATACTATAAAGAGCGTAAAAGAAGCCAGAACCAATTCCAATTAAAAGGGTGGAAACAGTTATTACGCTATTAACGGATGGAAGAAAGCCAACTACAAATGCACAGCCGATTAAAGTGGCAATTATAGCAATTCCTTTTTGCAAAGTAAGAAGTTCTTTAAAAAAGATACGCGATAAAATCGTCACAAATAATGGTCCTGTATATAAAAGAACGACAGCTAATGAGAGATTTGCTTGTTCCATTACAGTGAAAAAGCACCAGTTGAAAAAAACTATGCTAATAATACCAGAGCCAATAAAGAGAGGGACGTGTTTCCAGTTAATTTTGAGAACGTCACGCTTCAATATGGCCATATAAGCCAGTAATAAAACGGCGGCAAAAATAGAGCGGATAGCAACGACTTCCCAAGGAGTGAAGCCATATTCATATAAATTCTGGACAAATAATCCGATAAGACCCCAACAAGCTGCTCCTAAAATGGCTAGTAAATAAGCGGTTTTAGCTTGCATAACGTATCTTTCCTCCTATGAAATTAACTATTTCAATATAAATAATATTTCGTTAATTTAACCGAATAAACAAGACGACTCAGTTGGAGTCGTCTTAAATCCTAAAGTTAGTTTTTCTTCGCTTGTAAATACTCATTATACGTCATTTGCTTATCAATTACCCCATCTTTGGTCAATTCAATTACACGATTGGCAATTGTTTCATTGAACTGATGGTCATGTGATGTAAAGATCATGGCACCTTTATAGTTAATTAAACCATTATTCACGGCTGTAATCGATTCTAAGTCAAGGTGATTGGTTGGTTCATCTAAAAGCAAGACGTTAGCGCCACTCAACATCATTTTAGAGAGCATACAACGAACTTTTTCCCCTCCTGAAAGAACATTTGCTTTTTTCTTTACTTCTTCTCCTGAGAAGAGCATACGCCCTAAGAAACCACGTAGAAATGTATCACTATCATCTTGTGGTGAATATTGACGTAGCCAGTCAACTAAGTTTAGGTCACAGCCTTCGAAGAATTTTGAGTTATCTTTCGGGAAATAAGCTTGTGAGGTTGTGATTCCCCATTTAAAAGTTCCACTGTCAGGCTCCATTTCACCTGCTAAAATTTTAAACAAAGTCGTTTTAGCAATTTCGTTCTCACCGACTAAAGTGATTTTATCTTCTTTTTCCATCACGAAGCTGACATTGTTTAGAACTTTCTCACCATCTATCGTTTTTGTAAGTCCCTCTACACGTAATACATCATTTCCGATTTCGCGTTCCGGAGTGAAGTGAACGTATGGATATTTTCTAGAAGATGGTCGAATGTCATCAAGCTCAATTTTATCAAGAAGCTTCTTACGAGAAGTCGCTTGCTTTGACTTAGAAGCATTGGCACTAAACCGGGCGATAAAGGCTTGTAATTCTTTGATTTTTTCTTCTTTTTTCTTGTTTTGATCTTGAGCCATTCTTTGAGCCAATTGACTAGATTCATACCAAAAGTCATAATTCCCAACGTAGATTTGGATTTTTCCAAAGTCCAAGTCAGCAATGTGCGTACAAACTTTATTAAGAAAATGACGGTCATGGGAAACGACAATGACTGTATTTTCGAAGTTGATTAAAAACTCTTCAAGCCACTCAATTGCTTTAATATCTAAATGGTTGGTCGGCTCATCTAGAAGTAATACATCTGGTTCACCAAAGAGAGTTTGAGCAAGAAGAACTTTTACTTTTTCTGCCCCAGCTAGATCAGCCATTTTCTTTGTGTGTAGTTCTTCTGAGATCCCTAAACCTTTTAACAGGATAGCAGCTTCAGATTCAGCTTCCCACCCGTTCATTTCTGCAAATTCACCTTCGAGTTCAGCCGCTTTAATCCCGTCTTCGTCGGTAAATTCTTCTTTCATATAAATGGCATCTTTTTCTTGCATAACTTGATAAAGTCTAGCGTGACCCATAATAACAGTTGTTAGTACTTCTTGTTCTTCGTATTCAAAATGATTTTGTTTTAATACTGCTAATCTTTGCCCTGGTTTCATGTGAACATCGCCTTGCTGAGCGTCAATGTCACCTGATAGAATTTTTAAAAAAGTCGATTTACCAGCTCCGTTTGCTCCGATTAACCCGTAGCAGTTTCCTGGCGTGAATTTAATATTAACATCTTCAAATAGTTTGCGGTCTCCATACTGCAAACCAACATTAGTTACTGTAATCATAAATATGTATGCCTCCAATGTCCATAATCGAATGAATTATACCATTCATTGTAGACATGGGGCTAGTTTTCTAACAAATTTTTTTAAAGTGATCTCGTTTTCGACAAATACTCGACCAGATTAGACATGCGTGGTACGATTAAAATTAATTAAATAAACCAGAAAAAATAGACCGCTAAACCACCAACTGTTGCTAGCATGGTGATTGTCAATAGCTTAGTGGACTTCATCGAATAGTTAACAATGATCGCTCCTAATAAAACAGAAAAATACAGTGAAAAATCTAATGGGAAAAGTCTTATTGCAGAAACAAATCTGACACCAGTAAAGATTGTAATGAATAAAGGTGCTAACATAATTAATGAAACAATTACTAAGCAAACCGTATTCTTTTGATTTAACGTCAAGTTCATGACTTCACCTCATTATTGTTTTTACGTTTAAGTTGTCCAACATAAGCTATCTCATTCAAAAAAGGAGGATTGGGACGTGAGCGTGAACAACGAGAAACTACAATTAGCGCTAGAAAAATTAAAATCCATTTACGGGTATCATTCCTTTAGAAACGGTCAACGACAAATTATTAAGCAAATTTTGGATGGAACAGATACGATTGGAATCATGCCTACAGGCGGAGGGAAATCGTTATGCTATCAGATTCCAGCTCTCATTTTAGATGGACTTACGCTTGTTATATCACCATTAATTTCTTTAATGAAAGATCAAGTTGATGCGTTAACTGAATTAAATGTTCCAGCTACATACTTAAATAGTTCATTATCAGCAAAAGAAGAACACGAAAGAGTCCAACAAATTAAACAGGGTTTTTATAAATTAGTTTACGTTGCTCCTGAGAGGTTGGAACAATATCAATTCCAACAATTAATCAATCAATTACCACTCTCATTAGTTGCGATTGATGAGGCACACTGTATGTCGCAGTGGGGGCATGATTTTAGACCTAGCTACTTATCTATATCTTCTTGGTTAGAACACCTTAACCAAAAACCAGTAGTACTAGCTTTGACAGCTACGGCGACAAAACAGGTGTGTAAAGATTTACAACAGTTTTTAGGTATTGACGAAGACTATGTTATTACGACAGGTTTTGAACGCGCGAACCTTACCTTTCAAGTAAAAAAAGGGCTAGACAAAAAACGCTATCTCGACTCTTTTTTGAAATCAAAAAGAAAAGAATCAGGGGTTATTTATGCATCGACTCGTAAAGAAGTTGAACAAATCTATGCCCATCTAAGAAGAGATGGCATAGAAGTTGCTGCATACCATGGTGGCATGAGCGAGGAGGACAGAACAAGAAGTCAAGAAGCGTTTATCCACGATGAAGTAAAGATAATAGTAGCTACCAATGCATTTGGGATGGGGATCGACAAGTCTAATGTTCGATTTGTGATTCACTATAATATTCCGCGAACGATAGAAGCGTACTATCAAGAAGCCGGGAGAGCAGGACGAGATGGGGAAGAAAGTGAATGTATTCTTTTATTTAGTTCTCAAGACGTTAGAACTCAAGCCTTCTTAATAGAACAATCGGATAGAAATGCTGACAGACAAGAGATGGAATACAAGAAATTACAACAAATGACTGCATTTTCACACACAGAACGTTGTTTGCAACAATATATTTTGCTTTATTTTGGTGATGCTACAAATAAGACATGCGGAAAATGTTCCAACTGCCTTCAAACGGGAGAAAAGGTTAACAAAACAAGAGAAGCTCAAATGGTGTTTTCGACTGTGAAACGAGTGAGGGAACGTTTTGGAAAAACGATTATTGCACAAGTATTAGTAGGATCTTCAAGTCAAAAAATCAAACAATCACAATTAACTAATGTATCCACTTATGGTTTACTTAAAGACTGGACTCAAAAAGATGTTGCGGAGTTTATCGATATTTTAACAGCTGAAGAATACTTACTACCAGCTGGGACCACGTATCCAACACTACAATTAACTGAAAAAGCTTTAAATGTTCTGCTAGGACAAGCTGAGGTTTTTGTTACTGAAACACAGACTTTGAAAGAGCCTGAGGAACAAGATGATGTGTTTGAAGCCTTAAGAGAACTAAGAAAGCAGTTATCAACAGAAAGCAAACTACCGCCATATATGATCTTTTCCGATAAAACGTTAAGAGAGATGAGTCGTTATATTCCAACTACTGATGAAGAATTTTCAACGATTTCTGGAGTCGGACAAATGAAACAAGAAAAGTACGGGGAAGTTTTTCTAGAGGTTCTAAGAAAGCATAAGGATAAACAGCCAGGTGAAATCGTAAAATTGGAAGTTGTCAAAAGAACTTCTTCCAAAAAAGGGCAATACAAGGAAACCGCTCATCGCTTTTTAGAAGGCGAAACGATTGAGGAGTTAGCGATTTCGCTTGGAATTTCTGAGCAGACGATCATTAAACATTTGCTGAGAGCGCAGCAAGATGGGATTGAACTTAATCTCTCGAATTATGTGGATGAGAATGACCGTATATTAATCCTAGAAGCAGTTCAGCAAATAGGTGATGAAAGGTTAAAGCCTTTAAAAGATGCTTTACCTGAACATATATCTTATCGAGATATTCACTTTACTATAGGAAAGTAATTCAAAGGATTTATTTACTATGTTATGATAAAATTGGACATGTATATTAAGAGAAGTTAATGTTTTTTATAGATAAATAAGATGGTGGGAACCAAAAGGGGAATGTAGAAAAATGGCTATAAAAATTGTAACTGACTCAACAAGTGATTTATCACCAGAAATAATTGACCAATATGGAATTGAAATTATCCCGTTATCAATTTCAGTTAAAGGGAAAACATACTTAGATGGAGTAGATATAACAAAAAAAGAATTTGTGAACTTGTTAACATCTTCTGAAGAACTCCCAAAGAGTTCTCAACCATCTGTTGGTTATTTTGAACAAACGTATCGGAGACTCTTAGCAGAACCGGGAGTAACACATGTAATCTCTATCCATCTTACAGAGGGAATGAGTGGTACTGTGAACTCAGCGCAAACAGGGGCAGATTTGGTAGGGGATCAGGTTACCGTAATTAACTCGAAATTTATCTCTCACGCCATGAGTTTTCAAGTAATTGAAGCAGCGGAAATGGCAGAAAAAGGTCATTCCGTTGAAGAGATTGTGACTCGTTTGCAAGAAATTCAAGCTAATACTTCTCTTTACTTAATGGTTGATACATTAGAATACCTTGCTAAGGGAGGTCGGATTGGGCGAGGGAAAGCTCTACTAGGATCTTTATTAAAAATTAAGCCGATTGCTTCCCTCGCTGATGGTGTTTATACACCTGTAAATAAGGTCCGGACTCATTTACAAATGATTGAATATTTTAAGAAACAATTCCTTGAAGAAACAGATGGATTAAAAGTAAAGGCAATTGGTATTGCGCAAGTTGAAGCTGAAGTTTTAGCCAATAAACTTAAAGATGCGATTCAACAAGTGAAAAATATTCCTGTCACAATCACAGAAACATCGCCTGTCATTAGCACACATACAGGACCGGGAGCAGTTGCTTTAATGTACTACACAGATAAGGATTAAATTCTTTAATCGTTTTATTAGCTTTTCTAAAGGTAATAAAAGAGCCTTAGAAAGTATTAACTACAAGAAGGAGTGTGTGTTGCAATGATACTTTTAGAAACTCTAGAAGATTGGGGAAATTTGTACGAAGCAACCCAAAATAAAACAGTTATCTTACTTAAGCACAGTACAACTTGTCCAGTTAGTGCAGCTGCATATGATGAATTTCAAGATTTTCAAGAGGAACATTCAAATTTAGAGTTTGCACTTGTTAAGGTAATTGAACATAGACCCGTTTCTAATGCGATTGCTGAACAATTAGGCGTTAAACATGAATCACCGCAGTGTTTTATTATCAAAGATAAGCAAGTTATATGGGTTGATTCACATTGGAAAATAACAGCTAAGAACCTAAAAAATGCTGTAAGCTAATTTTAAGAGAGTAGTTTAAACCAAATCGATGAGGTTTGGTTTTTTCTTGTGATAATTGAACGGATAAACAACAGCGATCGGTATAACGAAAATTTCTGTTATTTTAGGTACTAGAAGGTTGTAACATTTTAACAATTTTAGTTGATTGTGAGTGTATTGTTAGCGAAAATGGGTGCTTTGTATTAACGGTAACTCTCAGATCCGTATAAATAAATCTTTTAATCTAGTGTTCAAAATGATAAACTAAGACTAGGTATAATTGATCCAGAAAAGATGTGTGCCGTGGTCGCGTCCTGGCTTATTTCGCGCCTGGCAGGGAGCGCTTACATCCTTTCTGCAAATCTTAGCGTATAAGGAAGGTAAAAATGAGCAACAGACAAACTAAAACAGACGTTATCTTAATTGGTGCTGGTGCTATGAGTGCGACTTTAGGGATACTTCTAAAAGAATTAGTACCGGATTGGAATATTAAAGTCTTTGAAAAGCTGTCTAACGCAGGAGAAGAAAGTTCTAATGAATGGAATAATGCCGGTACAGGGCATGCTGCATTATGCGAACTTAACTATACCGATGAAAAATCGGATGGAACTGTAGATATTAGTAAAGCTATAAAAATTAATGAGCAATTTCAGGTTTCGTTACAATTTTGGTCTTATCTTGTAAATAGCAACTTGCTTCGTAATCCACAGGATTTTATCATGCCTTTACCACACATGAGTTTGGTACAAGGAGAGCAGAATGTAAGATTTCTAAAGAATCGTTTTGAAGCAATGTCAAAGAATCCGTTGTTTGAAGGGATGGAATTTTCTGATGACCCAGTAAAACTATCGGAATGGATGCCACTTGTTATGCAAGACCGAGCAACTGACGAACCAATTGCAGCAACGAAAATTGACTCTGGTACGGATGTTAATTTTGGCGCTTTAACGCGTATGATGTTCGATCATCTAGAAAACGAACAAGTTGAAATTAATTATAGACATAGTGTTAATGATATTAAGCGAACTACTGACGGTTTGTGGGAGTTAAAAGTTCGCAATCTCGAAAGCGGTACTGTTGAACATCACACTGCTAAATTCGTCTTTATCGGGGGCGGAGGAGGAAGTTTACACCTTCTTCAGAAATCTGGAATTCCTGAGGGGAAACACATTGGAGGATTTCCGGTTAGCGGTATTTTCATGGTGTGTAATAATCCAGATGTTGTTAAGCAGCATCATGCCAAGGTTTATGGCAAAGCGAAGGTTGGAGCTCCGCCAATGTCAGTTCCACATCTAGATACTCGCTTTATTGATAACAAAAAATCATTACTATTTGGACCTTTTGCTGGTTTTACTCCGAAATTTTTGAAACATGGGTCCATGTTTGATCTGATAACTTCCGTAAAACCAGATAATCTTTTAACTATGTTGGCAGCCGGTGTAAAAAATGTTTCATTGACAACATATTTAATTAACCAAGTAATGTTATCAAAAGAAAAGCGCTTAGAAGAATTACGTGAATTCTTTCCGAATGCTAAAAGTGAGGATTGGGATCTAGTTGTAGCCGGTCAACGTGTTCAAGTGATTAAAGACACCGAGGCTGGTGGCAAAGGCACGCTTCAATTCGGTACGGAAGTGGTAAGTGCAGCAGACGGATCGATAGCGGCACTACTTGGAGCTTCTCCAGGGGCTTCAACAGCTGTTCATGTAATGCTAGAAGTGATTACAAAATGCTTCCCAGAACAACTAAAAGAATGGGAACCAAAAATAAAAGAAATGATTCCATCTTACGGAATGTCGTTAATGGAAAACCCTGAATTACTAAAAGAAGTTCATACTTCAACAGCCCAGACTCTCGGCTTATCAGGGTCAGAAGAAGATCGTCAAGAAAAATTAAAAGCATAAGTTGCCATATGGCAATTTATGCTTTTTTCCTGTATTTTCTGAGCTAAATTCGTTCGAAAATGTACTTGATCTTATTTACTTTCTTTCTTGCTTTTTTTAGCCATTTGAATATATGTAAAAATTAAACAACCAGCTCCTAGAAAAGAACAAGCATATTGTAAGATTCTCATTGTTTCCATGTCATAACCTCCTATCATTAATACTATTTTCCTGAATTTCGATAATATTCGTCAAAATAAAAAAGGAATCGCTTACATCAACGGCGAATAAAATGAAAGAGAAACTAAGGGAGGTAAGAGTAATGAGCGTAGTAAACGAGCTTAAGGTTTTTATAAATAAGGTAAATGAGTTTCCAGAGCATATTAAAGAAGAAAAAAATCGAGTATTTCAATTTGACATAACGGATTCTAACACTGTTCAAGTGGAGCTAAAGGAGGGGCAAGCTTTCTTACATGAGGAGGTTCACGCAGAACCTGATGTCACGTTAATTCTTTCTGAAAAACATTTATTGAAATTACTTGCAGATGATCTGAACACAACAATGGCCTTTATGACAGGTCAATTAAAAGTGGATGGCAAGATGGGACTTGCGTTGAAGCTACAAGAAATCGTTAAGAAATATCAGGCAATCGAATAACAAGTGAGTAATATGATATTACTGAACAAAAAAAGCTAGGAATGGCTCCTAGCTTTCTTTGTTTACAAAAGTATTGCTTACGAAGAATATTTTAAAAAGGTTTTCTAAGAAAGAAATATTGCATAGGAGACACCTATTACACCAATTAAAGCTAATATATAAACAGGTTTAACTGGCATTTCTCCATCTCTTTCCATCGCTTTTCCAAACATATAGAAAACAAGTGGATGGACTAAAAATGGCATAGAGAAAATAAATGGAATTAATAAAGCAGCGTCCATCCCAAACATTTCTCCTTGAATCGCTGCAAATAGGCCGAAGTGTGAGATTGCTGATGTTTGAGCCATTGCAGTGTATTCAAAGGACATAGTGCTTAAGCTAAGTAAGGCAAGCCCTCCAAAAACAGCACAAATTTGCCAGCCAAATGAGAATTGCATTAAAGCTTTAACCTCTTTACGATCATCTCCGTTAGCCTTTCGTAAATTTAATAACGAGTAAAGTGTTAAGCCAATTCCGACAGCAACGATTAAAGCAGTTGGACCAAGCCACAATGAACCTCGTTCCGCACTAATGGCCAATACAGAGAATACAAATACATGACCAAAGAACGGAATATTAATCATGATCGGTGCACGTTTGGCTGCGACTTTTCCGAAATCTCCAGCAGTACAAGCTCCTGTAAGACCGGAGTGAGAAAGTGATCCAGCCATTCCTGGTGCTAAGTTACGTGTATGGGCTGTTTTAGCAATCAACATTACTAATGCAATTCCACCAAACATCCAAAACAACTGACCGAAAAATCCGTAAGCCAACACGGAATTCATTCCTTCAATTACAAAGGCATCACCAATTCGAGAGCCACCAACCATGAAATTGGCCGCTAGCACTACTGGAATTCCTGCGAATAAAAGGGCGCGAACAGTAGGTCCGAATGCCCAATTATAAAATACTGCTCCTAGTGCAGCTGATATCATCATGGCAAAGAAAATTTGAGGTAGTGCAATAATCGTACTAAATGCTTGTGCGATATGAAAGGAAATGACGAGAACGACGATAATAAGAAACAGTTCAATTAAGCCCTTTCTAATGTAAAGGTGTTTATTCTTAATTTGAGCACGATTGTCTATAAAAATAATTGCTAACACAATTCCAATATAAGCAATCAAAGGATTGTATAAGGCTAACCCTTCTACATTCTGTCCTTGTAAGATCATTCTCGTAAAGCCTTCAATTCCAAGTAAGAGAAAAAACGCTCGTATAATAAAGATGAACTGTGTCCGACTTGTACCTAGAATGGTTTCCTCATCAGACGGTACAACAATATCATCTACTTCAAGATCCTTGTTTCCGAGTATCTTTCTTAGTTCTTGACCACCAACAAAGAAAGAAACAATAAGAGCAATAATTGTTGTTCTTGCCATTAAATCAACAAACGGGAACTCTGTTAAACCGGGAGAAGCAATGCCAACGTTGACTAAAATAAAGCCAAGCAAAAGGCCAAAAATAACAATAATTAAAATAGGTGAAAATCTAGTACCTGCTACAACTGTTCTTGAAATAAGAACCATAGGGACCAGGAAAAACAATAAGATCCAAAACTGATTAATGATTTGTAAATGAGTAATCTGATCAATTATTTCCATTACATAGCTCCTTTTATCATTTTGCTTATAAAGCTTACCTTATTCGAAACTTAGAGTAAATCACTGTAAGCCTATACATGTATTAACCAGAATAGTAAATTAATTTGTTGTAACTTAATTGGCTTTTTGTGCGTTTAATTAATAAATAGAGAATTAGAGGTGGGTCATGAAAAAGCTTAAACTTTTCTTCATGTTTAGCTTAGTATTTGTCATAATTGCATGCAGTAATCAAAGTCACGATACCGAAATGGCCAATGAGGTTGCTATGGATGGGGATATGAGTACGTCCAAATCGTATGGTGGTGAACGTGGCATTGAGGAAATGGAGATGGCTGAGGAAGCTGTTATGATGGACAGTGCCGTTTCCAACGATAATCGTAAAGTAATTTATCATGGCAACTTCATGATTGAGGTTAAAGATTATCAAAAAGCGCGAGATGAGATTCAAAAGAAAGTAACCAGTGTTGGTGGCTATATTGTCGATTCTTATTACTATGAGCAAGGAGAGAATCAACCATCTGGATCAATGGTTCTTCGTTTACCTAAGCAAGAATTTCAGCCGATGATTTCACAACTAGTGGCAAGTGATTGGAAAATTATCGAACAACAAACGTCTGGAAATGATGTTACAGAGGAATATGTAGATCTCGAATCTAGGTTAAAGGCAAAACGAGTGGTTGAAGAACGGTTATTATCGTTTATGAATGATGCGACCAATACAGAAAACTTACTTAAAATTTCTAAGGAATTAGCTCAAGTGCAAGCAGAAATTGAACAGATGCTCGGAAGAAAACAGTATTTAAACAACCAGGTTGAGTATGCAACCTTAAGTATACACATACAAGAAAATAGTTTAGCAACAAGTATTCAAAGTGAAGATCTAAATACGTGGGACCGCTCGAAGAAACTTTTTATAGATACGATTAATGTCTTAATTAAAGCAAGTTCCAGTGTATTCGTTTTCTTGATTGGGTTAAGTCCTGTCATAATACCAATTGCTTTTCTACTGTTTATCTTTATTTATACTAGGAAGAAAAATCAAAAACTAAATCAGTAAATGATTTCCTCATACAAGAATGTGTAAATTGGTTTATTGGCGATTGTCTCCATTCATTTAAAGGGAAAAACATTTTTAAAAGCTTATTTAAAACGAAAAAACCTCAAAAAGCGTTATGATTATTTATTTAATCAAACGCTTTTTTGTTTTAACGACAGTTATCCTTTTGCTGGCAGAAAAATGAAAATGAATGATGAATAGAAGTATCTCTTCTTTCAAACGATAGAAACGAGGTGAATTCTATGAATCGTCCAATGATTACAGCATTAACGACAATTGGTATTGCACAGACATTAAAGATCCCTATCAATAAAGCACAAACGGGGAAATGGGAACCGTCGATCTTTTTTGAAACGGGTGGTATGCCTAGCTCTCATTCTGCTGGTGTTTCTGCATTAGCTACTTTTGTTGCATTAGATCGTGGCATTTCTTCAGTTGATTTTGCATTGTCAACGGTTTTTGGATTAATTGTCATGTACGATGCCCAAGGAATCCGAAGACAAACAGGGGAATTAACCATTAAAGTAAATGAAATGGACCAAGAACTTGAACAATTAAACGGAATGCATAAACAAGTTACAAACCAAGAAAGAACGAACCAACTAAAGGAAAGATTAGGGCATCTGCCTGAAGAAGTCCTTGGAGGAGCGTTATTAGGCTTATTTACAGGAACATTAAGTTATTTATTAACTCGTTAGAACAAATGAAACCTTTAAAAGAGCTTATTCGTTTCATAAGTAAATAATGAATATTTACTTATGGAGGTTGTAATCATGTTAAAACAGTTATTAAAAGCTGGATTGGTGGTAGCAGTAAGTATCGGCCTTGTTGCTTGTGGTACTAATGATACATCAGAGTTAGAAGATGTAACAAGTGGTGATGAAGAGGTAGTGGAAGTAGATCCTGCAGTAGCAGGAGGAAGTGATGCTTCAGAGATTAAGGAGATCCCCGTTCACGTAGAAGGCGAAACAGAAATGAGAAAAGCCCAGTTTAACAGAAGCGGACTTGGTTACTCCATTTATGTTCTAGAGGATTTTCAACTTGAAAGTGAAGAGCCTAATCGTGATATTATTTACTCAAAGTTTGACCAACATTATTTTGCTCGTGTGATAGTTCATGGTCCAGATGCAGATGCCGAGAATATAAAAAAGAATCTACTGGAACATGCAGAAGGAGATATAGAGGAGTTGGAAGTGCCACTCTCTAATGTTGAATTTGCTCTTCACGAAATGGTGGAGTCAAATGGTGAAAAAACATCGATCAAACACTTAGCTAAAAAATATAATGGTCAATTAATTGAGTTTACATTGTTCCTACCTGAAAGAGAACCAATTGAGGGGATGGAACCGAGTTTCTGGGCTATGCTTGAAACGGTTGATTATTAATGAATAGTAGAAGTACATTGGTATGACCAATGTACTTTTTGAATTTTAAAACTCATGCTTTACAGTTAATTGCCCCAAATGTTCTATTATCACATCAGGCTGAACTCCCAATTCGTCAAAAGCCTTTTGTGACCGGTTGATCCAACAAACATGGAATCCAAATGTTTTTGCCCCACATGCATCCCAGGGGTTTGAAGTGATAAATAAAATTTCATCTTTCTGATAACCCGTTTTTAAAACACCTTGCTGATATACGTCCATTGAGGGTTTATATTTCCTTAACTCATCAACACTTATTATATGTGAAAAATGTTGAGACAGATCCGCTCGTTCAACAACCTTATTCAACATATCCGGTGATCCATTCGATAAGATAGATAGTTGTTTCGAGTCTAATGATTGTAATGCTTCTTTTACTTCAGGAAAAGGGGTTAATCTCGAATAGGCTTTTAATAACTTGGCTAAAACAATTTCGTCTTGCTCAAGCTTTAATTCATTTAAAGTGAAGATTAATGCATCTTTAGTGACGACCTGAAAGTCTTCATAGCTCTCCATCAAAGTTCTTAGCCACGTATATTCAAGTTGCTTTTGTCTCCATAATTGACTTATGTTATACCGTTTTCAGGGTAGTACTGTTCACAAACTTGTGTAATAGAATGTACATCAAATAAAGTTCCATAAGCATCAAACAAGATGGCTTTAATTTGCAAGTCTGACAACTCCTTAATACACTCAATTGTTAAAGCGTTTACAATGTTAATTCTATAAGTTAAAGAGAAAATCCTATTGTAGTCATAAAAAAACAAAAGTTTACGAAAATAGCTTCACAAAAAATAAAACCCCATTCTACAAATGGGGCTGGCAAACGATTGAGCCACTTTGATTTTCGTGGTCAATCTCAACATCAAAATCATGTTTTTCATAAAAATGGATGAGTCTGTCAAGATGGTCCCAATCACGTTTGGCGAGGTCGCCTTTGATGTATTGGACGTTTTGTTCTTGTGCATACTCTTTTAAGTAATCCATACAAATCGAGCCATAACCCTTGTTTTCTTCGCCTTTGATGTCACCAATATGGATGGTCGATTCATTTTCATATTTTGCTTGAATCGAAAAATCCCAGTGGCCATGGTACGCGGAGTCACAGTCGTTTAGCATGATTTTGCAGGCATGCCCATCATCTACTATAGACACAATCACCCATTTTTCTTCTCTTGTTTGTTCAATTCCAACGATTTGCGATTTTTTCGCAATTTCTTTCATGTTTTCTTGCATTCTAAACACTTGAAATTCAAGTTCCTCTAAATTTTGCTTTAATTCTTCGGGGTCTTTTTTCTCCTCATAAGCCCCAAGCCTAGTTAAAAGCACCGAATCAGTCCCTTCATCTCTTATACAAGTTATATATTATAAGGGGACTAGTAAAATTGTGCAAGTCCTAATTGAAAAAAGGTGTATCCAAAAAGTTATTTCTGGATACACCTTTTTAGTTAATTATGAAATGGATAAGTCCAGAAACGTTCAGTGTGAAGCCACTCAAGCGCTACTTTATCCCCGTTTTCCCATTTTGGCTCCATTTCCTTTAACATCCAAGCTGTTTGAGAGAGATGAGCTTTCATAGCAGCTTTCTTTTGTTCGGCAAACTTTGAAACATTGATAATGTGATCAGGTGGACCAATTTCCTGTTCATGATTATTAGCAAAAGCTACACAATGAAGTGTAGGGCGAGCATCTTTATCCATTCGTTCCATTGCTCGAACGACTGCTCTTCCCGTTGCATCATGATCGGGGTGAACTGAATATTCAGGATAAAAGCTAATGACAAGCGAAGGGTTTAATTCATGAATAAGCGCTTCGACTAATTGAACCATTTTTTCATCATTTTCGAATTCAATTGTTTTGTCTCGAAATCCAAGCATTCTTAAATCTTGAATGCCCATGGCTTCAGCTGCTTTTATCAATTCCTGTTTACGAATCTTTGGAAGTGACTCTCGTGTAGCAAAGGGAGGATTGCCTAAGTTTCTTCCCATTTCACCAAGTGTTAAACATGCATATGTAACAGGGGTTCCATTAGCTATGTGCATAGAGATCGTTCCTGATACTCCAAAGGCTTCATCATCTGGGTGGGAAAGATGACGAGAACTTGATCTTCTTTATTCATGGTAAGTCTCCTCTCTATTCAAAAGGTGTTTTACTAATTTCGAGTGCAACACCTAGTTTTCCATCATGACCGTGACCTGCTAGTAATAACCTACCAGCGCTGTCTAGTTCAAAATGAGTTAAACCTTCTGCATATACCCAACCAATTTCAATCTTTAAACCTACTCGGTACGGTCCAGAACCAATTATTTTACCATGTTCATATTGAACTTTGGCATTTCGAATATAAGCACTAGCAGAATAAAAGGACTCATCATTATGAGAAGCATAAGCCCCATTTGTCGTCTCTAAATGCAAATATACTTCTTGTTTAGCGAATAAGTCTATTAAATGCTGTACTTCTTCGATTTGAATTAATTCCATTTATTAGCCCCCTATCTATTTTTATCTTTACTATAGTATAAAGCAAAATTAAGCTAGCGACCAATATAGAGGTTTGTCATCATCTTTTGTTTTTTGGTAAACTTGAAGGAAGAAATCAATAAGTCTCTGTTAAAGGGGAGATCATATGAAAGACGAAGGTAAATTTGAAGAGGATCAACCAAAAGAAGAGGAATATGTTCCGACTCCAGAAGACTTTTTATTTGATGAAGAAGAAACAGAGGAAGACATAGAAAAGAAAAAGTCCCAAAAGTTTATGAGACGTTTTATCGGGATTGGGATTGCTGTTGTGTTAATTTTACAAGGAGCCAATATTTGGTTTTCCCTTTTTTCTAAAGATAATCGTGAACTAGCTCGAACCTCAGAAGAGTTAAGTCAGTATGAACATATTATTAATTATAAAGAAGCAGTCGTTACAATACAGGGAAATGGAGGCAAAGGAACAGGCTTTGCTATATCAGATGATGGATATATTTTGACGAACCACCATGTTATTGACAATCGACAACCATTAGCCGCTGTGTTTCCGGGCGGAGAAATATATCATGTTGATGTTTTGCAATCGGATGAAGACTTGGATGTAGCACTTTTAAAAGTGGAAGGAGAAAATTTACCTCATCTACCTTTACGAATTTCTGATGCAAAAGAGCATGAGAGTATATATGTAATTGGTAATCCACTTACACAGACCCAAATAGTAAACGAAGGTGAAATCGTTAATAATGAACAGCCTTACCAAGTGATGAAAATTACGAATCCCATTTTCCCAGGGCATTCAGGAAGTCCGGTAATCTCTCAAGCTGGTGAAGTTGTTGGAATTGTTTATGCAAGAATGATTCCCTCGATCGGGAATCAAGAAGAAGGTCATGGTTTAGCTATACCTATAGAACAAGTCTTTGAGTTTATTCCTGAATTAAAACAGATTGTTAGTGAATAACAAGAGTAAAATTATCAGTTTAGAATAGCTAATTTATTCAATGAAGGTTTATTGTAGGTTGTTTTAAGTCTTCATAAGAACGATAAAAACCAATACTAAGCTATTTAGTTCAAGAGAAGGTCTTCATGAGGTTGATGAAGACCGGAACGAAGCTCAATAGTTCAAGAAAAGGTCTTCATAAGGTTGATGAAGACCGAAATGAAGCGCATTAGTTCAAGAAAAGGTCTTCATAAGGTTGATGAAGACCGAAATGAAGCTCAATAGT
>NZ_BAUV01000035.1 GCF_000513135.1 Halalkalibacter akibai JCM 9157
AAAAGGGGTATAATCATGTTTTACAGGAGGAGTAATCATTATGGCCACATGCAATAAACCAATATTGGAGTTAATCCAATTTGATGGATATGATGTTCCAGGATTAATTGAGCTGTCTGCATCAGTTGGGTGGGATTATGATGAAAAGGAAATTGGAACTGTCCTGTCATCTGGTAAAATATTTGGCCATAAAAATGCTGAGGGGAAAATTGTGTCCAGTGCTGCAATAATTCTGTATGATAAATCTATTGCCTCAATTGGTATGGTTATAGTTAATGAAGATTTCAGAGGTATGGGATTAGGGAAAAAGGCGACTAGGAAATGTATAGAAAGTGTTTCTAAGGAAACTACAATTATGCTAATTGCAACAGAAGAAGGAAGACCCCTTTATGAAAAAATGGGCTTTCATACTGTAGATTATGTTCATAAATCTCTATGTGATAATTACATAATTGGTACGAAACCGATGATTGACAGTGATATAGCTATTGAAGAGTTTAATGAAGTCGATATGGATGAATTACTTAAACTTGATGAGGGTGCTTTTGGTGACAAAAGAACTCAATTTCTTATGAATAGAATAAAACAATCTGAAAAATGCCTGGTAGTAAAAGATAATAATGGGACAATTGTTGGATATGGGCTTTCCATTCCAGGACCAATCAATCTTATATTAGGTCCAATTGTAGCACCGGACTTTCAAATAGCTTCAGTTTTAATAGATAAATTATCTTCAAACCATCAAGGGAAATTAAGAATCGATGTCCCATCAGGTAATGATGATTTTATGAGGTTTTTGGAGGAAAGTGGATTTGTTAATGTAAGTCAACCTCCGATAATGGTAACCAATTCTGTCAATATGCCTTTCAGAAACAATACATTATTCGGGATTGCAGCCCAAATTTTTGGGTAAGTTGAAAAATGTACTTAAACAAACGGGAGCGATAGCACAAGAAGCTGTTGCTGCTCTTGTACCCCTAACGGAAGTTTATGTAGCGAATGGAATGGTGGTTATGGTTCCGAAGCCTATAAGCTGTGGATTGACTATCTTTTTACATCCACTAATTTACACCGATTAGGGATGTCAACATGGTCAGGAAACGTAAGAATGATGAAGGTGGCAGAAAAATTGGGGATGAAAGAAGAAGCTAGAATAAGAGAAGCAAGAATGGTAAATGACGAATATTTTGATGTGATAAAAATGGGGATATTGAGGAAAGAATGGGAAGAATTAAAAATTAGTTGAAAACAATGCTTATATCCAACATACGGGTGCATTCCTTTAACAAGGGATGCTTTTTTTTATGTCAAGGAAAGGAAATAAATGTTAAACTAAAGGGGCAGATTATTGCAAGTGCTTATGAAGTTAGAAGGAATGGATGTAGAAAAACATCCATTCTTAATAAAATTTTAAAAGTAACTTCCAAGCATGAATAGTGTTATTACATTCTCTTGATATCCTTTGTTGAAAGGAGGAATCTATATATGGAGTTAATCTTTATTAGACACGGAGAAGGAGAGCACACCCTAAATACACCCAACAGTTTACAAACCTTTGATCCTATACTTACAGATAAAGGGATTAATCAAGCTAAATTGCTTAGAACACAATTCTCATTGTCAAAAGAGGATATTTTAGTTATTAGTCCTTTGAGAAGAGCTTTGCTAACGGCTCATTACTGGAGTAAGGGAATTAATTGCAAAAAAACTGTAAACCCATTAGTATCTCCCAGGATATTTCCTCAAGTTTCTGAGGGAAGAACTTTACCTTGTGATAGATTATTAGATAGGCAAAAAATATCCGTTGATTTTCCAAATATACAAATTGAAGAAAAGTTGCCTGAAGAATTTTGGGCTAATGGAATAAACATTTTACCCCAAGAAGATTTTAATTACTTGGCTAAACAATTTCTTGAGTGGTGCAAACAGCAAGAAACTCCAAAAATATATATTATTTCTCACGATGGAACAATCACATCTTATAGACAGTTTATTACAGGAGATAAACTAACAAGAGACGATTTTCCGAAAGAAACTGGATGGGTTAATCTCAAGTTCTGAACGTTTAAGTAGAAAAAAGTCAAGAAATTAATGATTCTTCTTCAACTAAAGGGGGCGATACTTTAAGAGCGTACGCTTGTCTTGTTGCGCTAACGGGCAGAAGAGTTGAAAAAGGGAAATGGGAAAAAGTGTAGAATTCGTCTTCTCATAAAAGATAAAGGTTAGGAGATTGGCGGTTTTAATGGAGGAGTTCATAATGGAAAGAAACATTCTTACAATATCTGGTGGTGGTTTTTCTGAAGAAGATAATGCCTATATTGATGAATATTTGCTTAAAATAGCCAGAAAACAGGAACCATTAAAAATTGCATTTATTGCAACGGCAAGTAGTGATGCACAAAGCTATATTGATAAATTTTATGAGGCTTTTAAAACAGAACTTCCAAGTCATATTACAATGAGAGATTTTGAATTGCCAAACATTCAAGAAGTTGTAAATGCTTTGGATATTGTGTATGTAGGCGGTGGCAATACTCAATATATGCTTGAAATTTGGCAGAAAACAGGCTTCGATAATGTATTGAGAAACGCTTATCAAAAAGGTGTCATCTTAGCTGGAATAAGTGCAGGAGCTATGTGTTGGTTTGAAACTTGTTATAGTGAAAAAAATGAGGAAGAATACGAAGAATTTAAAGGATTAGATATGTTAAAAGGCAGTCTTTGTCCACATTATAATGATACCGAAAGGCGTATTGCTTTTAATAGCTGGGCAACTACTCAAAAAAACAGCACTTTATATACTTTAGAGGATAATGAAAACTTACACTTTAAAAATGAAAAGTTGATTGCAAAAATTATTACATAAGATGCAAGATGCTTTACTCTATTCATTGCTCTTTGAAGTGACGAATATGCTTGAATGGAAAGAAGTGAGAAGACCATCACTCCATTTAAAAAAGCTCTATATTAATTAAAGAAGATTGTGAAGTAATACACTTAAAGTAACGGGTAGCGTTAGTTCAATAACAAGGGAACCCACTACGAGGGGTTCCCTTGTTATTGTTATAAAATCAACAATAATTAAAAAACTCAAAATCATTATTAACTGGCTACACCAACCTCTTTACGTTTTATTGAACTAACGAAGTTATTTTCAAAGAAATTAATATTTAGATGTATTTAACAATCTTTTATGAAAAAGTGCCCGCCTAAGCGAACTCTACAAAACTCGGAGACCTTAAAAACCCAGCCTTAGTTAAATTCCGATACTTAACACGACACTTCAGCGATCCCTTATCAAAATATATAAAATTCTCATTCTCATTCTTCTTTAAATCATTAACCAAACCATTTACCGAGTTTCGAGCTCTCTCTGGTACTCCAAGCTCCATAATTCCTGCAGGCCTTCCATCATCAAACGACAATAACAAGCCAAACTCCTTCTTTCTTACTCCACGAATCCACACTTCATCATACTCGTAGTTAACCACCTTAAGCCACGCCTTAGAGCGTTTGTTAATTTCATATTTCGAATCTTTTTGCTTCAATACAATACCTTCAAGACCTTGGGCTTTACACAGCTCAAATAGTTCGATGCCTTTACCTTCAATTGATAATACTTTTGACAATAGTGGAGTATTTTCCGGAATGAGGGACTGCAATAATTGTTTACGCCCAACTAGTGGCAGCTTCGAAACGTTTTCTCCTTTATGATAAATAACATCAAAAACGCAATAGGAGACATGCTGTTGATCTTCTAAATTCTTTGTACGTAGAAAACGAGACTGCATTGCCTCAAAATCTGGCTTGCCATCAGTATCAGTAATCACGATCTCACCGTCAAGTATCGTGCCAGGAGGGATAGGGAGTGAGTGGAGCTCAGGGAAACGATTGGTAACTTCAGTTTTATGCCGGGTATATAATTTTACCTGACCATCAATATTTGAAAAAATTAAACGGATACCATCAAGTTTTAATTCAGCGAGGTAATCCGGGTTGTTAAATGGTTCATCAACTCTATGCAGTAGCATCGGACTTATAAACATGAAATTCACCTCACCGTAAATTATAGCATGGTAAATCTCCGTCAGACTAAGGTAATGAATGGATGAATATCCGTCTTAACTGGTGTTCTTTATTGTCTAACCTTTAAAACTTTGAAATAACTTTCTCATATACGTTTGGTTCTTCTCAATTGACTCTATTGAAAAATTAGGATACTTAATCCGGCTTAACATGTCATCGACAGTAAGGCTTTCATGATGATTAGAATATACAATATCAGCAATTGATTTTGCATGTGTAACCATATCTCTTAGTGCTCGCTTTATCCAAGGGAGGGTTAAGTCATCATTTCCTGACTTATAATGAAAATCAATGATCGTTTTGGGGGCCATAGAGCAAATACATTTAATAGGAGTTCCATTTGAATAAGAAAGAGTAGGAGTGTTGTTAGAAGCTGGGAAAGAGATATACTTTCTGCTACCATCCGATAGTTCATACAAAAAGTGGTGTTTAGAAGTGTCACATTCAATAATTGCTTTCGTGCATTCTTTATAAAATAACGTTCCATCTTTTAATTCCATTTTGCACCGCCTCTCGAGTAATAAGTGGTAATTCTACAATTTGTAACAAATTCCTTGTTAAAATGCATGTTTGGGGAGAAAGTCTAACAGGGTTTTTAATATGAGGTATTGGTAATATTTTCTTAATATATTGATATTACCAATTATAAATTATAAAATGTACTTAGCCGGTGGGAACTCCCTCCGGCTATTTTTATATCCAATAGTAATAGGGTAGCCCACCGGCCGTGGCTACCTATTTACGTTCTCTAGCCGGAGAATATTTTAGAGAAAGGAGGTTTTATCATGGCAACTAAACAAATAATCTCATCACGCATGAATCTAAATCTGTCTGATGGATATGACATGGATGGCAAAGAGATTAAGAGACAAGCTAGCTATATTCTACGAGAGAACGCTGATCCAAACAACTTACTTCAAGTAGCTGCTGCTTTAGCATCTCTTAGTCAGTCCACTCTTACCAAAATTCTAGTTACAGATGTTACGAACGTTGGGTAAGTAGAAACTTTTTAAGATGGGAAGGAGGTGATTTAATTGGAACCTATTTTGACATTAGAATTACGTTTTAATAATGAGCAGAATCGTCAAGTCACAATTCGAATTCCAAACCCAAAGACGAATTTAACAGCACAAGAAGTATCTGCTGTAATGGATGTATTGTTAAATACTCCAGCTCTAGGCGGGCATGCTATGTTAATTACATCAAAAATTGATGCGCGCATTGTGTCACGTGGAGTAGATGTAATTATGTAGCTTAAACATGATAGGCAGCTGGTATAGATACTAGCTGCCTTAAACTTAAGGAAAGGAGAAGCGATACTGATGGATGAAATCGTCACACTTATCTCAAACGTAGGTTTTCCTATCACAGTGGCATCGTACTTGCTCATTCGACTGGAACCTGTAGTTAAAGATTTAAAAGAATCGATTTCAGGCTTAACACTATTAATTGGCAAACAAAATGAAGTAACTCAAAGCCAAATCAATAGTCTAATGCGAATTGTACCACTAGGAGATAGGGAAAGATGAATAGCTTTACTGCTCCCAAATCTTCCAAGTTGGGAGTTTATTTTTTTGTGCAAAAAAAGAAGGAATTTGTCAGTTGAAGAAGAATTCTAAATTTAAGCGAAAGATTGGAGGCCAGAAGTGACAAACAATAAAATAATATTGTTAGAAGCATATTCACTTATCTATGACATTGAAGTTAATCTGAAACATCTTATTTACAATCGGTTATACCAACATCGACTAACTAAGAAAGAAAGTTATTGGACTATTATTAACCTTGTAGAAATGAATAATCTTCTCCCGATATCTTCCTATGAATACAATACACTTCGCAAGACATGCCAAATCAGAAATAAAATTTGCCACATGCAATCCCTACACCGGGATGACATCTATGTATTGAATCAAGCCCACCAGTTAATTTACCAATCCCATTACTTACCTAAACCTAATAGAATAGTCTAATCTATCAAAAGCCTTTGATAAAGCCTTGTAGTTACAAAAAATGATGAAATATAATAAGTTTTTCTGATAACGGAGTATGTAGCAAATATAGTACAGTTGGGTTAAAGCGTAGTACCTCTTTTAAAGCCTGTTCTTAAATACATTGTCATAATTACTAACATTTTGTTGATTTATCTGAATAATGAGGTAATATTTAAAGCAAGAAGATGGAGGTGACAAGATGATGATAACTGTAAACGAACTAATCGTTGAATTTGAAAATAAGTTAAACCGAGAGTTACTAAAAGAAGAAATTGCTATAATAAAAGAAATGGTTAAAAAACATCAACCTTGCAGAGCTTCAGCTTAAATATTGCTCCATATACTCTAAAACTTCATTCTTCATTAAATGCGGAAACAGATTCATATTCTCGCGATACCCACGACAGACAATGAGATATTTGCACACATTATCTCCTTTACCTTGATTGTATACCGTAATTCCCTTTCTTAACATTTCCTTTTTCACTTTACCCAAATCCAGACTAACTTGATTAATTGTTTTTTCAATAAGTAACAAATAAGGGGCCGTAAATTTCAAGTTTGTTTCTTTGATTTTCTGATTATCATATTCTAGTACCTTACGTAACAAAGGTAAATAGATGTAATGTTTAACTAACTTCAACTCTTCTTTATTTAGCATAAGTTCACCTTCTACAAAAAAGTATACGAACATTAGTTCTATTATAAAACAAAAAATAAACAAAAACAAAAACTAAGCAAATATGTAGCGCAACTATTGCCGTTCTAGCCTTGACACCGGGGCCCTACCCCCTTTGGAAACCCTTGAGTTAAGGAAGGAAAAGCACCTTCCTTTCCACCCGCTCCTTGCGTCGCTAAGGATACCAAAGGGGGCCACCCAGTGTAAAGGCACCGCTTCGCTTAGAACTGGATAGAGTTATTAAGTTATTTGGTGTTCTCTCCAGTGATAAAAGAGCTATTGTGATTCAAAGAAGACAAAGACATTCAGCGGGATCAAGTGAACCATTAGTAAGGACTGTACTTAAAAAGAGCTAACTCAATTAAAGAGAGGATTAAAAAAGTGTTGAGAGAGAAAGGTTTTAATAGTGTGAACTGTGAATCAAAGTAGCTTAGTAAATTGGTTCAGTGTTAGGCTAGGAATCCAACACTGAACCAATGCCATTATACAGATAGAGAGGAGTGTGCTTCGTGACCGAGGGATACTCTTTTTGTATGGGGAAATACGGTAACTGGTCTAGAGGCAGCATAGTCAATCACATAACCAATATTAAGACCATAATGAGTACCTTGTTTTCCTCCGGTAATTCCTTCAAATGTTGCCTGGATATGAAGGTTCTTTTTTAGGAGGAGTGCGTACACTTCAGCAAAGTCCTTCTTAATATAACCAATTTGATAAGAACCTTTTCCGATAACTGTTACGATAACGGCTATAGCATTTTGATCATAGGGATTGGTTGGTTCATGTTGAAGAGTGATATTAATTCGACGGGGATCATAATTTTGTAGATGGTTGAGGGCGGTTTGACGTTTACCGAAACTGACACCAGTAACTTTTGTATAGAATACCTGTTTAATCATTCTCCAGGCTACTTTCACAGCTTTACTACGGTTATATTTACTACTTTTAATGAAATAGGTTGCAAGAGTCATTACCTTGCGTCTGATATTTCTTAATTCCTCATTTGTATATTTTCTATTGCGCTGTTTCATTTTTGAATCCCTCCAATAGAGATTTGTCCTGATCGGCTCAGGACCAACTGTTACTGGAAGTTAATTAGTAGTTGTACTTGTAGGAGTTGATTGACTGGAGGACATCATAGAAGCTAGTAGTAGGAATGTGTTCAATTCTCTTGGTGTTATGCTTTCTTTTTACGTAAGATAGGACTGTGTTCACATGAGGTCTTGGTTGGCCTTGGTATTCGATGTAGCTGCAGCAGGCTTGGATCTTTTCTTTGACTTCAATTACTTGTTCTTTAGTAAGGTAGTAATTGGTAGTGTTCATTTGGTTCATCCTTTCTTATCAAATGTTTTCTTTCTATAGTTATATTATACCAAACATTCGTTCTGTTTACAATACAATTTGTTAACTACAGTTAACAAATTGTATTGTTTATTTGTCATATGGATATCTTTGGATTACAATAGGAACGAGAAGTCTTATAAATTGGAGGTTACTAGAATGTTAACAAATAATCTGCAATTAATTATGGCGCAAAAGAAGATTAAAACTGTTACACATTTAAGTGAAATTACAGGAATTAGCAGAGGTATATTAAGTAAATTGTGGCATGAGGAACAAATGGAGACACTGAAATTAGAAACATTGATTAGGATATGCGACAGCCTAGATATAAAACTTTCGGAGTTAGTTGAATATGAGCCAGTGGAGCAAGCTAATGGTGATAGTTAGTTAGCTTCTTGGTTTTACTTACAAAAGAAATGAAGAAGTTGTGTCTGTGACACAGAGAGAATCTTTTGTTGGCCTAACTACCCAGCAGCCGGAGCTTCCATTCAGTCAAGGGCGACCGTTAGGGAGGGCGTAGCTTTACCCTTTACTGGATGGAAGCGGAGGCTAGACTATGTGGGGCCAATAAAGGATTTATATTTTTTAGTCCAGGGGGTAATTAATATCTGTTTATTTAATTAAGGAAAACCTATCTTTCTCTAAATTTTTTTATTATCTTAGTTTTGAAACTCTTCCTATGCGGAAGACTTTTTTAATTTACAGTATTAACTTTTTTGTATAACTGCTTTGCAAGAAGTGGCATGAACAAATTAAAATGGTCAAAAGAAAAAATGCATTCTTCTACAAAGTTATTAGTTTCAATGACAGTTAGTCCATATTTTTCGGCGTCATTAATAAGTATGCTCCTATATTGTTTCATTATTTCAGTGTTTAGAAGTAAGTATTTTTCGAGCTCATAGTTATAATTGATTATTTTCAAGATAGAACATTCCTTTCAAAACAATTCAAAAATTTTATAGTGTAGAGTTGATTATAACATTTTCATAAGCCTAAAATTAGGTAAGAGCTTATTAACTAAGTTGGTTTAGGTTGGAGGGTAATTTTAATTCGCTGGGATCATAATTCTGCAGGTGGTTGAGGGCGGTTTGACGTTTACCGAAACTGACACCGGTAACTTTTGAATAGAATACTTGCATAACTATTCTCCAGGCTATTTTCATTGTTTTGCTACGAATATGTTTACTGCTTCTGATGAGATAGGCTGCGAAAGTCATTACCTTGTGACTGATTTTTTAAAATTCCTCGTTTGTATATTTTCTATTATCCTGTTTCATTTTGAATCCCTCCAATTTAAATGGTCGTGATATCGCTAAGGGCCAGCTAATACTGAAAGAGATTCGGTGGTTGTACTTGTAGAGGTTGATTGACTGTAGAACGTCATAGAAGCTAGTAGTAGGAATGTGTTCAATTCTCTTGGTGTTATGCTTTCTTTTTACATATGATATGACTGTATTCACAGGGGCCTTTGTTGGCCTTGGTATTCAATAAGTTGTAGCAAGCTTGGATCTTTTCTTAGACTTCGATAACTTGTTCCTTAGTAAGGTGTAACTGGTATGTTCATTTGGTCGCCCATTTTTATTAAATATTTTCTTTCTATAAAAGATAATTGAAGTGAAAAACCCTAATAAACCTATACTGGTTCATTAGGGTTTTTGTGTTTCGCAAAACATATCCCCATTTACGGGGTATTATCCTGCTGTTTGGATAAGATAAGATATCACTAAAATATCCAATAAATGTAACACTACTGGAGGGATACAGTGCGAGGAAATGAAAACGAAAAGAAAGCAATGCAATCGTTATTAGATAAAGTAATTGTTAAGCAATTTCAAGAAAACCTTTATAGGGAAATTGAAAGGTTAGGATTAAAGCAATATAAAGTAAGTGAAAAGGCTGGTAAAGGTCAGAAGGGCTTAAATAAAATGCTCACTGAAATAAGAAACGTTAAAGTCTCCAATTTGCTTCGCTACCATTTTGCTATAAATGAACTACTTAAAAATGAGAAAAGAAATGAAATTTTAGTATTAGATGATCTTATAAATGAAAACATTAAGGCAACGATGAAAGTGGCTGAAAACGCTGCTGATGCTCACATTGAAGATTTTATTAAAGAGAATAAGGTATTCTTCCAAGGAATTATGTTTCACTTAGATCACTTTAAAACACGAAAAAATCTAAACCCAGCAGAAATTTTTCTATTAGATGACATAAAAAAAATATTAAATGATTGAGGTGAATATATGTCAGAAAGGTTAGTGTGGTTTATTACAAGACCTGAACGGGACCCGAATTTTCATCCTGAGGCTTTACAAGCTCTTCAAAGTGCCACTGAAAACTTTCAAGTTGTATGGGCTAGGAATAGAGAGGTCCATAAACGATATGAAGAGGAGCTTGGCAAAATTGGAATAAAAAGAATGAATGTTAGCCATGATGGTTCTGGAGGTAGGACCTGGGTTGCAATGTTGAAAACGTTTGCTTATTGCTATGTTAATGATGAAGGACTTATTGTTTTAACAAAAGTAGGTGAAGAAATTCTAAAAGGGAACAATGTGCGTGAGAATATTACTAAGCAAATTTTAACCTTACAGTATCCTAATGCCTATTTTCTTGAAGCGGGATTCAGACCGAAATTTAGTCAAGGGTTTAGAATTCGACCTGCTAGATTTCTTATTAAGTTAACAAATCAAGAGAGATTAAATTACTACCTAACAAAAGAAGAAATAACTTTTTTCGTGATGACTGCTCAGAAGGATAGTCAATTGAATGAGATAACTGATAAAATCATTGAATTTCGGAGTTGTTCTCCGGAATTACAGAACGAAATGAAAAAGGAAATAGCCATTAACTTTGATCATCGAGAACGTTCAGATAAAGCTGCAAGAGACTTTTATGGAGCTCACTCTGATGTAGCTCACACGTTTATGATGATTACTGATTATACCAATTTAGTTGAATATGTTAGAGGCTCAGTATTAAGAATAGCTCCCGAATCTTCAATTGAGGTTAATGAACAAATTGAACAATTAGATTTGCGCTATCCTTTTAATACAAGATATTTAATTTCACTACAGCGGATGGCTGAAAATAATGGACTGGATGTTACAAGTTATAAAGCAAGTAAATATAGGGAAAAGAGGCCAGCTACAAACTCCGAGAAGTTTAATCGAAAAATCGAACGGATTCTAGAAAAACATCCCGAGCCTCATGCAATGAAAGAATTCGAACTTATAGATATATTAAGTTCGGAGATTCCTCCTAGGATGGCGTCCAAGGTAGCTGCATCAATATTAGAAGAAGTCACTTATTCTGGTTTAAATGAGGATTTTGTTGAAGCCTATTTGGATGAAACGAATGATTATGAATTTGAAAATAAAACTGGAGAAATATTCAAATCCCTTGGTTTTGAAGTGGAAATGAGACCGAAGCCTATAAACGAAGTTCAGACTGAGATTGAAATACTCTTGAAATACGGAGAAGGTTACTGCGGTATTATAGACGCAAAAAATTATAAAAAGAAATTTCCGTTATCAGCTAATCTTGCTTCTCATATGGCGTCTGAATATATACCTAATTACAACGGCTATGACGCTAGAAAAGTCAAATTCTTCGGTTATGTCACGGCTTCAGAATTTAGCGGAGAAAAAAATCTTCAAAAAATTAGTGATTTGAGCAAGAGAGTTCTACCAGAACAAGAAGTTAATGGTATTATGCTAACGGCTAAAACGTTGCTTGGCTTTTTGGACTATTGCATTGAAAAAGAAATGAGTTTAGAAGAAAGAAGAAAATTGTTTGTATCTTCAGTAGATAATAAAGCTTTTGCAAGTATAGATAGATTATTAAAGAAGTAAGGGGGAGTTATTATATGACAAGAACAGGACAGCACTTTGAAGTTGTTTTAAAAGATGCACATCTAGGTTGGGGAAAGAAAGGTAACTCCAGATCTACTGTTAATCGAAGCGAATTTGAAGTATATCTACCAATTAATTCTGATAACGCCCGTACTTTTGATATTAAAGCTACTGAAGTTTTTGAAGCTGTGTCTGATGATGGTTATTACAGTCATAACCTAAAAGCATCAGGATCCCAAGGGCCTGGCAATCGATATGCTAAGAACTTTCAAAGTGAGGGTGATCTAAGAAAATTAGGTTACTGGCTTAAAGAACGCAGAAGTGCACAAACAGGTGATCGAATAAAAGTTGAATTTATAGGTGAGCATTCTGTTAAATTAACACATTACCCCACTTAATTAATATTAAACAAGCCAAGTTCTCAATTAGAGAGCTTGGCTTGTTTTTAGACAGGTTGTAAGACTTTATCTTGTTTAACAAGTTCCTCAAATATCCACTTCGGGGCTACATAATCATATTCAACTCCAGCAAAAGTCTTCAAAATAGCTTCAGCAATAATTTTTGCTGCTTTTGGAGGAACAGCCATTCCAATTTGTTGACGAACTTTCTCCTTTTTCCCTTCAAATATATATTCATCAGGGAAGGTTTGAAGACGAGCTCTTTCACGATTCGTTAGTGCCCGAGGCTCATCCCAATGATAGACATGAGTACCGCCACCACCGCTTCCAGTTACTGTATAAGAGGGGTGATCAGGATGTAGCCTTTTATAGATTTGACTCATTCGAGCCCCTTTAACATTAAGTCTAAGGTCTTCTGGAATACCTTCATACCAAGCGTTTTGGCCAGGTGGTATATGCTTTAACATCTCCACTGTTTTAGCATTATGCTTTGTAAACTCATGATTAGGTGCAAATTCTAATATTGGTGGATTTTCCAAAGCTTCTTTAGATGTAACATACTTTTCTGGTGTTGTAGGGGCTGGAACTCGAAAAGTTACACCTTGGTCTTTTCTAATGCCCACTATTATTATACGGTGTCGCTTTTGAGGAACTCCATACTCTTCAAATTTATATAGATGAGGAGTAAGGTTGTAGCCTGGGCCAGCTTCGGACAATTCTTTAAGAATTTGGATAAAAGCCTTTCCTTCATTGGCGCTTTGTAATCCACCAACATTTTCAGCTATAAAAAACTTTGGCTTGTGATGCTTTAAAACTTGTACTCCATATGAATAAAGTGGTCCATATTCTCCACCCATGCCCTTATGTTCTCCAACTATACTATAATCGTTGCAAGGGAAGCCAAAGGCTAATGCATCTATTGGTGAGAGACTCTTAATATCTAATTCTTGAACTGGACCCCAAATAACAGATGGATCCTCTATATCTCCGCATATATTTCTTCTGTACGTACTGCAGGCAGATTCGTCATAATCGTTTGACCACTCGTGTGTAATCCTAAACTCTTCACCGGAAGCATCTAAAACACTTGCGCTTGTAGCACCTAAGGCAAGACCGCCAGGACCACTGAATAGTTCTCCTTTGCGAAATATCATAGTGATACCTCCTATCAAAATCAAGTAATAGACTTATTATAAACCATTTTGTCGAAAAAAGCAGCGATAAGATAAAAATAAGAACATTTGTTTTATGGCAAATATTTACCTTTCTGCTGTAGAAATTTTAGAGTTAATGAAAAGAAATGATATAATATACAAATGAAAAACTATATTAGGTGGGATTACATTGATATGCAATGAATGCGGTGGGGTTCTCGTAGTTAAAGATGTTGAAGAAGTTCCTCAACCAGTAAAAGACAAACTTAATTATCAAAGAGTATGCGATGTTGAGTGTATAAAATGTAAGAAAGTTTATTATTCGCAACCGTATGATAGTGGTTCTAATATTAATGTAGTAAGGAAAATATAGTCTAAGGAGGAAATGAAAATTGTTAATTAAGAAAATGTATGGAATCCATAATTGGTTTTATGAAAAGAAAGAGCTTATTCCAGAAGAACATTTTGACGGGAAAGATGAATTAATAGAGAGATATGTTATTCTCCATGAGTATGTTCCAGATATTAATGCTTATGATGTACCATATGTTGCAAAAACTATAGAAGAAGCAGAAGAAGAATTAAGACATAGTTTCTAATAACAACAAACATCAGCCTACAAGAAGTGTGAAATAGGATCTGTTAAACTAGAGAACTCTAATAAGGAAATTTTTTAAAAAAGGAATCTATTCTCACATAGGGAATAGATTCCTTTTGCTTGAAGACTAACTACTGTCTACTGTATGATAGTTACAATATTTGTTATAAGTGGAAGTAATGATTTATAGAAGAAGATCGACTCTTTAAGACATCGCTTTATAGAGAATCTGAGATACTGTTATATTTAAGAATGGGAGAAGGGAGTTTAGATAGGGTGATCTAAGACAGCTTTCCGAGGAACATAGAATGTTTTTTGTTTGTGTTAGTCGTGCAAAGAGAAGTTGCTAATTCTTGAGCTCACAAGTTCATATTATCAACAAAAGAAGGTTAATGGGAAAAATTGTTCCCTCGATCCTAAAATTCCATAGATATAACGAAAGGAGAAAACGTAAATGGGAAGTGAAAAGATTAAGAGAAATCCCCCATGGAAGCGTGATGAATTAATTCTAGCTTAGACCTATATATTGAACTTGAGCCATCTGAAATGGTATCTAGCAATGAAAAGGTTATCCCAGTTATGAGGAAAATCAAAAAACTTGTATGAAAGATTTTAGTTTTGTTAAGTTGTCATAGAATGTTACATAGACGTAGACCATGGCTTTCTATTAATGAATTGACCAAGATCATAGCAAAATAACTGAATATCAATAGGCTTTTAAAAAAGTCTTATTAAATTAACGGGGAGAGTTAGCAAGATACAAACCGTTAAAAACAAGAAAATGGCTCGATTCGTATGAATTGAGCCATTTGTATTTTGTTAAATACAAAGGTACGGATTCTATTGTATAACTCTGTTTTTGCGATAGAGACAGATTCCGTTAATTTAAGATGGTTCCTTCTTTCCTTTATTAATTTCACAACGAACCCTATGTCCGTGTTCATCTAACATATGGACCAACCTAGGTCCATCAATTAATGTAATAGGTTTATTTTTTACAAAAGTCCAAGAATCGGGTCCGAAATAAGCCGTTGTAACGAGTATTCCTTTTGAAGCGCCCTCGTCATTCATTACACCATTTAATGCACGGACAGCTTCAGGAGGAACAACAGCATTGTATCTTTTTGCTTGTATTATAAATTTACCACCTCGAATTGGATCGGGATCAAATATAACAGCATCAATCCCACCTTCACGTGTGGCGCGTGTGACTTTCACTTCGCCACCAATTTTCTTGAAATAAAGTTCAAACAACTGCCCGATTAAATGTTCAAAGTCGTTCCAGTCCATTGTAGCTATATTTGGAATAGAATTGATATTAGCCAATATTTCTTTTGACTCTATAAATCGTTTGTCGTACTTATCCATTGCTATGATCGGTCGAATTGGTGAAAAAAGATATAAAGGACCAGCAGAAATACCTTTTAAATTTCGAAAACAATCTTTGGGAACTACACGGCCTAGATTTAATGAACTAAACTCATCCTTTTTTACATGTATACTAATAATACGCGAGTTGAATTCTTGTCCAGTAGCCGTATCAATTCCCTTCATCCAACCATTAAACGCAACAGTTTCTAAATTCTCGGGGGAATCTGAAGAAAAACATTCGTGAATTGTTCGCAGTGTTATTTGATATAGAATATCATCATAATATGTTTCAAATTCCTTTTTTTTCATTCGCTTAATATCCACATCTTTTCTAGTTTGAATAAATTTATATTCAACTATATTTGGAACATTATCCGAATGTGGAAGTGAATATTCGATTATTAAAGTTTTATTTTCTCTGTTGTACTGAATGTCAAAATCCTTCTTGAAACATTCTGGATAAATTGAATTATCTAGTACTAGCTTAAAGTAACGTTCAACTGAAATTGTTTCACTATTAGCAAATCCTTGTTTAAAAGATGTAATCTCCTTGTTTCTTTTAGTTTGTTCATTAAGAAATATATTTCTTTCATTATGAAACTCAGCAATTGCTTCACGGTAAAGATTTTCTGCTACTCTTAGCTTTTCTTCTCTTTTTCTCTTAATGGAAGAAAACAAGAACTCAAAGAACTTATCTTCTTTTGGAACGTCAACTTCGGTAATATATGTTTCTAAGGAAGGCTCGACTTTATTAAAAGTGGAATGATCATAAAAATCATCGCAGTTAATAGTATGATTAACGTTTAAAGAATCAGTTAAAATCGAACGGTATTTCTCTATACTAGAAATAGCATGTTGTGTTTTTTTTAGCGATTCATCTTTTAAACGTCCAACTTTCTCTTTTTCCTTCCACTGCTTTCTTTGTTTATTTATTTTTTTTTCTAACTCATAAGAAGTTTTTGCTTTTAGTACTTTTGATTCATTTAGGTATCGGTTAGAAATTTGCTTTTCAATCATGATGAACCTCCATACATTTCTCTTATCTTAAATTTTATCCATGTTAATGTCTTTTTATAAAATTTCCCTTATTATTAAAAATAAGAAAAAAATCATTGTATAAAGCGTGATTATAGAACTATAGGTAAACCAATTAATGTATAATTTGGAATAGGAGCAGGTTGATACATTGTAAAGAATTAATATTATTCCTATTAAAATAATGGAAAGACTTTATAAGGTGTTATTAAACTGAATTGGGTGAGATCATTGAACAAGGCATTAATGGAGAATAAAATTATTAATCTTTTAAGTGAAGAATACGAGAAACAAAGAGAACAGCTTAAAGAAAGTGGTCTCTTCCGTTGCCCGATTTGTAAAGAACAAGTCGTACTACATTGGGCGGAAGTTCCGAAGAAGATACCGCACTTTAAACATAAACCAGAAAGCGTATGTATTGGGACACAAAGTGAATCCCAAGAACATCAAGAGGCAAAGAGAAAGTTATTTGCTTATTTATCTAAAACCCTCGAACATAAAATAAAGATGATTGATATTGAATATTACATAGCTGAGACTAATCAAATCGCTGATGTTTATATCGAATTTACGAATGGTTCTCGTTGGGCTATTGAATATCAACGATCAAATATGTCACCTGAACATCTAAAGCAGAGGCGCAGCTTATATAAAAAATTAGGAATTAGAGACATTTGGATTGTAGGAGAAAATGTTATAAAAGAGAACGGGTTATTTAGTTACCGTGTTTTCAATATTGGTCAAGCTATTATTAGCAATACAGCTTTTGGCAATGACTCTCTTGTGGCGTTTAATCCGAATAATAATAAAGTTTCCATATATAGAGGTCTAGAACGTTTGAATAATCGAACTTATATCGTTAATACAGGGGTATATCATTACGACCTTGACGATATTTGCTTTAATCTATGGGGGGAAATCTTTTGTTTTGATGATTTCTTAGCATATAAAGAATCTCCAGATAAGGTTACATACCATTTTCTTGAATCCTATAAAAATTTTACAGCAATGAATGAAAAACTTTATAGATCCGAAGTTCCTGGATACACCTTTAAGGTATTTATAGAAGATCAAGATTCAAAAGAAAAGGTAGAGAGAAACTTAACAACTCCTGATGAAATCATAAAATATGTTCCTGTTGAGATGAAAGATATTAATTTTTCGTTGCAAATTACGTATAATTCCAGTCAACTTCACGAAATTAATGGATTTTTTGTAGAAGAGATTTATCCATCAAAATGGGGAGGCTATATCAAGGAAAATAGAGCAGAAAAGAAAAGTGATTTTCAAAACGTTACTCGTGGATGGTTACTTTTTGCGCTTGAAGATATTTATTCAAGTAAATTTCAGACGCTAAAAGATTTACAAAAAGAAATTAAGATTTTAGAAAATGGCGAACAAATTCCATTTTCTCTCAGAAATCAAGTTCTGCAAAAACATGGGTTAATTGATAAGCCTTTTCTTTTATCTGAGTTAAGTAAGGAGGTTTCTATTGAAGATTGTCTGTTGCAATTTTTGAAAATAGCCAACATCTCCGTTGAGCGTGAAAATGTTAAAGAAGTTGCACTATATAAGGGAGTTGTTACATTAGAGGAGCTTCAGAGTCCTTTTACAATTCCTATACTTTCTTCATTAGTAAAAAGGATTAACCGCCATATTTTAACGAGTAAAGATTATCATCATGCTACTAATTCAATTTTTTCAGAAACGTAAGCTGAAATCAGGTGCACAAAATGAGAGGATTTTTAATAGTAGATGGGTGTTAATGTACGAAATATTCATGTGACATTATTACTTTTTTTGCATAGGAGGAAGCATAAGAACTTTTCCATGGAGCTTAGGGGGACGAACCATTGACCAATACGCTACCATTGTCCAGATCAATTTGTATATAGGTGCATTATGTGATTATTCATAAGTAGTGACTTTTTAAGATATAAAGATTATAAAGCCTTGTTGAAAGAAATGAAAATGACCACAGAATGCCTCACTAAGTAAAAAAAGAATGAATAAGGATTAACCAGAGTGAATTTGGAAATCCCCGAACCCATTGCTACATTAGTAAAAATTAACAAAGGTAAGTAAAATGAACTAACAGCCTTTTTCTTCATTTCTTTTGTCAAATGACGATAGACAAGTCGTGTGGTTTCGTCATCGGTATGTCCTAGTCTTTCCATGATATCCTCTAACGGCACTTCGAGTTCAGCCAAAAGGGATGTGTGCGTGTGACCTAAGCGTTCTTTGACTTTTTCCTGAGTGGCCTTCAATTCTTTAAGTGCCTCAATGACATCTTCTTCAACGACTATGGTTCGAGCGGATGCAACTGTTTTTGGTGTGTTTAAATTAAACTCAACCGGATTATTCTTTGGATTGTAGTAGGTCTTAATAATGCGAATGGTCTGTTTATCAAAGTCGATGTCATCCCACTGGAGACAAACCAGTTCTCCGACACGCATGCCGGTGTAAGTAGGGTGAGGAACACTGGGAAATCGATCTCTAAGCCTTGGTTAGAGCCACTGTTTTTAGAAATAACGCAAGTTCTTCTTTTTCCATATACTTTGGGATATCATCTTTCTTTAATTCCTCAATCGTTTTCTTTTTCTTTTGTAACACAACAAACAGGGTGGGGTCCTTCTTAATGAGTTCTTTTTGTATCGCTTTCTTGAAAATCACCCGTCTGGTTGAATACCATCTACAGTGTTTGGTGCAAAGCGTTCCTTTAGTTTTTTTATAGCCCCTTCATAGTGATCAGGTTTGATACCTTTGAGTTTCATGTAGGCAAAGTAGGGCATAAGGTTATTGATTTCATTTTGTCTGATCCTAAAGGAGGGCTCTCGCAGCGGCTTAACATCTGATAAGGTAGCCAATAACTTAACAATACTATCACTCCTGTTTCATCTAGTGGATTTTCTATATGATCAATTTTTAAAAATATAAAGTAAATTGTTTTTTATTTTGTTATTGTTTATTATACAATGTTTTGCAGCTCTTTCAGGTGGAGTTTGGGTTGCTTTAGGTTATTCCTTCATTATCCTTACCCTGATGTAGAGTAAAGCACAAAGAAACCTAAACAATAAGTAGGTAACAAATATTAGTTAATTATTTATTTATGTGATTTAAGGAGGGGAAAGAATGTCAACTTATAGATGTAGTCTTAATGTAGACTTAATAGAAAAAGTTAATGAAATGTTAGTTGAAGACGACAATGTATTTTCTAAATATAAAGAAGTAAATGGTGTGTTTATATGGAATAAAATTTCAGCATTACTTTCGAGATTAGTAGATTTAACAAGATATTTAAATAGTGAAAAGATGGTTATTAATACAGATGATGATTTTTGTCAGTTTACATTTATGGAATTGATAAATTATGCAGAACAAATAAACACTTTTGTAACGGAACTTAGTGATATTTTTAATCTGGAAATATATAAAATGAAAACTTCTAAGAGGATATTTCCTAATATAGGTAATGAGATATCTAATGATGATCGGTATATTAAATATTTGAGGTCTTTAGTATCAATACACCCTACTAATACAGATAGACACACTAAATATGGGTACCAATCAGCCGCTGAATATTCACCATATGTTAGAAAAGGTAGTTCATTTAGTCACATACTTATACTTGGAAAATCAAAATATAATGTAATTATTAATAGAGAACACGAGTTAGAAGATCAATTTGTTGTAAGGGTTTATCATAGCGAAGTAAAGGAATTAGATAATGAAGAGTTAAATGAATTAAATAATATGTTAGAAAACAATGCTATTTGTAAAGAAGAATATGAAAGCCTACAAATCACATATAAGACTAAAAGCGATACTTATATCTTCATACACCCGGAAGACATAATTGAATATATATCAGAAAGATATAATATATTGTATGCTTTTGAGCGGGTTTTACAATTAAAATACTAAATTTAATACCTCACTTGTACCTTATTCATTATTCCAGGAGGAAGAATAAAAAAATTTAATAAACAATTCATCATTATAGTTATAGGATTCCCGATATATGGTAAAATTTAGTTACTAGATTTTAGGAGGAATGCTATTTGGTATCACGTAAAACTTTAATAGCTGCTTTGAGTTTACTAGAAGGAAGAACTCATGCTGAAATTGGTAAATTTTCATTAATACACAGCGTCGAAAATGAAACATTAGGTTCTTCAAAGGCAGATAGAATTAACAATTTAACCAGGTATTTAATATCAAATAAATTAGAGGAGAGAGAAGCTCAAGACCTAACTTTTGATATTGTAAAAGATCTAATAGAAGATGAACTCGAACTTATTGAACGAATGAATGGATGGGAGGTTACTACGTTTAAAGACAAGCATCCTAAATTATTCAATTACTTGATAAAAGATGGTTTTATAGTAGATGGCATTTCTTTAAGAAGAAAATTGCCTCAGGATTTTTCACCTGTAATCAATGAAAATGAAGTTGACAGATTACTAATTAAATACCAAATGAACACATTGAAAGTGCATTTAGATCAGGCATTAGATAATTTTCATGATTCTAAATGGGAGTCTTCAAATGCTCAGTTAAGGTCTTTTTTGGAAGGATTATTTAACGAAATTGCAGATAAGCTTGATCCTATTGAGAGTGCTAAAATACAGAGCGATAATGGAAAAAGGGATCTGCTAGGAAGAACAAATCCTCCAATTTTATTTAGTGATCTTAATGAGATTTATAATGATGGCAAAAACTTTATTAATGGCGTATTTAAAAGAATCCACAGAAGAGGATCTCATCCAGGACTTTCAGATCTAAACGATTGTACTTTTAGAATTCACCTTGTGTATTTAGTAGCTGCAGAAGTTTTAAGACGCTTCGATCATGCTATGGAAAACAGAAGATGATAAAAAAAATAGAAGTAAATAATTGGATTGTCGTCTATTTAACAATCCAATTATTCGTTACCTTACCTTATTAAGATTAACCCGCTCATTAGAGTACCACAAGATTAAAGCTGCCTTGTAATAGTTCTGATTTTCATCTCTTGCTACCCATTATTATACCTTTTTAATTGAATAGCTCCCATCAAACCGTCTATGTTTCTTCAAGTTATACAGTCGAGTTAAGTAGAAAAAAGTTACAGCACCAAAGATAGGAGTGTATTAGCAAGATGTAGATTGAATCGAGAAAGTACAATCGCTGAATTAAAAAAATGCAGGAGTTAATAAATCAAATGTATACTTGGGAGTGGATTTTAGTATAAAGCCACCTCCTATAAATTTTCTAATTAAATTAGTAAGTTTGTTCTAGTTTTCATAAATACTTCTAATAGTTAAACACTACATGATCATTCGGTAGCACACCATCCATAAATATCATATCCCAAAGCGTCTAACTTGCACGTCTATCGTAACCCTGAAACTTCAGGAAGTAGGACTCTATTATCTCCCCAATTCAAAATATGAATATCTTGTAGCTCAACATCACGTAAAAGCGATAGTTTCTTTGAATATAGTCTCGTTTGTTTACGCTAATTAAAAGTTTTTCTGCCAAATTAATTTCCTTTGACCAATTTTCCTCTTGAGGTGTGCTTCCCCAGCTAGACGGCCTGCAAAGATTTTTAAGTGTTTAGAGTAATTTGTATTCCACCACATATATTCTTGCGATACTCGCTCCTATAGCTTGTTGAGCATCTTTACCTATATATAGTAAAACATCTTTTCTGTAGACCGTGTGTTTACCGTAGATTTCATTTAAGTTTTCCTTAGTGTATAAGACTGTATTGTATGTTAGTAAAATCATCTATAGTATAATTTAAAGCATCGAATAATTCTTAATTAAAGATATCTAATCAATGGATAAAATCAGTCGATTTTGGAGGAAGTGACAATGCTTAAAGAACTAATGATACTTAAAAATCTCGGTGTAGATGGTTCTTTGATTAACTATTACGTTAACTATTTCTCTGAAGAAGAAAGGGCTCAATTATTTAATGGTGGAGCGTTTGAACTACAATTTAAATATAATCTTACTAATGGAAAACATCTGGTTGTATTTGAAGATAAAGCTAAACTGGTAGCTACAGAAAAAATGGTTGATAATGTAATTAGTAGAAGTGATGCTCAAAATATAAAGATAATTTCTTATTATGATGATTTGTATCCTTCTAATCTAAGATTTATTAAAAATAGTCCCCTTTTTTTGCATGTTAAAGGCAATTTGAACTTATTAAAGGTTAATCATTCTATAGCTTGTGTCGGAACAAGAAATCCCAGCAACAACACACTACAACTTATTGGTGACATTATTAAAGGACTAGTGAAAGAAGGTATGGTTATTGTTAGTGGGCTAGCAAAAGGAATAGATGCTATATCACATAAAGAATGTCTAGATAATAATGGGAGAACTATTGCAGTATTAGCACATGGACTAGATACTATTTATCCAAAGGAAAATAGAACTTTATCTGAACGAATTATAGAACACGATGGTGTTTTAGTTTCAGAATATCCTATAGGTACAAATATACAAAGGTCTAATTTTGTTGCGAGAAATAGAATAGTTTCAGGATTGTCGCAAGGTCTAATTGTTTTTGAAGCTGACGAAAAGAGCGGAACAATGCATACAGCTAGATATGCATATTCCCAAGGTAAGCATATTTTTTGTCCTTATGTAGCAAAAGACAATCAGGACCTATCAACAGGAATAAAGAAATTACTAGAATCAGGTAGTGCTATACCAATTACTAATGCAAAAGATGTATTGAATGTATTGTTTACTAAGGTCGGTATTGAGTCTTCTTTAATAAAAGAGTTACAAAGGATTTCATATCATAGAAACATTTCAATGGAGAAGCTAATAAATTCAATATTAGAGAAATATATTGAGGGGGAAAAAAATAATGAGTAAAACCATTGTTTTTCCAACAGCAACCATAAAAGATAAAACTGATATTATGTATGAAGGTATAGTAGAGTTAATTCAACAACTAAATGACGATAATAATAAAGTTATTATCATGTCACATGACCGTTCTAGGGTTGCGGATTTAGAATCTGAAATTGGATCTGTGGAAATATGTTATAGATGGCAAGTAAGAGATATGATGAAAGAAGATAATGAAGGGAATTACATCTTGGTTGGAAGTAATGAAGATGATATGCGGATGGCAGCAAGTACAAAAACAGTTCTACTTACTCCGAAATGGTCAGATGTTAAGGATCCAGGACCTATAAAATATGGACTTGGAATTCCTACGCCAAAAACGCTTTACAAGGTAATACAAATTATCAAAAACCAAAAAGTTTGGTTTTATCACCTGGATCTGAATGATAGGTCAACAGTATATTCTTTAACAAGTGCCAATTCTAGGGGAGATATATCAAAATCAGAGAGAGAAATAGTTGACGGGTTTAGGGATTCGCTGAAAAAAGGAAATAGAAAGTACTTTAAAGTTCTACAATTACATTTTTTAGCCTCACTTATTCATAATCCAATGTTTAAAGAAGTTGATATATGGTCTGTAATGCCATCTTCTAGTACAGATATAAATGAGGACCTTTGGGCCTTAAAAGAGAGAGCTAGAATTCTTATGGGTAAGCGGTTAGTCAATCCACTTTTTATAAGACATACAGAAATTAAGAAAAGTCACCATTATACTAATATCACCGATAGATTGTATTGTGATAGGCACTTTCAAAGTATCAAGATTAATCCTGAGTATAGGAACAAGATTAAGGGGAAAGTTATTTGTGTTTTGGACGACTATTTAACAAATGGGACTTCATTTGAATCTATAAGAACCTTGTTAATAAAAGCTGGAGCTAAAAAAATAATTTTAGTTTCTTTAGGGAGGTTCAGAAGAGGATCAGGTATTGAATATTATAAGCAAGATTATAATATTGCTGGGGATGTTTTTACACAAAATTATTCCTATGAACTGATAGAAGAAATAGATATAAGTGGCGAGTACAACCCGCAAGCGAGAAACGAGATTGAGAATTTATACAGTCTTATTTATTCAAATGATAATAGTTAGAACAGAGTAGCTCCACCAGATAACAATTAATGATTTAATTTCGTTAGCAAGCTATGACGTGTGCTTGAAAAGACATTCACATAAGGTTCGACCTGTTCTCATAAGATGTAAGGTATCTAGTTTATAAGTTATTAGAGTATAATACCGTTCAAATATATTCTTTCATACTGAAACAAGAATGGAGGGAAGATCTTTAAACTATTTATCTAATATATGTTAAAAGGAAAAAGTCAAATATATCACTTAACTGTTTGTATTTGATAAGTGTATATTCCAAAGCTAACCCTTCACAAATATTATGTTATTTTTCAAATGAAAAGAAAGTCTGTGATACTAATTTGATCCCAGACTTAAGTAAATTATGTTTTCTAAAGTGAACTTGAGTTTTTTCACACTTTTAAAAACCGCGCTACAATAGGCTTTACGCACACCCTTCACCTTACGGAAACAAGTGCCTCGACATTGACAGGGTGGAGGTCACTGGTTCGAACCCAGTACGGGTCATTCCTAAAAAGCTAGTAATGATGCGCCTTCTCAGGTTTTGAGAGGCGTATTTTTTTATGTGCGGTGGTGTGAGAGGTCTGGGATTAATAACCACAGAGTAATTAATTGTTGACTGAGACAGTTAAATGCATCTAATTAAATTTACTTTTTCAGATTAGTAAACTTCAAAATCAATTTCTTGAAATTTTTTAACTTCTTTTTTCCAACGTTCCTCAACAAATGCTTGATGATCTGGATGAGCATTATATGTATCATAAGCTTCTTGATTCGCAAACTCCATTGAAAAACCAAATTCAAAATCATATTTATTACTTATTTGTTTTAATACCTCAAAATGTTCAACAACGGGAATAGAGCTTAATATTTTTTCTCCGTCAGCTAAAAATTTCTTAGTTTCAGCTGAATCATACTGACTCTTTAATGTAAAGACAGCCATATGTCTTATTCTACCTTTTTTCATCTTGTAAACCTCCATTTTCTATTTATCAGTATTATTATAACAAATAAAGTTTGAAAAAAACTCCCGGACTCTAAAGTCACGGGAGTTTATTAATAATGGAATTCGGTAGGTGTTCTCTACTAATGGATTCAAATTCTGGATAAGAATTACTAGAAAGATAAAAACCGATTATATAATCATCGGTATGATTTCCACCAGATTGATTAAGAAGCTCTTGTAGTTCTGCTGGGTCACTAATCTTGATCACATCTTCTCTTTCATCGAGAGTATCTTCTAATCTATTTTCATAAATGAAATCGTACATGTTTCTATTAGGATCATTTTTTATAATATACGCATGCGATAAATCAGCGGCAGTAACTCGTGCTTGTGAAAGAAGATCTTTCTTGTCTAACCAATCCTCAATCTGGGTGTAAGACTTCTTCCAAGTAAGATGGAGGTATTTATTTTGTTCAAATTCATATTCAATTTGAGACCACCAATAAAGTTCATCAAGCATTTCCTCTGTCGTTTGGTTCGATATATCTGCTTTTAACAACTGATGAAACTCTGCTAATTCTTGTGGGTCTATTATTCGAACTTGTTGACCTGTGCGGTACGAGTTAATCGTAATTCGTTTCAGGCTTGTGATGTCATCTACTTCAAGAATTGGAAATTGATTTTGTTTATACTCTGGTGATTCAACAATTTCTCTGTAATGTTTTTGATAAGCATGCATCGGAATTTGATAATGTCTAACCAATTCTTTACCATTTTTTAAATGATAACGGAATGCAACAGAGTCCGTTTGTGAAGCTGTCTTTTTTAGTTGATTTTTTTCTTTGATAATTTGTTCATGTAAGCTTAGAATGCTTTTAATTGTACCGCTCTGATTGTAGTGGTATTTAGGTTCGATATATTCTTCCATTCTCTCACCGTCATAGTAATGATAAAAGCGATCCTGGTCGAGAATTTGATAGATTGAATCCCCGAAATGAACACCTTGAATCTCTTCTATGTTTGGGATTCTTTTTTCAAATCCAAACGCATCTAGTTGAAAAGAAACTCCTAAAATGGTAACGACTATTAAAAATCCAAGATAACCTTTCCATTTAGCTAAAACTCTCCATGTCTTTTCAAGAATCATGGTAGCAAGGTAATACCCTAGTAAAGCTGCTGTGATGTATCCAAATATAGTCCAACCCATTCCACCTTGTACACTACCAAAATAAAGGCCGCCGACCAACATTGTACAGAAGGTAACACCATATTTAAAAACAGGCCGCAATGCTGCAAAAGCAATAGCTTGTGTGGCTGTTTCGGTCGGTCTCTTTTTGTAAGCCAACAATGCGCATAGATAAAAGGAAGCACTTAATAATAAATAGACAACAATCTCAATTGTAGTTAATGGATTTTGTTCTAGCTGTGATATCCGAATAAAAGGGATGATATTTTCGAATTTCTGATTTATGTAGTAGGTAGCTGAAAATCCAAATAAATAAAATTCCAAGTTAGAGTAGAAAAGCATGGTGATTCCAACTGGGAAGACAAAAAGAATATAAGTAAGCGCAGCTTGTAAGATTGACATGCCTGATAACATACCTACAAAAACTCCAGCTAGAAAAACGAAAACAGCAAAAAGTAACGAAAACATTGTCCAGTTAAACACAGAAGAAAAAGATAAAAGTTCATTATAAGGTAGAAACTGTCCTAAAATTAATAAACTAACTGACGTAATCAATACTGGAGTGATTAAACCAAGTAAACCAAACAAAATGTGTTGATTATACAATTGCTCTCTTTTTATCGGTAAACTATGTGTGAAATCACTTGAAAGCTTTACTTGCATATAACGAAATAAGAAAATAGCAAACAATACAGGAAAGGTAAAAGTCATAAGAACCTGAAATTCTATTGAAACTTCCCAAAGACTTTTAGGTGGTATAAATTGATGATATTCGTTGTCTCTTGTATATGCCATAAGTAGCTGTAAAGGTAGAGAAAAAAGCAGGCAAAGTAAATATCCAAGGCTAATCCATCCAACTTGTCTTACATTTTGAATGAATATACCTCTATTAAACAATGATGTTTTCAATTTCATAACCAACACCTCTCATTTCATAAATGAATATTTCTTCTAGAGTTAAAGGAAGTAAATCAAAAATTGCCGGTTGATGAGCCTGTACTTGAGCAGAAATGTCACTTTCTTTTCCACGTACAATATAAAGAAGTACACTACCGCGTTCTTCTCTATATAAGATTGGGAGATCATCTAAGAAATCAGTAGGTACAGCTTGTTTAAAAGCAACTTGTATCTTATGAATATCTGATTTTAAATCATCTAGATCTTTTTCTATAATGATTTGACCATGATGCATGATTCCCACCTGGTCGCATAGGTCTTCAACTTCTCTTAAATTATGAGAAGAGATCATGATCGTCATTTCACGTTCTGCAACGTCTTGTATAAGAAGGTTTTTAACTTTTTGTCTCATGACGGCATCTAATCCGTCTAGTGGTTCATCCAAGATTAATAGATCAGGCATCGTTGATAATGTTAACCAAAAAGCCACTTGTCGTTGCATTCCTTTTGAAAGACGCTGAATTTTTTTTGTCGGATCAATTTGAAAAACATTTTGAAGCATCTTGAAGCGTGTTTCGTTCCACGAAGGAAACAAAGTTTGATAAAAACGAGCTGTTTGCTGAATGGTCGAGTTAGGATAGAAAAATAGCGAATCAGCAAGGAAAATCATTTTCTCTTTTAGAGCTACGTTTTCATATACCGGCTCTTCATTTATATGGACTTGACCAGAACTTGGATTATATATTCCAGCAAGCATTTTCAAAAGCGTTGTTTTCCCTGCGCCATTTGAACCGAGTAACCCGTAAATAGAGCCTTTTTTTATATGAAGGTTTACGTTAGTTACCGCTTCAAACCCATCAAAGTTTTTTTGAACATTGGTTACACTAATCATTTTGATCAACTCCTTTAGTTGATTGTTCAGCAATTGAAATTAAATTTAGAATTTCTTCTTTATTAATACCGAGGTAAAGTGCTTCCGATAGCAACTTAAGTAATTCTTGTTTCATTTTCATCACCTTCTCGTTATTTGTTGTTACTGCTTGTGGGGCAACGAATTTCCCCTTACCTGGAATGGAATAAATGTAACCTTGATGCTCTAGCTCACGATATGCTTTTTGAATGGTATTGGGATTTACCGTTAATTCTTGAGCTAGTACTCTAACAGAAGGAAGTTGTTGATCTGATTGATATACTTCATGAATGATTAAATCCTTCCACTTTTCCACTAATTGTTCATAAATAGGCACTCTGCTTCTAAGGTCTAGTTGAAACATAGGGACCTCCTTTCAAAAGGGAGATGTAGTAACTGAGCTAACTGTATTATTTAATATAATACGGATAGCTGTATTTTACAACTAATAATTTCAAGGAAGAAGCTAAATCTAATTAAGTCAAGTTTTTAAATGAAGAAAAACAAGTTATACAAAAATGCATAACCGGTTTAAACTTTTTCGCTTTCTATTGATACTTCTTTGCTAATTAAGATCATACCTAAAAAAATATTGACACTAAGAACTGGAGAATATATATTAGGTTATGTGTTTGTAAATGATAATCATTTTCGATTGGTTTTTTTTGTTAGTTCGACCGTGGAGGTGAAAAGATGGTTCGTTTATATACAGATGATTTAAACATTAGTTATGGCGAAAAGTTAATTGTGAAAAATCTTAGCGTGAAAATCCCAGATAAGAAAATTACAACTATTATCGGTTCAAATGGTTGTGGGAAATCAACGCTCCTGAAAGCCATTACTCGAATCATATCGCATCAATCTGGTACGGTGATATTAGATGGAGAAAACATCTCCAAAGAAAGTACGAAAATTTTGGCTAAGAAAATGGCGATCCTTCCACAAACACCTGAAAGTGCAAGTGGGTTGACGGTTGGTGAATTAGTATCGTATGGTCGTTTTCCTTATCAAAAAGGGTTCGGAAGGCTAACGAAAAAAGATTATGAAGTAATTGATTGGGCTCTTGAAGTGACTGGAACGAAGGACTTCAAGTTCCGACCGGTAGACGCTTTATCCGGAGGACAACGGCAAAGAGTCTGGATAGCAATGGCTCTTGCGCAAGAAACAGAAATAATCTTTCTAGACGAACCTACCACTTATTTGGATATGGCCCATCAACTTGAGGTTTTAGAATTATTACAAAAATTAAACAGAGATCAGGACCGGACCATTGTAATGGTTCTTCACGATTTGAATCAGGCTGCGCGATTTGCTGATTACATGATTGCTTTAAAAGCTGGAGAAATTGTAAAAACAGGATCTTGTGAAGAAGTTATGGTTCATGAAGTTTTAAAAGAAGTGTTTCAAATTGATGCTGTAATTGGAAGGGACCCTAGAACGAACAAACCAATGTGCGTAACATATAACTTACTTAGAGGAGAAACAACCAATGAAGAAACTACTATTCCCTATTATGCTAATGTTGGTACTAATTATTAGTGCTTGCGGTAGTAATGCAACAGAAGAAACTACAGAAGAAATAGAAGTGGAGCAAGCAGAAACTGAAATTACAGTTGAAGAAACGAGTTCAGATATGATCATTTATGAATCTGAAAATGGTCCTGTTGAAGTTCCAGCCGACCCAAAACGTGTTATTGTACTTGCTACATTTGCTGGAAATGTTTTAGCTTTGGATACCAATCTTGTAGGAGTTGATCCTTGGTCTAAGATGAATCCACGTTACGTTGGATTAGAAGGTGTCGAAGAAGTAACTGATGAAAATTTAGAGAAAATCATTGAACTCGACCCAGATTTAATCATTGGTTTGTCATATACAAATAACCTTGATAAATTAAGTGAAATTGCTCCTACTGTCACTTTTACTTATGGTGCTCTAGATTACTTAACTCAACATTTAGAAATAGGTAAACTACTAAACAAAGAAGCAGAGGCGCAAGCGTGGATTGATGATTTCAAACAACGTGCACAAGCTGCTGGTGAAGAAATCAAAGCGGAAATTGGAGAAGAGGCAACTGTTTCAGTTATTGAGAATTTTGATAAAGAACTTTATGTATTTGGAGATAACTGGGCACGTGGAACAGAGATCCTTTACCAAGAAATGCAATTAGAAATGCCTGAAAAAGTAAAAGAAATGGCATTAGAGCAAGGCTATCATACTCTATCTTTTGAAGTGCTTCCTGAATTTGCAGGTGATTATGTAATATTTAGTAAAAATGCAGATGGTGATACGTCATTCCAAGAAACGGAAACGTACAAAAATATTCCTGCTGTTCAAAATAATCAAGTCTTCGAAGTCAATGCTAAGGAATTTTACTTTAATGATCCAATTACGTTAGAATTTCAATTGGAGTTTTTTATTGAGCAGTTTCTAGGTAACTAATAGTAAAACAGAAGGGGATGCAGGTGTAATAAATTCTGATCCTAGTACTCACTGAGGGATGCTGATATAATTATTTCAGTAACTTTCTATTCGGTGCTAGTAGGGATGAATTACCTGGACCCCTTTTTCCTATTCTATGAAGAAAAGATGAGAAGCTAATGTTTAAAGAAAATGCCACTACTATTCCATTTATCTATAAACTTATCGCTGGACTATTCCTATTTGTTTGTATGTTTTTTGTAGCAATGGGATTTGGTGCCGCCGATATTGCATTTAGAGACGTTTGGTTAGCGCTCACGTCTACTACAACAAGTGATAAAATTTTGATTATTCGAGAAATCCGTCTGCCACGAGAGGTTGCAGCTATTTTTGTAGGAGTTGCTTTGGCTGTTTCAGGAGCTATTATGCAAGGTATGACGAGAAATCCACTTGCAGACCCTGGCTTATTTGGATTAACAGCCGGGGCTAACGCGGCTCTAGCGATTGCGATTGCTTTTGTACCTACACTAAATTATTTTGGCGTCATGATTGCTTGTTTTATTGGAGCGGCAACAGGAGCAATAATGGTCTTTGGAATAGCTCAATTCGTAAAGGAGGCTTTTCACCGTTTCGAATTGTGTTAGCAGGAGCAGCCGTCTCAGCTTTTTTATATGCAATTGCAGATGGGGTTGCTATTTATTTTAAAATATCAAAAGATGTCTCGATGTGGACAGCAGGTGGATTAATCGGTACTTCTTGGATTCAGCTTCAAGTCATCGTTCCATTTATAATCACTGGTGTATTCGTTGCTCTTTTTTTGTCTAGACAACTGACGATTCTCAGCTTGAATGAAGAGGTTGCTGTTGGACTTGGTCAAAAAACGACACAAATAAAAGTGATTTTATTTATTGTCATTATTTTATTAGCTGGTGCATCGGTTGCATTAGTCGGGAACATGGCTTTTATTGGGTTGATGATTCCTCACATAGTGAGAGCCATTGTCGGGACAGATTATCGTTTTATCATTCCAATGTCGGCAGTGATTGGAGCAACTTTTATGTTGCTTGCCGATACACTTGGGCGAACGATTAATGCTCCTTTTGAAACGCCGGTTGTAGCCATTGTAGCCATAATGGGATTACCGTTCTTCCTGGTTATTGTGCGTAAAGGAGGGAGGGAATTCAAATGATTCATCCACGTATAGTTAGAAGGCAAAGAATGATTCTCTGTCTACTTATCATGTTGATTTTTGTAACGGCGATCATTGGAATGGGGTTAGGTTATTCTTCTTTATCATATGACAGACTGTTTCCTACTTTGTTTGGACAAGGGACTTTCAAAGAGGAATTCGTGTTATTTTCGATTCGTCTTCCGAGAATTTTTATTACATTGTTAGCCGGGATGGCACTTGCGTTATCGGGTGCTATTTTACAAGGGATTACTAGAAATGATCTAGCAGACCCAGGCATTATTGGGATCAACTCAGGTGCAGGTGTTGCAATTGCCGTTTTCTTTTTGTTTTTTCCGATCCCAACGGGTCTTTTTGTTTATTTCCTTCCAATCGTAGCTTTTGTTGGTGCATTATTAACTGCACTCATCATCTATGTTTTGGCGTATAATCGAAATTCAGGTCTACAACCGATTAATTTAGTGCTAATTGGTGTAGGGTTCTCCATGGCACTCTCCGGAGTCATGATAGTTCTTATTTCTTCTGCTGAACGCACAAAAGTGGATTTTATTGCGAAGTGGTTAGCAGGGAATATATGGGGAGCGGACTGGCCGTTTATTTGGGCGATTCTTCCATGGCTTATTATTTTGATACCCTTTACATTGTATAAAGCTAACCGGCTAAATCTTCTAGGTGTGAGTGAACCTGTCGCAATTGGTGTTGGTGTAGCAATTGAAAGAGAAAGAGTGGTCCTTTTATTAACAGCCGTTGCCTTAGCTGCATCAGCAGTCTCTGTAACGGGGGGAATTGCTTTTATCGGTTTAATGGCCCCGCATATGGCAAAGGCATTGGTTGGTCCTAGAAATCAATTGTTTATCCCAGTTGCCATTCTTATTGGTGGTTGGTTGTTATTGTTTGCTGATACCATTGGTCGTAATATCATTGAACCCGAAGGCATCTCGGCGGGTATTATGGTTGCACTGATTGGAGCTCCATACTTTATGTATTTGCTATTAAAGAAATAGAAGCAGTGCCATTATATTCGGTTGAGAAATGAACTGAGTATAATGGTTTTTTGTTTTTGAGAAAACTGATAGACCTAGATATTATAGAAAAATTATTGTAATTGATTATCTTGGTTTTATCTATTACAATAAATAATGAATCGTAATGATTTCGATTTAATGATGAGTTAGAAAGAAAACATAGGAGGGGTTTAAATTGGTTGAGTGGACAATAATTGGAGGCGGCATTCAAGGATGTACGCTTGCAAATTATTTAATTAAAACAAATCGCACAACTATCTCAAACCTAGTCATTATAGATCCAAACCCAGAACCGTTATTTACTTGGAAAAAATGTACTAAAACAATAGAAATGCCTTTTTTAAGATCTCCATCTATCCATCACTTAGATCTTGATCCTTTTTCTCTTGAAAAGTTTGCAAAATCTGAAGAAGGTAATCGACTCACTCAATTTTATGGACGTTATGATCGACCATCTCTTGTTCTCTTTAATAAACACTGTGATGTTCTTTTCAATGAGATTCAATTAGAAAAAAGTTGGAATCAGGGGAGAGTTGAACAGTTAGTAAAGGTAAAACAAAATTGGTTGATTAAGCTTTCAGATGGAAGAGAGTTTGAGAGTAAGAATGTTGTGTTAGCAATGGGAGTCAGCGAGAACCCTAACTGGCCAGAATGGGCAAATCAGTTAGTAAACGAGGGAGCCAATGTACATCACATTTATGATAATGCAGTGAATACAGACAATAATTCAATGGATAACATGGTTATTTTGGGCGGAGGAATAAGTGCCGTACATACTGCTTTAAAGTGGAGTAAAAGACGTCCAGGAAAAGTAAGGTTAGTGACTAGACACCCGTTTCGACTTCATCAATTCGATTCTGATCCAGGATGGCTTGGACCTAAAAAAATGAATTCATTTAGAAAAGTAACTTGCTTAAATAAGAGAAGGCATCTCATTATTAATGCTAGACACAAAGGTTCAATCCCACAAGAACTAAAAGCGAAAGTTTTAAAAGAAGAGAAAGATGGGCGTCTAGAGATTATTGTAGATGAAATTTCTAATGCAACGTATTCAAATGGTGAGATTAATCTAAAACTAAAAAATACTAAAATTGTTACGAATCAGATTTTATTGGCAACAGGATTTAATCCAGCACCGCCAGGTTTTAATTGGTTAACCTCTATTATAAAAAGTGAAGGTTTACTTTGTGCAGCTTGTGGTTATCCAATTGTATCCGAAAAGACTTTAGAATGGAAAGATAAATTATTTGTCATAGGTGCTCTTGCTGAACTAGCTGTTGGACCTGTGTCTCGGAATATTTCTGGTGCTCGTAGAGGGGCAGAAAGAATAGTCCAACTATAACTAGTAGAAAAATGAAGGATGCTTGAGCTTCGAAGCTCAAGCATCCTTCTTGTTTAATCATCTATGCTTCAACAAACTCAGGGATTGAATCAACAAACAGTGTCCAATCGGCATTCATCTCATTCTCTGTTAATAAGCATTCATTAAGAGATTTTTTTATTTGATCATGATCCATATCAATCCCAATTAAGACAAGCTCTGTCATTCGATCACCGTAGATGGGATCCCATTTTGCTAGAAGCTCTGGTTCTTCAAGTAACGTTTGTTGTTTTTCTTCTTCCGAATATGCAGCAACCCATTCCCCAGCTCCTTGGATGGTTACAGTTGAACCGGATTGAGAAATCAAACCTGCTACCTGGTTTCTAGAAGCTAACCATATGAAGCCTTTAGCACGAACAACATCAACTGGCCAATTTTCCATCCATGTCATAAGTCGTTCTGGATGGAAAGGTTTCCTACTACGATAAACAAAAGAAGAAATACCATATTCTTCTGTTTCTGGTGTATGCTCTTCATTTAATTCCTTAATCCAACCAGCAGATTGACTCACTTTTTCAAAGTCAAATTTATCTGTATTTAATATTGAAGATAATTCCACTTTAGAGAATGATGTAGGAATGATATCGGCGTCAGCATTTAATTTTCTCATGAAACCGATTATTTCATTTCTATCAAGTTGTTCTAACATCTCTACTTTATTTAAGACAATTACATCAGCAAATTCAATTTGATCAACAAGAAGGTCGGAAATTTCTCGTGTATCCGAGTCGTCAGTACCTTCTTTACGATCAAGTAGTGTTTCACCTGAAGCATAATCCTCCCAAAAGCGGTTGGCATCAACCACGGTCACCATTGTATCAAGCTTACATTTTTGAGTTAAGTCAATTCCTACTTCCTCATCAATATACGTAAATGTCTGTGCTACTGGAACTGGTTCACTAATACCAGAAGATTCAATGACGATATAATCAATGTTACCAGCATCGACAATACGTTCAACCTCTTGCATAAGATCTTCACGTAGAGTACAGCAAATACAGCCATTTTGAAGCTCAACTAATTTTTCCTCAGTTCTTGAGAAGCCATTATTTTTAACAAGTGTTGCATCAATATTAACTTCGCTCATATCGTTTACGATTACTGCAACTTTCAATCCCTCACGATTCGTTAAAATGTGGTTTAGTAATGTCGTTTTACCTGAACCAAGATAGCCACTTAAAACAGTAACTGGTACTTTTTTCATTCGTTTTTCCTCCCACAAAACAATTATAAAACCTCCAAAAGGGGAATTAAATTGTGCTTTCTATAGTTTTTAAAAAGTAATTATTACGATTTGTACCTTAGATAAATAATTAGTTGAAACTTGTAAATAGAACATATATATGCATTACCAACTAGATTTTTTTACACCTGGAACCTGTCCCTTATGCGCTAACTCTCTAAAAGCAATCCTTGAAAGTTTAAATTTACGTAAAACACCTCGTGGTCTGCCTGTCAGTTCGCATCTTCTAGTTAATCTACCCGGAGCTGAATCCCTTGGGAGCTTACTTAGTGCTACATAGTCACCCTTTGCTTTTAGTTCTCTTCTTCTTTCTGCATAACGTGCAACAAGTTCTTGTCTTTTCTTTTCCTTTACAACTTTTGATTTTTTAGCCATTTGTTGACCACCTCGCTATCATGATAATCGAAATCATTACGTTTTATATCTTAATGGATTTCAACACTGAAGTAAAGTTTCTGTCGAAAACAATTCGTAATAATTACGATTTTCTTGTTGACGATTGTTTGTGAATTTAAGTATAGTATTAAAGTGTAAATAATAATCATTACGATATAGTGAGTTGGAAAAATAAAATCTATTATTCTTGTCTACATATGCAGAGTAAAGATTTACTTATGGAAATGGGGGTAGGGGAACCACAATTTTTGGACTGAGGTCAGTTAGAAAAAGACTCTATTAACGTGTTAGGATTTTCTATAAAAAATTAGAACGGGGTTGAATTTAAGTTGATTAAGAAATTTATTACTCTTTATATGGTCACAGCCGTACTTTTGTTTATTACTGGCTGTGATAACAATAGTGAAACTACTACTTCCAATGCAGGTGAAGAAATTTCAAATAGTTCTGAAACTGAGAATAAGTCTTTAACATTGTTATTTAGTTTTGCCTCCAAAACGATTGATCCTCATCAAGACTGGATGGGTGTTCGTGCAGGTATTGCAGAGACTCTAGTGAAGATTGATGAAAATTTACAAATTCAGCCATGGTTAGCAGAGTCATGGGAGCAAATGAATGAAAAAACTTGGACGTTTAAGATTAGAGATGGAGTAACGTTTCACGATGGCACACCTGTTGATGGAGAAGCAGTAAAAGCTTCATTTGAGCGTGTACTTGAAGTGAACGATGCGATTGCATCTAATTTAAAAATTGAATCTATTGAAGCAAACGGACAAGACATTACTTTTGTTACAACAGATGAATATCCTGCATTCCTTTCCGAACTAGTTCACACGAATACTTCTGTTATTAAGACTGATGTAGAAAATATTAGTGAACAACCAATCGCAACGGGTCCATTTCAAGTTGTTGACTTTACAGCAGAAGCAGAGATCAATTTAGCAAGATACGAAGAATACTGGGACGGGGCTGCTAACTTAGAGGAAGTCACGATTAAGTTTAACTCAGATGGTAACGTCAGAGCACTTGCCCTTCAATCAGGAGAAGCTGACATTGCTTATCATTTACCTCCTGAGACGCTAGCCCCAGTAGAAAGCAGTGAAAACCTTCGTGTTGAATCAGTGTCAAGTTTACGTGTTCATTTTATTCTCTATAATGCGGCTAACCCTGCATTACAAGATGTGAAAGTTCGAAAAGCTCTAGATTTACTTGTTAATCGCCCTGTCGCAGTCAGTGAAATCATGAATGGACACGCTACTGCAGCTAATGGACCGTACAATCCTGATTTTGCATTTGCTAGTGAAGAAGAACCAGTGAGTTACAATTCAGAACAAGCAGCGAATTTATTAAAAGAAGCAGGTTACGAGAAGAACGCTGACGGAAAGCTTGAAAAAGCAGGAGAAGTCCTTGAGCTAACATTGGCAACGTATCAAGGTAGACCAGAACTTCCATTAATGGCACAATACTTCCAAGCTGAAGCTGCAAGTCTAGGTATTGGTGTAAACATTGTAACTGTTGAGAACATTGATACTTATTTATGGGAGCAGCAAGAAGAGTGGGATTTAGCGACTTATTCAGTTTTAACTGCTCCAAGAGGAGATGGAGGTTACTTCCTTAATGTTGCCTATCTACCAGATGGTTCATTGAACCCAGGTCAAATTAATATCCCAGAACTTAATGAAGTAACAGAAAAGTTAAATGTGACTGCTGATCGTACAGAACGGATCGAGTTACAAAAGCAAGCTGTAAAAATAATTCAAAAAGAGGTGCCACAGTCATTTATTTTACATCCACATATTATTGTTGGTGTGAATGAGCGTGTGAAAAATTGGAGTCCAGGGTCTGAAGAGTACTACTTAATCACTCACACAATGGACGTAGAATAATAGAAATAGGGGTTATCTCAAATGGTCTGTGTTTTTTGACCTTGAGATAACCCCGAACTAATTTAACGGTGGTTATGATTTGTAGGGATGGAGTTTCACATACGTATTGTTTTGATGTTAGGTAGAGATGCAAGATGTTCATTCAGACTGCTGTACTACATTAAAGAGAAATTATATTTCAAATATTCCTTGTGAAAAGCGACTATTTAATAGAAGAGATTAGGAGGTGGGTGACATTAGAAAAGTTCTTGCCATAATTGGTTCCAGAATGATTCAATTAGTTATCATGGTTCTGCTTTTATCGTTTGTGACTTTCTTATTAATGAAGGTCACACCAGGTGACCCTATTAGAGCGATCTTAAAAGTAGATGATGTAATTTCAACAACTGTGGAAGAAGAAAGAGTAAGAAAGGAATATGGCTTTGATCAACCGATTTTGCAGCAATATAGTCAGTGGATTTGGAATGTAGTACAACTTGATCTAGGTGAGTCAATCATCGCAAAAAGACCTGTGCAGGATATGATTATGACCAGGTTGCCGGCAACGATCGCTTTATCCGCTGGAGGTTTGTTGGTTCTCTTTTTGATTTCTGTTCCACTTGGAATTGTAGGAGCTGTTTATGAAAATAAATGGCCAGACTACCTTAGTAGATGGATTGCCTTAGTGGGTGCTTCTATTCCCAGCTTTTGGCTCGGTTTGTTATTAATCTACTTTTTTTCATTGAAGCTGAATTTATTACCGGTCATGGGGAAAGGAAGTTTGGCTCATTTTATTTTACCATCCGTCACCCTAGGAGTAGCGATGGCACCGATGTACATTAGACTTTTACGAGAAAGACTCATATCTACGTTACAGAGTTCTTACATTGAAGCTGCAAAGGCAAGAGGCTTAGGGATGAACGAGTTCTAATTTTTCACGCCTTAAGGGGTAGTCTTATTCCAATGGTTACGATGTTTGGTTTAAGTGTGGGGAGTCTTCTTGGTGGGATAACCGTTATTGAAATTCTCTTTTCTTGGCCAGGAATGGGAGAATTAATTGTTCAAGCAGTGATGCAGAGAGATTATCCTGTTATTCAAGGTTATATTTTAATTGTAGGTTGTTTAGTCGTCGTAACCAATTTAATTGTAGATCTACTGTATTTAGTTGTTAATCCTCAAATTAATCAAGGAAAGGAAAGTGTGTAATGGAGTTGGCATATTTTAAAAATTCAAGGAAGCTCCATAATCCGAGCATGATACTAGGGATATTCCTCTTTATATTTCTGGCGGGTGTAATGCTTTTAGGGGGAGCACTTGTTACAGATCCTTTTCAGATTGATATGGGAAACAGGTTACAAGGTTCTTCGCTCAATCATTGGCTTGGTACGGATCAATTAGGTAGAGATGTTTTTTCAAGAATTGTTTACGGGGCTAAATTAACGATTGGCTTAGGTGTGTTTTCAATCGTAATGGCGATCTTGATTGGAATTCCGATTGGACTTTTTTCAGGTTATATCGGTGGGAAATTGGATGCTTTTTTTATGAGAATCATTGATGGAATCTTAACTTTTCCTGATTTTATTTTAGCTATTGCCATTGCGGGAATATTGGGGCCTAGCCTAACGAATATCATCATAGCAATTGTATTAGTACGTTGGATTGTGTATGCACGTGTCGTGCGTGGGTTAGTTCTTGCAGAAAAAGAGAAGGAGTACGTTTTAGTGTCAAAGGTATCTTTTTCAAGTTCTTTTAGAACAATTCGTATGCATTTATTACCACACGTGATGCCAGACATTATTGTAATGGCGGCAATTGATATGGGTAAGGTGATTTTATTAATATCAGCTTTATCTTATATTGGACTTGGTGCTCAACCTCCTATACCTGAATGGGGAGCGATGTTAAATGAAGGTAGAGGCTATTTTCAAGTAATCCCTACTCTAATGTTATACCCTGGTCTTGCAATTTTGCTAACTGTGCTTTGTTGTAACTTGATAGGAGATGGATTAAAAAGTTACTTTGATATACGAAAAGGGAGCGACTACATGTGATGGAACCTTTATTATCAATAAATAATTTACATGTTACTAGTAATTGCGATACTAAAACATATTTGAATAAAGTAAATTTAGAAATAAAAAAAGGTGAAATGGTTGGATTAATTGGTGAAAGTGGCAGTGGGAAGAGCATGTCAGCTAGAGCTTTATTAGGTCTCGTACCTCATTCTATGAAGGTGCGTGGAGAGATTTCTTTTCAATCACAAGATCTTTTAACGATAAATGCTAAACAACATCGACGGCTTTTAGGTAAAGAGATAGGAATGATTTTTCAAGATTATCGTGGCAGTTTTACTCCGTTTATTAAAGTTGGCAAACAAATAGTTGAGACGATTTGTACGCACTTCTCAATTAGTAAGAAGGAAGCGAAGAATTTGGCTTTAAAAGTACTGCTGGAGATGGGATTAGACTCAGAACGTATTTACCGCAGTTACCCCTTTCAATTAAGTGGGGGACAGGTGCAACGGTCAGCGATTGCGATGACGCTAGCTTTGAAACCAGACCTTCTAATATGTGATGAAGTGACGACTGCATTAGATGTAATGAACGGTGAAAAAGTGTTAAATTACATTGATCAAGTTCGTAAAGAAACGGGATGTGCAGTTCTGATGATCACTCATGATTTGGCTCTTGCTTACAAGCGAACGGATCGTATGTATGTGATGCATGAGGGTGAGATCGTGGAAGAGGGATTGCCTGAGCAGATTCGATGTCATCATAAGCATCCCTATACAAAAAAATTATGTTCTTGCTTGCTCTCTCTTCCCGGAGAAAACAACTTAGATCTAAATGGAAGAGTGGTCCTATGAGTTTAGAAGTAGTTGGTCTATCGAAAAATTATGAGAAAAATACTCAGGTTCTAAATAATATATCTTTTCAAGTAAAAGAAGGAGATTGTTTAGGAATTGTAGGAGAAAGCGGGAGTGGAAAAAGCACCCTTGCTAGAGTCCTTTTAGGATTGGAGAGCTATAAAGACGGTTCTATTATGCTTAATGGTCAACCAATCCCTCCCCAAAAACGTTCCTTACTTCGTCAGTATCGCAAAAATGTACAAATGATCTTTCAAGATGCAAACAGTTCATTAAACCCCAAGTTACCAATTTGGAAAAGCTTACTAGAACCACTAGATAATTTCAAAGAAGTTAAGCCATCTTTCTTAGCTCATTCAAATCTAACACGAAAACAAATAGCAGAAAATCTACTTGAAATGGTCGGTTTAGGCAAAGAAATGGTTGATCGTTTTCCGGGGGAACTGAGCGGGGGACAAAAGCAACGAGTAGGAATTGCAAGAGCTATCAGTATTGAACCAACGCTTCTTATTTGTGATGAACCAACAGCAAGTTTAGACGTTACGGTTCAAATACAAATTTTAGAATTACTGAGCGAACTGCAGAGAAAAACAAATATGACGATTTTATTTATATCCCATGATATAAGAGCAGTTACTTATCTATGTAGAAAAATGATTGTTTTGAAAGAAGGCTCTATTGTGGATCAATTTATGTTGGAAGAGCTTTATGATCAAGATCGTCATTCTTATACAAAAGCTCTAATTAAAGCAGCATCAATTGATTAAAAAAATTGTTTTACTTTTTTGGTTAGTGAGTAAGAAAAGGAGAAACAGATGAAAGCAGCAACTGCGTATGAATTAGAACAAGTCCCCCAAGTAACTCAGAAACAGTATTTAGTTTTGGCCATTCCACTTGTTATTTCCGGCATTTCGACTCCTATTTTAGGAGCAGTTGATACAGCAGTAGTAGGCCGAATACCTGATCCAGCGCTAATTGGGGGAGTGGCAATTGGCGCTGTCATTTTCAATACGATGTATTGGCTTTTAGGTTTTCTTCGTGTTAGCACGAGCGGTTTTACTGCCCAAGCACAAGGAGCAGGAAATCAACAAGAGATGATCTTATCCTTTATTAGACCAATGATTATCGCTGTCATCTTTGGTTTGTTGTTTGTTTTAATTCAAAAACCAGTGTTGGAATTGGCTTTGTTTTTAATAGGTAGTAGTGAAGCAGTATCTTCATTTGCTTCAACTTACTTCTTCATTCGTATTTGGGGTGCGCCTTTTATCTTATTGAGTTATGTGTTGATTGGATGGCTAGTAGGGATGGGGCACGTAAAATTATCATTAGCGCTTCAAATTTTTATGAATTTATTAAATATCATATTAAGTATTATACTTGTGTTACATATGGGAATGGGGATAGAAGGAGTTGCTTTTGCGACACTTATATCTGAAGTTACTGCCGTTCTATTTGGTGCGTGTATCGTCTTTCGCTTAAAAGGTTATAATCTATTCCGTATTGATTTTAAATCGATTATGAACACTAAGAGTTTGCTGAAAATGTTAAAGGTTAATAGAGATTTATTTCTCCGAACGGTCTGCTTACTTACAATGACAGGGATTTTTACGGCAAAAGGGGCTAGTATGGGAGAAGTGACGTTAGCAGCTAATGCTATACTACTGCAAATTCAATATCTGGTTGCTTATTTATTTGGTGGATTTGCGAATGCATCCGGTATACTTGTTGGAAGAGCAATAGGTGGAAGGAACTATTCCGTTTATAAAAGGTCATTTTCTTTATCGGCTGAGTGGGGCTTTTTTACAGCAATTATGCTCTCTATCTGTATCCTTTTATTTGGAGACTTCATTATCGCTTTATTTACAACGATAGTTGATGTGCAAGAAGTAACAAAGGAATATTTACTTTGGATGGTTCTTTTCCCCTTTGTTGGATTTTGGGGATTACAATTAGAAGGGATTTTTTCAGGTGCTACAGAGGCTAAGTCGATTAGAGATTCCATTATTCTAGCATTACTTGTATTTCTGATTGCTTTATGGATTATGCTTCCGAGTTACAATAACCATGGATTATGGTTTGCTTTTATAGTGTTTAGTTTATCTAGGTCGCTTTTCTTATCTATGTTTATACCTAAATTAACTAAAGCAAATTTTCCTTAAAAACATTAGTGGTTAAAACAATGTTCATATATAAGAATAGCTAACTCGTATTGGATTTGAAATCCGATACGAGTTTTTCTTTTCTTGATACGATTTAAATATAGGTAGCATCTCTTTCAACAATAATCGACTTTATTAGTATACGTATTAATGAATTATGGAAAAGATATGTTTAAAAGGTTTAGCTTAGAAAGGGTTAGAAACATGAGTTATGAAGAATATTGGAAAAAAATACAGCAGACAACTGATGAATTAACTTCTTTAGTGGAAACCTATTGGCAGAATTACTCTAATATGGGAACCTGGCAATTTTGGTTTGTACTCTCCGTTTTAATATTACCGTTGGTTCTTTTATATTTTACAGTGGACCGTAAAAGAATCTTTGAAGTTTTTTTCTTTGGTTATACAGTACATGTGCTCTGGACTTATGTTAGCATTCCACTAGAACGATATGGATACTTCATCCACACATATTTCTTCACTCCCATACTTCCCTTTGCATTAAATATGGCATCATCGGCACTTCCAGTTGGTTTTTTACTGCTTTATCAATATTGTACAAAAGCTAATAAAAATTTTTATTTATATATGCTGTTATTAAGTGCATTTTTTGCTTTTGGATTTGGGACGCTTGAAGAGGTTCTTGGTTTGATTGAGTTCGGCAAAGGAATGAATCAGCTTCATTTGTTTATCATTGACATTGTTATTGCGTTAATAGCTTATTGGTTTACAAAGCTATTATTAAAGGTGAAAAATAAATCTCTAAGTTAAAGTTTGAGTAATCTCAAGCTTTTTTTTAGTACAGCTCCTAATGACATTTTTCTCTTATAAATAAAGAAATTCGAGGTCTGAAGAGAATGGACAGCTCATTGAATACATCCAACACAATTAGGTGAAAATGTTAAGAATAAAAATCACAGACACTTAGGGGACAGGAGGACTTAAATGAGTACCAGTGCAATGAATAATAAAAAAAACACTAATCAAAATTTCTACTCATCTCGCAATCTATGGTCAGGTATTTTGTTTGGTTTAGGTTTGATTGCTTTTATTGATGAGATGATCTTTCATCAGCTATTACATTGGCACCATTTTTATGATAAATCTACAACTGAGTTTGGATTAATATCCGATGGTTTATTCCATGCGTTTAGTTGGTTTGCAACAATTGCAGGTTTATTTTTATATGCTGATCTTCGCCGTCGAAATGCCTTATGGAAAACCAAATGGTGGGGCGGAGTTTTTCTTGGAGCGGGTGTATTTCAATTATATGACGGAATTATTCAGCATAAACTGATGCGCATTCATCAAATAAGATATGTGGAAAACGTTCTGGTGTACGATGTTATTTGGAATATTGGGGCGATCGCGATGATTATAGTGGGAATAATTTTGATAAAGCGTACTAATCAAAAAGTACAACGAAAAGAGGTAGTGCCGAGTGGGCATGCATGAGCATCGTCATCATGGAGTTGAGAGTGCTATAGGGATCTTCCCACAACTAGTCTTAGCACTACCTTTTTTGATTACATTATTCTTGTATATTTTTGCAGTGTTTGTCTCAAATCGAAAATATAAAAACTGGCCGATTTATCGGACAGTGTACTGGGCACTAGGGGTGTTATTAGCTATAATCTCTGTCAGTGGACCATTAGCAGAACGAGCTCATGGTGACTTTGTGATACATATGCTAGGTCATTTATTTCTAGGAATGCTTGCTCCACTTTTTATGGCTTTGGCTGCCCCAATGACACTATTTCTACGCTCCCTAGAAGTTCAGAGTGCAAGAAAAATCACGAAAATTCTTCAAAAAGGGTTATTTCGAGTTTTGACTGACCCAATAGTTGCTTCTTTATTGAATGTCGGCGGTTTATGGGTTCTTTACACAACTAATTTGTACACATTAATGCATGAGAGTATGACTCTGCATGTATTGATTCATTTTCACGTATTTTTAGCTGGTTATGTTTTTACTATATCTATCATATATATTGATCCCATTCCACATCGTACCAGTTACCTTTATCGGTCGATCGTGTTACTTGTTGCACTGGCAGCGCACGGAATTTTGTCTAAGTATATTTATGCTAACCCGCCAATGGGAGTTTCTCAATTACAGGCTGAACAAGGAGGGAAGCTGATGTACTACGGGGGAGATGCTATTGATATTGTATTAATTTTTATTTTATGTTTACAGTGGTATAAATCTAGCCGACCCAAAATTGCTACAAAGTCAGGTGCTTATTCAATTTAGTTCTAAGAAAACAATCCAGTAGTATCGGTGATACTACTGGATTGTTTTTTAATTTAGAACAAAATAATTTCCTGAGGAATAATGTCGGAAGGTGTACAATTCTCTTCATAATCGTTCTCGGAATAACTAGTTAGTTATAAAATTATTATTTTTTAAAATTTTAGTAGGTAATCGAAGTAATTTATAGAAGTATTAATTTGTGATGCACTATTAAATGGATTTTCTCAAATGATTTAACATTCATTTTTATAGGATAGCTAGAGGTTTTGTTAAAGTTGTATAATATTTGTTCTTATGAATAGAGTTATTACAAATGAAATAGCTTAAAAAAGCTGCAATGATTTTTATAATTGATAAATAAAAAATAGGAGTGAGAAAATGCTTAAAGGTTTATTTTTGTTAGACGACTTTTCGTTGATTTATGAAAGCGTTTACCGTGAATTGAAGAGTTATGTTGATGTATACTCAAAACCTCGAACAAAAGAGGAAATAAGGGAGAATCCTTCACTTTTAAATGAAGCAGATGTCATTTTTTCTGGTTGGGGTTGCCCGGTAATGGACGAAGCATTTTTAATGGAAGCCCCAAATCTAAAGATAGTTTTTTATGGTGCGGGTTCAGTTAAGTACTTGGTAACGGATGCCTTTTGGGAACGGGGGATTAAAATTACAAGCGCTTATGCTGCAAATGCCCAACCTGTTGTTGAATATACAGTTTCCCAAATTTTATTCTCTCTTAAAAGAGGGTGGTATTATGTGATGAAATCAAAGAGCAATTCTAGTTTTCCAGTTAAGGATTGGATGCCTGGAGGTTTTCGTTCTACTATTGGAATTGTCTCTCTCGGAATGATTGGAAAGAAAGTTTGCAACATGTTAAAACACTTTGATGTTAATGTGATTGCTTATGACCCATATGTATCTCAAGACGAAGCGGAAAAGCTAGGAGTTCAACTATGTTCACTAGAGAAAGTGTTCTCTTTATCAGATGTTGTTACACTGCACACCCCTTGGTTAAAAGAGACAGAGGGTTTAATAAACGGAGATTTAATTCAGAAGA
>NZ_BAUV01000034.1 GCF_000513135.1 Halalkalibacter akibai JCM 9157
CACGGTCGGTTTTTACCTATTTGGGTGAACAGCAATGAGCGGAGCCATTGCCCCATACCCAAGCTCGGTTTCTCTACCCTATTTAGCAGCACTTTTTATCTGCACAGTACGGTCGGTTTTAACCTATTTGTTTGAACAGCAACGAGCGAAGCCATTGCCACTACCAAACTTCATTCTCTAACCAGCTCAAAAGAGCTGAATCAACTTGCACCACAGTCGGTTTTCACCTATTAGCTGGACAGCAACAAGCACAACGATTGCCACCACAGCTCACTTTCTACCGACTCACGTACTGAAACAAAGTACCACCAACCAAGCCCATTCTCATCCCACTTGGTAAAACCAAAACAACGAGGAGGTCTTATGCAATGGACACAGGTACTCACGTAGTGATGGGGATTTCTCTTGGAGGTCTTGCCACTTTAGACCCGACAATTGCCAATGATCCATTACTGCCAACATCGATTATGATTGCCACGATTATTGGCTCTCAAGCACCCGATTTTGATACCATTTTAAAATTAAGAAACAATGCAGTGTACATAAGAAATCATCGTGGGATCACTCACTCTATACCGGCAGTCTTATTATGGCCTCTTCTCATTACAAGCGGCATTCTCTTTTTGACCCCTGAGACGAATTGGTTACCTGTCTTGCTTTGGTCGTTTATAGCTGTTTTTCTTCATGTATTTGTTGATATTTTTAATGCGTATGGAACTCAGGCATTACGGCCTTTTTCGAACAGATGGATTGCTTTAGGTGTGATTAACATTTTTGATCCATTTATTTTCTTTAGTCATTTGGCTGCTTTTGCTTTTTGGGCACTAGGTCTTCCACCAGGGAGAACCATTCTTGTTCTTTATCTTGTGTTGATTGCTTATTATATTTGGAGGGTTAGTGAAAAAGGACGCGTTGTGGCTCATGCGAAAAAGCTTCATCCAGATGCTACTCATGTTTTTGTTTCTCCAACAATCAGATGGAATCAATGGCATGTTGTTATTAGAACGCCAGACGTGTTATATGTAACGGAGTCACGTAATCATCAAATTGACTATTTTGAACAATATTCATTTGATCCTATTCCTGATATTCCCGTTATTAATGCGGCTCGTAAAGATCCTAACCTGTCTGCGTTTTTATCTTTTTCACCAACATACCGCTGGGAAATCGAAGAACAGGATGATATCACTGAAGTTCGTTTTGTTGACTTAAGATATCGCAGCAAAGGTCACTACCCGTTTGTCGCGATCGTGAAATTAGACCCTGAGTTAAACATACTCAGCTCATACACAGGATGGGTCTTTAGTGAAGAAACACTTCAGAAAAAGTTAAACATCGTAACAGAATAAAAAAGAAGCCTGTAACTTACCTTGTCGAGAGGTAGTTACAGGCTTTTTCAGTTTTTCCCCTAAACAAATAAAGGATAGATATTAAAATTCCAGCTAGTGGAATGGAGCGGAAGGCACTTGACTCCTGCGGGAAGAGAGGAAAGGGCAAGACCACACTGACGAAGTCGTGGGGGCTTGGCTTTCTCCCCGCGGAAAGCAAGTGCCTGCAGCGCAATGGAACGGAACAGCTTCCTCTAATGATTCACCTGATTATCATCTTTATTTAAATGTGAAAATTTCTCTTTCGTTGGTGCGTATTGATGCAGCCTTGGGCCATATTGCAAAATCCATTTTGCGACAATTTGTTCGGTAACATCTTGCCCTTGGTAGCTCCATCCACCTTTAGCACGTGTCGTTTCAAAATCTTCCCATAAGCTTTCAACCCAAGTTCTCGCTTGAGCTGCACTAATATCTGAATTCACCGAAAGCAATTGTTCCGTTAAACGTTTAAACCTGTCTTCCATTTTTCTTTCCTCCTTTAACAATCTTTACGTCTTATAACTTAATCAGCTTGGTTCATACTATTGTTGAACACGTTGGAAGGGAGGGTTACCAAATGCGGAACAAAGCAAAAGGCTTCCCAAATCACATCAAGTTCGAGGGGAGATCACCAAACGATATTCGTAATAAAAACGAATCAAAACGAGCTGATTTAAGTGTGAATACTCGACCACGAGAGCGCATGAGAAATAGCGACGGTGATACGAGCAATTAGTATGTGTAATTAATCCAACGTTTCTGGAGGTGCCTGCTATGGGTAAGGAGAGAAATAAGTTCAGTTATGACACAGAGTATAAAAGTCCATTTGACTCGCCTCGCGCGAAACCAAAACATGCTTCTAAGCAAATTGGTGGCGAGACACAAATGAGTCAAACGGATATTAAAGTCCGGTTACACAGAAAAGCTGAACAAAGATAACGTTCCAAGGAGAAGTCTAATTAGGCTTCTCCTTCTTCATTAAGAAACAACGAGATCGGAACTCCTTCTAATGTTGGGCTATTATCTCGATATCCCCAGGCGAAGTAGCCATTCATGTAAGAAATCTTAAACGAAGAGCCGCCTTCTATTTTATATTCAGTTCCTGGTTTGAAGTCTTCTGGATTAAGTAAATAAGCTTTTGCTAACAGCACACGGCGTTCGTAAACAGCAAACTCACTCGACATCCCCATCTGTTCGGCTTTTTTCGCTTTTTCATTTAACCTAGCTATTTCTGTTCGCAATTCGAACTCAGTCATTTGGCTAAATCTTTTTTCTGGCTCCATTAAATTCATCCCTCTCTTTTCATCCACCTATATTATAGATGAATCAAGCGTAACAGACAAAGAATTGCTTATAAATAAGCTAATAGTAAGCCAATAACACCTGCAAAGCCTGCGTAATAAAGCATGGGAAGCATTGTCATGCGAATGATCGTCCCTTCTTTTCCAACCAACCCAACAACAGAGGCAGCAGCCACCACGTTCACGACACAAATCATATTACCAGCGTTTGCTCCCAGAACTTGCAACCCTAACACTAATAAAGGATCTAATTGACTTTGATCAGCTACATTAAACTGAAACAGAGAAAACATCATATTACTAAAAGTTGCACTTCCTGAAATGAAAGAACCTAGTGCTCCAATAAAGGGCGCAACGAAAGGCCAAACTCCCCCTAAATAGGATGAAGCTTGATAAGCCAACTCAACAGGCATACTCTCTAACCCGGCTTCATTAACACCAGAATTAATAAAAATTCGAACAAGTGGAACAGCGGTAAATAGCGTGATCGCAGTACCAACAAGTGCCTTACTTGACACAAACAAAGCGTGACCAAGCTCTCCTGCTTTCATTCGGTGTAAAAAGAAGGTTAACAGAACTACGACTAAAAATACCGTGCCAGGTAAATACAATGGTTGAAAATTTGCGCTAATCGTTGTACCAAGAATGTTTTCCCACCCAACAATAAACGTTAACAACCATTGTTTAACCGGCAAGATGTCTAACCGGGTTATCACTAAAATCAATCCTAAAAGTAAATAAGGCACCCATGCTTGTAGCAATGATAATCTTTCTATTTCAAGCTTAGGCTTAATCGTAAATGACCCTAACCAATCTGTATTCCAAGTCGAAGTCTCCCCAAAATCCCAAGATTCAGCCGGCAGAAACCAGCGTTTTTTTAAAGCGAGCAAAACCAAGACTAATCCTGTTAATCCGCCTATGATCGCAGGAAATTCAGGTCCTATAAAAGTAGCAACGACCAAAGCCGGCACGGTAAAACTCAAGCCTGCCAAAATCGCAAATTTCCACATGACCAGGCCTTCTTTCCATGACCTGTTTTCACCAAAAAACCTCGTTAATATCAACACGATGATGAGTGGCATAAACGTTCCTACAATCACGTCTATTCGCATTACTTGAGCTGACACTAACCGTAGAAAGTCTGTGATCTCTATATTCATTAAATAAGCAGCAGCTACTGGGGCAAGAGCTGGCCCTTCTTGTAAGCCTTGGTGAACGCCCACAATAATCGGTGTTCCTACTGCTCCAAACGAAACAGGACTGCTATCGGCAATTAACGCTAGCACTACGGCAGCTAACGGCGGAAATCCAAGTGCTACAAGCAAAGGAGCTGCTATGGCAGCGGGTGTTCCAAAGCCAGCCGCTCCTTCAATAAAGGCACCAAACAACCAAGCGATCAGGATCACTTGCACACGGCGATCATTACTAATTTTTAAGAAGCGGTTACGAATCGTATCAATAGCTCCACTAGCTTGAAGCGTATTTAATAACAAAATCGCACCGAACACAATATATAAAATAGATAAGCCAATTAATAGACCTTCAATAAACGCTGCCATTAACTGAACGAACGGAACTTTCCATAAAGTATACGCAACAAGCAAAGTAACGATTAAACTAATCGGCATTGCCTTCATCGCAGGCATTCGCAAAATGACTAAAAAGAGTAAAACAGATAAAATAGGTGTTAAAGCAACAAGTATTAACATCAGCAACTTCCTTTTGAATTAATCTCTCCCTATCCGTTATCTTGCTCATTTTTACAAATACCACCACAAAAAAAAGAGAACATTCTATGCTCTCTTTACTCTAGTTGATCTATACTATTGATGTAACGTTCGATTAAGTCCATTGGAAATCCTTTTCGGTAAAGGTTTTGCTTCACTCTCTGTTTAAACTCCCAATCTGGATATTTGCCTTCCAATTTTCTTTTCACTTTGTCTCCTTGAAAACAAATAGCTTCCCATTCTTCTTCTTTATCATTTTCTAGATCGACCTGCCTAACCGCTTCTTTTATCGCATCACGACTAAATCCCTTTGATTGCAATTGAATCGATAATTTCTCTTTTAATGCTTGATTTGATTTTTTAGCACTTGTTGTGTTTTGTTTTTCAAGCCACTTTACCATTGCTTCTATTTGGTCACTCTTAGTGAATTGCTCAAGCGCTCTTTCGATGACGGATTCTTGGACGCCTTTTTGAATGAGTTCTTGCTTTAATTTCATCGGGCCCTTCAAGACCGTTAACTGTTTAGAGCGAACATAAGAAGAAGCAAACTCTTGATCATCAAGTAGTTTTTTTTCAAGTAATTCTTTTATAACCTCATCAATGTGCTGCTCTTCTTTTTCCTTTTTTCGAAGATATACTCGAATCTCATCGACTGATCTCATTCGGTAAGATAAAAAATTAATAGCTAAGAAATAAGCTTTCTTTTTTTCATCTTCATTAATAAGCTGAATTAACTTTTCTTCATCTAGCTCAAGTCCTTTTTTCAACCCGTGCTTTAATAGAAGATCTTCATCGACACTTAAGGCATACTCTTCCCCGCGTCCTCTACTGAGAAACAGGTTATAGCGACTCTTATTTTTTTTCTGAACTGTAATTTTTGAAATAACTGCCACTCATGTCACCTCTTTTTCTTTAATTTTGCAATGTCATTTTATTTAGACGTACACTATAGGTAAAAATATCATATTGGAGGAGACAAGATGAAAATTGCGATTGCAGGCGGCACTGGTTTTATAGGGTCTAAGTTAACAACATTACTTACGGCCAAAGGTCATTCCATCTATATTTTAACAAGAGATCCTTCCAATAGACCAGTACAATCAAATGTCCGTTATGTAAAATGGCTTCAACCGGACGACTCGTCGATTCAAGAACTTGAAGGAATTGACGCTATTATCAATTTAGCTGGTGAATCAATCGGCTCTGGTAGATGGACGACGGAGCGCAAAAATCGTATTTTACAAAGTCGCATTCAATCAACACAAGCGTTAACCGACCTTATTAAACAGCTTTCAAAGAAACCATCAGTCCTTGTGAACGCGTCTGCCATTGGGTATTATGGCAATTCTTATACGGAGACATTTAACGAGGCTTCTGCTCCTGTTGAAGACAATTTTCTATCGACGGTTGTTCAAGCCTGGGAAAAAGAAGCTCAAAAAGCAAGTGAGTACGGGGTTCGAGTCGTTTATTGCCGTTTAGGTGTCGTTCTTGATCGGCAGGAAGGTGCACTGCCACGTATGCTTCTTCCTTACCGACTTTTTGCCGGTGGATCTCTCGGTGACGGGAAACAATGGTTAAGCTGGATTCATATTGATGACGCTGTTCGAATGTTTGAGTTTGCCCTTGAAAATCAAGAGATTTCAGGTCCTTTTAACGTAACAGCTCCAGAACCATATCAAATGAGTGAATTCGGAAAAATCATTTCTCGTGTCATCAACCGACCTCATTGGTTGCCTACTCCCTCTTTCGCTTTAAAGGTGTTGCTAGGTGAGATGAGTACGCTTGTTTTAGATGGGCAAAAAGTTATACCTGAGAAAGCAAAAACACATGGTTTCCGTTACTCATATCCTGCTTTAGAACCAGCCTTAACAAACTTATTGAAAACTTGAAAATTTCTTTAAAATCCCTTTAAAATTTGGTAGTTTTTTTCACAAATTTTTTTAAAAAAAGAGGTATCTTTTTTTCAAAAAAACATTTAATATATAAAAGGATTCAAGAGTATTTGAGCGTATTATTAAATGAGCAGATCATTTCATTAGCATAAACACGTTAGAATCCCCAATATCGCTTTATAAACAATTATATAAGCATTGGGAAGGCAATTGGTGCGCCACCAGCAAGGCTGGTTCTAGTGGGTTCGATTCCCACCCCGAATTTGATATGAACGACTATTAAATTCGAGGGTGGTACTATCTTTCTGCCCTCAAAAAAAGGAGGGCTTTTTATGATTTTGAAAAAACGAGACGTCGCTGATTGTCATGCTTTGTTTGAATTGTTAGTGGACCCGGCAGTGTTTCCATTCGTTCGTCAAAAGGCTTATTCATATGACGAATATGTATTCTTAACAAAACAGACAATTGAAGCTGAAGAACGCGGCGAACTCATCTCCCGCACTATTGTTGATGAGTGGGGCGCACCGATTGGGACGATTAATTTATTTGATATCTCAAACAATAGTGGCTTTTTAGGAACATGGATCGGAAAGCCCTACTTTGGTAAAGGGTACAACAAAGTGGCGAAGGATGCTTTCTTTGATGAGTTGTTTTTTTCCTGTGACATTCAAACTGTCTTCATGCGTATTCGTAAGGAAAATGTTCGTTCCTTTATGGCAGCAAGCAAATTACCTTATTGTTCTCTTGCAAATGACTTCAGACGTGATGTGTACGAACAAATAAATGCTAACCAAGATGTGTATAACCTTTTTCAAATTGAAAAAGATCAATATCACCTTCACCTCATGAGAACAGAGCAAGAAGTTTCTCTTGAAATAAAAGAAGCATAGGCGATTAACTTAGCTCACTTTAGACCATAATGATACTACTCTTATTGAAAGTGGTGATCAGTATGGAAAGTAAAAAACGTCGTGCTCAAGATGAACGTAAAACGTTACGAAAAGCTCAAGAAGTAAACTACGGATCAGAATTTAAAGCTGCTGATCGAGCAGCAAATCGTAGCAAATCATAACCGTATTTATCACTTTACTAAAGAAAACAGCCCGATTTAGGGTTGTTTTCTTTTTTTATGTAAAATCTCAACAAAATTTACCAACCGCCAAACCCCCTATTCTAGCAAGGGTTTCATAAGGTTACGATTGGTCTGTCTTTTTCAATTAGTTAGAAAACTTAACCATTCGGAAGCATTTACAGCAATCATTGCCCTAACGAACCTTAATCCCATCTAAGCCTTTCATTTGCTAATTAATCCCTGTTAACCTAAGTTGCGTCGTTTTCTCACTCCCCTTATGATAAATAAAGTAAACAAAACAAAATAAGTTCACAAAAGGGGGACACCGACATTAAAAGTCAAATGACTCCTGCACTCTCACAAACAGCTGCGGTTGAATTTTTAAAACCGACTGTTGAAGATGGTGCAGCGATGTGGGAATTAGTAAACGAGTCAACACTGGATCAAAACTCTGCTTATAAATATATTATGATGTGTGAGTTTTTCGCAGAGACATGTGTTGTCGCAAAAGAGAACGATCAACTTGTTGGATTTGTCACTGCTTTTATTCCTCCAGAAAAACAAGATGTTCTTTTCATTTGGCAAGTGGGCGTAGACGCTTCACAAAGAGGAAAAGGGTTGGCTTCAAAGTTAATTAAAGAAATTGTTCAACGCTCTTTCTGTGATGACGTTACGTTTATTGAAGCAACTGTTACCCCATCAAATGAGGCATCTCAAGCGTTATTTCAAAGCTTAGCCCGTAGTTATCATACTGAATGTGAAATTAGTGAATGTTTTGCAGAGGATCTGTTTCCTGAAGAAGGACATGAAAAAGAATTAACGTTTCGTGTAGGTCCGATAAAAAAGTAACAACAAACAGTAAGACTAGGGATTTGTGAAAAACGATAAATACACTTACTAGTATAGGTATATATAGGAGGAGAAAAGAAGATGAGTCAAACAGACATGACAATTTTTGAGAAGCTTGAATCCGAGGTACGTAGCTATGTACGTAGTTTTCCAACTGTTTTCACAAAAGCAAAAGGATATAAAATGTGGGACCAAAAAGGAACTGAATATCTAGACTTTTTCTCAGGGGCTGGTGCGTTAAATTACGGCCACAACGACCCAATGATGAAAGCGAAGCTAGTTGATTATATTTTAAGTGATGGAATTACCCACTCACTCGATATGGCAACTGCGCCAAAAGCAGAATTTCTAACTAAATTTAATGAGGTTATCTTAAAACCAAGAAACCTTGAATATAAAGTTATGTTCCCTGGACCTACTGGAACAAATACGGTTGAAAGTGCCTTAAAACTGGCTCGTAAAGTGACTGGACGTACCGATATTATTAGCTTTACAAACGGCTTCCACGGCATGACAATTGGAGCTCTCTCCGTTACAGGTAATGCTTTTAAGCGAAAAGGTGCTGGAATTCCATTACAAAATGTTGTAACAATGCCTTATGATAGCTTTGTTAACGACAACCTCGACACTCTGGAGTATCTCGAGCGTTTCCTAGAGGATGGTGGTAGTGGTGTTGATATCCCTGCTGCAATGATCCTCGAGACAGTCCAAGGTGAAGGCGGTATTAATGCTGCAAGTTTCGAGTGGTTACAACGAGTTGAACAGATTTGTAAACGATGGGGAATCCTTCTAATCGTTGACGATGTTCAAGCTGGTGTTGGTCGTACTGGAACCTTCTTTAGCTTTGAAAAAGCGGGAATTAAACCTGATATTGTTTGTATGTCTAAATCGATCGGTGGTTATGGCTTGCCACTTGCGATTACGTTAATTCGTCTTGACTTAGATATTTGGGAGCCTGGTGAGCATAACGGTACATTCCGTGGAAATAACCATGCATTCGTAACCGCAGCCGCTGCCCTATCCTACTGGGAAGATCCAAAATTTGAGAAGAGTATCGAAGAAAAGTCAGAAAAAATCTTCAACTTCTTAGAAGGAATCGTCGCAAAATATCCTGAACTTCAAGGTGAAGCACGCGGACGTGGATTTATGGTTGGGATCTCGACTGAAATCGAAGGTCTTGCTGCAAGCATCGCCGAAGAAGCCTTCCAACGCGGTCTGATCATGGAGACATCAGGTCCTAAAGATGAAGTGTTTAAACTGTTCCCTCCACTTGTGATTGACAATGAAGGATTAGAACAAGGCTTTAAAATTATTGAAGACAGTGTAAAAGCTGTTCTTGGAGCAAAAGAGTTAGTGATCTCTTAAGTGAACTCATATGAGGAGGTTCATCCCCTCCTCTACATACAACTTATAAATTAATAGGAGGTTTTATAGATGAAAGTCGTAAAATTAGCAGATGTTTTAGGAACAGATCAAGAAGTAGATGGTGGCAATTGGGTTAGCCGTCGTCTTGTCTTAAAAAAGGACGGAATGGGTTACTCTGTTCATGACACGATTATTAAAGCTGGTACAGAAACTCACATCTGGTACCAAAACCACCTTGAATCGGTATATTGTATCGAGGGCGAAGGTGAAGTAGAAACGCTAGCAGACGGTAAAGTATGGCCAATCAAAAAAGACGAAATTTATGTATTAGATAAAAACGATGAGCACCTACTTCGCGCAAGTGAAAAAGGCGACATGCGCATGGTTTGTGTATTCAACCCTCCTATTACAGGAAGAGAAGTACATGATGAGAATGGTGTTTATCCGGTGGATGAGGATTAAGAAAATATGAGTAGGAGCACCGCAGTAGGGCGGTGCTTTTACTTTGCTCTCAATATAGAGAGCGAAGCGGTTCTCCTCCTAAAAGTGAAAAATTCACTTAATAGCGAAATCGCAATTTTAATAGCGATCACACTTTTATTAGCGAAACTTTTCAGCTTATTAGCGATCGCAGACACTCCTTAGACTCTCCATGAGTAGCACTAAAGTTCACTTCTGAATAACATTCTTATTAGCCGATATTACTCACGTGACTACTATTTTTTAAAAGGCTGTTTATGAAATGACTGTTACCGTTGTATTTACTCGTAGTGAAATGGAGCGGAATCCACTCGATTCCTGCGGGACCTAGGGATAAGGGCGAGACCCACGGGCCTAGCCGTGGAGGTTTGGCCCCCTCCCCGATGGTTCAGGAGAGGCTACTCTTATCTTTTTAGGGAAAAGGTTAAAAACCCAATCTTATAAATAAGCGGAGAGATTCCCCTTAATTAATAATTAGCAATGAAAATAGCTTAAATAGGCGGAGAGATCCCGCCTATTGATTCAGAAAATCTGAAAATGGGTAACTTTTCTTTGTATAACCGGAAAAACTCCCCCTATTTATGCCTCCAATGAGCTCTATTCTACATTTAACCGAAAAATCTCCGCTTATTCTACTATCACTCATTACTTGATTATGACAAGTGTACTACTCTAATTTTCAAACGGAAGCATTAGTGAATTATCTGCTTATTTTGTATACTAGTTGTAGTATTAATTCGTTTTGGATTGGAGTGTTAAATGTAATGACCTGTGAATTAATGTTTTCCCTCCCAAAACTGAACCCGATACTGAAAAAGGGTGGTTTCCCCTTTTTTTAGTGGCCTTGAAAGCGAGTGGCTGAAGCGCAATGCAACGAACATGTGAAGAACGCGTATAACAATCTTAAAAGGAGCTTGCTTTTATTCTTAATACTTTAGTTTCACTTCACCTGATGAACAAGCGCCCTACCCTCTAATCCATTTACAAGATTTTTAAAAGCAAGACGCGCCATCGCGACTCTCGTCTCAATTGCTGCACTGCCGATATGAGGTAACGCTGTTACATTTTCTAGCTGTAACAATGGGTGTTCCGAGCTAATCGGTTCTACTTCAAATACGTCTAGGCCCGCTGCCCAGATTTCTTTTGCTTTTAATGCTTCATATAAAGCCTTCTCATCTACATTCGAACCTCTAGACGTATTAATGAATACAGCTGTCGACTTCATCATTTTGAATTGTTCCGTACTAAACATATGGTACGTTTCAGGTGTGGATGGTGCGAGCAGAACAACATAATCGGATTGCTGTAAGAGTTCTTCAAACTCTTTGTAGATAGCGCCTACTTCATTTTCCGCTTCTTCATTGCGGCTTCGATTATGGTATAAGATCTCCATCGAAAATCCTTTCGCTCTCTTCGCAACACCGAGACCAATTCTCCCCATCCCGATAATCCCAATCGTTTTGCCATACACTTCTTGTCCCGTTAGAAAAAATGGTCCCCAGCTTTTCCAAGCATCCTCTTTGATCACATTCGCTGCTTCCACCACTCTTCTTCCGGTTGCCATTAACAAGGCAAATGTTAAATCGGCAGTTGCCTCTGTTAGAACACCTGGCGTATGTCCAACAAGTATATTTCTTTTTCTCGCTTCTTCTAGGTCAATGTTGTCATAGCCTACAGCCATTGTGCTGATCACTTTTAGCTGCTTCGCTTTCTCAAACAATTCCTTGTCTATTTTATCAGCAACATTTGTAAATAATCCTTCTGCATCTGTTATTTCCTGAAGTAATTGCTCACGAGGCATCGGTCCGTTCTCGACTTCAGACATCACAACCTCAAACTTTTCCTTAATAGACTTCAGTAACTCTTCTGGCAACTTACATGTGATGACTATTTTCATTTTACCTCTCCTCATCCGCATTAATGGAGAAAAAGCTGTTTAAACGTTAGCTCTTCTTTGGAAATCCCTAACTGCTCTAAAAAATCATACACATCGCTAAATGTGTTCACAGGGTATTGAGTTGAACACATATTCGAAACTTGGCTGACGTTCTTCAGAAACCGCTCATCTTCGGCTAATTCACCATCTAATTTTAATAAAAGAGCTAACACTTCATTGTCTTTTTCAAATGTGACATACCCATCGCTTTTGTTATAATAAACAATTAGTGGGACATGTGTATGTGGATGAATAAAATGAGCTTTATAAAGATCCATATTATCACTCCTTCATTCTTACTACTGATCAAGATTTATCAAATATGTATGTAACGATCATTTACCTATCAAGGGGGTATACGATGAAATATGTTGTGATTACTGGAAGTTCAAAAGGGCTTGGTGAAGCCATTGTTAAACAACTACTAACCGAAAAAGAGATTGCTGTTTGCTGTATTGCCCGCTCTCGTAACGTTGAACTAGAAGAGTTAGCAAAACGTCATGATGTACCTCTTTACTTTTTCGCTTATGATTTAGAAAACGTCGATCACATTGACGAGCTAATGAAAGATGTTTTCTCCGTTATTAAAGATAACGTTGACTCCATTCACCTCATTAACAATGCTGGCATGTTGAACCCAATTAATCCGATCGACAAGATCACTTCAAGCGAAATCATTTCAAATCTACATGTAAACCTTCTCTCACCTATGATTATAACATCCGAATTTATGAAACATACAACTGATTTCTCTTGTAAGAAGCGAATCATTAATATCTCGTCAGGTGCCGGCAAACGTCCTATCTACGGATGGAGTTGTTACGGAACGTCCAAAGCAGGACTAGATCTTTTCAGTCAAAATACAGCAGTTGATCAACTACAAGCAAAGCATCCTGTTCAAATTTGTTCGTTTGGACCTGGAATTATGGACACACAAATGCAAGAACAAATTCGCTCAACAGATGAAAGCAACTTTGTAGATGTTGAAAAATTCAGAGCTTATAAAAACGACGGACATTTGCTTCCACCTTCTGTAGTAGCAAAGGTTGTAGTTGATTTGTTAGAGAACGAATCATTTCCGAATGGAAAAGTCGTTAGTGTTCAAGACTATTTGACTTCTTAATAGGATCAAAAACTAGATAGCAGAAAACCTCGCATCTCCCTAGTAAATTACCGTCATGTATTCTCTTTTTCTGTAATACGTTTAGGATGAGGGTATTAATTATAAGGGGGGTCACACACATGTCAACTGGTCCTATTCAGCCTCTTAAAAATGCTGGTTTAGCCGCTGTCTTAAGTGCTCTTTGGTGCGGATTAGGTCAAATCTATAACGGACAAATCGCTAAGGGAATTGCCTTTATGATTATTCAAATTATTAACGCCATGCTCATGTTTATTATTATTGGTTTTATTACTTACCCAATAATGTGGATTTGGGGAATGATTGATGCGTATCGACAAGCTGAGGATATTAACAAACAAAGAGCCCGGGGGTATGATGATTAGAACGTTATAAGTAAAAGGCTGGGACATAACTACTTGTTCCAGCCTAGTGGTATTAGGGGTGGTTTGGGGTCTTTCTAACGAATCCGTTCCATTACGCTGCAGGTACTTGCTTTCCGAGGGGTATTGCCAAGCCCCCACGACATTCGTCTGAAGGTCACTGAAAAAGGTTTGTTTTCTCACCTTTTTCAGTGGCCTCTTAGCAATGAGAGGAACCGTTGCATGCTCTTAAGCCTGCTATGATTGGGTTTCTCATAGCAGGCGCGCAACGTGTGGAGCCATTGCTACTTCTTTGAATTAGCTGCTCTGTGGTCTTGCCCTTTCCTCTTTTCCCGCAGGAGTCAAGTACCTTCCGCTTCATTTCACTTTGGTTTTAACTTAAATTAAGGCTTCTAACATTTTTAACGCATAACCTTAGCGGAGGAAATATACGTAGACTCCTGCGGGATCAAAGGCAAGAGTGAGACCCCACAGTGCGAAGCACGAGGAGGCTCACCAGCCGCCCGCGGAAAGCGAAGTATATTTCCGGAGCGATAGCCAGAAAGCATCTCCTCATTTCTCTTTTAAATAATTAAGCAAGATAGAAAACGTCTGCTCTCTAATAACACGGCTCTCGTTTAATAGTTGATGATGACCATTATCCATTAGGATGATTTTACTTTTCGGATAATAATATTTCACTTTCTTTAACCCATGCTTTAGATCAACGGTTTTGTCTAAATTCCCCTGTATCATTAGAAAGGAAAGATCATCTCTCCTTCTCAGCTTGAGAGTTTTCAACCATGCTTGCAGAGCATAAAGCCAGGTAACTGGTAACTTCTTCTCTTGTAATGGATCTCTTTTTGTAAAAGTTAGATATTGTTGATCATGTGAATTAATCTGAAAAATACGTTTTAACTTTTTACTAAAAGGCTTTGTTATAAATAATCCGACCTTTGAAGCCGTCCATAAATAAGGACGAAATAAAGGAGCAATTAAAGCGACTTTAGCAAAAAGATGTTTGTTTTCGCTAATAAACTCTAAAGCAATCAAGGCACCCGTGCTATGTGCAACAAGTAAAGGTCGTTTCTCTAAATGACTTAGCAACTTATCAGAAAGATCTTTCAAAGCTTTTATATAATCTTCGAAACTGGTGATGGTTGCTCTCTCTCCACTTGATAATCCATGACCTGGCAGATCATAACAAATGACTTCATAGCCATTTTTCACTAAGTGATTGATCGTTTTATTTAAAGAAGCTGCATGATCTAGGTAGCCGTGTATCAGAAGTACCGTCTCAATAGAATTGATTGGCTTAAAACGTTGAACAAATAAGTTATAGCCATTCGCTTCTATATATCCATATTCATGGGTGCATCTATTTACTTGTAAATTGTAAAACCTTCTATAAGCTTCAATATAATTCGATTTAAAACCAAAAGGGAGACACTCTGCTTTTATCATCGTTAAAGCTTTTTTGATCATTTACACCCTCACTAACTCCGTTACACTTTCAACTTGTGCGGTCCACGGAAACATGTCAATTGGTTGTACAGATTTCACTTTATAACCTTTTTTAGATAAACGGTCTACGTCTTTTGCTAGAGTCGATGGATTGCAAGAAACGTACACCATACGCTTCGGTTTAACCTCAATAATCGTCTGTAGTAACCTTTCATCACAACCTGTTCGAGGTGGGTCTACAATCACGACATCAGGCTTCCATCCTTCTTTTTTCCAACGTGGTAACAATTCCTCAGCTTTTCCTACTTCATAGCTAGCATGAGTGAAACCATGTTTCTTTGCATTTTCTCTCGCATCATCAATCGCAGCTGGAATGATGTCCATTCCACGGACTTCTGCTGCTTCTTTAGCAAGCCATAATCCAATCGTTCCAACTCCACAATACGCATCGACTATTTTTTCTTTACCTGTTAACTCCGCTGCTTCTTTTACAACATTGTATAATTTAACGGTTTGCGTTGGGTTTAATTGAAAAAATGCGCGCGCTGATAAAGAAAAAGATAACTCACCTAACTTTTCTTCAATCGCTTCTTCTCCAGCTAAATGAATCGTTTTTTCTCCGAAGATGAGCGAGGTTTTCTGACTGTTTACATTTTGAACAATAGAGTTCACTTCTGGTAACCGTCTTTTTATTTCTGCAACGATCGCTTCTTTTTTAGGGAGGTTCTCTTCCTTCGTGACAAGAACCACTTGAACTTGTCCAGTTTCAAAACCAACTCTCGTTACAACCGTGCGAACAATTCCTGAATGCTTTCGCTCATTATAAATCGGAACATTAAGATCCGCTAAAATTTGTTTTACTACTTGTGTTACTTTATTCGTTGATTCGTGTTGGACTTTACAATCAGACAAGTCAATTAAGTGATGAGAATTTAACGCATAAAGCCCTGCTATAACATCTTTACCCTTTTTTCCTAATTGTAACTGACTTTTATTGCGATAATCCCACGGATTTTCCATTCCAATCGTTTCCCGGAGCATTTCATCGGTTAAAGCGATCTTCGTATGACGTTCAAATGCTTGCTTAACAATATCTCTTTTCTCACGCAGCGTCGCTTGATAATTCATATGTTGAAGCTGACACCCGCCACATTCTTGGTAAATCGGGCAAGGCGGTTTTATTCGTTCTTTTGACTGCTTACGTATTTTTATCATTTTCGCTTCAGAAAAACGTGGACTTGCTTTTGTCACTTCAGCAACGACCTCTTCGCCAGGCAGTGCTCCAGGAACAAAAACAACTTGTCGCTTATAATAACCGACGCCTTCCCCGTTAATTCCGAGACGTTTAATCGTTAAAGGAAATTGTTGGCCTATTTTCATGTTTACTGTATTTGTTTCATGTTTTTGTTTCATTTTTTAACTCCGTCCTTTCATTAGCGCCCTTATTATAGCATGTTCGAACATTTCTTCCTAAACTTGCTAGAGCTTATGTGACATGAAATCTGCTAAAATAGGACACAGAAGTACGAAAAGAGGAGAGATGATTTTGTCTATACCTACAGATGTAGCATCATTACAAATTATGGCCCACGTGTTTAAAAGAGAAAGTTTAAAGTCTATCTTTGACAAGACGGTTGAAAGTCTAGTTGAACAAGTACCTTACATTGATTGGGTTGGCATTTATATGTACGAAAATTTAGATCATAAGTTAGTTGCCGCTTCTTCTTTTGAAGATGATTTAAAATGGGAATGTAATGGAGAACTTAAATTTCCTATTAAGAACTCGATGGAAGAAGAAATCGGCATGATGATCGTACGAAGCAGACAACCAATTGCATTTGATGTGACTGATGTAACAACATTAGAAACGATTGCATCAGCTATTGGACAAGAAAGTTATGCGAACTAATGAAAAGAAGGCTGAAACATGAGGATTCCTCTGTTTCAGCCTTCTTTCTTATGGTTTTTATGGAAACGGAATCTCCTGCATATGTTTTGAAAAAAGGAGATCATCTAAACTTTTGAATTCATAGCCTTGTTTTCTAGCTTCATCAATTACGCGTGGCAATGCTTCTGCATTATCACTCGAAACAGAATGAATAAGCATAATAGCGCCAGGATGGATTCGCTTCATGATCTGATTATAAGCATAGTCTCCGCCTTTTTGCTTATCAACTTCCCAATCCTTGTACGCCATCGACCAAAACACATTTGTATACCCAAGTTTCTCTGACAACACTAAAGTGCGCTCGCTAAACTGTCCTCTTGGTGGTCGTAAGTACTTCATTTCTTTGACCCCAGTTATTTCTGTGAATCGCTCCTGAACTTTAGTTAACTCATTCATTAGTCTACCATCACCAACATCAGGTAAGCTCGGATGATGCCAAGAGTGATTTCCAACAATATGGCCTTCCTCAACCATACGTATCACAAGATCGGTTGCATTATCCAAATAATGACCTGTCACAAAGAAAGTAGCTGGAACTTCTTTTTCCTTAAGAACATCAAGCACTTTTTCTGTATATCCGTTTTCATAGCCATTATCAAACGTTAAGTACAATTCTTTCTTAGTCGTATCACCAATAAAATACCCATTTGTTTGTTCAAGTAACTTCAAGAATTCAGGTTCTGTTGTAACCGGCTTATTATCTTTTTCCGGTTTATAGCTCCAATTATGAGTTGTATTATCATAAGCGAACGCTACAGAAGTTAAACAACAAAAAAGAGTGACTACGAATAAGATAGTAAGGACTGGTGTTTTTTTGAACATATGTGCATCATTCTCCCTCTCTTTTTTCTAGCTTTTACTTATAATACCTTTATGTAGGGTGACCCATTTTCTTTGATTTCATGTGTTGAGTTTTTGAAAAAAGAGCTGTTTGTATACTCAGTTTTAGAGCGTCCGTTTAACTTTAGCTCTCTTCGGACCTCAGATACCTTATTTCATTCAAATCGCCTATTCCCACACAGGTTTCGGACCTCAGTTCCTCTATTTGACTAAATAAGCTCTCGTTTGACCTCCATTTTCTCTAATAAGAGCTCTCCTGTCCGCTTAACACACTACACTTGCTGTTTTCTCACAAATAAGGAACCTGATGTCCGCCTCCTCACACACGCGGACCTCAGATACCTTATTTCACTCAAATCGCCTATTTCCACACAGGTTCCGGACCTCAGTTCCTCTATTTGACTAAATGAGCTCTCGTTTGACCTCCATTTTCTCTAATAAGAGCTCTCCTGTCCGCTCAACACACTACACTTACTGTTTCCTCACAAATAAGGAACCTGATGTCCGCCTCCTCACACACGTGGACCTCAGGTTCCTTATTTCATTCAAATCGCCTATTCTCACATGCGCACACACCTGCCCTACCCCAACCTTATCAATCAAAAAAAACCGTCAAATCCACATACAATTTGACGGTCTTAACGTTATATTACTCTTATTTAAACACAGGCTCTTTAAACTGCGCTAACTTCTCAAGCGAAGACTTATCAACATCAGCGTGTAAGCTGTTACCATGAGAGTCCATCGTAACAATCGCTGCGAATCCTTCTACTTCTAAGTGCCACATGGCTTCTGGAATTCCGAATTCCATTAAATCAACGCCTTGGACTTTCTTAATACAGTCAGCATAATACTGTGCTGCACCTCCGATGGCATTTAAGTAAACTCCACCGTGCTCTCCAAGTGCTTTAAGTGTTTTTGGTCCCATGCCACCTTTTCCGATAACAGCGCGGATTCCAAACTTCTTCATGATGTCTCCTTGATAAGGCTCCTCACGAATACTTGTTGTTGGTCCAGCTGCGTTGACGTGCCACTCCCCTTGCTCATCTTTCGCCATAACCGGTCCACAGTGGTAGATTACTTGTCCATTTAAATCAATTGGAGCGTCATGATCCATAAGGTGATGATGAATTGCATCTCGACCTGTGTGCATCATTCCGTTGATGATGACTACATCTCCGACTTTAAGTTCTCTGATTTGCTCTTCCGTAATAGGCGCTTCAAGAACTACTTCTCGAACTTCACTTGCTTCTTCTGTTCCGGCAGCTACCTCTTGTTCTACATTAAGGTCTACTTTTTCGCCGTCTTTATAAAGCCATTCTTGAATCGCTCCTGTTTCTTGATCAAGCACGACACCTAAGCGGCGGTATGCCCAACAGTTATAAGCTACTGAGACGAAGAAGCTTGCTGGTAAGCGGTTCATCGCCCCCACTTTACAGCCAAGTAATGTTGCTTCGCCGCCAAAGCCCATCGTTCCGATTCCAAGCTTATTGGCATTTTCCATTACATAATCCTCAAGCTTTTGAAGATCAGGGTTAGCATTAACATCGTCCACCGTACGGAAAAGTTGCTCTTTCGCTAGTGAGTAACTTGTCGTTCTGTCTCCACCGATTCCAACACCGATAAAACCGGCACTACAGCCTTGTCCTTGCGCTTGATAAACAGAGTGCATAATACATTTTCTAATTCCGTCTAAATCACGCCCTGCTCGGCCTAATCCTTCTAATTCTGCTGGTAAGCTGTACTGAATGTTTTTGTTTTCACAGCCGCCACCTTTTAAGATTAAACGAACATCAATTACATCCTTTTCCCACTGTTCAAAGTGAATTACAGGTGTTCCGTCACCAAGATTATCCCCCGTATTTTTCCCCGTAAGAGAATCAACCGAGTTAGGACGTAGTTTACTATCTTTTGTTGCTCTAGCGATTGCCGCTTTTATTACTTTCTTCATTTCAATTTGATTAACTCCAACAGGTACTTTCACTTCGAATGTCGGCATTCCTGTGTCTTGACAAATTGGTGAAACGTTCGTGTCGGCCATTCCTATATTTTCTGTAATGGTAGATAATGATAATGCTGCTCTTGTTCCCGCATTCTCTTTTGCTTTTGCTTGAGCAATCGCACGTCTCACGTCATTTGGTAGATTAGTAGATGTTTCAACAATTAACTGATACATGCTTTCTTCTAAGTTCTTCATTTCATCCAACTCCCTTTACGTACTTTTATCCTACTCACAATTTCTTTATCATATCTATTATAATGCTAGTCCAAACATTCCGAAAGAGAAAAGTGGAAGCGCGTACAGACCAAGAAAAGGAAATGGTTATATTCAGATAAAATTCCATTAAAAAAAGCTCCTAATAAAAGGAGCACTTAAAGCAAACCATGATTTTTCTTTTTATCAACAATTGGATCTAAATGACTCACTTGATTAACAAAATGAATCAATGGCTTATCTTGCTTTTTAGGCCATTCAATAAAACTCACACTCGTATTTCCAATCTGAAACGGACGATGAAGAGTGTGCCACTGATCTCCAGCAATCAAGTACATGAGAAAAATACTGATGAAACCACCGTGCGATATAATCGCAACATCATGATTTCGATGAGCAAGCTGAAGCTGTTCTACTATGTACTGACATCTAGCAGTCAACTCGTCTACTGACTCGGTACCTTCTACTCCCGAAGTTAAAATCGAGTTCTCCACCGTCTCTGGAAATTTCATTGTAATTTCTGCTCGTGTTAATCCTTGTAACGGTCCAAGGTGAACTTCTCTTACTTTATCCCATTCATTGACAGTTTGATTTTTCTTCCGCGCAATCGCCTTTGCTGTATCAGAAGCTCGTGTTAAGTCACTGCTATAAATAAAATCAAGATGAATGTCACTAAAATAATCAGCCACATACTCAGCTTGTTGTTTTCCCAACTCGGATAATGGGTAATCGTCTGTTCCTTGGATTCTCCCTGCCAGGTTCCCTGTTGATTCCCCGTGTCTAATCAGATAAAGTTTCATCATTTACTCCTTTATTCAGACCAGTCGTGACGGAATTGCTTACACTTTGTTTCAATATCATCCAGCATACTTAAAAGTCGATCAATTTCTTCTACTCCAGCTTCTTCTGGATCCATTGTATCTAATACGTCCATTACTAAATTCAATCTATTATGCAAATAGTTCATTTGTTCTTTTTTATCGTGAATCGCTCCACCCATTGCAATCTCTCCTTTTGAATACAGTTGTGCTCAAATAGAGTGTAACAGATAATAACAGTACACACAATTCAGCCAGAATTAGAATAAAACTCACTCTTTTGTAAGGATGCGTTTTGCGTTATGATGTTACAAGTGAAACTGAAGTTAAAGGAGCACGAGTTTTGTGATCGAGACATCCCTTACTATTTCGCCAACCCATGATCCGTGGGAGGCATATGAAGACATAATAAAATTCGGGAAACCGATGTTAACCAATATTGAGTTTACAACGACAACCTTGTGCAATATGCGTTGTGAGCATTGTGCGGTAGGCTACACCCTTCAACCGAAAGACCCAAACCCGTTACCTTTAGACTTGCTTCTCAAAAGGTTGGACGAAATTCCGACGTTAAGAGCTTTTAGTATTACAGGTGGCGAGCCCATGCTTTCCAAAAAATCTGTTGATAACTATGTGGTTCCACTTCTTAAGTATGCACATGAAAGAGGTGTGCGAACACAAATTAACTCAAATTTAACGATTGATTTGAAACAATATGATAAGATCATCCCTTATCTTGATGTGCTACACATTTCTCATAACTATGGAAGTGTCGAAGACTTTGCTGAAATTGGCTTCGCGGTTATGGATCGCAAACCTAGTTTTGAACAAAGAGCATCCTTATTTTATAAGATGATTGATAATGCTAAAGCTCTAACAAGTCAAGGTGTAATAGTATCGGCCGAGACGATGATCAACAAACGTACGCTCCCACACCTTGAAAAAATTCATGAACAAATCGCAGAAATGGGCTGCCAAAGACATGAAGTTCACCCTATGTACCCAAGTGACTTTGCACGCAATCTGGAAGTAGCTTCATTAGAAGAAATTCGTTCAGGTATTCACCGCTTATTAGATGTAAAGAAAAAAGACATGTGGATGCTTTTTGGAACACTTCCGTTTTATCCTTGTAGTGATAACGATGAAGACTTACGCCTACAAAAACGTTTATATTCAACCGAGAATGTCACTGTTCGTAATGATCCAGATGGCAGATCCCGTTTAAATGTCAACATTTTCGATGGCGACATTATTGTTACCGATTTTGGAGACACCCCTCCACTTGGGAATGTTCAAACGACCACTTTGCAAGAGGCCTATGATCAATGGATGAGATCCGACCTCGCAAAATCATTGAACTGTCATTGCCCATCTGTGAAATGCTTGGGCCCAAATGTTCTCGTAAAAGATGCATACTATCCTAATGTTAACTTCCAAGAAAGAAAAACAAATATTTAGCTTTAAGAAAAAGCACTTGAATAGGAGTTATTCTCCTTTCAAGTGCTTTCTGTATTATTTAGGTTGATTTGCTGCAACGAAACTAAAAGATAAATGATCTTGAACAGGAATCCAAGCACCAATTCCTTGTTGCGTTACATTTTTAACCTCAATTTTTCGTTTGCCACCCTTGAACGTTAAATATACTTCCCCGTATGTCACTTTCCCTTTTTCATTCGCCGCTGGTACAAAGCTATTTAAGTATCCAACTTGCTTAGGAGCGATATTGTACGTGTTGCCTTTTTTCGTTCCCTGACCAATAACGGTTTCAAAAGCTAAAGGCAAGTTCGTATGTTCTGCGGCTTTAATCATCATCATTTTCTTAACCGCTTCACTATTCGGGATTTTAGCCGTTAAGCCCCCACTTACTTTCTTTTGCTGTTCTTGAAAGTACGTCAGTTTTTGCGGGGAACGTCCGCCACGATTGTCTAGATAATTTGTATTAACCTTTTGATATTCCCAATTTACTTCTGTTCCATCTGATTCATAAGCTAAAGGCCACTCTCCTAAATAAATGGAAGCTCTGAATCCTAACGCCAGCTTTGAATCATTAATAGTGGACTCATTTAAAATCCGAATGAGATCAGGGTTCTCAATTTTAATGTCGGAAGAGCCTAGCAATTCTTTTGCTAACTCGCTTGGTTGAAGATACGGCAAATCCTGTGTCGGATTTGTATACGTATTTTCCTTAGATATTTTCACAACAGAATCTGGTACTGTAAATCCTTTTTTCTCTTCTTTCTTCCCATCTTCAGCAGCTAAAACTGGGATGGCTGTTGCTAATAAGAATATCGCAACCATTGCTACGATGATTCGTTTCATCTTGATACCCTCCTCAATTCATTTAGAGACATTTGGTTATCCATATTGTTATCTTTCCTTTAAAATTTATCCATTGCTTTCGGATAAAGGAGTTTTTTGGTAACGTAGAGGAAGGGGAATTAAAATCATTATTTTTGAGTTCTTTTTATAAGGAATTTTTGCGCGTTTAGGTACACTTTCTTACCTGGACCGTTCCATTGCGCTGCAGGCACTTGCTTTCCGCGGGGAGGATGCCAAGCCCCCACGACTTCGTCTGTGTGGTCTTGCCCTTTCCTCTTTTTCCCGCAGGAGTCAAGTGCCTTCCGCTCCATTTCACTATAGTTGTAATCCTAATCAATCGAAACAACCTTGCGAAAAGAGCCACATTTTTTACCGACATACAAAAGGAGGAACCACATGAACAAATCCATACATATTTTATTTATTGGCGCAGGTCGGATGGCTGAGGCGATCTTCTCTGGCATACTTCAGAAGGAAAAAAACTTCGCCATTACGGTAGCGAATCAGAAAGATGCTGAGCGGCTCACCTATTTGAAAGAACAATATCAAATTGAGGTAACATCAGATTGGAGTAAATCCGTTGAAACTTCTGATATTATACTTCTTGCTTGTCCACCTAGTGCCCATGAAAAAGTTTTAGCAACATTAAATCCATTAATCAAACCAAACCAACTTGTTATCACAGTGGCAGCTGGGATTGGCCCCTCTTACTTGGAAAAAGCCCTTCCAGCAAAAACGTCAGTTGCGTGGCTGATGCCAAATACTGCTGCTGACGTAGGAAGATCCATGTCCATTTATGCACTAGGAAATTATATGACAGGTGAACAAACTGAACTTTTCACAAAAATTGTAGGTGCCATTGGCCCCGCTGAACAAGTAACAGAACAACAGGTTCATGATTTAACCGCCATCACCGGAAGCGCACCTGCCTTTCTTTATTATTTTGTAGAAGCGCTAGAAGCAGCCGCATTGTCATACGGAATTACAAAAGAACAAGCGAGAAAGCTTGTTCTTGAGATGGTAATAGGTAGTGCTGCCATGCTCGATAAACATCGCGATCCCGCTAAGTTAAGAGAACAAGTAACATCACCCGGAGGCGCAACAGCAGCTGGAATTGCAACTTTAGATGAGCAACACTTTTTTAGCTTATTAGAAAGTGCTGTCACAGCCACCAATAACCGAGCGAAAGAACAAGGAAAAGCATAAGCGAAGTAAACAGGGGATCGACCTGTTGAGTGCCTGCTACGAAATAACCTGCTTTAAATTACAGAGGCGACTGAATAAGGGGAATTAACCTTTTTCAGTCGCCTCTTCTATATCCTGCAAGTGTTGAGTGAATAAAACAAGTTAACTCTCGTCCTGCATCAACCAATCACAAAAACTCCTTCTCCCCAGCCTCTTTCCAATGAATCCTCTTTTTCATCCTCGGAAAGAAAAATTGAATTAATGGTCCAATTAAAAACGTGATTAACAGCGTTCCAATTCCGATAGGCCCTCCCACGATTAGCGCAGCAACAAGCGCAATTAACTCTGTAATCGTTTTGGCCACCATTAACTTAACCTTTAACAAATCTCTTAACGCAAACATGAATCCATCAATTGGGATAATGGCAAATTCAGCTTGCAGGTAGATAGAAGCTCCGAACGCAATGATCACAATACCTACTAACAACACAAACACTTTTAACATCAGGCCACTAAACAAAAGGTCATTAAACACAATAATCAACCAAAAATCGATTAAATATCCTATTAACACAATCGTTAATAATGAATGAATTACTGGTTTTGATCTTGTTAACAGCGCATTTAAAATAATCAGGAGCATACCAATGAAAATAACCCAGTTCCCTACAGAAAATGGTGTAATCATCGCTAAACCAACATTTAGCGCGTCCCACGGGCCTGCACCAATTCCTGCTAATATCGTCATGGTTACTCCAAAAGAGAGGATAAACAATCCTCCGAGATAACATAAAGTTCTAATCAACATAATTCTTTTCCATTCTCCAATCCTACGATCAATTTCAACTTTTTTCTTTACTTCTCGTTTTTTCGGCAATATCTTCACTTATTTTCCGCCAATTTCCGCGGAAATAATATGCGGTTGCTATTACACTACTAATGACAAAACTCAGCCCCATCCCTAGTGCAATTCCCTGTTCCCCCAACCACTTCGCGAAAATTGCTGTTAGCGGGTATCTTAAAATCCAAAAGGAAATAATGTTCAATACTAAGATTGGAAACATTGCCCCAGCTGCTCGCACGATTCCGTTTAAAACAAAATTAATGCCCAGAAAAGGATAGAAAAAAGCAATTGTTTTCACATACGTAACTCCAAATTGAACGGTTTCCGGGTCTTGAATAAAGATTTTAATGAATCGTTCTGCTCCAAAGAAAATAATCGTACTGATCAAGACTGATACAATAATAATTAAAATTATCGCTTTTTGAGCGATTTCATTAACTCTTTCCCACAGTTTAGCGCCAATGTTCTGACCAGCCATACTATTTACAGCAGATCCTAACGTTAAAGCTGGCAGCATAATTAAACTGTCTAAACGTTGCGCAGCCCCAAATCCAGCTACCACTTCTTCTCCAAAGCTAGTTACAACCGTCATAATAGCTAAGATTCCTGCAGAGATAGCCATCATCGAAAGACCTGCCGGAAGGCCGAGCTTAAATAAAACGATAAAATAGCTTTTCTCTGGTAAATAAGGAATTTGAAAAGGAACTTTTGCTTTATAAATCGAGTAAAGCAAACCGTAAACAAAAGCAATTCCTTGAGATAACACCGTTGCATAAGCGGCCCCGTCGATGCCTAATTGCAACACATAGATAAATAAAGGATCTAATATAGCATTTAATAAAACAGCAATAACAATAAACTGTATCGGTGTTTTACTATCGCCTAAAGCTCTTAATACGGTTCCGATAAAATTGTACCCAAATAAAAACAAAATCCCTATGAAATTAATTTGTAAATAAGATTGGGCCAGCGGCAGTATTTCACCGGGTGTTCCCATAAACCGTAAGATCGAACCAGAAAATACATAACCCAATAAGCCGAGTAATAAAGCTAGAGTCCCTAATACAAAAACAAAGGCATTTAAAGATTCCTTCAAACCTTGTTCATCCTTGGCGCCTCGCCTTTGACTTATGACCGTCAATGTCGCACCATTTAATCCAATAATAAAAGATAGAATGGTAAAGACGACTGTTGCCGAAATCGTAATTGCCCCTAACGCATTAGCTCCAAGTAAATTCCCCACCCAAATTGAATCAATAAGTTGATAGGAAGATTGAAGTAAATTCGTTAAGAAAATCGGCCACGAAAACAGAATCATTTTTTTCAAGATTGGTCCTTCAGTGAAATCTAATTGTTTAGATACTGACATTTCCCTCTCCTTTTAAAAAGAAAAAATGAAGATAACACTATGCTGACATCGCCGTGTCGTCTTCATCTCTTTGAACTTGGTATGAAACAACGTAATTGATTACTTTTGTAGCAATCCACTGTACCAATACTGCGCCAAAAATTAATGTCCAGTCAATGACGTAAGCAATTAGAGAAAAGACAACCATATTCATCCAAAACATGCTTTTACCAGGTAACCATTTAAACAGCACAAAGAAAATATGAGCAATAATTGCTAAACCACCTGACGACGCTCCGTTCCGAAAAAGAATTCCTACCCCTATGCCAAAAACTACAGCACCTAAAAGGAAACTAACGTAAATCGGCGGGAGCATGTCTAATCCGATTGAAAAAGATTGAAGGACGAAGATCGTAAGTGATGTGAAAGAAACCGTATAAACGGTTTTCAAACTACTAAGTACTCCTATCCAACGCACCGCAAATAGCAACAGGATGATATTCAATCCCCAGATTGTATAAGCATGAGATAGGTCGAACCATACTTCAAACAAGATCGCAATGCCCGCCGCTCCACCCGAGGCAATATTAAAAGGAAATAGAAACAAAGCCATGGCGATTCCCTGAAGAATCGCGCCTATTGCTAAGTGAAGAAATTGTTTACGCATGTTTTATTTGTTCAAATGTCTCAGTAATACGAATAGACTTGTTCACGGATTGCACAATCGGACAATTTTTCGCCGTTACTTCTAACGCTTTTTGAATCTTCTCATCGGTTGTGTCTGCACCGATAATGGTAAAGTGAAGATGAATGTCCGTTACTTCGTTTACACCAGCAGCGTTGCGTGTTACATCCGCTTTAATCTTAATATCTGTATATGTAATCCGCTTTTTTTCTAACACTTTTCTTAAAATCCCACCACTACAAACTGCTATCGATGAAACTAACAATTGAAATGGTCGGAACCCATAGTCAGAGTTACCTGATACCTCTAATTGACCGAATTCAAGCTCTGTAACAAAACTGTTTTCTTTCATTTTAAATTCCATCAAACTGCCTCCTTCATGTTTACGCCTTTTATTGTACCAGTCTCTTTGATTGACGTCATGTTCTTTTCCACTCTTACATATGGCTAATAAGGATAAGAGCAGGTAAAATAGAACAGGCACAAATGTGAAAGTGAGGACTGAAATTGAATGGATCGTTTACGATTTTGGATATTAGTTAGTATTGTGGCGATAAGCGGGTTCAGCCAAGGAATGCTCTTACCACTGATCTCAATTATTTTTGAACAAGATGGTGTCTCTGCTGCTTTAAATGGCTTAAATGCTACAGCACTTTATATAGGGATTTTAATTATCTCTCCTTTTATGGAACCACCACTGCGAAAATTTGGTTATAAACCTATTATTTTGACGGGTGGGTTAATGGTTGTAATAGCTCTTGCTCTTTTTCCTTTATGGAAAACGTTTTGGTTTTGGTTTTTCTTACGACTTTGCATAGGAATTGGCGATAATGCGTTGCATTTCGGAACGCAAACGTGGATTACTTCTACTTCTCTAAAAGAACAAAGAGGACGAAATATAAGTATATATGGATTGTTCTTCGGAATTGGGTTTGCAGCTGGGCCTTTAATGACCCCTTTAATTTCGATTAACGAAGCACTTCCATTCATTATTTCGTCTAGCTTATGTTTAGTTGCTTGGTTATTTTTATTGTTATTAAAAAATGATTTTCCAGAAAAATCGGTGGAACTTGCTGGGTTCAGGGATACTGCTAGTCGATTTAAGAAAACACTCAAGTATTCCTGGGTCGCCTTGCTACCAGCTTTAGGCTATGGTTTTTTAGAAGCTTCCTTAAATGGTAGTTTTCCGATATACGGGTTACGAATAGGAATTGATGTCACGAATGTTTCTTTATTGCTCGTTTCTTTTGCGATAGGAGGAATCGTTTTTCAATTACCATTAGGAATTCTAAGCGACAAATTAGGAAGGAAGAAAATCTTATCATTGATCCTTTTTTTCGGAGGGGTTACCTTTCTCTTTGCTAGTTTTTTAGAGCAAGCCGTGATCGGTTTAATGATCTGCCTTTTTATTGCTGGTATGATTGTTGGTTCTCTGTTCTCGTTAGGAATAAGCTATATGACCGATTTAACTCCAAAAGAACTATTACCTACTGGCAACATTCTATGCGGAATTGCCTTTAGCCTCGGAAGTTTAGCAGGTCCTTATTTAGGCGGTTTATTTATTGAATTTAGCGAGGGCATTAGTTTCTTTATGATTATTAGTTCAATGTTGTTTCTTATTTTTGTAGCTGTTAGTACGTACAAACAACCTGCAACTCAATATTGAATCGAAAAAAAATGGTTCTTCCAAAAGATGAGTCACTACCTTTTGGAAGAACCATATTAATCATCGTTTTTTATAGAGACACTATGTAAATTCTGCTTTAACGTTTTCATCTCTGTTGCGGCTCCTCTTGTTGCTTCATGATTTCTTCAGAGCTCTCTTTTAAATGTGACGCCGTTTCACCAATTTTCTTAACATCATTTGTGATGTCACGAACGACTGAAGATAATTCGCTAGCAGTTGTGCGAACCTGTTCCACAATTTCTTCCCGATTATCCCTTATAAAGCCAATGGTCTCTTCTGTCGTTTCTTTTACTTGTCTTAATTCATGTAGAAGCCTTGCTCGCCATTCTTTTTTTGCTAATACAACTGAAAGAAAAATTAAAAGCAATAATACTATTAGTTTCAGAGAATTCATTTTTCCCATAGTAAAGTCTCCTCCTCTTTCATCTTTCTTTATATTCTATCAAGAAATGGCAACGAAAGGAAAGTAAAGACTGATATAATCTACTTTAGATAAAAATGAATGAGTAATCACTCATTATAAAAGATGAAAATGCCATCTTCTTTGCTCATCTTAACTTCATTTCGTTCTAATAAAAGATCAAGGTGACCAAATGTCTCTGAAAAAGTTAATTCTGGCTGCTTCACATGCTTTTCTTTGAACAACTGGTAACTTATTTCATGAGCACTCCATCTATTCGTACTGAGTATTTGTTTAATAAGCTGCGCCCTGTCTAGATGGCCCTTTAATCGTTTGTCAATTAATTGATCAACCTCATTAATCGTTTCTCCGTGCCCTGGCAGTACGCTTGATACACCTAAGCTTTTCATTAACTCTAATGATTTTCGATACTGCAACAGCGTTTTAGGGCGCTCTGCTCCCTCTTCCATTGGCGCTTCTAATAGTGCATTTGAAGAAATAGTTCCTATTAAAACATCTGCTCCTATTGCTAACTGATCTTGTTCTCGAATAAGCATAATGTGATTTTGAGCATGGCCAGGTACTTCTAACACTGTCCAATCTGGATGTCCCGGTAATTGATCTCCGTGCATGACAATAACATCGAGGTCCGTTGGCTCTATATAACTCATATAGACTGAACTAGCATGAAGAACTTTTTGTATAGTCTCACCTGGAACACCGTGCTCACGATAAAATTCTTGGAAAAACTTCCTATGCTGGTCAAAGAAACTTTTATCTTTTTGAAGCCAAGGGCGTAAATAACGGTGACCGATTAATACAGATGAGTGAAAGAGTCCCGCTAGTCCGACATGATCGGGGTGATGGTGCGTTAAAACGACTTGATCAATATCTGCTAATTGGTAGCCTAAAGCTTTCAACTGCTCTATTAACGTTTTTTCACCCTCTTTAGTTAATGGCCCTGTATCAACAAGTGTTAACACCTCTCCACAAATCAAATAAACATTAACAGGTCCAACTAAAAATGGAGTTGGAATGGTTATCTTGTGGATTGTTTCCGTATGCATCTTCATTTTTACCACCTCTTTATTCTATTTTACGAGAAAAAAAGAATGCCCCAAATAATCCCAGGCACTCTTATTATAAGTTAATTATACGCTTGTGTTAAGAAGTGATCTGTTTCTAATTTTTCAAAACCATCATGACCCGACTTCTTCAGTTCATTTAATTCGTTTGCTAAGCGGTCTAATTTTTTTTGCATTTCTTCAATCATTTTTTTCTCTGATACTGTCATGGTACTCTCTCCCTTTTTTTCTCTTTTTATTTTAGTTGATTGAGCAGTCGCTCACTCCAAGGACGTTGTAACGGTTGCTTTTTCTAATTGTTAAAAATATTCTAACAATAATGATTGATCTTGTAAATACTTTTTTTCAAGGACATGCACATTTTTTATCCACACAGTTATCCACATAATTGTTGATAACATTAAAATATTTGTGGGTAACTAGATTCATAATGTGGATACCTTTGAAAGTAGCAATCTTCTATACCTTTCTTGTAAAATTCGACAAAATTTGCTAATGTGAATCTATTTGAAAAATTGTAACAATTCTTTACTTTATTCACGGTTTATCATGATACAATAGTCTTATCATCTCGTTATTAAAAAAGGTGGGATACTAAAATGAGAAGACAGGCAGCCTCCTTTGAGGATTTAGTCTTAGAGAATAAAAAACAACTGCTTAATGATCCAGAAGCATTAGCAAAGATTGAAGAGCGTATCGACGAACGATCGTCTCAACCTTCTGAAATAGAAAAAAAGCAATCATAAATAAAAAGAGCGAGTTTACCAACAGGTAAAACTCGCTCTTTTTATTTGGCTGTTCCGGATACTTTGTTATTTGGGGTTACTCGCTCTCCGTATGTTCGTTCCATTCCTCTCCAGCCACTCGCTTTCCGCGGGGAGGTGCCGAGCCTCCACGCTTAACGCCTGTGGGGTCTCGCCCTTACCTCTTTTTCCCGCAGGAGTCGAGTGGCTTCCGCTCCATTTCACTAAGAGTAAAATCTTCTTTACAGCTATACTCATTTTGAAGAATGCCTTTTATTTTATTAAATTTGGTAATTAAGACGAATATTACTAAGGTTCTTAACGCACAGTAAAGCAGATGGAAACACTCGAACAAAGTGATTAGCTGTCATGACTGCTTTTTTGAGTTGCTGCTTGCATCTTTTCGAATAGACAAGCCTCACATCAAAATTACATCGTTTGGAAAGGAAGTTCGAAGATGGATAATGTTTTGTTGGCCCGTACTATTTTTGGTTCTTCTATTGCTTTTCACATTATCTTTGCAACACTCGGCGTCGGGATTACGTTAATGATTTTACTTGCTGAAATTATGCGCCTCATTAGAAAGGATGAGGATTACGGTACACTGGCAAAACGTTGGACTAAAGGGGTTGCTATTTTACTTGGGGTTGCTATTCCTTCGGGTACGATTGTGGCTGTTATGCTTAGTCTTTTGTGGCCTGGTTATATGGAAATTGTTGGGCAGGTTATTGCTTTGCCTTTCCAAATTGAAATTTTTGCTTTTTTCCTTGAAGCTTTGTTTCTTTCGATCTACGTATATGCCGCTGACAGGTTATCCCCAACTATGAGAATTGTCAGTGTATTTTTCGTTGCCTTAGGTGCAACAGCCTCTGCAGTTCTGATAACTGATGCACACGCTTGGATGAACACCCCTAGAGGATTTGATATGGTTGACGGTCAAATCACGAATGTTGACCCCATTGCTGCTGTTTTTAACCCTAGCTTTTTCATTACTTCTCACCACGTCGTTAGTAGTGCTTATATGACTGGTGCCTTTATTTTGGCCGCAGTTGCTGCTTACAAGTTATTTCGCGGAGGTTTGAGCGAAAGAGAGATTTCTTATCATAAAAAAGGCTTATCTCTTTCCCTTGCTGTTGCTCTAATCATGTCTGTTTACACGTCTAATAGTGGTCACAGTACGGCGATTATGTTACATGAGCATATTCCTGTGAAACTGGCTGCGGCAGAAGGTTTATTTGTCACTCAATCTAACGCTCCTCTAGCGATCATGGGAACTCCTGATCCAGAAGCAGGACGAGTCGTTGGCGGAATTGAAATTCCCGGTATGTTAAGTTGGCTGGCTACTGGTTCTACTGACGGCGTTGTTCGAGGTCTCTATGATTATCCGCAAGAAGAGTGGCCACCCCTATTTGTACATACGCTATTTAACGTAATGGTTGGTATCGGGACATTGCTCCTCGGTCTCGCAGGGTTATACTGGATATTTTGGTTCTTTTCGCGGAAAAAACAGAAGCCATATCCAAAATGGCTTTTAGCCGGGATTGTCGCATCAGGCCCACTTGCATGATTGGTATTGAAACGGGATGGATTTTCAGTTGTACAGGAAGACAGCCCTGGACGATCTACGGCTATCAGTTAACAAATGAAGCCGCTACAAACTCTGGTAACTTAGGAATGCTCTTTGTGTTATTTATATCTCTATACGTTGTTCTATTAGTTATCACAGCTCTTGTTATGCATTTCTATTTTTATCGTAATCCTGTATCGAAAGATCTACACACTATCTCTTAACTATCTTTTTTTCGAAAGGAGTTCTACATGGAATCTGTTTATATTGCGATTACGATTTTATGGATCTTTCTTTTCATGTATGCAATTGCTGGGTCCATTGACTTCGGCGCTGGATTTTGGGCGATGTTTTATCGAAAAAGAACCGATACAAAAGCCGCTAGTATCGCGAATCGCTATTTATCCCCTTCATGGGAAGTAACCAATGTATTTTTAGTCTTGCTTGTCGTGGCTCTCGTTAGCTTTTTTCCAGGGGCTGCGGCTACACTTGGAACGTTAATGATTGTTCCTATCTGCCTTGTGTTGTTTTTATTAACCATCCGTAGTGCCTTTATGGTCTATTCTTATACCGTGCAAAAGTATACGAATATGCTTGTGATTATTTCAGGGGTAACCGGGCTTTTAATTCCTGCTTTGTTGATTAGTATTTTACCAGCTGCGATTGGTGGCTTTGTTGAAACGGTTGGCGACAGACAATATATTCTGCTTAACCAGTTATTCACAAGCCCTACCTTTTACACTCACCTAGGGTTCGGCCTTAGTACAGAGTTATTTTTGTCTTCGTTGCTATTAAGTGATTATGCACGCGAAGCCAATTCAGAGGAAACTTATCATGTTTACCGTAGAAATGCGATTATCTTAGGGCCGATCACCCTTTCCTTTGCTGTTGGGGCGATCTTCACTTTAATTCCTGAAGCATTTTGGATGTTTGAAAATATGGCAAATGAATGGTTGCTCTTTACCTTGTCACTTCTTGCCTTTGCTGTTGGATACAGTGCGCTCTGGTGGCCCTCTAAAAAAGTCGATATCGGTCAGCCCAGAGTTGCTGTTTTATTAATCGCTTTACAGTTTGGTTTAGCTAGCTTTGCATACGGCTCTGCTCATATGCCGTACTTTCTTTATCCAGATGTCACCATTTACGATGCCTTCACTAACGAGATTATGTTCAGGTCTCTTTTAATTGGCTATGGCGCAGGAATGGCGATTTTAATACCAGTCTTTATTTGGTTCTGGCGATTGTTTATGAAAGATAAACGTTATTTAAGAAAAGAAGCGCCTCATTAAAGCCTGCAAAAAAGCCTGTGCTATAACTATCTTAATTAGATAGTCGAGCACAGGCCTTTTTCAACCAATTATCCTTCTAAATCTACATTATGATAAACTTGCTGAACGTCCTCTAGATCCTCTAATGCATCTAGTAATTTCTCAAATTGATCTTGATCTTCTTGAGAAAGAGTCACTTCACTTTGAGCTAACATTGTTAATTCAGCTACTGTGAACTCTGTAATCCCAATATTTTTAAACGCTTCTTGAACAGAGTGGAACATCTCAGGGTCAGCATAGATAATGACCGTGTCTTCTTCTTCTAGAATATCACGAACATCCACATCTGCTTCCATTAACATTTCTAACACTTCATCAGCTGTTTTGCCTTCAAGACCAATAACGGCAGTCGCATCAAACATAAACGCAACAGATCCGCTATTCCCCATATTCCCACCGTTTTTCTTAAAAGCGGAGCGAACTTCAGCAACTGTACGATTTACATTGTTCGTCAACGTATCGACGATAAGCATCGAGCCATTCGGTCCAAAACCTTCATATCGCAATTCATCGTAGTTCTCTTCTGCTCCTCCTTTTGCTTTTTCAATCGCTCGATCAATAATTGCTTTTGGTACACTGTATGTTTTCGCACGTTCAAGAACGACTTTTAACGCACGGTTTGATTCTGGATCCGGTTCCCCCTGTTTGGCAGCAACGTATATTTCTCGTCCAAACTTCGCATATACTTTACTTGTACTGGCATCCTTTGACGCCTTTTTTTCTTTAATGTTGTTCCACTTACGTCCCATACTTTTCACTCTCTTTCTAGATTTTTTATAAGGGCTTGAATCATTTCTCTAATTCTACTGAATTTTTACGACACGATTTATTATACCTTAAGTTTACTAATGATTTCGAGTTAAAAAGAGCTTGAGGGTTGTAACGTTTGGTTAGGCTTTCTTTGCATGTTCGTTACATTCCGCTCCAGTCACTCGCTTTCCGCGGGGAGGTGGCAAGCCTCCTCGGCTAAACGCCTGTGGGGTCTTGCCCTTACCTCTGCATCCCGCAGGAGTCGAGTGACTTCCGCTGCATTTCACTACGAGGAAAAACTTTGCTATAGCATCTCTCTATGCAAAAACAGTTTTTTAACGTTTCTTGTAAAAACATCTCATCTTCTAAACTAAACAAAAACCTATTGACTTACACTCACTCTGTTATATAATAATTAATAATAAATAATATTGTTATACTACAGATGAAAGGAAGATCTTTTATGGAAATGTATCAAGAAGCTTATGAGCAATATCGTTTAAAATGCAGGCTATACGGAGTCTCTCCGATTGATTTAATTGATTTTATCCAAACTGTAACAAAAGAACAAGCGAAATTAATGATTAAAAGCTTAAACTAAATGGAGTGGAAAATTTGAAGGTACAAACTGATATTATAAAAAAATAGCTACCTGTTTATTCAACATTGAATAACAGGTAGCTATTTAGCGCTAATTATTTATTCGTTAGTTCCATAAACTCTTCAACATCTACTAAGATCAGGTCAATCGCTTCTTGCCAGAAGTCTTTGTTTGTTAGATCAATTTGAAGATGTTTCTGTGCTAGATCTTCTACTGTCATGCTTGCTGTGTCTTGAAGAAGAGCAATATAGTCGTCTTCAAATGAACGGCCAGCTTCAAGAGCTTTTTTATAAATTCCAAGGCTAAATAAGAAGCCGAATGTATAAGGGAAATTGTAAAAAGGAACTCCCGTAATATGAAAATGTAGTTTCGATGCCCAGAAAGTTGGTGAATAAGAAGTTAGTTGATCTCCATAAGCTTCTTTCTGTGCTTCTTCCATTAATGTGTTTAGTTCTTTAACCGATAACATCTTATTTTTACGAGCCTCATAGAATCTCGTCTCGAACAAGAAGCGTGCATGAATATTCATGAAAAATGCTAAAGAACGCGATATTTTATTTTCAAGTAAAGATAGTTTCACATCTTCAGAAGGAGCTTCTTTTACTAACGCATCAGCAATAATTGTCTCCGCAAAAGTCGAAGCTGTTTCGGCTACATTCATTGCATAGCGCTGCGCTAATGGATCCATATCTTTCAGACAATGTCCGTGATAAGCATGACCAAGCTCATGAGCTAAAGTAGCCACATTCGCCATTGTGCCATCATAGGTCATGAAAATACGAGATTGTTTCGACAATGGAAATGACGTACAAAATCCGCCTGGACGTTTACCAGCTCGGTCCTCTGCTTCAATCCAACCATCGCGAAGAGCTCCTTCTGTAAATGAAGCAAGTTTCGGACTGAACGTTTTAAAATGCTTAATAATGAGCTCACAAGCATCTTCATAGGAAATGGTTGTATCTCCCTCTACCGGTAAAGGAGCATGAACATCATGCATCGCAAGCTTCTCTACACCTAGAAGCTGAGCTTTTCGATCCATAAATTCATAGAATCTCGGCTTATTATCTGTAATCGTTTGCCACATCGCATCTAACGTTTCTTCCTTCATGCGATTAATCGTAAGTGGCTCTTTTAATACATTATCCCAGCCTCTTGCTTTATATAGATTCAGTCTGAAACCAGCAAGATGATTTAACGTTTGCGAAAATAAATCTGCTTCTTTTCCCCATGCCGTTTCATTCGCTGCAAATGCTTGCTCACGAACGGAGCGATCTCCACTATTTAAGCGATTTTGCAACTGACCTGCTGATAATAATTTTTCTTCGCCATCTTCTTCGAACGGAATCTGCATGCGACCAACAGCACTGTTATAAACATTGCCCCAAGCGTGATACCCATCTATCGCAAGCTGTCCTGCTAATTTTTCTTCAGCAGACGAAAGCTTTTCTTGCGCTTGTTGACGACGTTCTTCTAAGTTAAAGCTCACTCCTGATAAAGAAGGACGGTCGATTACCTCTTGCCATTGTTCATCCGTTAAAGCAACTAAAATGTCTTCAAGGACACCCCAAATGCTTTGAACTTGAGTCATCTGTTCCGTTATTTTTCCAAGCCATAAAGAAGCCTCTTTGTCTTTTACATCCTGGGCCGTTAAACAGCTGATAAACGCCGAAGCCTCTCTTGTTCTTTGCATATATGCTTGAATATCTACTATGTATGTTTCTAATTGGTCGATTGTAAACTCTTTTTCTAGTTCTTGATCTAATGTCTTTAAAAGTGCATCCGTTTCTTCTGTAAACTGCTTAAACTCTTCAGACTTACTTCCACCTTTAAAAATAGAATCAATATCCCACACTTCTGGAAATTTCATGTTTTTACCCCCTCGTTATTTCGTTACCCGTAATAATATTATCAGAATTTTAGCAAATATACTAGATGTTTAACGTTGCGTGTTTAATAAAACAAAATGTCTTATAATAGATTTATCTAAGTTACCTAAAGGTGTGGTGCAATGAAGATTGATGCAACCGATAAGAAGATTTTAGAATTATTAACGATTAATGGACGAATGTCTTACGTTGATATCGCAAAAGAATTAGGGCTTTCTCGAGTTGCTATTCGCGAGCGAATTAATCAGTTAATGGAAGAAGAAGTGATTGAGAAATTTAGTGTTGTCATTAACTCTGATAAAATCGGAAAAAAAGTTTCTGCTTTTTTCGAAGTAGACTGCGAGCCAACCTCTTTAGTGTCCGTTGCCGAAACATTAGCGGAAAATCCTAAGGTTGCTAGTTGTTATCAAATGACAGGCCCAAGCACCCTTCACATGCATGTTCTCGTTGAAGACTTCGATCAACTTGAACATTTTATTAACGAAGAATTATACGCTTTAAAAGGCATTACGAGAGTTGAAAGTCACATTTTACTAAGACGATTTAAAAGTCGAAGTGGCATGAAGTTATAACGAGAATGTCTCATAAGGAAGTTCTCTTAACCTGTGAGACATTCTCGTACCTCACCTCACCCCTCTTGCATGAACTCAAAACGCAACCTTACCAAACTGCGATGTGACCATCCGTTCTTGACTCTGTCCCACCAGCTAACACCCCAGTTTTCGGATCGCGCCAAATAATCTGTCCTCTTCCGAAAGGACCTCCATTTGCTTCAACAGAAATTACATGACCTTTTCTTGAAAGTTCGTCGACGATATGAGCAGGCAGAGCCCGTTCAACATGCACTTTCTTCCCCTCAGACCACATCCAGCGCGGAGCATCTAAAGCTGCTTGCGGGTTTAGATTGAAGTCAATTGTATTCATCACTACTTGAACATGCCCTTGTGGCTGCATGAAGCCACCCATCACTCCAAACGGACCAACTGCTTGATTTCCTTTTGTTAAAAATCCTGGGATGATTGTGTGATACGTTTTCTTGCCTGGTTTAAGAGCATTGTCATGACTAGGATCGAGCGAGAAATTATGTCCTCGGTTTTGCATCGCGATCCCAGTCCCTGGGACAACAACGCCTGATCCAAAGCCCATATAATTACTTTGAATAAATGAAACCATATTTCCTTCTTCATCAGCTGTCGCTAAATAAACCGTTCCACCTTTTTGAGGGGTACCAGGCTCAGGTAAAATCGCCTCTTCCCCAATAAGCTGCCTTCTTTTCTCTGCATATTCATCAGATAACAACTCTTCTACTGATACACTCATTGATTCAGCATCTGTTATATACTTTAGTCCATCAACAAAAGCGAGTTTCATTGCCTCAATCTGTTTGTGATAGGTATTAGTAGATTCTTTTTCTGGAAAATCAAAACCTTTTAGTATATTCAAAGCTTCAAGCGCAATTAAGCCTTGTCCATTAGGAGGAATTTCCCAAACCTGATATCCTTTGTAATCAACACTGATTGGATTCACCCACTCAGGCTCGTACGCTGCAAGGTCTTCTTTTCTTAAAAAACCTCCATGCTTTTGGAAAAATTGGTCAATTTGATCGGCAATTTCCCCTTCATAAAAGGCTTTACCATTCGTTTCAGCAATCAAACGTAACGTATAAGCATGTCCCGGAGATGCCCACATCTCTCCTACTTCTGGTACTTTGCCATTCGGAGCAAACGTCTCGAACCACGCTGTAAATTCCTCACCTTGTAATGCCTTAGAGTAACCTTCATATGCGCGTTTCCAGTAATAAGCAAGCGTTGGTGACAGTGGGAAACCTTCTTCCGCATATTTAATAGCAGGCGCAAGTACATCTGTTAAAGGAAGCTTCCCAAACTTTCGAGATAACTCTGCCCAAGCACCAGGGGTACCAGGAACCGTAACCGGAATCATTCCAAACTTAGGTAACTCTTTTTCATATCCTGCTTGTTGAACCGCTTCTATTGATAATGCTTGCGGCGCTTGGCCACTCCCATTCAAACCATGTAACTCTCCATTGACCCACACTAAAGCAAAACAATCTGACCCAATCCCGTTTGATGTCGGCTCAACAACCGTCAAGCAAGCAGCTGTTGCGATAGCTGCGTCAATGGCATTTCCACCTTGTTTCAAAATATCTAAACCAGCTTCTGCCGCTAACGGCTGTGACGTGGCGACCATCCCTTTACGGCCATATACGACATTTCTTTTCGACTCATAAGGATATACATGTGCATTCGAACTCATTGCTCTTCCTCCTATATCAACCATTTATTTCGATTAACTAAACATATCTAGTTAAATTATAATAGATAACAACAAGGAGCGTCTATGAATGATTTCATTTTTCCGATTATTTATGTAATTCGAAAGCTTTATTATTTGGTCTTCGCTATTAAGTGAATCTTTCACGGTACTGGAAGGAAATTGAGGGACTTTGAATTTGTGTGGAAATAGGGGATCTGTTTTTAACCTTATAAGAAAAGGAAGGTCACACACTAAAATAGCAAGTGCCTTCCTCAACATACTACTTTTAAACCAGAAACAACGTTTAATCAAACGCTTGATTAACCGTTGTAACAGCTTTAACATATGAAGAAAAACAAAAATGCAATGGGGATCGCAACAGTAAACAAGCTCATTAAGCCCTTATTAAATGTTTGCTTCGTAAACTTCTGACCTGTCCTTACTAAACGCAAAGCATCTACGATTTGACTATGCAAATAAGCCGCATCTTCTATTTTCCTTCTTCTTTGAAACTTAATTCTAATATCTTTTCCTTCATCTACTTCTTCAGGGTCTTGAGGCCAGACAAGTTCAATTCTAGCGCGAGGATCATTATTAATATGAAACTGATAAGAATGAGATTCTGTTATCTGTGTTTTCTTCTCCATTTCCGTGTATTCATATCCTAAATGATCTAACACCTTTCGTACTGTGTTCACAGTGAATACCGAATCAACTTGATAAACCGTTATTTTTGGTAGCCGGTAATAGGTAATTGCCGTTATCAATAAAGGGATGATGATAGCAATTAAATAAAACAACGGATCACCGTTAGCTGGGTTAATAAAAAATGGCAACAATGCCATAACGGACGTTGTTAGTAAATAATAAATAGGTGACTCTACTTCAACACCATTTTGATTTTTCTTTGAAAAAATTTCTCTTATTGATAAAAAAGACAGCAAAACTAATAGAATAAACCCACCAACGCTATTTGCATCGGCTTCCTCCTCAGCTCAACTCTTGGGGCCTACTTTCTACCATAGTCAGCTTTTATTTCTCCCCAACTTTCGGTTTGCCATTTTGCAATTTTATTAGGGTAATCATTTGATTGTAACCATTTTTCAGCTCGGTCCATCAACGACCATATGTAAGCCGTTTTCTCATTTCTTTCTAACGTTGATTTTGCTTTTCGTTGTTTCACCCATTTGATCGCTGTCATTGAGTCAGAGTAAATCGTTTTGGAACTTCCTTGTTCTTTTAAATATGCTAAACCATGAACAATTGCTAGGAATTCGCCCATATTATTAGTCCCGATATGAATTTCATCATGAGCAAATAGCACCTCACCTGTTTTCGTATCAACACCTTTGTATTCCACTATCCCAGGGTTGCCACGACAACCTACATCTACTGAGATACTATCCCATTCAACCTCTTCTATTGATGTTGTTCCTTTTTCTTTTATGGGGGCAGTGGATTTTTTCACTTGCTTTTCTCCTTTAAAAGCTGCTTCCGCTTCTGCTTTAGAAGGAAATGATTTAAAGCGTGCACCTGTGAATCCTTTAACTTGCGCTTCACATTCTGCCCACGTTGTAAAAATACCTGTCTTTCTACCTTTCCAAACTACATAAAACTTGTTTTTTGCCACATAACCACCCACTCTTTGAATAAGTTTTCGATCTAAAGAAATAGTAACAGTAGAACCAAATTTAAACAATCAGAAGGAGGATTTTTTATGAACAAGCGCAATCCACAAAAAGGCAAAGCATTAACGAACAACCAAACACCTAAAGAGAACTTGTTTAATGAAGAAGTGGCAAGTGAGATGATTGATAATGGTACAAACAAAGCAAACAACAAAAGAAAATAGGCAAGTTTGAATAATCTTTTTTGTTTCTGGCGATAATGGTGCTAAAAACGAGGTGCAAGCCAGTTATGAATGTAACCATCAACCGTAAGCGTTCAATTAAAAATCCTGGTGACCTTATTAGCACAAAAGGAAACAAAATTTATGCGATCATTGAAGACAAGGGCGAAAAATACCCTTACCATCTTCTCTGCCTCGAAACATTCACAATCGTCGAAAGCTACGATACCTTACCAACAAACGAGGAAATCGAAGAAGACATTGGCGATAAACTCGAAGGCATCTATCAACACCGCGACTCACATATAACGCTTAACTAAAAGGCTTGCTGTATTTCTAAAGTAGAATGAAACGGAGTCGAGATGTAATTCCATTATAAAAGGGTGACTTATAAGGATTCTTCCTTGTTAAGTCACCCTTTTTTCATCCTTACTCCAGTTCATAATCTTCTAGTAAAACAAACGAAAAGCCCATCTCCCTCAAATCATAAACGGCTTTTTTCACCCCTTCCGCTGTCCCACTGCTAGGCTGATTCATATGCAAAAGAACAATCGAACCACTCTTTGCCCCAAGCAATGCCCGATGAACTTGTTCCACAGAAAAAGTGGCACCAGCATCTCCTAACACATTAAAATTAACTACCTCTAACCCTAACTCATTGACGATCTCCACTGCAATTTCATCATAAAAAGCTGTCCCCGAACGAAACATGGTTGGAGCTTGTCCTGTTAACCGTTTAATCGTCTCTTGATTACCGAGCACCTCATCTACAACCTCTTCAGGCTACTTGTCCCTTTTATGCCCCAAGCAGAATGACCAGTTACAGATAAAGGAACATGTGCCGTTCCATGATTCTCGATTTGAAACAAAGGGTCACTTGCTAACTCTAATAATAAATCTTCATGCTCTAAAATCCAACGCTCATTAAAGAAAAGAGTAGCTGGAATCTGCTCTGTTTGTAAAAAAGTGATTAACTCCTCATCATATCCATTGCCATAAGGACCACCACACGCATCAAATGTTAGAGCAATCACTTTTTCATCAGTATGTAATCTTGTTTTGACGCCACTCACCGTCTCCGCCCATTGATTAGGCTGACGATTAGCAAAGGATGTTAAGTCAACATCCAACAGTTCTTCTTCCTCTTGAACCTCATCTCTTTCCCTCAACTCGTTACTAGCCTCTTCATCTCTTTCTTGCGTCCCCTCATCATCTACAGGTTGCGGACTTGTTTCTTCCGTTTCAAATGCTGTTTGACAGGCTGTAACAAAGGTAACCAGAATCAGGAACACGGCAAATAACCTCAACTAAACACACTCCTTACACAAATAGAGGATGCCTCAAAAGGTTCCTATCGCCTTTTGATACATCCCCCGAAATCATCGTTTCTTTTAATCTGTAAATTTACTCATTTTTAGAAGACTCTGTTTCTAGCTTTTCTTGTTCTTCATACCAATCATCTAGCACTTTCGCATCTAGCACTCTTCCTTCAACAAAAGAAGCTTGTTTATCTAGGAAAAGCGTTCTCCAATTAACATCCATGTCTTCAGCTATTTTGACAACTGTGAGTAACTCCTGCCAAGCTACGTAACGCTTATACCAGAAAAATTGAGGTTGCTCTGTCATATACGGGTATAAGTCATCAAACTCCGTGTGTTTACAGTCTACAGTTCGTTCAAATTGAACTTTCGCCTCTGACACTCGCTCTTCAAAATACGTACGAAATTCTTTCTCTTCCACTAGTATCCCTCCCTGAAAAGCATTTCTATCTAGGTTAAATTTTATTAGTGAGTAATGCTAGCCTATGCAGCAATCTTTATAAAAAGAATGGCGATTCGACTTATTTTAATAATACCACGAGTGCTGTTTTTACTAAACGGAAAATAAATAGAAATTTTTAGATAATTTCTGTGAAGTTAGTTAGTTGGTAGTCATTCATATACCCTCGGATCCGTTACATTGTGCTGCAGGCACTTGCTTTCCGCGGGGAGGTGCCGAGCCTCCTCGGCTGCGCCTGTGGGGCCTCGGCTCTACCTCTATTTCCCGCAGGAGTCAAGTGCCTTCCGCTTCATTTCACTTTGGTTATACCAACAATTCTTTTTTAAAAGCACTTATAAAAAAGCAGCTAACTCTTCTTCTAAAAGTATAGGAAGGTAATGGACGTCGGCTGCGTCTTTTGGATAGGAGAAGCCGAGGTCTTTGTCTTTTACGACCTCTAGTATTTCGACTATTATTTCATTCATTCCTTGCACATAGTAATGATGAAGGAATTCAAAGGTTACGGGTCCTTCTGGTAAGTCTTCTTTTTCACATACATTTACATCAACATAATTTACATAGGTTCTGCATGAGACTGGTCTAATGTCATACGCTGTACACTTTTTTGACTTTTCATCTAGAAACACACAAGGCAACTTTAGATTGATATATTTCATTTTATAGGATTCGTCCGTTTTAAAATTAATTTGTTTAACATCCTCTAACTTAGCCGAAAATTGCTTACTATAAGATTTAATCTGATTCAACAGCTTCTCTTTTCTTTCTTTGGGCAACTGATGAATAAACATCAACATCATTTTCGCTTCAAGTCTCGTACTTAAGACGGGAAAATAGCAGCAGTGAGCACACCCTGCTTTGCATGAAGGAGTCAAACTCAACTCTTGTTCAATGATATTCATTTCCGTACTCACTTGAGTCAACATTCGCTCAAATGACTCTGTCAACAGCTTAGCTACATGCTTTCCTTCGCTTTCGTCTAATAATTGATCGACTGCATCAAAGAAAGGTTGTTCATAATCATAATTTCGAGTATTAATCTCTTCAACTTTACTGATCATTTCTTTATAATTTAATGGTTGTTTCAATTGTAACAGCTCCTACTTATCATTCACCCTTCATACTAGTGGATATTTAGTGGAAAAGCGACCTATTCTTTTCGAATCCATTTACTGACATTCCTATATGAGAAGATCTTAATTGACTAGAAAACCTTTACAAGCTAAGATTAAAACAAAAAGAGTAACTTTCGACAATTTTCGTCAAGCTGCTAGAAAGGAGGAAGTTGATGCTGAGCGTTAAAAAAGTGTTAAATAATAATGTACTCGTTGTCGAGCATCCAGATTACGAAGAAGTCGTTTTAATTGGTAATGGACTAGGCTTCGGGAAAAAACCAGGAGATACTGTCGCAGGAGAACAAGCGGAAAAGTTTTTCGTGCTTAGAGAAGAAAAAGATCAGGAACAATATAAGCAGCTTCTTGATTATGTTGATGAAAACTTTATTGGTCTCATGAATGATATTATTGAAATTGTTGAAGACAGATTCTCGATCCGTCTGCATGAGCATATTCACATCACTCTTACCGACCATCTTTTCTATGCGATTAAAAGAGTTAAGCAAGGGTTGGACATAAAAAATCCTTTTCTATCAGAAACAGAGTTGGCCTATCCTAAAGAGTTCTTAGTTGCTAGTGAGCTCATTGAATATTTAAATAAACAACTGAACTTAGAAATCCCGCCTGGTGAAATTGGATTTGTCGCTCTTCACATTCACAGTGCTTTAACGAGACGTTCTTTGCAGGAAGTGAATCGACATACCCAATTAATCGCTGAGCTTGTACAAGTAATTGAACAATCTCTTTCAATAAAAATGGATCGCGAAGACATCAACTACCTTGGACTTGTTCGCCACCTCCATCTTGCCATTGAACGGATAAATAAAGAACAATTTATGGAAAATCAAGAACCGCTAAAAAATGTGTTGCAAGCAGAATATCCAGTGTGCTACAATTTGTCATGGAAATTGATGAAGATTATGCAACACACTTTAAAAAAGACCATACCAGAAGCTGAAGCCGTCTACTTGACCTTGCACCTTCAGCGACTTTCTAAGCAATAGATAAATGCTATTATATTCTTTTTTACGTGTTACTGGTAAAGCAGGCATGAGTGGAAAGGAAGCGATTGCAGATTTTGGAAGGAAGAGAACCAACTCTTCTGACAGGACCTGCATGTTTCCCCTTTTCGCTCATGCCTTTTTTGTTGCATAAACATCATTTATTTTTAGAAATAACAACTAGGAGGAAGTTACATGTTTAAGAATTCGTTCGGCGTGTTGCAACGTGTTGGTAAAGCATTGATGCTACCAGTTGCCTTATTACCTGCTGCTGGTATTTTATTAGCTTTCGGTAATGCATTGCAAAACCCTGATTTAGTCGCGCGTATTCCAGCGCTTGAAGCGAGTTGGATTGTTATGCTCGCAAGTATTATGGAAAGTGCCGGTGACATTGTTTTTGCAAACCTTGCCTTGCTATTTGCTGTAGGGGTTGCAATTGGTCTGTCTGATGGAGACGGTGTTGCTGGACTAGCTGCCCTTATTGGTTACTTAATTATTAATGTGACCATGAGTGTTATCGGTGGCATTGAAGCAGATATGGTTAATGCTGCTGAAGGAACTGCTTTAGTCCTTGGGATCCCTACTTTACAAACGGGAGTATTCGGAGGAATTATCGCTGGACTTCTAGCCGCTTTCACCTATAAAAAGTATTTTAATATTGAATTACCATCATACCTTGGCTTCTTTGCCGGGAAACGTTTTGTACCGATTGCTACAGCCTTTTTCGGTTTATTAATCGGTATTGCTTTGTATTTCGTTTGGCCGACTGTTCAAGCTGGCTTAAACAACGTGTCTTATTTAATGGTTGAATCAAACCAAACCGTTTCTGCGTTTATCTTCGGTGTGATTGAACGTGCTTTAATCCCGTTTGGTCTTCACCACATTTTCTATTCACCTTTCTGGTTTGAATTTGGATCGTATACAAACGCAGCTGGTGATATTATTCGCGGAGATCAACGTATCTTCTTTGCTCAACTTCGTGATGGAGCTGAGTTGACTGCTGGAACATTCATGACAGGTAAATTCCCATTTATGATGTTCGGTCTTCCTGCTGCAGCATTAGCTATTTATCACTGTGCACGTCCAGAACAAAAGAAATTAGTTGCCGGAATCATGGGTTCAGCTGCTCTAACTTCTTTCTTAACAGGTATTACAGAACCAATTGAATTCAGTTTCTTATTTGTGGCACCAGTTCTTTTTGCCATTCATGCTGTTTTCGCTGGATTCTCATTTATGATTATGCAATTACTCGATATTAAAATTGGTATGACTTTCTCTGGAGGAATTATCGACTTTTTACTATTCGGGGTGTTACCAAATCGTACAGACTGGTGGCTTGTTATCCCTATAGGTCTTGTTTTCTCAGTTATATACTACTTCGGGTTCCGTTTCGCGATTAAAAAGTGGAACTTAATGACTCCAGGTCGTGAAGAAATTACTGAAGATGCAGGCACTTCAACAACAAATACGTCTGAACTTCCTTATCAAGTATTAAAAGCACTTGGTGGAAAAGAAAACTTAACAAGCTTAGACGCTTGTATCACTCGTTTACGCGTTAGTGTTGCCGATGTAGCAAAAGTAGAAAAAGAGACATTAAAGAAACTTGGAGCTTCAGGTGTCATGCAAATGGGTAATAATATCCAAGCCATTTTCGGTCCAAGATCTGATCAGATTAAAACTCAGATGAAAGATATTATTAGCGGCCGTACGCCTGTAGCAACAGAAGAAACACCAGCTAACGAATCGGTTGCAGTTGCAGGAGATATCTCATTCGTTTCTCCTTTAGCAGGAAAAGTAATGCCGATCACTGAGGTGCCAGATCAAGTATTCGCTGGCAAAATGATGGGCGATGGTTTTGCTATTGAACCTACTGAAGGTGTTGTTAAATCACCTGTCTCAGGTAAGATTGTAAACTTATTCCCAACAAAACATGCAATCGGTATTTTATCTGACGAAGGAAAAGAAATCCTTATCCACGTTGGATTAGATACAGTAAATCTAAAAGGTGAAGGCTTTGAAGCTTTAGTAAAACAAGATGATACGATCACACAAGGCCAAGAGCTACTACGCTTTGACCTAGACTTCATCAAAGCTAATGCAACTTCAACGATCACACCAATTGTATTTACAAACCTTGCTGAAGGCGAATTTGTTCAAATTAACAAACAAAAACAAGTTGGTTTAACAGAAACTGCTGTCATTTCAATTAAACAAAACTAAGTTAGATTTAGAGATAGAGCTTAACAGGGGTGTTCCCTCATGTTAAGCTCTTTTTTTATTATTGTTTTCTTTCATCTTCTCACAACTGATTGCATATATGTGAGAGTGCGGGGATTCACTCCTACTGAAACAGAACAAGTAGTGTTACTTACTTGTTCTGTTTATTTTTTTCATGAGAGGGTGTTGATTAATGTACACTGGCAGCAAAGGTTGGTACGTTCAGAAATTAAAAGAAAAAGGTGTAAGGTATTACGAGGGGAAAAAGATTGAAAAATTTAAAGCCCATGTTTTAGCAAACTTACTTAAAGAGAAACAATAGGTATTGGTTGTTGCGGTCTGAGAGGACCTTATCTCCTTTTAGATTATAGGTTTAGTGGTATTCGAGGACTCAGGTGACCCTATTGATTGAAGTTCTAGTCGTTCCAACTGCTTTTTATTGAATAAGAACTCCTGAGTCCTCCAACCCTTGAGGAATAGGTTTTTTGATACTAATAAGGGCCTCTGTGTCCTCTCACCCTTGGATCCCATACTCTTCCGGACTGAGAGGACCTTATCTCCTTATTAATCATAGGTTTAGTGCTGTTCGAGGACTCAGATGACCTTATCTACCAATATTCAAGTCGATTCACCTGCTTTTTCATAGAATAAGGGCTCCTGTGTCCTCCAACCCCTCCCAAACAAGGTTTTTGAAACTAATAAGGGCCCCTGTGTCCTCCCGATATTCAGACCCCATACTCTTCCGGACTGAGAGGACCTTATCACCTAAAAAATCAAGGTTTAGTGCTGTTCGAGGACTCAGATGACCT
>NZ_BAUV01000033.1 GCF_000513135.1 Halalkalibacter akibai JCM 9157
ATTTAGGGGTGCTTTTTTTGTTTCAATTAAACGGTCTTAGGTATTTATGAATTTTAACCTATTATTAAATAATTTTACTAAAATCAAATATTGTTGTTACAACAAAAAAACAGTAGTTTAAATAATTTTCTGCAGAAACTCTTGAGAAAAATTACTAAATCATATAACATAAATGATAAGTGATATTGCCAGACGATTCAGTCATTTTTATCACTTGAGTTTTGTAAGCGCATACGATAAGACATCACTTTAAAACAAAACTGTGTTTTACATTATAAAACAATTGTGAGGGTAGATAAAATAATATCTAGTAACCTTCATAATTAAAAAAATAATGTTAACACCAATATTATCTTTAAAACTACTAAGTTTTCTAACATTTTATTAATAGGAGGATTTAAAAATGAGGATTATTCGTTTCTTACAAGACCAAAAAGCCGTATTAGCAGCCGTGTCAGATGATGAAAAGGTTTTCGTACTGCCTCACAACGATTTGTTAGAACTTGTTAAGGTGGCAGATGATAAGGGTGTAACACCACTTGAAGTGGTCCAGGTCATGATTGCCGATCAATTACCAATCGCAACTAGTTTGGGAGAGTTAGAGTTGCTTGTTCCGATTGAGGCACCAGAGGTTTGGGCAGCTGGAGTCACGTATGAAAAAAGTAAGGAAGCTAGAAACTACGAGGCTACTGGAGGAAAGCTTGATGCGACAACTTTCTATGACAAAGTCTATGACGCTAAGCGCCCAGAGATCTTCTTTAAATCTACACTAGCTAGAACAAAAGGCCCTGATCAAGAAGTGTACATAAGAACAGATTCAAATTGGCAAATTCCTGAACCAGAACTTGGTTTAATTATTAATCATAAAGGAAAGGTCATTGGGTATACAGCCGGTAATGATATGAGCAGTCGCGACATTGAAGGAGAAAATCCACTGTACCTTCCGCAAGCTAAAATATGGAAGCACTCTTGCTCAATTGGACCCGCAGTTCGTTTAGCTGAAACCGTTATTGATCCTTATTCGTTTGAGATTACCTGCCGAATTTATCGAGATAACGAGCAAGTTTTCGAAGGTAAGGCGAGTACTGGTCAATTAAAGAGAAAATTTGATGAACTAGTATCTTATTTGGTGAAAGATAATGAGATCTTTGATGGTACAGTTCTTCTAACGGGAACTTGTATTGTGCCACCAAATGAGTTTACATTAGCAGATGGGGACCTGATTGAAATTGAAATCTCAGATATTGGTATTTTGAAGAACCCAGTGAAAAGTCAGGTAAATAAAGCAATTTCCACATCGAAATAAAAATTCTATTAATCCAGTAATTGATTCTAGAAAGGAAGAGTGTATATGACGGTACAAACAAATGTAGAGACGTTTCTTAATTACGTAAACGGCGAATGGGTTGCAAGTTCAAGTAACGAGGTAACATCTAGTTTAAACCCTGCAAATAAAAATGAAGTGGTTGGCCTTGTACAGAAATCTACGAAAGAGGATTTAGATCAAGCGGTTGCTGCAGCCAAACAAGCACAAATTAGCTGGAGAAAACTCTCAGGAGCTGCACGTGGCGAGTATCTTTATAAAGTAGCAAACATACTTGAAGAAAACCTCGATGATATTGCTATGACAATGACGAAAGAAATGGGGAAAACGTTCCCCGAAGCAAAGGGAGAGACTGCACGTGGTGTGGCTATCCTCCGTTATTATGCAGGGGAGGGTATGAGAAAGGTGGGTGATGTCATCCCGTCAACAGATAGCGATGCGTTAATGTTTACAACTCGCGTCCCTCTAGGTGTTGTTGGGGTAATTACACCTTGGAACTTCCCAGTAGCGATTCCAATTTGGAAAATGGCGCCTGCCCTTGTCTATGGTAATAGTGTTGTATTAAAACCTGCGAGCGAAACTGCTGTAACAGCGGCGAAAGTTGTGGATTGTTTTGCTCAAGCTGGTTTCCCTGAAGGTGTCGTTAATATGGTGACAGGATCTGGATCGGTCATAGGTCAAGGAATTATTGACCACCGTGATATTAATGGTATTACTTTCACTGGGTCCGACCAAGTTGGTAAACAGGTAGGCCTTGGTGCAGTTGCTCGTGGAGCAAAGTATCAATTAGAAATGGGTGGAAAATCCAGTTATTGTGGCTGCAGATGCAGATTTGGATTTAGCTGTTGAGGCGACAATTAGTGGAGGATTACGTTCTACAGGTCAAAAATGTACGGCAACTAGTCGAGTAATTGTTCAACAAGAGGTTTATGATGAGTTTAAAGAAAAACTTCTAGCAAAAGTAAAAGAAATTAAAGTTGGAGACGGACTTGATGGTGAAACATGGATGGGTCCTTGTGCGAGTGAAAGCCAATTAAATACCGTTCTTTCTTATGTTGAAAAAGGTAGAGAGGAAGGAGCAACTCTTTTATTTGGCGGAGAAAGACATAAAGAATTAGGTCTGGAGAATGGATTCTATGTTCAGCCAACAGTCTTTGAGAATGTATCTAGTCAAATGAGTATTGCACAAGAAGAAATTTTTGGTCCAGTACTGGCGCTAATGAAAGTAAATTCGATTGAAGAAGCTCTTGAAGTTGCTAATGACGTAGAATTTGGATTAAGTGCTTCCATTTTCACAACAAATATTTCAAATATGCTTTCGTTCATTAAAGATATGGATGCTGGTCTAGTCCGGATTAATGCAGAGAGTGCCGGAGTTGAGTTACAAGCTCCTTTTGGAGGAATGAAACAATCTAGTTCTCATTCTCGTGAACAAGGTCAGGCTGCAATTGAATTCTTCACAGCAATTAAAACGGTGTTTGTAAAAGGGTAAAAGTTGTATAGAGTTACTTAATGTTTTGAGGTTGGCTCGAAAGGTCATAAACGACTTTTTGTGAGTCAACCTCTTTTTACAGGATGTTTTAAGAGAGAGGGGAAATCACAGGTGATTACAGTAAGTATGGTTAGAGAAGATAAGATGGTTTTAGGTGTGAGAACAGAAAACGGCATTTTTGATGTGGAAAAGGCGGTCGCAAAAATTCCAGAGCAAACAAACATTCCAAGGACTGTTCAAAGTTTGTTAAAGTCAGGAGAACAAGGTCGTTTTGCCCTGGAGAATCTAGTAAAAGAATTAAGTGGAAATCAAGAATTCTTTCTTGAAGAAACTGCCATAACCTTTGGTCCTTGTGTGCCTGACCCAGAGAAGATTATTTGTGTTGGATTAAATTATAAGCAGCATGCAGATGAGTGTCAGATGGATTATCCAGAAACTCCTATTTTATTTAGTAAGTTTGCCAATGCTCTTTCTGGCCATCAGCAAGATATAAAGCTACCAGAGAAGGGAACCCAATTTGATTACGAAGCTGAACTCGTTCTTGTAATAGGGCGAGAGGCGAAAAATGTTTCAGAAGAAGATGCTCTTTCCTATGTGTACGGTTATTGTAATGGCAATGATTTATCTGTCCGTGATTTGCAATTTAAAAGTACACAATGGTTGTTAGGGAAAACGACGGATGGTTTTTGTCCAACTGGTCCATATTTAGTAAGTAAAGATCGAATTGAAGATCCTGATGATCTCAGAGTTACATTAACGTTAAATGGTGAAGTGCGCCAAAACTCCAATACATCGGATATGATTTTTAACTGTTCTCAGATTATTAGTTATATTTCGCAACATATGACACTTAAGCCTGGAGATCTTATATTAACAGGTACTCCAGAGGGGGTCTTGATGGGAATGAAAGAAGAAGAACGAGAGTGGTTAAAAGCAGGCGACGTTGTTACCGTTGAAATAGAAGGGTTAGGAGCACTAACTAATAGGTTTAAGTAGAATTAGATGTTATAGTAAAATAAGAGATAGTGGATTTGTTTATGTAAAGGATGACAGATATGCCAATTATTCAAGCAGTTGAACGCGCCCTCCGAATCGTCGATTTATTTAATGAGTATGAGACGGAATTGAAAATTACCGACATTAGTGAAAGAATGCAGCTTCATAAAAGCACCGTTCATTCCCTATTAAAGACGCTACAAAAGCATCATTATATTGAACAAAACCCTGAGAATGGTAAATATCGTCTAGGTTTAAAGTTATTTGAACGTGGCAATTTTGTTATTCAGAGTTTGGATCTTCGTACCCTGGCAAAAGAGCACCTTGTTGCTCTTTCGAAACAAACTGGAAAAACCGTTCATTTGTGTATCCTTGATGGAAAAGAAGGAGTTTATATCGATAAAGTAGAAAGTGCCAGCTCCATGATTCTGTATTCTAAGATTGGTCGCAGAGTTCCGGTTCATTCAAGTGGAGTTGGTAAGGTGTTAGTTGCATGGAAGACTGAAGAAGAATTACAAGCTATTTTAGAAGCTTACGAGTATACGAAGCAAACACCTTACACAGTTGAAGATAGAGAGAGTTTTTTAAAAGAGCTCGAAAAAACTCGTGAACGGGGTTTTGCCATTGATAATCAAGAGAATGAAGCCGGTGTTATTTGTGTGGCGATTCCAGTTAGAAACTTCACAGGTCAAGTAGAAGCGGCTATAAGTATGTCTACAACCGTGTCAAAAGTTAACGAAGAAGAGTTAAACCAGCATGTTGAACTATTAAAACAGACTGCAAAAGAATTATCACTAAAATGGGGATATGGTGTTACAAGTTAAAAAAACAAAAGCCGAAGACCTTCTATGAATAAAGGTCTTCGGCTTTTTAGTTTATGATTCTTTGCTTAAAGCTCGCTTTCCTGCTTCTAACGTTTCAATGATCATGTCAACATCGTAGACGCTTCCCCGCCATGTTCCGCCACTTACGGATTGAAGGGCTGCCCATAGTCTTGTGTCGTCAGGAAGCTCTGGATCAGGTCTTAAGTCTGGATGAGGATCACGCTCTTCTAAAACTTGAGCTCCTTTTTCAGCACTAAATGTTTTTCCTGCACAACCGATAAAATTAATGCTTCCTTGCAATTCATTACGGTCAACTATGATCTCAACTACATCCCCGTTCCTTAGCTTACCAATGGCTCCTCCTGCGAGCGCTTCAGGTCCGATATGGCCAATACAGGCTCCTGTTGATACGCCAGAAAAACGAGCGTCTGTTATGAGAGAAACGTATTTACCATAAGAAAGGTGCTTAAGTGCAGACGTTAGCTGATAAGTTTCTTCCATTCCTGTACCAGAGGGACCACGTCCAATAACCGCCATAATATCACCTTTTTTGATTTCTCCAGATTTGATAGCTGCGATGGCACTTTTTTCTGTTGTAAATACCTTTACTATACCGGTATGACGATAAACACCATCCGGATCAACAACGGTAGGGTCAATAGACGTAGATTTAATGACGGAACCCTCTGGAGCAATGTTTCCAATTGGAAACGCTACAGTAGATGTTAATCCACGACTTTTAGCTTTTTCAGGAGTCATAATGATATCGTCCGGGTTAATACCATCCTCTTCTTGCAGACGTTTTCTAATTTCTACTCTTCGTTCAGAAGTTTCCCACCAATCAAGAACGGTGCCAAGTGTCTCGCCTGTTACTGTCATAACATGCTCTTTTAGGATATTAAGTTTTCTTAGTTTAAGCATAACCTCCGGAACACCACCAGCTAAAAAGGCACGTACGGTTGGATGATGTTCTGGTCCGTTTGGTAGAACACTTACAATTCTTGGAACTGAACGATTAATTTTATTCCAATCCTCTACCGTTGGAATTTGACACTTCGCTGCATGAGCTACAGCAGGAATGTGAAGCAATAAATTAGTTGATCCACCAAAAGCAGCATGAATGACCATTGCATTATGAATGGCATCATCTGTGACAATATCTTTCGTTTTAATTCCTAACTCCTCCATTTTAATGGCCGCTCGAGCTGACTGTCGCGCCATTTCTTCCCAAATTGGCTGTCCCGAAGGTGCAAGAGCCGAGTGTGGAAGAGACATACCTAATGCTTCAGCGATGACTTGAGCGGTGGCAGCTGTTCCTAGAAATTGACACCCTCCTCCTGGAGTGGCACAAGCACGACAGCCTAGGTCTGCTGCGTCTTGTAATGATAATTCTTCATTTGCAAAACGCGCTCCTATCGTTTGAATTTTCCCAGCATCTTCGCCTTTTGTTGGAGGAAGCGTAACGCCACCTGGTACGATGATAGTAGGAAGATCTAGCATCGCAGCTAATGCTATCATTGTAGCAGGCAGTCCTTTGTCACAAGTTGCTACTCCAATAACAGCTTTTCTGGTTGGGAGAGAACGGATTAACCGTCTGTAAACAATTGCAGCGTCATTACGATAAGGAAAAGAGTCAAACATGCCTGTCGTCCCTTGGGAACGTCCGTCACAAGGATCGCTCACATATCCTGCAAAAGGAACACCACCTTTGGCTTTGATTTCTTCTGAAGCCGCTTTCATAAGTAAACCAACTTCCCAGTGACCAGTATGATAACCTAAAGCAATTGGAGTACCGTCTTCAGCCCTTATCCCACCCTGCGTACTTAATATTAAAAATTGCTTACCGTTTAGTTCGGTTGGTTTCCAGCCCATGCCGACATTTTGAGATAACCCAAACAAATCTCCACTTGGAGAATGAAGTAACATTTCTGGTGTTAACGGAAGAGAGCCAGTCGGACCTTCAGCATGTGTTTGAACCTCATAAATCTCTTTTTTTTCATTTCCGAGTATGTAGTTTAAATTGGAAGTCATGTATTAGCTCCTTTTTATAATTTGTTTAAGAATTTACTAAAAAGAAAGAATATTGAATTTACATATCATTTATTCTATCATAATATTAGCTATAGATGGATATTTCTAAAGAAACCGATGGAGCAATATTTGATAGAAAAGAATAAAAAAACATAATGTTATATGAGAGATGTGGTATGAAAAGATGTTCTATCTCAGCGTATTACACATAGAATAAATATGTTTACATAAAACTACCATACTAGTACGATTAAGATGCTAGTGTCTTAGTTTTTTCAAGTGAATGTTAAAAAAGGGGGCTATACAAATGAGTAAGAACGATGGTATGAATTATGCACCAAAAGGAAAAGTGTCAAAGGTAGTAGCTGAGGGTGAATTTATATTCGCAGCAGTAGGTTTAGATCATGGACATATATATGGAATGTGTAACGGTTTATTGGAAGCAGGTGGAGAATTAGTTGCTGTATTTGATCCTGATCTTAAAAAAGCACAAGCCTTCATTGAAAAATATCCTGGTGTAGAAATTGCTGCTTCTGAAGAGGAGATTTTAAACAATCCTGCTATTCAGTTGATTGCATCAGCGGCAATCCCTGCAAATCGTTGTGAGATCGGACTTAAAGCTTTAGATCACGGGAAACATTATTTTGTGGATAAACCAGCTTTTACTACATTAGAGCAAGTTGAAAAAGCTAGGAAAAAGACAGAAGAAACAGGCCTTAAGTGGGGTATTTATTATAGTGAGCGCCTACATGTGGAAAGTGCCATTTTTGCTGGTCAATTAGTTGAACAAGGGGCAATTGGACGTGTCATCCAAGTAATGGGAACTGGTCCACACCGGGCTAACGCAAAAAGTCGTCCTGACTGGTTCTTTGATCCTGAAGCTTACGGAGGGATCTTATGTGATATTGGAAGTCATCAAATTGAGCAATTTCTTCATTATACAGGAGCGAAGGATGCAAAAGTGCTACATAGTAAAGTCGCAAACTACAATTTTAAGGAGTACCCTAAATTTCAAGACTATGGTGATGCTACACTAGTGGCTGATAATGGGGCAACTTTTTATTTCCGTGTAGATTGGTTCACTCCAGATGGTCTTGGCACTTGGGGAGATGGTCGAGTAACAATACTTGGAACAGAAGGGTATATCGAAGTTCGCAAGTACATTGATATTGGTCGTGATTCTGCAGGTGATCATTTATATTTAGTGAACCAAGAAGGAGAAAAGCATTTCGAGTGTACCGGAAAAATCGGTTACCCTTTCTTTGGAGAATTTATTTTAGACTGTTTAAACGGGACGGAAAATGCAATGACGCAAGATCATGCATTCAAGGCAGCTGCATTATGCATTGAAGCTCAAAATCAAGCTATTTTTGTTGAAACAGCCGAAACACCAGTTCCAACCAAATCATAGGTTTGAAATCTATCTAGTTAATAAAGTAGAAATTTTGAAAACTCGACTGAAGACGTCATAGAGATAAAAAAAATCTGCACTAACTTATTAATGAAAGCGATACCAAGTGATGTTTGATTATCTAGTGTACACTAAATCTATTAAAGAGGAGCTAAAACAATGTTAAAAGTAGCAATTATTGGTGCTGGAGCGATTTCATCTGCACACATTAAAGCGTATCAAGAATTCTCAGATCGTTGTGAAATTATTGCCCTTTGTGATATCTATCCTGAAAAAGCGGAAGAAAAAGCTAGGAAATACAACTTAAATGTAAGTATTTATGAAGATTATAAACAAATTGCTGAAAGAGAAGACATTGACTTGGTTTCTATTTGTACACCACCATACACTCATGCTGAGACTGCAATTACTTTGATGGATGCAGGCAAGCATGTGATCGTTGAGAAACCTATGGCATCGTCTTTAGAAGAGTGTGATGCCATGAATGAAGCAGCAGAGCGTAGCCAAAAAGTCTTGTCAGTTATTGCACAGAATCGTTTCCGAACGCCAATGATGAAGTTGAAGAGTGTGTTGGAAACAAAGCTAATGGGCCCAATTGTTCATACACAAGTAGATTCCTTTTGGTGGAGAGGTCACAGTTATTATGATTTATGGTGGAGAGGAACATGGGAAAAAGAAGGAGGAGGTTGTACGTTAAATCATGCAGTGCATCATATTGATATTTTTCAGTGGATGAACGGAATGCCTTCTGAAATAACGGCAATTACCAGTAATACTTCTCATGATAATGCCGAAGTTGAAGATTTATCAATTGCGATCTGTCGTTATGAAAATGGAAGTTTAGCTCAGTTGACGAGTTCTGTTGTTCATCATGGAGAAGAACAACAATTAATCTTCCAAGGCAAAAATGCTAGAGTCTCTGTTCCATGGAAGCTTAAAGCTTCGAAATCACAGGAAAATGGATTTCCTGCCGACGACCATGAACTTGAGGAAAGGCTCCAATCAGTTTATGATGAACAACCTGAATGTCTATATGAAGGCCATGAAGGGCAAATTAATGACGTACTCCTTGCTATTGAAGGACAGAAAGAAGTATTAGTTGATGGAATTGAAGGAAGAAAGACGTTAGAGTTAATAACGGCTATTTATCAATCATCAAGCTTAGGAGAAAAGGTTACATTACCGTTAACAGGGGATAGTCCATTTTATACTCGTGAAGGTGTCATGAAACATGCAACTCACTTCTACGAAAAGAAAAATAGTATTGAAAACTTTAGTGACAATACAATTACAACTGGTGGGAACTATACAACTGATAAATAAAAAGCTCAATTATTATAGTAAGGGGTAACTTTAATGTTTAAAATTGAAAATATTCATCATGTGAGTCTTTCCATTACCAATTTAGAAAAGGCAAAACATTTTTACAGCAATGTTCTTGGATTTCAAGAGATTAAGCGTCCGGATTTCGATTTTCCGGGAGCTTGGTACCAGATTGGAAATCAACAATTACATTTAATTGTTCATCCTATATCTAACACTTTGCGCGGGGACGCTCCGATTCAGTCTCGAGATGGTCATTTTGCTATTCGAGTTAAAAACTATCATGAAACCCTTGCATATCTGAAACAAACTGGAATGGAATTAGTAGAAAAACCAAACAGTAAAAGTGGATTTGCACAAATTTTTTGTGCTGATCCTGATGGTAATTTAATTGAATTTAACGTAGATCAGAAATAGAAAATGAGGTCGAGGGTTATTCCAAGAACTTTAAGGAGTAACCTTTAAAAAAGGCGTGTAGATTAGCTAAAACGTTTATAGATTAGTTATATTAAAAAGTTCAAAGTGAACAAAGTCTTTTTCAGGGCGTGTTTTATGGGACATTTCTTGAGAAGATTTTAATAGGAGGATACAAATATGGTATCAAAATCAGAATTTCTAGAAGCGCGCGATAAAACAAAGAAATTGTTTGAACAAGCTGGAATTATACTTACAAAAGAAGAACAGGAAAACATTGAAGTCGCTGATTTTGGTTTAGACGAGCTAGAAATACAGGGGTTAGAATTGTTAACTTATATTAATAATGAGTTTTATTGCGCGAAGGAATTAGTGTTATTTCCTAATCAAACATGTCCAGAGCACAAGCACCCACCAATTGGAGAATTAAACGGTAAAACAGAAACGTTTCGTTGTAGAGTTGGAAAAGTTTATCTTTATGTAGAAGGAGAACCAACAAAACATTTGAAAGCTATAATCCCTGAAGAAAGTAAGGCCTATTACACAGTATTTCATGAAATTGAATTAAATCCCGGAGAACAATATACGATTCCACCTAATACACTTCACTGGTTTCAATCTAGTGAAGAAGGAGCGATTGTATCTGAATTCTCAACAACGAGTAGGGATGAATATGATATCTTTACGGATCCACGTATTAAAAGAATACCTGAGATAAAAGGGTAAGAGATTCGCTTTTGAGACTACCATACAACACTACTTGTATGGTAGTATAGGAGTTGAGGGGGTGACGAAAATTGATTCTAGAACTTGGTGAAAGAAGCAAATTTTCTTCAACACGAGATTATGTTTATAACGTTCTAAGAGAAAACATAATATCTTTGAAGCTTGAGCCTGGTTTATCTATATCTGAAAAAGAAATCTCTGAAAAACTACAAGTCAGCAGAACTCCAGTTAGGGAAGCTTTTGTTAAATTAGTTCAGGATGAACTACTTGAGGTTTACCCGCAAAGAGGTTCTTTTGTTGCTTTAATTGATTTAAATCATGTTGAAGAGGCAAGGTTTATTCGCGAACATTTAGAAAAAGCAGCAATTGGTTTGGCTTGTAAAACGTTTTCTCCTGAACATTTAAATCGCTTAGAATTTAATATACATATGCAAAAGCGTTGTGTGGAAATTAAGGATTATAAAAAGTTTTTTGAACTAGATGAAGAGTTTCATGAGACTATTTCAGAAGGTTGTGGGAAAAAACGGATTTGGGGAATTATTCAACAGATGAATGTCCATTTAAATCGAGTTAGAATGTTAAGTTTAACTGAACAACATAATTGGGAAGTTATCTTAAGGCAGCATGAGGAAATGATTGAGGCAATTAAAGATCAAAATGTTAAACGTGCCAAAAAAGTAATTAGGGAACATCTTACACTTGTCAACGATAATCAGTCCCAGCTGAAAAAAGCATTTCCTACGTATTTTAAGTGATTTTAATAAATGACCAGTTTTAACTGGTTGTTTGTTCAAATAGATGAAAGCGTTCTCTTATGAGTTTGCGATAACGAGGTGATAGCATGGTTCCTTTTATGAACAAGGATTTTTTGTTAGAAACTGAAACGGCTAAAAAGCTTTATCATGAATATGCAAAAGAAATGCCAATTATCGATTACCATTGCCATTTAACGGCTAAAGAAATTGCTGAAAATAAACACTTTTCTTCTTTAACCCAAGCGTGGTTAAGTGATGATCATTATAAATGGAGAGCCCTTCGTGCGAATGGTGTGTCAGAAGAATTTGTGACAGGGGAAGAGAACGATTCTGATAAATTTCAAAAATGGGCAGAAACGGTTCCCAATTTAATTGGCAATCCGCTTTATCACTGGACTCATTTAGAATTGCAACGTTGTTTTGGTATTACTGATATATTAACTCCAGAAACAGCTGAATCAATTTGGAATGAATGTAACGCCATGTTACAAAAAGATCAGTTAACCCCAAAAGAAATTATTAAGCAATTTAATGTGAAAGCACTTTGCACAACTGACGATCCAATCGACTCATTAGATCATCATAAATCATTAAAAGAAGATGTTGATTTTCCGGTTCAAGTATTGCCTACTTTTCGTCCGGATGGGGCCTTAAATGTTGATAAAGGTACTTTCGTGGATTGGGTGAAAAAATTAGAGGGTGTTACTGGTATCAAGGTGCAAACTTATTTAGATTTTACAAAGGCGTTAGAACAAAGGGTCGATTACTTTCATGAAGTTGGTTGTAGGTTATCTGATCATGGATTAGATTCAGCTTTCTTCAGTAAGACAACGGTAACGGAAGTTCAGACGATTTTTACGAAAGCGCTCAATCAAGAAGTTTTGAATGAAAAAGAAGTCATACAATTTAAAACAGCTGTTCTCATTTTTCTAGGCAGATTGTACGCACAGAAAGGTTGGGCGATGCAGTTACATATTGGGGGGCTTCGTAATACCAATACTAGAATGATTGAAAAAGTTGGCCCGAACACAGGATATGATTCAATTGCCGATTTCACGTATGCGCGGGATTTAGCTTGTTTTCTAGATGAACTGGAAAAAACGAGCGAATTACCTAAAACGGTGTTGTATTGTTTAAATCCAAGGGATAATTATATGGTCGCTACTTTGGCTGGGAATTTTCAAAGTGAAGTACCGGGAAAAATTCAATTTGGAACAGCGTGGTGGTTTAATGACCAGCGTGATGGCATGGAAGATCAAATCAGAACGTTAGCCAACGTTGGAGTTTTATCCAATTTCGTTGGGATGCTAACCGATTCTAGAAGTCTACTTTCTTATACGAGACATGAATATTTCAGAAGAATTCTTTGTAACGTTATAGGGAAATGGGTAGAGAACGGCGAATATCCAGCTGATTTTGAACACCTAGGGAAAATTGTAAAGGATATTAGTTTTAATAATATAGAGCACTACTTAGCATTGGATAAGGAGATGTAAGCAGATGAGAATGGTATTTCGTTGGTTCGGAGAAGGAAATGATTATATTCCACTAGATCATATTAGACAGATTCCTGGAGTAGAAGGGATTGTTTGGGCTCTTCATGATATTCCTGCAGGAGATGAATGGCCATTAGAGCGAATAAAAGAAGTAAAGGAACAAGCTGATCGCTACAATCTAAATATTGACGTCGTTGAAAGTGTAAATATCCATGAAGATATTAAGTTAGGACTTCCGAGTAGAGATGTATACATTGAAAATTATAAGAAAACGATTGAAAGACTAGCACAAGTTGGTGTAAAAGTAATTTGCTATAATTTTATGCCTGTCTTTGACTGGACCAGAACCGATTTATTTAAAGAGCTGGAAGATGGATCAACGGCATTGTTTTTTGAAAATGCGAAAATTAAAGATATTGACCCAATGGAATTAGTGAAAGAAATCTCTGAGAATTCTAGTCTAACAATGCCTGGTTGGGAGCCTGAGAGATTAAAATCATTATCGAAGTTATTTGAACAATATAAAGAAGTAACTGAAGAAGATTTATGGAACAATCTACAATACTTTTTGGAGCAAATCATCCCTGTTGCCAAAGAACACAATATTAAGATGGCGATTCATCCAGATGATCCTCCTTTTTCGGTTTTTGGCTTACCTAGGCTGATCATTAACAAGGAAAATATTCAGCGCTTTTTAAAGCTTGTTGATGATCCATATAACGGACTTACTCTTTGTAGCGGATCACTTGGTGCAAACTTAAATAATGATGTCGCCGATATGGTGAGAGAATTTGCGGATAGAATTCATTTTGCTCATATTCGTAATGTGAAAACCTATGAAAATGGCGATTTTGTTGAAACATCACACCGTTCCAAAGACGGTACTGTTGATATATTAGAAATAATGAAGGCTTACCATGATATCGGCTTTACAGGGTATGCAAGGCCAGATCATGGTCGACATATTTGGGGAGAGAAGTGCAGACCGGGTTACGGATTGTATGATCGTGGTCTCGGTATTATGTACTTATGGGGAGTATGGGATTCACTAGAAAGACTAAAAAAGGAGGAAGCATAATGTTACCTTTAAATGAAAATTTAAAAGGGAAAGTTGCGGTAATCACAGGTGGGAGTGGTGTCCTTTGTGGAGAGATGGCTCGTGAACTTGGAAGACAAGGAGCAAAAGTAGCAATTTTAAATCGTCAACTTGAAAAAGGAAAAAAAGTAGAACAAGATATCCGTGAAGCTGGTGGTACAGCTCTAGCCGTTACCTGTGATGTGTTGGATGTAGAAAGTGTAAAACAAGCTGAGAAGTTAATTACGGAGGAACTTGGAATCTGTGATATTTTAATCAACGGTGCTGGTGGAAACCATCCTGATGGATCAACAACAAATGAAACATTAAAACTAGAAGATCTAGAAAATAAAGATTTAAAAACGTTCTATGATTTAACAACTGAAGGATTTCAGTTTGTTTTCAATTTAAATTTAATTGGTACGATTATTCCAACTCAAGTATTCTCGAAGAAAATGTTAAATCGCAAGGGCGCTACGGTGATTAATATGTCTTCCATGAGTGCTCCTTCACCAATGACAAAAGTTCCTGCTTACAGTGCTGCAAAAGCGGGCATTGATAACTTTACGCAGTGGTTAGCCGTTCATATGGCTGAAATGGGAATTCGCGTTAATTCAATCGCACCAGGATTCTTCTTAACAGAGCAAAACAAGCGTTTGTTAACAAATGAAGATGGGTCTTTAACTGAGCGCTCTAATAAAATCTTGACTCATACACCGATGAATAGATTTGGAAAGCCTGAAGATCTGTTAGGTACATTAATTTGGCTAGCTGATGAGAACATGTCTGGTTTTGTAACAGGAATTACGGTGCCAGTAGATGGTGGTTTCTTATCGTATTCTGGGGTATAACAATAGAAGTAAATTGAGAAGATCAAATCAACGCTTTATCGTTGGTTTGATCTTTTTATTTGTAAAAGGGTTATTCCTCCATTAACATTTTTCTTAAACTTCAAGAACCTTGATGATTTAATGATTTTTCATTCGCTCACTTCATTTGTGACCTATATCACTTACTCTTAGAAATAAATTCATATAATGAAGGAAACTAATAAGAATAGGAAAGAAGCGACTGTTTCTTAGATGGAGGATGGAAGTGGATTTATTTTCTTTATTAAATGAACCATTATTATTATTATTTATTATTTTATTTTTAGGTTCTCTTCTTGGTCAAGCAAAAATAAAAGGAGTTAGTCTTGGAACCTCAGGGGTGTTATTAGTAGCCATGTTGTTTGGACATTTCGGTTATCAAATTTCACCTACCGTGCAGAATTTAGGATTAAGTTTATTTATAGTAGCAGTAGGATTACAAGCTGGGCCACGTTTCTTTCGAATGATGCGCTCAAGTGGAATCATTTTTGGAATTATAGGTATATTTATTGTATTAATGGCTGCTGTGACAACCATAATTGTCGCAAAAATGTTTCATTTATCGCCAGCTTTAAGTATTGGATTAATGACTGGAGCACTGACGAGCACACCTGGTTTAGCCGCGGCGCTTCAAGCAACAAACGATCCGTTAGCCTCTGTTGGTTATGGTATTGCTTATCCATTTGGAGTCATAGCTGTGGTATTATTTGTACAGCTTTTACCAAGAATGTTGAACGTAGATTTAGTAAAGGACTTAAAAGAGAAAGACGATCCTGCACGAACGGAGGGATCTCCAGAGGTCATGACGATTGAAGTTAACCATTCTTCCGTTCACAAACGAACATTAAAAGAATTAAAATTCAACCGTTATAAATCAGTTGTTATTAGCCGTGTGATTCGAGGAGATCGAAATATTATTGCTTTAAATGATACGGTCATTTTAATAGGAGACCGTTTAGTTGCTGTTGGTTTACGTCCTGATTTAGAGGAACTTTGTCACGATATCGGAAAAGAAGTGAGATCGGACTTCAGCAATTCAGACCACGTTCAACTTCGTAAGGTCGTAGTTGACTCGGAAGAAATGATCGGTAAAAGTTTAAGGGAGCTTGAATTAAGAAGGAGGTATGGTGTAACCGTTACTCGGATGGAAAGAGGTGGGTTTGAATTTAACCAAAGTTCCAAGTGGCGATTAGAGAGAGGAGATACACTTACCCTTGTAAGTAGCGAAGATCGTTTAAATTCAATTGAAAAGCTTTTTAGTAAAAAAACGTTGACTGTAACAAATGTTCATATTTTTTCATTAAGTTTAATTTTATTAATAGGTATTGGAGTTGGAATGATACCGGTTCATTTACCTCATTTAGGCACAATCACGTTTGGAGTCGCTGGAGGCCCATTGTTTGTCGCTTTGATTATAGGCCATTTTGGGAAACTTGGACCTGTAAGGGCGCGGTACTTTCAACCTTCGAATCAAGTTATTCGGGATATTGGACTTGTATTGTTCTTGGCGGGAGCAGGCACAACGGCCGGACAGGGTATTGTCGAAGTCGTTCAAAGAGAAGGAGTAAGTCTTTTAATAGGAGGAGCACTCATAACAATCGTTCCTATTATATGCGGGTTTTTCATAGCTCGAAAATTCTTTCAATTAAGCATGGTCCATTCATTAGGAGCCCTTTGTGGAGGGTTAACAAGTACGCCAGGCCTTGGGGCAGTTAATCAGTTGATTGATTCTGAAGATCCATCTATCGCTTATGCAGCAGCATACCCGTTTGCCTTAATCTTGGTCGCGATCATTTCACAAGTGTTGGTGTTTTTCTTATAATAAAAAACCCGGTTATCTTTACCGGGTTCCTGTTTGTTTATGATCTTTGGATACTTGAGTTGGTATAACTTTGTACCAACTTATGTAAATCTTTGTGAGCTTCTCTTACTTTAAGTGTTTCTTCAAGTATTCGTTGAAACCCTTCTAGATCTTTATCAGATGCGTTTAGAACAGTTTTAGTTAACCCGTCAGCAATTTGTTGAAGTGTGAAATCACGATTCATTATCAATTCAACCTTTCTTAACTTTTTTATTTACCTAGTAGGCGGTGGATAAAAAGGGGGGAGAAATAGAACTGCTTTTTATTCTATTAACTTTATAGTAAGCCTTTTTCTAAAGATCGAATAGGGAACCCGCAACTTTATCATAAGGCTTGTACAATCTTACAAACAATTTGAACCTTTTTGATTATTTTTAATGGAAATGTAAAAAAGGGATATCTAAAAGTTGAAGCTCAACCTGAAGATATCCCTTTTTTGAAATCATTACTTTCTAATATTTAATAAAGCACGTTCAGCATTAACAATTCCATGTCCGTAAAATTCATCATATCCATTTTTTCCTGCATCTACTGCCGTTTGCTGTAGTCTTGCTTGCACTTGGTTCGGAGAAGGCTTTTTACCTGTTTCTGCTAATACTTGAGCAATGTAAGCTGCTGCGACACCAGAAACTTGTGGAGCAGCCATTGATGTACCGCCTTTCCAGCCATAGCCCTTTCCAAATAATGCTTCGGCTTCAGGACCTCTTCCTCCAAATTCCATATATGTTGGAACGGCACTTAAAACTAGATATTTACTTCCTTCTGTACGAGTAGGACCTAAATCTCCACCAGGAGCTCCAAGGTCAATCGCGCCGTTACCGTAATTGGAGTAAAATGCTAAGCGATCTTCCGTACCGAATCCACCACCAGTTGCCGAAACTGTGATAACACCCGGAATTTGAGCTGGCACAAAGAAAACAGCTCCTCTAGCTTCCCAACCATCATTACGATTCGCATTTTGCCAATCTGCAACTTTAGCTGGACTCTTTAAATCTTGTTCAGAGTTACCAGCAGAAGATACCACTGTTACTCCTTTGTTAACCGCATAACGAATTGCGCGAATATAAGCTACAAAATCAGCTGCACTATTTCCACCACGAACTTTCTCGCCTGTCTCAGGATCTGTATAGAACCATTGACCAAGAAGTCTAGTGCCACCTAAGCTCATGTTAATCACATCAGCACCATCATCTGCAGCTGCCATAATAGCATCTGTAATCCAAATTTGCTGAGCTCCACCACTAGCACCGAATACACGGTATGATCTTAAAGTGACTCCAGGAGCAACACCTTTCATGCTACCATCAGCACCAATCGTTCCTGCAACATGTGTACCATGACTGTTATAGTCCCAAGAGTCTGTAACACCTTCAGTTCCAGGGACGAATGTTTTTGAGTTCTCTAGATCTACATTGTCCTTCAAATCAGGATGGTCAAAATCAAAGCCACTATCAATAACCGCTACAACCACTTCACTTCTAGCATCTTTATAAAGGTCATGACTAGCACCATTGTTGGTAACTTGTTCAATATCCCACTGATAGCCAGATTCCCAAATGTTATTTATAGGAGGGGGTGTTTGAGTTGTTTCTTCATTCACTTCATTAAATTCTGGTAAATCAAGGCTAACCTCTTGAGAAGGTCCGATAGATAGAACGTCGCGATTGTTCATCATTTCTTTTAGGAAAGAACCAGGAGAATTTGTTTCTACTTCAATAACTCCAATTTTTGATACTTCATATGTAATTTCACCACCTGCTGCTGCGACGATCTCTTCCACATCACCTGGTAAACTCTCTGATTTAAAAACAACTAAAAGACGTTCGGTGTTTCCTTTTGTTTTAACTGAATCAGTTGCAAACACAGGAAAACTCATAGTGGATAAAGCTAATACAAATACTAGAAATAGGATAGACGTTTTTCTAAGCACTCTGTTCATAATAAAACTCCTTTCAATAGTAGGGTAGTAGTGTTAGTCTGGGCCTCCTTTAAAATGAATTAGTTTAAGTGTAAAGGAAACCTGTTTTTATTTCGCATTACGAAGGACTTAATTTTCTGAATACGATGTTAGGAAAATGGAAAGATATTTTTCTGAATTTTGTCTAAGTATTGATTTAAATAGGAAGGAAGTAGGGCAGAGGTCATAGACTATAAATACCGATAAACATAAAAAACGGAGAGCAGGGGACCCGACTCTCCGTTTATAACTTATGCTTTATTAGGAAACTGAAAATCTGTAGCCAAAGGTTGTGGTTTTGCGCATGTGCTTTCCATTTTATAATACGTACCACTAGCACCAGCATCATGAAAAGCATGCATAGCTTCTAAGGCATGATAAGCAAGCTCACCATTTGCTCTGTGTATACGGCCTTCTTTAATCGCAAGTGCCATATCAGCCACCCCAATACCGCGACTATTATCGTCGTATCCGTGTGTTAAAGGAATCTCGACAAAATGCTTCTCGTCTCTTTTTCTAATTTGAACAGGACCACCAAATGTATTTGGATCTGGAACTAATAAGGTCCCCTCGCTACCGTAAATTTCAATAGGAGGAAGACTAGAGCCACCAAATGCGTCAAAGCTGGTCACGATTGTTCCAATCGCTCCAGAAGTAAATTCCATCACTCCAGAAATATGAGTTGGTGTTTGTACTGTAATTTTTTCGCCAGCTTTTGGTTCACTTGTGATCGTACGTTCTGGATAACTAATTCTAGCAGCGCCAGAAATACGGTCAATAGGGCCAAGCATTGAAATCAAAGCTGTTAAGTAATAAGGACCCATATCAAACATAGGGCCACCACCAACATCATAATAGAAGGCTGGATCTGGATGCCAGTGTTCATGACCACGGTAAATCATAAAAGCGGTGGCCCCAATTGGAGTTCCAATTTCCCCTTTTTCGATTAATTCAATCGCGGTTTGAATTCCGCCACCTAAAAAGGTATCTGGTGCACTGCCAACTAGAAGACCTTTTTCACGAGCAACCGTTAGGATTTGTTGACCTTCTTCACGAGTGACAGCGAGTGGCTTCTCTGTATACACGTGCTTTCCAGCTTCTAATGCTTGAATACAAACTGTTGCATGTGCTTTAGGTATTGTTAAATTGATAATTAAGTCAATGGTAGGATCAGCTAATATATCCTCAACACTATAAGCATTAACATTGTATGTCTCAGCTTGTGCTTTAGCGCGTTCGATATCTAAATCAGCACATCCAACTAAATGAATGTGACCAAATTCTTGGCAGTTTTTTAGGTAAATCGAACTTATATTTCCACAACCAATGATACCAACATTTATTTTCTCCATGACCAATCCTCCAAGTAGACAAGTTTATTGTTACTGACTATCTCCCATACCCGTATAAGATCTGCCATTAGATGATACAGGTTGAGCTCCGTACAATGTTTTTCCTTCTGCAGCCCATAGGAAACCACGGCGCATAATTTTTGAAACTTCTGGCATGGCAACAATGTTTGCTACATGGCCCAGTGAGTTGTAGAATACACGACCTTGGCCCCAACGCTTCGTCCAAACGACAGGCATATCAACTGCTTTGTTCATTGCATGTGGACCATCCACAACCGGGAAGCGAGTGGTGGCTAGAACTTCAACAGCTGGGTCAACATGTAAGTAATACTGTTCACTTACCACTTTAAAATCAGACATACCTTCAAGAAGAGGGCTTGACGAGTGTTTAATATTTACCATATACTCAACCCCATCATTACCAGGGTGAGCAACCCAGTTACCACCGGTCATGAATTGCCAGTCGACATTGTTTCTAAATGAATCGCACATCCCACCGTGGCAGCCCGCTAGACCAACGCCGCTCATAATAGCTTCTGAAATATTTAATACATATTTCTTTTCGATTTCGCCCATTGTCCAGTGGGGGACGATTAAATCAAGTGATTTTAACTTTTCAACATCCGCATACGAATCAAGTGAATGAGACACTTCCACTTGGAAGTTTTCTTCTTCTAGAATTCCTTTAAAAATGTTAGCAATTTGATCAGGTTCGTGACCATCCCAGCCACCCCATACGATTAATGCATTCTTTTTCATTTAAAACAGCCCCTTTTTTAATTAAAGTTTTGAAACGTCAACCCAACTACGTTCGTTTATAGAATGTTCTACAGCTTCTAGTACTTGCTGGCACTTAACTCCATCATGGAAGTTAGGAACCGGTTGGCGATCCTCTTTAAGCGCTTCCATTAGTTCGACAGCTGAATGGATAAATGTGTGCTCATATCCAATCGTATGTCCAGCAGGCCACCATACATCTGAATAAGCGTGAGCAGCATCTGTTGCTAATACTCGACGGAACCCTTGAACATCTTCTTTATCATCGACGAAGTAAACTTGCAATTCATTCATGCGCTCAAAGTCAAAGATGACACTTCCTTTGCTACCGTTAATCTCAAACGAATTCGTACTACGGTGTCCTGTTGCAAAACGTGTAGCTTCAAAACTACCAATTGCTCCATTTGCAAAGCGAGCTAAAAATAACGTGGCATCATCGACGGTCACTGGACCTTTTTCACCACCTTGACTTCCGGTTGCTGTAAGACCAGTCATGTTTGATGGAAGAGGGCGCTCTTTAATAAACGTTTCACTCATCCCCATTACTTCGCTAATATCACCAATTAGATAATGCGCCATGTCAATAAGGTGAGCTCCTAGATCGCCATGTGAACCAGACCCAGCAATTTCTTTTTGTAGACGCCAGACAAGAGGGAAGTCAGGGTCAATAATCCAATCTTGTAGAAACCAAGCACGAAAATGATAAATCTCTCCTAATCTTCCTTCGTCAACGAGTTTCTTAGCCAACATAACGGCAGGGGCAAAACGATAGTTAAAGCCAACCATATGTTTAACACCTGCCGCTTCAACTGCTTCAAGCATTTCTCTAGAATCCTTTAATGTAAGCGCTAACGGTTTTTCGCAAAAAACATGTTTACCTGCCTTTGCCGCTTCAATGGCAATCTCTTTATGTACATCACTAGGTGCATTAATATCAATTAAATCAATATCATCTCGTTTTATTAGTTCTTTCCAATCAGTTGTGTATTCTTGCCAGCCAAACTGAGTCGCCGCTTCAGCAACGTCCTTTGGATTACGACCACAAATCACTTTCATTTCGGGATGAATATGTTTTGGGAAAAACATAGGAAGATCACGGTAAGCATGACTATGAGCTTTACCCATAAACTTATATCCGATCATACCAATATTAATTTTTTCCATTTTATTTACTCCTTTATTTCAATATAGTTCGAACAGATTCCCGTTCCATAATTGTAACAGGTAATCGTACACGAAGTTGCTCCGTTGGTGGCTTTTCTAACATTTCAAGTACTTTCTCAGCGGCAATTTGGCCTAAGTCAAAAAGGGGAACCTTCACAGAGCTTAGTTTTGGAATAGTCATTGTCGCGATGTCTGAATCATCATACCCTATAATTCCGTAATCTTTTCCTGCATGAAAACCGTATTCCACCAATCCTTGCATAAGACCAATAGCCATTCGGTCATTGGCAGTAAAAATAGCATCAATTTGGTCCATCTTTGCGGCAATTTCTTTTGCGGCCTTTAGCCACTTGTTCGACTGTAATTACCTTCAAAAATCAAATCAGAGGTAAGTTTGAGTCCCGACTTCTTCAATGCGTCTTGATATCCGGATAAGCGTTCACTACTGTTAGAGAACCGAATTGGTCCATTTAAGAAAGCAATCCGCTTGAATCCTTTTTGAATAAGCAAAGTAACAGCATCGAAGCTTCCTTCATAATGCATAGCGTCAATTGAATGAAAAGGAAGATTAGCGTAAGTTTGATTAACTAGGCAATAGGGAAAGTGCCTCTCATGTAATTTCTTTAGTTGCTCTAGCTCACCTGGTGTCTCCTTAGCGCCAAGAATAATACATCCATCAACTTTTTGTGTCTGAAAAAGTTGCACGTAATCTTTTGGTTCAGTAGAAGATTGGAAGAGAAGTAGCAAACCGTAATCCTTTTGCCCTAAAGTAAATCCAATCCCACTTAAGATTTCTGAAAAATAATTAGTAGTTAATAAATGTACTTTTGGCATATAAGGAACGATAACACCAATGTTACGGCTTTTTCCTTTTGCAAAACTTTGAGCTATTGCATTAGGGTGGTAATTTAACTCATTAGCAGCTTCAAGAACTTTACGCTTTGTTTCTTCCCGAAGTGTGTAACATTGTTAAAAACTCGTGATACGGTTGCTTCGGAGACTCCGGCTAGGTTGGCAACATCTTTTCTTTTAGCTATGGTAATCTCCTCCAAGTAAGTAGTTAGTAATGTACACGTGTTCATTATATGAGCAATTAATCAAATAATCAATCATTTTTATTAACTTTATAAAATCTTTTAAATTCTTAGAGAGCTAAACCGTGTAAATTGTAAAAAGCATTATAGATCTTGTTAGAAGGTAGAATGAATTTTTTAGAAAAAGCTACTTAGAAAGAACCCTTAGCAGTATGCTAAGGGTTCTTTCTAGATAATTAGGTAACCTGATTCCCGTACGGCATCTTGAAGCTCATATAAATCAGTTATTGTTTCGTCGTATTGCACTTGGACAAGATCATTATTCTCATTTCCTTTTACCATAATAACACCATGAACGGTCATTAATGCCTCTTCAACAGTTGGTATACAATGACCACAACTCATTTTTTCAACTTGCAGTGATACGTTCTTCAAATAGATCTCTCCTTGAGTTCTTTTTCTTATTTTTTTAAAGTTTTTATTTTTCTATACAAGAAATGTGTTGTAAAATAAATCACCCCCACAAGGTCAAGTGTCCTTGTGGGGGTAGATAAATTAACCTGTAACTTCAATCTTTTTCTTCTCATGCTTAACAAGAACTTTTTTCTCCCAGACCCGGCTTCGCCAACGGCGGTATAGTACTAAGCCCCTTAGCCATTCGTCGGCAATAAATGCAATCCAAATGCCGAACAAGCCAAATCCCCAGTGGATGCCTAGGAGGTAGTACATCGGGACGCTAAATCCCCAGATAATGATGAAAGAGCACATCATCACAAAGCGAGCGTCACCTGCCGCTTGAATTGCTTGACCAAGAACAATGTTAAAACACCGACCTGGTTCAAGAAGAAGGCCCATGATTAGTAATGTTGCACCGGTATAAACAATAAGAGGATTATCTGTAAAAATCCCCATTAACTGTTCTCTAAATAAAGCAATCAATGTAGCAGCTCCTAGAGCAAGTAGCATACTTAGCTTTAAATTTCTCATTCCTTCTTTATAGGCTTTATCAAACTCGCCTGCCCCTATTAAATGGCCAACAATAATTTGAGTTCCTCGTCCTAAAGAAAGCGAGAAAATGATAATGAAAAATAAGATATTTAACGTGTAAATTCTAGTCGTTAACAGTTCGGGGCCTAAAACAACAATAAAACCAGTCGTTACAATTTGGCTCATAGAGTAGGATAATTGACCAATAGCTGTAGGAATTCCAACACCTAAAATTTTATAAAAACGGTCCTTTTGCCAATCAATCATGTCTTTAAATTTCAGCTGAATATCAACTCGTTTAAACAAAATCATAAAATTAACGATTAAACCTAAAAATTGACTGACAACAGTTGAAATGGCAACACCAGTTACCCCTAACTGTGGAAAACCAAACACTCCGAATATGAGCACGTAATTACCTATAATATTAATAATATTCATCCCTACGGTTACAAACATCGTATCCCTTGTATATCCATGGGCTTGAATAATAGAAGAGAGTGTTAGCATTAGTGCCTGCAATACCAAACCTCCACCAACAATAACTAAAAAGATTCTTGCTTGATCAAATAACTCTTTCTCAAGCTGAAAGAAACTAAGGAAGAAGCCGCTAAAACAGATCATTATAATACTAATAACTAATCCAAATAAGAAATTAAACGTAATGGCATTCCAGGCCAAACTGCGAATTTCATTATATTTCTTCGCACCTAGATACTGAGCAACTACAACGGCAGCACCAGTTGCCCCAACTTGAAAAAGAAAGAAAAGAAACATAACAATCTGATTAGAAACTCCAACAGCTGCAACGGCGTCATCAGACACTTTACTTAACATAAACGTGTCGGCTGTTCTTAAGGTCATATGGAGGAAGGTTTCAATAAAGATAGGCCATGTAATTGCAAAAAGAGAAAGCTTTTTAACATCTTTTTTATCCATAAAAATCTCCTAAGTTTAATTATAGTTTAATAGAAAACGTTAATCATAAAAGTTAGTTTATTCACTGAACTATGTTATTATTCTTTTAATAGTAATACAGAAAACGGAAATAGCAACAAGAATTTTATATTTAATTCTGTAAAAAAGAATTCTTTAAGCGCCAGATAATGAGTTAGGTGTTATAATACTTACAATTCACAACTAACGAAATATTCTAATATTTATTCAGTGGTGTGGAGAAGAAGATTGATAACTCAAGAGGGGCTGTGATAGCCAGTGGAGACAATTGTAAAAGCAGTAAATCTTACAAAAAGTTTTGAAAGCGCTAACAAAAAAGTGGAGGTGTTAAAGAATCTTGAATTCTCGATCATGCCACATACGTTAACAGCTTTAAAAGGAAGATCAGGATCAGGAAAAACAACATTATTAAATTTAATTGGAGCTTTAGATCAGCCCACTGAAGGAGAGGTCTATTTTGAAGAGACTCCAATAAGTAGATTAAAAGATAAGGAAAGCTCTGAACTCAGAAGAGTAAAGATGGGTTTTATTTTTCAATCGTTTGGTCTTGTTCCTTTACTAAGCGTTGAAGAAAATGTTGAATTTGGACTTCGTGTAGCTGGAGTACCGCGTAATGAGTGGAAGGAAAGAATTCAAGATGCAATTGATTTAGTAGGCCTCAACAAACGGGCAAAGCACAGACCATTTGAATTATCTGGTGGTGAGCAACAAAGAGTTGCAATTGCCAGAGCGATAGCGCCTAAGCCAGTTTTACTATTAGCTGATGAACCAACTGCTGAGCTAGATAGTCGGATGGCTTTTCACATTATTAACGTTTTTCAAGAACTTGTTCAAAACAAAGAAACAACGATTATTATGACGACACATGACCCTGGTATTTTAGACATGCTTGAGAATGTGTACACATTGGAGGATAGGAAGGTTTCTTATGAAAAAAAACTCTAATAAACTAAAAGCGATTGTCCGAGCGAGTTTAGGAACGGTTATATTAATTAGCGCAACAGGTTGTTCACTTCTTCCAAAAGAAGAAGCTGCTCTAGCACCACCTTTAGTAGAACCTGCTCAAATTGAATATGACGTTGCAGAAGTAGAGTTAGGAGACATCACTACAGCAGTAAGAGGAAGCGGGAATTTCATCCCATTGGAGAGCCACGACCTTTTTTATACTCAGGATGGAGGACGTTTAAAAAACATACATATTTCTGAAGGAGAGCTTGTTGAAAAAGGTCAACTTTTAGCGGAAATTGAAACTGGCACCCTGTTATTTGATATTGAGCAGCTAGAAATAGAATTAAAAAAAGCGAAAATTAGACTGCAACAACTTAAAGCACAAAAGGCAGACACGTATTCCTTACAAATAGGGGAATTAGACCTAGAAGGTCTAGAGTTACGATTAGCACAACTTCAATCCATTTTGAATAAATCTAAAATCACCTCACCAATTGATGGAGTAGTTACTTTTGTAACAGATTCAAGACAAGGTGAAATATTAGGTGCCTATCAATCTATTATCCAAGTTGCAGACACAACAAATCTACTGTTTATTTACACAGCACTTTCAGCAGATGTTGTAAATGAAGTGACAATTGGCATGGAAGCAACGATTGATTATCGTGACTCTGAATTGAAGGGAAACGTCGTACAAACACCCAACGACATTCCAAGCGATATTTATGAGACGAATCCAGATTTATATGGGAGAAGTATTTTAGTTCGTCTAGAAGAACTCCCTAATGAGATTGGAGTAGGGGAGCGAGCTGATATTGAACTGATTACAGCAGAAAAAGAAAATGCATTACTCATACCTAAAAGCGCTCTTAGAACAGCAGTGGGTCGTTCTTATGTACAGATAGTGGATGGCCAAACTAAAAAAGAGCAAGACATTGAAGTTGGTATTATATCAACAACCGAAGTTGAAGTAATAAAGGGATTAAATGAAGGTGATAAAGTAATTTTAAGATAGGAGGAGTAAGTGGTGGCTATTTTTAAAGTAATTTTAAGGAAAATGATCAATAACCGTTGGCTCACCGGAAGTTTATTCCTCGGCTTAATTATTACGGTTTCACTTGTCTCAAGCATTCCAACTTACACTTCAAGTATTATGCAGAAGTTACTAATAAATGAATTTGAAGATCATCAAAGAAAAAACAATCAATTTCCAGGAGAATTTTATTTTACTGATAATTTTTCAAAGGATGTGGTTCCTAGTCCTAAGGAGGCACTGTCGGAAGTTGAACAAATAAATGAAAATCTGACACACAAAACCGGTCTCCCTATTTTAACGTCCACACAGGTTGTTTTTACATCACCTTTAAAAATTGAATTTGAACAAGAAGATAGAAATACGACATCGCAAAGACCAGCTAGAATGTTAATGATGACAGGTATTTTTGAACATATTACTTTAACTGATGGAAAATTACCGAGTCCAACATTGGTGGATGGGGTTTTCGAGGCAATAGTGCCCGAATCAGCATTGCTAGAGAGAGAAATGGTCTTAAACACCGTTTTTAAGGCAGGAGAGAACGAAAAATCATTTTTTATTAAACCAGTAGGAACATTTAAATTAAAAGATGAGCAAGATCCATATTGGACAATGAATCCAGATCTTTTTAATCGAGATTTTATTATTCGTGAAGAGTTGTTTCGAGGTGAGTTATTAGAATCGCATGATGAAGTGATTGGTTTAGCGAGGTTTAGCACATCATTTGATTATCATGCAGTAAATAACGAACATATCTCAACTCTGTTACAGCTTGAAGATCAAATTAAAGTCGAAATTGGAAAAGTGAAAAATGGCACGATTATGTTTCATTTTCCAATTAAAGATATTTTAAAGAGGTATGAGACAAAAGGCAACCAATTGACTGTTATGCTCTGGTCATTAAATGTCCCTATCCTAGTTATGTTGGCGATTTACTTATTTATGGTTTCAAGGTTAATTATTAGTAGGCAACTAAATGAGATTGCTATTTTCGCCAGTCGTGGTGCAAAAAGAAGTCAGATATTATGGATTTATTTTATTGAAATCGCGATATTAGGTTTTCTGGCTTTCTTAATTGGACCATATTTAGGCTTATTACTATGTCAATTATTAGGTTCGGCAAATGGATTTCTTGAGTTTGTAGATCGGTCATCGTTACCAATTACTCTCATGCCGAAGTCATACTTGTATGCTTTCCTTGCGGTTTTAGCAGCGATAGTTATGGTTATGATTCCTGTTTTTCAAGCTTCAAGGCAAAGTATTGTTAGCCATAAACAAAAAATGGCAAATAGGAAAGATAAATTCAATTGGTATACAATTTTAATTGATATAGGGTTACTAGCTATATCCTTATATGGTTTAACTACTTTTTATAGAAGACAAGAACAATTATTTTCAATGGGGGGAAATTATAATGAGTTATACATTGACCCACTCTTATTTTTTATCCCAGCTCTTTTTATTATTGGGTTTGGATTGTTCATTTTAAGAATTTATCCATTCTGTCTACAAGCGATTTATAAATTAGGAGAGAAAATATGGTCGTTGTCTTTATATAGTACCTTTCTTCAAGTTAGTAGATCGACAAAACAATATCAATTTTTAATGCTATTTTTAATCATGACGATTGCAATCGGAGTTTTTAGTGCAAGTGCAGCAAGAACGATTAATAGTAATTTAGAAGAACAGCTACGTTATCGAAATGGAGCTGAAGTAACAGTTGATGTCTTATGGCAGAGTAGAAGAGTTTCCTTACCGGCGCTTGCTTCTGCTACGGAAGAAAGCACAGATGTAACTCCAGTTTTAAATCTAGCAGAGGTATCTTATACAGAACCTGCATTTGAGCCATTTATGAATTTAGCAGGGGTAGAAAGTGTTACTAAAGTATTTAAAAAACAAAATGTGACAGCGATTAGTGAGGGAGTTACTCGTCAGTCAATAGAATTTATGGCGATAGAACCAAAGGCATTCGGAGAAACAGCTTGGTTTAAATCATCGCTTCTTCTACACCATTGGTACGAGTATTTGAACCTCCTAGCAAAAGAACCTAGTGCTGTTTTGATTTCAGATACAGTTGCTTCTTCATTGGGGGTTGAGACAGGTGATTATCTGACAGTTCAGTGGGACGGCTCTTCTACTGGGGAATTTGTAGTTTACGGAGTGATTGAGTATTGGCCCACCTTTAATCCGATAAATAGGGATAATGAAGGGGCGGACCCGGCACTACTCGTAGCCAATTTACCTTACGTTCAGAATATGATGGGGTTAGAACCATATCAAGTGTGGATGAAAGTAAAGCCAGAGGTGACTAGATCCTCTATATATGATGAAATTAAAGAACTGAAACTCCCAATTACTCAATTAAGTGATGTGCAACCAAAAATAGTCGAGTTGAAAAATAGTGCCTTGTTATTAGGAATTAACGGAACGATGACTCTTGGCTTCCTGATCTCAATATTAATCACGTTTATTGGATTTCTCCTATACTGGGTGATCACGATTAAATCCCGGACTTTGGAGTATGGGATTTACCGAGCGATGGGAATGCCGATGCCGAAACTGGTTAGCATGATGGTTTGGGAGCAAATTCTGACTTCAGGTATGGCATGTTTGTTAGGAATCGTGATTGGAGGAGTAACAAGTAGGTTATTTGTCCCTCTATTTAAATTGTCATTAAATCCCACCGAGATGGTTCCACCATTTTCGGTAGTGTTCGATCCTCAAGATGAACTTAAAATTTACTTGTTTGTTTTATTTATGTTAACGGTGGGCCTAGTGGTATTAGTAATGTTCCTTAAGAAAGTAAAAATTCATCAAGCGATAAAGTTGGGTGAGGACTAATGATTGATTGTCAAAATTTAGTTAAAATTTATAAAGTAGATGATGATACAGAAGTAATGGCCCTGCAAGGTCTTGATCTAAAAGTTGAAAAAGGGGAATTAATGGGGATCATTGGCAACAGCGGTAGTGGAAAATCAACACTCTTAAACATGCTTGGAGGCTTGGACAGACCAACAGCTGGAAAATTGCTTGTTGACGGCAAAGACTTACTTAGAATGTCTGATAAGGAGTTGGTTCAGTATAAACTTGAAACAGTAGGTTTTGTATGGCAAAACAATGCTAGAAATTTAATTCCATATTTAACCGCAGTTGAGAATGTTGAGCTTCCTATGCTGTTTAAGGGGAGACGTAAACGTGACCATGCGATTGCCTTACTTGAGCAGGTTGGAATGGGTCATCGCTTACACAGTCGATTAACGGCTTTATCTGGAGGAGAACAACAACGAGTAGCGATTGCCATCTCCCTTGCCAATAATCCAAGTCTCTTACTAGCGGATGAACCAACAGGCAGTGTCGATACAAAAACAGCTGATATCATTTTAGATGTATTTAGAGATTTAAATAGAAACTTAGGAGTAACTATAATCATTGTTACACATGATACACAATTAACAAGAAAAATGGACAGAGTTGTTGCGATAAGAGACGGGAAAACGTCTAGTGAAATACTTAGACGCTCATTTTTTCTTGAAGAGGAAGTTAACCAAGGTCAAGAAGAATTTGAGGATACACATGTTGAACTGACCGTTGTAGACAGCGCTGGTCGTATCCAAGTGCCAAGAGATTATCTTGATGCAATTGGAATGAAAGGTGCCAATAAATTACGCGTAGAATTGAAAGAAGGGAAAATCTTATTAGTAAATCCAGATGAAAAATAAAAAATAATAAATTCAAGCAACGCAGTTGGGTTACTCAACTGCGTTTTCTCATGAGATCTCATTAAGTATGTACGGAGTGTAAGATTCGGTATTGTTTAGGGGTTAAACCAGTAAATTTTTTAAATATTTTAGTGAAATAGCTCTGATCCGTGAAATTTAACCAAGCATAAATCTCAGTTAGGGAATCATTTGTTAAAGTAAGTAGATTTTTAGCTTCTTCAATTTTCGATTTTTGAATGAACTCAGTTAAAGATATTCCTACTTCCTTTTTAAATAAAACAGATAGATAACAAGGGTTTAAGTCAACTAGATCGGAAAGATCTTTAAGAGTAATTTCCTCATATAAATGTTTAAAAATGTAATTTTGACAAGTGGTAACTGCTATAGAATAAGTTTGCCCTTTTTCCTCAGCCACCCGTTCGGCAAACGTACACAATGCATTTTCCATTAATTTTTCTATGTCTTTTATTTCTTTGAATTCTTCAAGACTTTGAATAAACAAGTCACTTAGGGTATAAGCCAATTCAGGATTTACCCCACCTTCCATTGCAGCTCGTGTTGCTAGTGTGATCGCGGCAATGCAAATGTTCTTTTGATTACGTACAAAACTTTTTTTGGACAAGGTTCCAAAGCTACCATTTTCAGGAAGATTAAGGAGGCAATTTAGAACTTGATCTTTCTTACCATCTTTAATGGCTTGGAGGAGCTTCTTTTCAAAACATCTTCCATAGTGAAACGTCACATTTTGTCTTTTTTCAGAAAGAGATAAGGCAGTTTGTTCTGGGGGTATACAAGGTTCGAGCATCTTATTTTGTTTCATAATGGTTTCTACATCTAAATGACGTTTAAATAACACAAAGTAAAATAGGGCACTTGTTTGGATCAACTTTTGCTTATTGAGAACTGGGAGTGATTGATAGTAGCCAATAAATCTATTGGTATTGGTAATAGGTAGATCATTGATTAAACTAAGTAGATGGTCTTCAGACAATTTTGAGTAAACAGAAGGTCCAACAATTACGGTTCCTTTTAAAGGTTTGTTCAGATGAATAAAGAAATAATTCTCTAATGTATCAGTTGAGTGAATAATAGGTACATGAAACGCATTATGACATGCGCTAGTGGCTAAAACAGGGGATGGAGTAAAATCAATTGGATATTTCCATAATACATTACCATTATTATCTAAAAGTTGAATAGGGATTTCAAAAGTATCGTATAAAACTCTAAAAGTCATTTGTAATTCTTCGGTATCTGAAATAACGAACATATCAAATCACCCCTAAATTGAAATCGCTTTCATTATTTTTAATGATAAATAAATAAACTTCTAAACTTCTATAAATAATACCATAATTTCTTTTGGAAAAGGAATAAGATAATTTTGAAATTAAAAATTGTTAGTTGTCAGTACTATTTTAAGTTCCGAAGTGTTATTTTTACAAAAAAATATCATTTATCAATTATTACAGCGGAATTCGAACTAAACATTTTGAATTTTGTTAATTTTCTAAAAGTGTATTGACGAACGCCGTAACTAAGCTGTAATATAACAAATGTAAGCGCTATCTTAAAAGAGAAAGGATCTTTCAAATGTAAAGGATAGTGAAGGAAATGGCGACAATGAAAGACGTCTCGAAAAAAGCTGGGGTTTCTGTAATAACTGTTTCAAGAGTGATAAATACACCAGAAAAGGTAAAAGAGTCTACTAGAAAAAAAGTTGAGAAAGTTATGAAGGAAATTGGTTTTCAACCAAATCATACGGCTAAAGCGCTGGTAACAAACAAAACGAGAACTATACATCTTTTTCATCCACAAGTGTTTGATACCTCTGATCCGTTTATAACAAAGTTAATAGGTGGAATAAGCTGTGAATTAAGTCATAATCACTACTCCTTGTTGTTTCGAAAAGATTGGGATTTTCCTTATAAGTGTGACGGAGTCATAGCGATGGGATTAGGAAAAGGGGATGACTTACTCTTAAAAGAGAAGATGAAGGTACCATGTGTTTTATTCGGAGAAACGAAAGGGATAGATTGGGTTAACGTAAATGATGTGAAAGGCGCTTATAAAATGGCCCAATACATCATAAGCCAAGGTCATACACAAATCGGAATGCTTGTCATTGATTCCCCTGAACCGTTTGCTGAACAACGTTTTGAGGGTTACCTCTTAGCTCTAGAAGAACATGGAATACCTGTAAACCTTAATTACATAAGATACACATCAACCTTAGAAAAAGACGGTTACCAAGCAACACTAGATCTACTGACTAAAACAGACATCACTGCTTTATTTTGTTCTACGGACCTAATTGCTCTCGGTGCTATCCGAGCAGCTCGAGAACTAGGTAAAGATATACCAAGTGAATTTTCAGTTAGTGGATATGATGGTGTATGGTTAGATAAAATTGCAGAACCACAACTGACAACAATTCGACAACCTGTTTTTGAAATTGGTCAGAATCTTGCAAGACTACTAATTGCGAGAATTGAGTGTCCAGATAAATCGGTTGAAAACATCTTATATGATCCTGAGATCATTATTCGAAACTCAATCAGTTTCAATCAACAGCAAAAATGTTAGCGTTATCATCAGTGACCATTCATTATAATTAATAATGTTAACGCTAACATCGACTGTTTATAATGTTAACGTTAACAAAGTTCAACCTAGGAATTTTCAACTGGGAATGTTTTATGACATACTCGGTAAACAAAATAAGCAACTAAGCTAAAAGAGATTAGGATAGTAAGTGTATAAATAAGAAATAAAGCAACTCCAGCAGCTACAAAAAGTAAACACAAAAGACAAACATGTAGTTTACTTAATGAATATAAAAAGGAATTCTTAATTACTCCAACTATTGGAAGCTTGAAGTGTACCATAACTGGAAACAGGTAAAAGCTAGTAAACAGAAAGAGAATACTAAAGATAGCTAAAAAAGGTAGCATGATCGTATTTAATGTAGGTGTTTCAATTGAAGCGAGCAGCTGAAAGTTAAACACGATTGAGTAAAGGACAGCAAACCAAATAATTCCAATAAGAAAACTTTGTTTAAAGTTATCTTTAAAATGAACAAAGAAAGGCTTAAACACACTAGAAGAGTCTTCTTGTCTAATCCATTGACGAACAACAGCAAACATAGCTGCTGTTGCTGGGAATATCGTTACAATTGGAATACACATGAATAACCAGAGAATGTTTAATAGAAAGAAACTAGTGAATTTTTCTAAAACGAACATGAAGCGACTTTGAAAAAGATCCATAATATCACCTAGAATTTTAAATTTTATGTTAATAAAAGCTATCATACCATGTAACCCAAAAAAAGATAACTTCTTTTCACACTTTGAGAGGGGGGATGCCCTACCTTATAGAGCTAATGCAAGTCTGTTGGTTGAGTTTTTGAGTTCAAATTGTAAGCGATTACAAAAGGGGGATCTTAAAATGAGTAGACAAGTTAAAAAGGTTTTATTCGCTTCACTAGCCTTATTCATGATGATTGCTTTAACTGCGTGTGGTGGTTCTAATTCATCATCTTCATCTTCGGATGGAAAAGTAGAGTTAACAATGTGGATTTGGCCAGGAATGGGGTTAGAAGAATTAATCGCACAGTATGAAGAAGAAAATGAAAACATTAAAGTTAACATTCAAACTGCAGAATTCAATGATGTTCATACTAACTTGACAACAGCTTTAGCGGCAGGTAGCGGGGCTCCTGACATCTCAGCAATTGAAGTTAAAGGAATTGACCGTATGAAAGGTACGCCTCAACATTTCAATAACTTATATGACCTTGGAGCTGAGGAGTTAAAAGGTGATTACTTAGATTGGAAATGGCAACAAGGCGAAACAATGGATGGAGAAACTTTACTAGGTATTCCTACAGATATTGGTCCTCAAGCTATGGTATATAACCTTGAAATTTTTGAAGCAGCGGGATTACCAACTGATCGTGAAGAGGTTGAAGCTCTTATTCAAACATGGGATGACTATGTAAGAGTAGCTGAGCAAGTAAAAGAAACAACTGGTAAATACATGCTAGATGCTGCAACTGGTATGTTCGCAGTAATGAAAGGTCAAGGGAAAGAAAAGTATTTCAACGCAGATGGTGAGCTAATTATCGATAGCAATCCTCAAATTGAAAAAGCTTGGAACTATACGCTTCAAATGATTGAAAAAGATCTTGTAACTCCTTTTGACCAATGGTCAACTGAGTGGAGTACTGGTATTGCAAATGGTGATTTCGCTACTATCTTAGCACCAGCTTGGATGATGAACACGATTCAAGATAACGCTCCTGATGGCGCAGGTAAATGGGACATTGCAGCTCTACCTGAGGGTTCTGGTAACTGGGGTGGATCATTCTTAACAATTCCTAAAGAGTCAAAGCATCCAGAAGAAGCATATGCGTTAATCAAATGGTTACTTTCACCTGAACAACAATTAAAAACATTTGAAATTTATGGTAATTTCCCTTCAACTCCTTCAGTTTTTGACTCTGAAGCAATGGTAAATTACACAAACGATTACTTTAACGGTGCTCCTGTAGGACAAATCTATGCAAAAGCTGCAGAGCAAGTGCAACATGTAATTGAAGGTCCTGAGTCTATTCAAGTTGAGTCTATTTTGAATGACGCAGTTAACCGAGTAAGAGATGGGCAGCAAGATCCTACAACAAGTTGGCAAACAGCGTTAGATCAACTTGAAAGAGAAATCGGACGTTAATTAAAAAATTTAGGGTGACTAAGACGAAATATTACTTTCGAGTCACCCTTCATTTATAAGTTGATAGGAGGGGAGCTTTATGGAGCAAAATGCTAGAGTTGAAAGTCAAAATCATTCTATCGTTCCTAAGCAAAAGAAACAAAGTCCAATTGAGCCAAAACCTAAAAAACATTGGAAGCAAAGTACAAAAGATCATATTTCAGGCTATCTTTACATTTCTCCTTTCTTTGTACTGTTTGGTATTTTTGGTGTATTTCCTATTATCTTCACGGCCTATATTTCATTTCATAGATGGAACATACTCGGTGAAAGAGAGTTTATAGGATTAGGAAACTATGCAAATCTAATGAATGATCCGCTATTTTGGAAAGCACTTGGTAACACCTTAAGTATTTGGGTCTTATCAACGGTTCCTCAGCTAATAATGGCATTAACTCTAGCTTTTATTCTTAATCAGGCGTTTTTGAAAGGGAAACAATTTTTCCGTTTAGCGGTGTTTGTACCTAATATCACTTCAGTAGTAGCTGTTTCAATTGTATTTGGAGCGATTTTTGGTCAGCATTACGGAATTATTAACTATGTCCTATCATTTGTTGGGATTGATCCGATTAACTGGAGAAGTTCTTATCTTGGGGCACATGTCGCAATCGCAACAATGGTCATGTGGAGATGGGTTGGCTACAACGCTATCATTTATTTAGCAGCACTTCAAAGTATCCCAAATGATCTGTATGAGGCAGCTACCATAGATGGAGCTACTAAGTTTCAACAATTCCTTCATATAACGATTCCGATGATTCGCCCAATGATTATATTTACGGTTATCTTATCAACTATTGGTGGAATGCAAATCTTCGCTGAGCCGCAAACGTTTTTAGGTGGTGGTGGTGGTGCAATCAATCAAGGTCTTACTTTAACGCTATACTTATATGAGGAAGCATTTGTAAGAAATGCCTTTGGTTACGCATCATCTATTGCTTGGTTATTGTTTATCATTATCGTTATTTTCTCTTTAATCAATTTGTTCTTCTCTAACAAAATAAAGTCGGCATAGTTAGGAGTGAAGTTATATGAAAGAGGTTGGAGTTAAGCCATATAGTTTAAGTCGAATACTAGTATACGTAGGTCTTGTGTTGTTTACATTCTTCTCTGTATTTCCATTCTATTGGATGTTTGTTATTGGTTCCAACACAACAGCTGCTATCAATAAATTTCCTCCAGCTATGTTACCAGGAACGAATTTTATTGGAAATATGAATAATGTCTTCTCGAATATACAATTCTTCCAAGCGCTAGTAAATTCATTTATCGCTGCGAGTGCGATTACACTATGTGTTTTATTTTTCTGTTCATTAGCAGGATTTGCATTTGCTAAGTTACAGTTTAAAGGGAAAAATGGACTGTTCTTCTTTATTATTGCGACAATGATGGTTCCAGTTCAACTAGGATTAATTCCGTCGTATATGATTATTGCTAAATTAGGGTGGATCAATAGTTTAAGTGCCCTTATCGTTCCCGCCATGGTAAATGCGTTTGGAGTCTTTTGGATGAGGCAGTACATTTCTTCTACCATTCCAAACGAGTTAGTTGATGCAGGACGTATTGACGGTTGCTCTAACTTCCGCTTGTACTGGGCAGTTGTTCTACCTGTTGTAAAACCAGCATTAGCTACTCTTGGTTTAATTACGTTTATGAATGTTTGGAATGACTATTTGTGGCCGTTAGTCGTTTTAAAAGATCGTAGTATGCACACAATTCAAGTGGCTTTAAGAACGCTAAATGGGGCTTATTCACAAGACTTTGGAATGATTTTAAATGGTACATTCCTAGCAACATTACCTTTACTTGTTGTTTTCTTACTATTCAGTAAACAGGTTATTGCGGGTCTAACAGAAGGATCTGTTAAGCACTAGGGGGTAAACAGACGGATGTCAATTGGTAGTAGGTTCGGCTAATCCATAGGAAATCTTACCTGTTGGATATGGATTAGCCAATATAAACTTCAACTTTGTTTACAAAACCTATTACAAGTGTTTGATGGCTTTATATTTTAATTGTTTCTATTTAAACGGGTGTGTTCAATAGGAAATTATTAATTTACTATTCGAAATTTTGATCAAGCAGTCTAAGTAGAATCTCACTTAATTTAGGAGGGTTATTATGAAATTAGGCGTATTTACGGTTCTATTCTCAGAGAAGCCATTTGAGGAAATGTTAGATTATGTAAAAGAAGCTGGAGTTGAAACGATTGAGTTAGGAACAGGAGGTTATCCTGGCAATGCTCATTGTAATCTCGATGAATTACTAAATGACCCTGCAAAATTAAAAAAATTTAAGAAGGCCGTCGATGATAGAGGGTTAACGATTAGTAGTTTAAGCTGCCATGGTAACGCTCTTACTCCTGACAAAGAATTCGCTTCTCAATGTCATGACACATTTGTGAAATCTGTACAACTAGCAGAGCAGCTTGAAGTTCCAGTTGTCACTACTTTCTCAGGTACTCCTGGAGCTTATGAAGGAGCTCAAGTTCCAAGCTGGTCACTTGCGCCATGGCCAACGGAATACGCAGAAATTTTAAAATGGCAGTGGGAAGAGAAGTTGATTCCATATTGGCAAAAATGGGGACAGTTCGCGAAAGATCATCATGTTAAAGTTGCTTTAGAATTACATGGGGGCTTCTTAGTACATACACCTGCAACATTATTAAAGTTAAGAGAAGCAACGTCTGAAGCGATCGGAGCAAACCTTGATCCAAGTCATTTGTGGTGGCAGGGTATTGATCCAGTAGAAGCAATTAAAATATTAGGTAAGAAAAATGCGATTCACTTCTTCCATGCTAAAGACACTTATATTGACCAGAATAACGTAAACATGCATGGTTTAATGGATATGCAATCATATGCAAATATGCAGGATCGTGCTTGGACTTTTAGAACGGTTGGCTTCGGCCACGATATGAAAACATGGGCTGATATTATAAGCGCCTTACGGTTAGTTGGCTATGATGGCGCAGTGAGCATTGAACATGAGGACGGTCTAATGTCAATTGAAGAAGGATTTAATCGTGCGGTTCAAAACTTAAAACCAGTTATTATGAGAGAACCATTAGCTGAGATGTGGTGGGTTTAATTTAAGCTCAAAAATTTTGAGAGGGGTAAAAGAATGACAAAAATTAAAGTGGCTGTAATAGGTTGTGGTAGTATCGCAAAATACCGTCATATTCCAGAATATGCAGCTAATCCAAATGTTGAATTTGTAGCGTTTTGTGATTTTAATAAAGAGCTCGCATCAGAATATGCAGAAATATATGGAGCTAATGCTTACACCGATTATGAGGAACTACTTGCTAATGAGCAAGTAGATGCAGTTAGTGTTTGTACACAAAATGTCGATCACGCGAAAGTATCAATAGCTGCTGCAAATTCAGGAGCACATGTATTATGTGAGAAGCCAATGGCTACTTCGTTAGAAGAAGCAGAAGCGATGATCAAGGCCGCATATGAGAATAAGGTGTATTTGATGATTGGTCATAATCAACGACTAATGCCCCCTCACGTAAAAGCTAAAGAAATACTTGATTCTGGCAAACTTGGAAAGGTGTTAACCTTTAAGACTACTTTCGGGCATGGTGGTCCGGAGCGTTGGAGTATTCAAGGTAAAGACAGCTGGTTTTTTAAAAAAGACAAAGCGATTGTAGGCGCAATGGGGGATTTAGGAGTTCATAAAACGGACTTGATGCGCTACCTGTTAGGGGAAGAAGTAGTGGAAGTTGGGGCCTTTGTTGAGACGCTACATAAGCATGGGGATGTAGACGATAACGCTACTTGCATTTTAAGAATGGAAAGTGGAGCAATCGGAACAATGGCTGCAAGTTGGACGTATTACAAGGGAGAAGATAACACAACAACAATTTATTGTGAAAATGGTGTGTTAGAGATAAAAGATGATCCTAATGTTCAAGTGGTCGTAAAATTACTTAATGGTGCTGTAGAGCAATATAAGGTAGGGGGAATTGCGACGAATGAGGAAGGTGGACAACTGGCAAGTGGCGTTATTGATGAATTTGTTGAAGCCATCGTTACTCGAACACCACCAAGTATCTCAGGTGAAGAAGGAATGAAATCATTACATGTTGTTTTAGCTGCTCTTGAATCAGCCAAGAAGCGAGTATTTGTTTCTTTACAATAATCCGGTTAAGAGGTGTCCTAAAATGATATCGTTACCACTTGGAATCCAGCTTTTTACATTACGAGAGGAAATGGAAACTGATTTTCTTGGAACTTTAAAAAAAGTAAAAGAAATAGGTTATGAAGGAGTTGAATTTGCAGGATTTGGCGACTATTCTGCAGCGCAAATAAAAAACGTATTAAATGGCATTGATTTATTAGGTTTTTCAAGTCACGTTCCTTTAACTCAATTAGAAAACAATCTCTCAAATGTAATTGATTTTCATTCGGAACTGGGTGTCAATCATATCGTTTGCCCTTATATTCCAGAAGAGTATTGGAAGTCTAAAGATAAATATCTGGAGCTTGCTTCGTTGTTTAATCAAGTCGGAGAACAATGTAAACAAGCTGGAATTGAGTTTAGCTATCATCATCATGCTTTCGAATTTGAACAATTTGACGGTGAGTTTGCGTTAGATATTTTGCTCTCAAACACGGAACCGGATTTTGTTCAATTAGAATGCGATGTTTATTGGGTGCAATATGCAGACCTTTCGCCTACTGACTATATGAGGAAATATGAAGGGCGTTGTCCGATGGTTCACCTAAAAGATATGAAGGTTGAGCCTAAGAAGTTTTTTGCACCGGTCGGAACAGGTGTGATTGATATTGATGCTGTAGTGAAAACAGCAGAAGAAATTGGAGTGAAATGGCTCATCGTTGAGCAAGATCAATGTGATGGACCTGCTCTTGAAAGTATTAAAATAAGCTATAACAACCTAATGAAATAATAATACAAAAAAAGGGGAGTGGATTTGAATCATGACATTCCTCTTTTTAGTGTAGTCTCTAAAGGGCTTTAATTTTAATTAGTAGTAGATTATGGAGGGTTAGGATTATGGGTTTAGAACTGAACGAATTTCATTTAGGGGTATGTTATTATCCAGAACAGTGGCCTGAACAAAATTGGAGTAAGGATTACAGGGACATGCACAATCTTGGATTTAATGTCATTCGAGTGGGTGAGTTTGCTTGGTCCATTTTTGAGCCTGAAGAAGGAAATTTTGAATTTGATTTATTTGACAGAGCTCTTGATCTAGCGCATAGTTATGGGCTTAAAGTTATACTCGGCACACCTACTGCGACACCACCAGCATGGTTAACTTATAAGTACCCTGAGGTGTTAAATGTGTCTAAATCAGGGGTGCAATTTCAACACGGAGAAAGACGCCATTACAACTATAATTCACCTGTTTATAAAAAAATGTGTGCTCGAATCGTTGAACGGATGACCAAGCATTATCGACATCATCCGGCTGTAATTGGTTGGCAAATTGATAACGAGTTAAATTGTCATATTGCAGATTTTTATTCTAATTCTGACCATGAAGAATTTAGGGAATGGTTGAAAGATAAATATGTATCTCTTGAAGCTTTAAACACAGCGTGGGGGGCTACGTTTTGGAATCAAACTTATAACGACTGGGAGCAAGTTCACCTTACCAGAGAAGGGACATGTCAATCACCTAACCCTCATCAGAGACTAGACGAAATTATATTTTTCTCGGAGAGTACGATTTCCTTTGCAAAATTTCAAGCCGAGATAATCCGGAAAGAGGCACCGGAGCATTGGATTACGACGAATGGAATGTTTGATCATTTAGATAATCATCGCTTAACTCGTGAATGCCTTGATTTTTACTCATATGATTCTTATCCAAACTTTAGTACGATTTATCCTGATTCGGAGGAGTTTCCTCTACTAGACCGGAAATGGAGCTGGAATCTAACGAAAACGAGAAGTGTTTCTTCTCAATTTGCTGTAATGGAACAGCAGTCAGGTTCTGGTGGCTGGAATAATCAAATGATTATGCCTTCTCCTAAGCCTGGTCAAATGAGATTATGGACCTATCAATCCATTGCTCATGGGGCAGATATGCTTCTTTATTTTAGATGGAGAACTGCGCCATATGGCACTGAAATGTATTGGCACGGGTTAAACAATCCACATGGTCAACCGAATAGACAAATGGAGGAAGCGAAAAAAATCGGTCAAGAAATGAAAATGATTGGCACTTCCATTATAGGGAGTCATTATGAAGCAGAAGTAGCTATCATCCGTGATTATCCAAATGAATGGGATGGGGAACTAGATCAATGGCATGGTAAATTGCAAAATCAAAGCGTTCTTTCATGGTTTAAAGTTCTTCAATATCAGCATATCCCTGTCGATGCTTTGTATATGAATGAACAAACTACCATTGACGATCTAATGGCTTATAATGTCGTTATTTATCCGCATGCTGCAATTATGACAGAAAATACGGCATTTTTATTAGAGCAATATGTGAAACAAGGTGGTAAAGTCATATTCGGATGTAGAACCGGCTATAAAACAATTGAAGGTCATTATTCGACAGAAGTGCCTCCAGGGGGTGTATCTCAACTTACAGGGGTTGCTTTACAGGACTTTACAGTTATCGGTCCTAATGAAAAAGCACCTACTATTCATTTTGGTAGGAATGGCTATACTGAATGCATAGCAGAGCAATTTGTAGATATAGTTACGATACATGCTGAGTCTGTCCAAGTATTGGGGACGTTTTCTGAAGGGTACTTTAAAGGATCTCCAGCTTTAACTATGAATCAAGTAGGGAATGGGTGTGTGTACTATTATTGTAGTGCCTTTAATTATAAAATAGCATTACAATTGCTTGATGAAATGAATATGGTCTCTCCTGTAGAAGAAGTAATGGAACCTCCGCAGCAGATTGAGTTGTCAATTAGAGCACAAGTAAACGGAGACCGTTATGCCTTTCTACTAAATTACTCAAGCGAAAAGCAAGACCTTTATCTTAAGGTGAAACGAATAGAATTATTAAGTAATGTTGAGTTAGATGGAAAAATACAAATTGAACCATTTGGAGTGTATGTCGTTAAATTATGATGTTTAAATAGATTTAGACAATTAAAGAGAGTATTTAATTTGAGTGAACGAATTAAAAATGTAAGAGATGAGATGATTTTAGAAGAAAAGGCTAGTTTACGTTCTGGCGGAGGTAACCTGGTAGGTGAAGCTTTTGTGGAAGATGTAAAATAATCCTTTTTCTCTTCTTTTTTATGGATAAAGGTGAGAATTTATAAACAAATAATAAAGAATTAATTATATCTGACAATAAAGCTACATAATTTGTACTGATATTACTAAAAGTTAAAAATCAAGTAGGAAATATGGCAAAATGTCGAACGATTTTGTAACAATTTCCATTTTGCTATATTGTCATAATGTGATAGCTACATTATAATTCAAATTAGAGTTAAGATTCTAAAAAATAAAAATACAGATTTAGGGGGAATTCATTTGGAGCAATTCGTCAATTGGCTTAATGGTGTTCTGTGGAGTACACCAATGATCTATTTTTGTCTTGGAGTAGGACTTTTATTTACCATTCTTACAAGATTCTCTCAAGTTAGACATCTGAAAAACATGGTTAAATTGACATTTACCGGTAAAAGCTCTTCTGCTGGTATATCTTCGTTCCAAGCATTAGCTATTGCCTTGTCTGGACGAGTCGGAACAGGTAATATCGCTGGGACGGCAACAGCGATCGCTTTTGGTGGGCCAGGAGCTGTATTTTGGATGTGGACTATTGCCTTCATCGGTGCATCAAGTGCTTTTATTGAATCAACACTTGCACAGATGTACAAGGTGAAGCAAGACGGTCAATACCGTGGTGGACCTGCTTACTATATTGAAAAAGGAATTGGGTGGAAATGGTACGCGGTAATCTTTGCAATTGCTACACTTTTAGCAATGAGCTTACTCATGCCAGGAATTCAAGCCAATTCAATCGCTATTGCTGTGGAGAATGCATTCTCAGTTAATACGTATGTTACCGCTTCCATTTTGATTGCTATTATCGGTATTATCATTTTTGGGGGAGTAAAACGAATTGCAACTGTTGCTCAATATGTTGTGCCGTTTATGGCTATAGCTTATATCCTCTTATCTTTAATCATTGTATTAGTAAATATTACGTCGTTACCTGCTGTAATCGGATTAATTGTTAGTAGTGCCTTTGGTGCTGACGCTGCATTCGGTGGTATCATTGGTTTAGCTATTTCATGGGGCGTAAAACGTGGTATTTACTCAAATGAAGCGGGACAAGGAACTGGTCCTCATGCTGCGGCAGCTGCGGAGGTCTCTCATCCTGCGAAACAAGGACTAGTACAATCTTTTTCCGTTTATATTGATACATTGCTTGTATGTTCGGCAACCGCATTTATGATTTTATTTACAGGCATGTATAATACAGAGAGCCCTAATGGTGGTTTCATTGTGAATAATTTAGGAAGTGAAATCCCAGCAGGAGCAGGCTATACACAAGCTGCGATTGAATCAGTCCTACCTGGATTTGGAGCTGCATTCGTTGCAGTAGCGTTGTTCTTCTTCGCTTTTACAACTATTATGGCTTATTACTACATGGCAGAAACGAACATTGCATACCTGATTCGCGGTAAATTTAGAAAATCGGGAATGTTAGTGTTGAAAGTTGTGTTATTGTTAGCTGTATTCTTTGGTTCAGTACGTGAAGCAGACCTTGCGTGGGCGCTAGGGGATGTTGGACTTGGCTTAATGGTTTGGCTTAACTTAATTGCGATTTTAATTCTAGCAAAACCAGCCCTTCGTACTTTAAAGGACTATGAGGAGCAGAAGAAACAAGGACTTGATCCTGTTTTTGATCCTAAAAAGCTTGGCATTAAAAACGCTGACTATTGGGAAGAAGAATACAAAAAAGATCAAGAAAAAGATAAGCTTTCAAGTTAAGTTAAAAGGAATTCTAACATGGGGGTTATTTCAATAGGTCACAGACCTTTGGAATAACCTTTTTCTATCTCTTTTAGGGAAAATTAGTTTGTAATTATGTAAAATATTACATAACAAAGGAAAAAAACAACGTTGTCTATAATAAATTAAAGAAGGGAAGGAGGTGTATGGGCAAAAATGAATTGGAATTCTCAACAGGTTGATCAACTAGGGGAAGGTAATCTTCATACATATGGAAGAAAAAAGGAGTTTAATGGTGAATTTATCGTTTCGATTACACATGCTATGGGTTTAAATCTTGCGCGACTTATTCCTTTTATTATTATGACTAACATTGTCCGAAAACAAGTAACTAAAAATAAAGATATCTTGTATGCAGAAGTCCAAGGTCAACTCGAGGCGGGGGTTGGTCAGACTATCACAGTTTGGCGTAAAGGTAAAGATATGGTTTCATTTAGAGACTCAGGATGGCATAAAATTGCGTTAATGTTTTTTGGTTGGACGTTAAATGGTAAAAATGTGCACTCATATTTTATTACTTATAAAACATCAGAAATTCCACTGGGAGAAGAAGCAGAGGAAATTGCTAAAACATACGGCACATATATGCATAAGGGAGAAAAAATAAGGAAGTCTAATAGACCCCCTGTCTCCATTTAATTACTTTAATAGACCTCGTTTTTTAGCTAGTTGGATTTTTGCTTCGTTGTATGAAAGTCCTGACTCTGCATTAAGCTTTTTAACTTTTTCGATATTTGTTCCTGTGATGGTTTGTATATTTTTCTTCAAGTGAACTAAACCCCTTTCGTTCAATATATTGAATATCTTTTACTAAAATAAATAAAATATTCATTTCATTATTCTAAAAATTCTATTTAATTAACTGGTAAATTGTGATAAATTATTGTTAAAACCGAGAGGACGAACACAATGACACAAATTGAAAATATAACACTAATAAAAAAAGCTAATGTTTATTTTGATGGCAGGGTAACTAGTAGAGCGATCATCTTAAAAGACGGAACAAAGAAAACGTTAGGGATAATGCTTCCTGGGGAATATGAATTTTCAACGGAAGTCAAAGAAGAGATGGAAATTATAGCTGGGAAGCTTGAATATAAGCTAGAACAAGAAGACTGGAAAATGATCGAAGGTAGTGGAGTTTTTTATGTACCTGGGAAACAATCATTTAAATTAAAGGTTTATTCAGTAACGGATTATTGTTGTTCCTATTTAAATGAATAACTGGATTAAAGAGACTATCGAGTGAATTTTCGATAGTCTCTTTATTTAGGTTGAATCGTCTTACTCTTTAGGTGTGATCATTTCCTCTGGTTTTACAAGTCGATCGAATTCATTTTCTGAGAGCAATCCAGATTTTTGAGCCGCCTCTTTTAATGTAATACCATCCTGATGAGCGAGTTTGGCGATAGTAGCTGCATTCTCATAGCCAATATGAGGATTAAGAGCTGTAACAAGCATAAGAGACTGGTTGAGATTACGTTTAATAACCTCCATGTTAGGCTCAATTCCTACTGCACAATGATCGTTAAATGATATCATTGAATCACTAAGTAATGTAATAGATTGAAGGAGGTTGTAGATAATAACAGGCTTGAAGACGTTCAGTTCAAAATTACCTTGACTTGCTGCGAAGCCAATCGTAGCGTCATTGCCCATGACTTGACAAGCCACCATCGTTAACGCCTCGCTTTGAGTCGGATTGACTTTTCCGGGCATAATTGAACTGCCTGGTTCATTTGCTGGAATCGTGATCTCTCCAATACCAGATCGTGGCCCACTTGCTAACCACCTCACATCGTTTGCGATCTTCATTAAATCAGCAGCTAGGGCTTTACAAGCTCCGTGTATGTAGACAATTTCATCATGACTTGTTAGGGCGTGAAATTTATTTTCAGCAGATTTAAACGATTTACCCGTGGATTTACTAATGTCTTCAGCTACCAACTTACCGAACTGAGGATGAGCATTAATACCAGTTCCAACAGCGGTTCCTCCAATAGCGAGTTCTCTTGCAGTTTCTAAACTTTGTTGAATCATTTTTTCTGTCTTTTCGAGCATTCGTACCCAACCACTAATTTCTTGTCCGAGTGTTAGAGGAGTGGCATCCTGTAAATGCGTCCTTCCTATTTTAATGACATCTTTATATGTTTCGGCTTTCTTATTGAAAGTCCGTTTTAATTTTGCTAAAGCTGGCAGGAGAGTATCTTCAATTTTAATGACAGTTGCTACATGCATCGCAGTTGGGAACGTATCATTAGAACTTTGAGATTTATTGACGTCGTCGTTTGGATGGACTTTTTCTTTACTTCCTTGTTCTTGTAATAGTTCATTGGCGCGGTTTGCTATCACTTCATTTACGTTCATATTTGATTGAGTTCCGCTACCTGTTTGCCAAACTTTTAAAGGGAAATGTTCGTTAAACTTTTCAGCTATTATTTCATCAGCAGCTGTAATAATAACGTTTTTTTTAGCAGTAGATAATGTACCTAGTGCGTGATTGACAAGAGCTGCACTTTTTTTCAGTTGAGCAAACGCGATAATTACTTCGATTGGCATATTCTCTTTACCAATATTGAAATTTTCACTACTTCTTTGTGTTTGTGCTCCCCATCTTTTATCTGCTAAAACTTTGATTTCGCCAATTGTATCTTTTTCTATGCGATAATTCACATTTCTCACACTCCTTTGAAAGAATTAGACTTAATGAATATATAGAAGCTCTTTGAACAGTTTATACATTATATTTAAAAGTTACTCGTTCTTTTGCTTTTGAAAATTAGAGATAATCTAACAATATTTTTAATAAGTGAATAAGTCAAAATGCCTATGTTTCACTAAGTATGAAAGTTGTTACTCATTTTAATAAATCGTGCAGTAAGAGCGTTTAGAAGAAAGAAAGGTTGAACTAAAGAAGGTATTCAACTTTTTTGAATATTCCTGATTTCGTAGATAGAAGCAAAATAGAAAATGTAGAATCGTATTTTTGAGTAGTTAGACTCTTTTTTTTTTACTAAAAAGTTTATTGATAAGTAGGCTACCTTTCTATTTAAAACAAGAAAAAGGCAATAAGTATCATGTTTTCAATAGTTTACCTTATAGAATGCTAGAGTCCTGGATAGTCCATAATACTGCTCTAATTCTAACTGAAAACCAGTAAAATTTAACCAATATAGTAAACAATGTAAGAATTTGTAACAAAATTAGTAGTTTTCAGAAAAAATAAAATATATGATTTTCATGGGAACACCAATTACTAGATTTTGAAAAATGAGGAGTGGATGCTAATGGCGAGTAACAAAGGAAAGATTCTTACAAGAAGAGATTTTCTTAATCAAGTAGGTAAAGTTGGTGGCGCAGTTGCCGTGTTTGGGGCAATGGATACCTTGGGCCTGTTTGGATCTTCTGTTTCGGCTAACTCAGATTTTAGAGCTCCTAAAAAGAGTGACTTAACTAGTAAGAAAATCGGTAAGAAAGTTGTAATTTTAGGTGCGGGAATTGCTGGCTTATGTGCAGCTTATGAATTAGGAAAAGCAGGTTATGATTGTCAAATTTTAGAGGCTAGGGAACGAACGGGCGGTCGTAACTGGACGGTAAGAGGTGGAACAACGGAAACGGAAATAGGGGGAGTATCTCAAACTGCTAAATTTGATAAAGACCAGTATTTTAACGCTGGACCAGCGCGTATTCCTCAGCATCACATTACAATCGACTATTGTCGAGAGTTAGGTGTTCCGTTAGAAGTTTTTACAAATACGAATGAAACAGCTTACTTTTATCAAGAAAATGTAGGAGCACTTGCAAATACTAAAGTGAGAAAGCAAGTAATTAAAGCAGACATTCGCGGACAAACTTCAGAACTACTGGCAAAGGCTGTTAATCAAACTGCCCTTGATATGCCTTTATCAAGTGATGATAAAGAAAGGTTACTTGTTTATTTACGAAGAGAAGGAGATTTAAATGCTAGTTTCTCTTATACAGGTTCTTCAAGAAGAGGATATAAAGAGTTACCAGGAGCTGGTTTAGCGCCAGGTACGCTTGACTCTATTTATTCGCTAAGTGAAGTATTAAAGTCTGAAATGGCCAATCATATCTCTTCAGAGTACAGCTTTGATCAACAAGTGTTAATGTTCCAACCAGTAGGAGGGATGGATGCGATTCCAAGAGCGCTTGAAAAGCAACTACCAGGTAAAATAACATTTGGAGCAGAGGTTCAGGAAATCAGACAAACTGCTGAAGGAGTCCGAATTGTTTATAAAGGAAAAGGGGCAAGCAAGGAAATTACCGGTGACTATTGCATATGTACAATTCCATTACCAGTGCTTAAAAATATTCCTGCTGATTTCACATCAGAAATGCAAAATGCTATTAAGAGCATTGGGTATGCAACGACTGGAAAAATTGGTTTACAGTTTAAAAGTAGGTTCTGGGAAGATGAAAGAATCTATGGTGGAATGACTACAACCAATATGGATATTTCCCAAATTTGGTATCCGTCATCTGGATATGGTACGAAGAAAGGATTACTTGTAGGGTATTATAATTTCGGTGGAAATGCCGTTAGTCTAGGGAATATGTCACTTGCGCAACGCGAAGCTCACGCTCTTTCCCAAGGAGCTAAAATTCATGAGAGATACAAGAGTGAATTTGAAACGTCCTTCTCTCTTGCTTGGCATAAGATAAAGTATAACGAAGGTGGCTGGGCTTCTTATTCTGCGTCTGATCGTCAAAACTATTATCCGATTTTAAATAAGCCACAAGGACGTATCTACTTAGCTGGTGAACATTTAAGCTATATGACAGGTTGGATGTCTGGAGCTTTTGAGTCGGCCCGAATAGCTGTAAGTGATATTCATGAGAAAGTAGTAAAGGAAAGTGAAAAAGTCACAACTAAAGTCGGATAATTCAAAATAATAAGAAAGAGGAGTTGGTTAGTATGAAAAAAACAGACTAAAAAATTATCGTA
>NZ_BAUV01000032.1 GCF_000513135.1 Halalkalibacter akibai JCM 9157
AGTTAAGCTCTTTTGCGCCGATGGTAGTTGGGGGCTTCCCCCTGTGAGAGTAGGACGTTGCCAGGCATTAATAATTTGGGGCCTTAGCTCAGCTGGGAGAGCGCCTGCCTTGCACGCAGGAGGTCAGCGGTTCGATCCCGCTAGGCTCCACCAAAATTATCATTTGTATATAAAACGGAGGAATACCCAAGTCCGGCTGAAGGGATCGGTCTTGAAAACCGACAGGCGGGTTAAACCGCGCGGGGGTTCGAATCCCTCTTCCTCCGCCATATTATACCTTTATTTTTCTTTATAACGACGCGGGGTGGAGCAACGAGTGAATCAACTTGATTTCGCTACAAGTAACATCGACGCAAAATACATCATTGAATTAGCTAGAAGAGGAAGATGTCTTCTTCATTGAAAGAGCATCATCTATATGCTATATAACGACGCGGGGTGGAGCAGTCTGGTAGCTCGTCGGGCTCATAACCCGAAGGTCGGTGGTTCAAATCCGCCCCCCGCAATACCTTGGTCCGGTAGTTCAGTTGGTTAGAATGCCTGCCTGTCACGCAGGAGGTCGCGGGTTCGAGTCCCGTCCGGACCGCCATTGTTGAAAATATATGTGGAGGGGTAGCGAAGTGGCTAAACGCGGCGGACTGTAAATCCGCTCCCTCCGGGTTCGGCGGTTCGAATCCGTCCCCCTCCACCATTTATGGCGATTGTGGCGAAGTGGTTAACGCACCGGATTGTGATTCCGGCATTCGTGGGTTCAATTCCCATCAGTCGCCCTTTAAATAATATCATTGGGCTATCGCCAAGCGGTAAGGCAACGGATTTTGATTCCGTCATGCGTAGGTTCGAATCCTGCTAGCCCAGCCAACGCGGAAGTAGTTCAGTGGTAGAACACCACCTTGCCAAGGTGGGGGTCGCGAGTTCGAATCTCGTCTTCCGCTTTATTGCGCCCTTAGCTCAGCTGGATAGAGTGTTTGACTACGAATCAAAAGGTCGGGAGTTCGAATCTCTCAGGCGCGCCAATATAATTTCTAATTTAATTTAATCTAGTGCGGGTGTAGTTTAATGGTAAAACCTCAGCCTTCCAAGCTGATGTTGTGAGTTCGATTCTCATCACCCGCTCCATTTTACTAGGGGCCTATAGCTCAGCTGGTTAGAGCGCACGCCTGATAAGCGTGAGGTCGGTGGTTCGAGTCCACTTAGGCCCACCATTCCACAGTAGCTCAGTGGTAGAGCTATCGGCTGTTAACCGATCGGTCGTAGGTTCGAGTCCTACCTGTGGAGCCATGGAGAAGTACCCAAGTGGCTGAAGGGGCGCCCCTGCTAAGGGTGTAGGTCGTTTACGCGGCGCGAGGGTTCAAATCCCTCCTTCTCCGCCATGGACAAGTTATTTCTGGCCCGTTGGTCAAGCGGTTAAGACACCGCCCTTTCACGGCGGTAACACGGGTTCGAATCCCGTACGGGTCACCATTAATATTAGGTTGAGCCATTAGCTCAGTTGGTAGAGCATCTGACTTTTAATCAGAGGGTCGAAGGTTCGAGTCCTTCATGGCTCACCATTTAAGTTTACTCTTGAATAGGTACCAAATACACGCGGGTGTGGCGGAATTGGCAGACGCGCTAGACTTAGGATCTAGTGTCTTATGACGTGGGGGTTCGACTCCCTTCACCCGCATACTTAAAAACCATACATATGTATGGTTTTTTTCTTTTTCTTTAGGATTTTTCTTTATCTTTTTCAGGAACTAAATCAATCCCTCCTGGATGAAACGGATGGCATTTTGCTATCCTTTTTATAGTAAGCCATGTTCCTTTTAAAGCACCGAACCTTTTAATAGATTCTAATCCATAATGAGAGCAAGTTGGATAAAATCTACAAGTAGGTGGTTTTAAAGGAGAGATTATTCGTTGATAAATTGTGATAATAAGTAATAATATTTTTTTCATACAAACAACCTTTCAAAAAAAAATAAAAATAAAGGAGGAAACAAGAATTTATTGTCTAATAATTAAGAATATCAAAATGAAAGGAGTATCCATAAATACCCTTTATAGCAGCTTCGTTTAAATCCCCGCGTTAAAAATCTTCTAGAGGTGATGAAAATTGAAAACTTTACAAAACCAAACTGGCTTTACTCTTGTCGAGATGCTTATTGTTTTGATGATTATTTCTGTTCTATTATTAATTGTAGTCCCAAACATGAGTAAGAATAGCGATACAGCTAATGGAAAAGGATGTGAGGCGACAGTTAAATTACTTCAAGCACAGGTTCATGCTTACAAGCTTGAAAAAAGTAGTTTTCCCCTTACTTTACAAAAACTAATTGATGATAAGTATGTTGAAAAAATAACTTGTCCAAATGGAACCCCGGTTAATTACAGTAGTTCTACTGGAATTGTTGCCCCACCTACAATTTCCGAATGATTCACTCTAAATCAGGCTATACCCTCATTGAAATGCTCATTACACTATCTATTCTTTCCATATTACTTAGTATACCACTCACCACATTCCCTAGATTAACTCAAACCTCACAGGAAGCAGATCTCATTGCCAAACAAGTCCAAGACCAATTCATACTAGCTCAACAAGTAGCAATGTCTACAGGGAGACACACGTTTATTAGGACTGACAATCCAAATAAGGAATTCAGCATTAGGTTTGGCTTATTTGAAGAATATCTTATTATACCTTATCAAGATCCAGATATGACTTTTGAATTTATGACTATTTCTCCTTCGACCATTTCTTTTCTAGCGAATGGTCACCCTAGTCGCTCAGGAACATTTTTATTAAGAATAGGGGATCACCGTTACACTTTTACTGTTTATCTAGGCAAAGGAGTGGTTACGTATAAAAAATTGTAAAGGATTTACGTTTATTGAAGTAATGGCTTCTTTGATCTTACTTACCATTTTTAGCGCTACTATTCTTCCTCTTATTTCGATCATTTACGTCGAGCGTATAGCTGTTCGCGAAGAATTAAATGCTTTAACTGAGCTTGAGGAAACATTACATGATTATTTACAGGATCGTGAACATAGCCAAAGTCAAGACTCTAAAGACCATATGTTAATTACAAGAGAGTACATTAAGTCGGGTGTAATTAAGATCTGTATTCAAAGAAAGGGAGGGAATAACAGAATTAATGAAAAGTGCTTATTGGCAGCCAAATAATAATGGTCATACACTAATTGAATTGCTTCTCGTACTAACTCTATCAATACTTCTACTGTCTCTCTTGCCTAATTTCATAATAGCTGTTTCAAAAAATTACGAAACCCAAACGCTCACTCTGCAACAAGTAACCATGTTTTTTAATCAAGTAGCACAAGATGTAAAAAGTTCAACTAATGTGGAAATTGGGGAGCAATCTATTCTATTGAAAAGATCAGGAAGGAAAGACATTGAAATTAAACTACTCGAAACAGGGCAAATAAGGAGAACAAGTGATGGTGAGGGCAACGTCTTATTTCTTGAAAACGTTCAGGCGTTTAAGTGTTTAAAGAACAACCTGGCAATGTCTTGTACATTGTCAAGTAAAGGAGGAGAGCAATTTAAAAGGTCAATTTTTATTCACTATGCGATTAAAGTCACCACTTTTGAATAATGAGAGAGGATTTGTTTATCCTGCTACAATAGCAGTATGTTTATTAATTGTTCACCTATTGCTATTACAAATATCTTATTACCAAACCGAGAAACAATTTTTATATCATCAAGAAAAATATTTAACACTTGAATCCATCCTGCAAGTTAGTATTACGGAGTTTAAAAAGCAACAACATACTCCGCGTGTTAATTATTCGACTACGTTTGCTTATGATATAGGAACGGTTACATTTACAATAAGAAGTTTACAAGAGGGAAGCAGTCAAATTCATGTAAAAGCAAGATTAAGCAATGGTTACGAAAGAATTGCTGGTTTTGATTTTAACTGGTCTAGTTCAAAAATCTCAAATTATTGGGAAGGTGTAAATTCCATGTCTTATCATGACCAGTGGAGAAGAAGTGAAACACCAGCTTAGTCTTAATAGAGGTTAGATTCTTCCGATCTGGGAATACTAGCATTTAGTACTTCTCCGAGGTGATAGGACATGTCATTAAATGATTATGTGAAATTTCTAACTCAACAGGCTGTCATTCGAATGGATCAACCGAAAGAAGAGAGAAAAACGAAAAGATTACAACGAAAAGCTGATCGACAGTCGTTCTCAACTCATGCATTTGGGATGATTCCATTAGGGATTTCATTGCTGTGGAAAAAGAAAAAGAAAAGAAGATAAAGCGAATTCCTGTCGCGGAACGACAGATTATTCGCTTTTTCTCTGTCAAAATTTGTTTCAAGTGAAAACAATTCATTTATTTGGTCTGATAACTGTACTATAATGATTAAAGTAGTTAGTAGTATAGGAGTGAAAATAAATGGAACAAGAACAAAACACATTAAAAATAACAAGTGTGTTGTCTGATCCAACCCGTTTTTCAATTTATCAATACGTATCAACGCAGCGCAGTAAAGTAACGGTGCAGGAAATTGCTGATCAATTTAGCATTCATCCTAACGTAGCACGTCTTCATCTGACTAAGCTTGAAGATGTTAAGATGATTATTTCTGAAACCTTGAAATCAGGCAAAGGAGGCCGTCCTAGCCGTTTTTATTCATTGTCTGATGAGGTCATTCAATTACAATTCCCATTTAGAGATTACCAGCGCTTAGCAAAGATGGCTATTGAGACATTAAATGAACTCGGAGATGTTGGGGTATCGGCCTTGAAAAAGATGGGATATAAATATGGTCGAGAGAGCGCTGAGCTATTTGTGGATCAGTTTAAAATCGACTTATCTATATTACCTCTAGAAGAAAAAATAAAATTAATTGAACAAATTGCATCGAATGAAGGATTAAACCCTGAAATTCTCTACAATAAAGAAAAAGAGCAAATCGAATTTAGTGTATTTAATTGTACATTTAAAGAACTAATGACCGAGCACTCAAATTCACTTTGTGTAATGCACCATGAGTTATTTAAAGGAATTTTTTCCTTGTTTCTTGGAGATCATATTCTTAAAGACAATGCAAAGATCACAGATCCTAAATCAAAAGCTTGTTCTTATGCGGTGATTAAAGTAAATCTGTAATGGGTGACACAGATTCGTCATTGATCAAAGCATTTACAAATAAAGATACAGTCGATATAATAAGTCTGTACTCTATCATTTGATATCCTATACAAATACTGCCTACAGGGCATAATTTTGTGCATGAAGGAGGGGAAACCAAATGGATCGTATGTATCGTGTATTAGCATTCTGGACAGGAATTTTCGCTGTTCTATTCTTTGTCGGTGATATGTTTAACGTGGCTTTGCTATTCTTCGCTCAAACTGGTGCACTTTTAGCGCTAAGCTATTTAAACTTATCTGAACGTGTGTATATTTATATTTTTGGCGCCTACTTAACGATTTTCTTCGTTGGCTTTACGTATTATTCTACATTCCTTTTAGTACCAAGCTTTGGTGGACATTAATATTTTTGGTACATATACACTTAAAAGACCGTCTCTTGTTTGAAAAGGGACGGTTTTTTTTTGTATTATGTTTCCATAAAAAAAAGGCCTCCAACTTAACTGGAGACCACATGGGGAGTAAATCGTATTGATGTAAACATTGAGGGGAGGGGGACTCCCATTTTTCAAAGCTCACCAATCTATTTTCTATTTTATAAAATAGATAACCACTATGTCAATAGTAGTAACTCGGGAGAAACAAGGTTATTCCTTAAGTTCTGATGAACATAGAATAACCTCTCATATTCAGGCTGATTTCGTCTACTAATAATTCGAGGTAGAAGGGACGTTGGGTTGCATTTCGCTACAATCAGTTGAAAAATAAATTCCAATCAACCACCATTACAAATAGCCTCTATTAAAAACCCGATAAGAATGGATTATGATCCATTTCATTAGCTATAGTGTAGGTGATCCGTGGCCACACGCTACTATTGTTTCTTCAGGTAAAGTCATTAATTTCTCATGGATGCTTTCTAAAAGCTGGTCGTGATGTCCACCAGGTAAATCAGTCCGACCAATACTTTGAGCAAATAGTGCGTCACCAGAAAATACGATGGAATGTTCTTCTATGTAGTAGGAAACACTGCCTGGCGAATGACCTGGAGTTTCAAATACAGTAAAGTGGAAGGAACCCACAATAAGTGCTCCTTCTTTTTTAATAATATGTTCAGCGGGCTGTGCTGTAATTGCATCTGTTCCTAAAAAACGTGAAGAACCATTTTTATCACCATCGGTTAACCAATCTTGTTCCTTACTATGTATATAGACAGGGCAGTTAAACTTACTTCTCACATCGTCAACGGCTCCAATATGGTCAAAATGAGCATGTGTTAAAAGAATGGCAAGAGGATGAAGAGCTTGTTCTTGTAACCAATTAACGAGTGCTGGTCCCTCACTGCCAGGGTCAATTATTATCGCTTCTTTCTTATCATTTTCTAGGACATAAGCATTCGTTTGCAAGGGTCCTAAAGGTAACTGGGTCCATTTCATTATGAAGACCTCCTTTAAAATTAGATATTACTATCATACATTAGAGAAATCGACTCGACAAACAGTTAAAAAAGGAGTAAAATAAGACCAAAATGCCCAACCTAATTACAGGTTCATTTGTGCTAGCTTTGTCATAAATAAAGGCTGACAATGAATGCATCTAGTCTTATAATAGGACTAGTTAAGCTGGGTTCTTAGTTTCTACATAAGGAGGTTAAGTCAGTATGATCTTATCTATTATCCTTTTAATTGTAGCACTATTAAGTGCTGTTGCGATCGTTCGTGAAATTAAAAGAAAGAACTTTTTCGCAGTTGGCTTTGCAGGAATTTCATTTGTTGTGTTTGGCTGGTTTTCTATTGCGACAATCATTTCTATCATTACAACTGGTACCGGAGCTCCAGTAGCTCACTAAGTCAAATGAAAGACGAACTACATTCGATTGTAGTTCGTCTTTTTTTAAAAGACCTGTTGCTGCAAATAAAACATTCCACCATTTACAACAGATACATGAATGTTTGGTTCGTATTGTTCTTTCAGTGCTTGCTTTTCAACAAGATAACTTTCTGGCTTTTCTTCTTCTTCCTCGTAAAACGCTTCTAATAATTCAAGGTCCGCATCCCACCTCTTTACAGCTTCTATTGCCCAAGTATCATCTTCATTCTCGGCATATGTCTGAACCATTTTCTGTAATCTCACTAGGCCGCTTTTGATCGTAATTAAAGGTGATAATTTAAAACAGTAATCAGGTATATTTGGCGTTAAATTTTTTTCTCTTATCCTCTCGAAAAATTGAGGGACGATTTGGCCATGGATTAAATTGAGCCCAAGTGATAGCAAGACATCTTTTTTGCGATCACATTGAAATGATATTTTTGCATTAAGGCATAACCAAGGTTGCAAAGGAATTGATTTGTTTCCTGATGCATCAATCTGTTCGAATAAACGAATAAAACCTCCTAGTTCTCTTGTTGATGCGAACAACTGCCTCAGTCTCGGTGAACCAAAATGAATTTGTTCTCCCTTTAAATCGTCAGGGGTCTCGTTCTGATCGGTAATAAATGTCACTTGCATAGGTCTGGGCTCGCCACCTGTTTTTTCAAGATAGTGCCAATAGAAGGGCCGATTCATTAGTAATTTATCTAGTTCTATAGATAACTGTACTTGAAGATAGCCTTTATGATTTTCGAGTATCGGACTATCATTTGCTTCAAAATACCGTTTTAAAAAATCATGAACTTGAGGCTGTTGCATCGATCGGATCCTCCTCTTTTGCGTTAGCTGCTTCCTCTGCTGCTTCATTCATGATTGCAGCAAGATGATCAAACTTAATCCGCATTTCTCCTTCTGAGTCGGACTGTAAAAGGATATCTTGAACATGATTTTCAACAGATGTTAACTCGATTTTTGTTAGAATATCATCTAACTCTCCAATAACAGACTCAAAAAGATTTATTTTTTCATAAAGTAACTTTAGAATATGTTGTTCAACAGTATCGTTTACGGCAAAATTATAAATACGTACATCTTCTTTTTGTCCTAAACGATGAATACGTCCAATTCGTTGTTCAATCCTCATTGGATTCCATGGCAAGTCATAATTGATGATGTGACTACAAAATTGAAGGTTTATTCCTTCTCCACCTGCTTCAGTTGCAATAAGGACTTGTGCATGATTTTGGAAAAGTTGACGCATCCAGTCTTTTTTACCTCGTTTAAAACCACCTCTAAAAGGAACGGATGAAATCCCGTTTTGCTTTAAATACCATTGTAAATAAAGTTGTGTAGCACGGTATTCAGTAAAAATGATGACTTTATCATTTATTTTTTGAATCAATTCAAGTGCTTTCTCTGCTTTGGCATGCCCTTCAACTTCCCCAATTTTATTAAGAAGCCTTTCAGCATCAGGTAAACTTCTACCATCAGCATGAGCACGCTCAATCATATTTTTAAGGGTCATGAAAGCAGCCTCACGACTACTACAAAGCTCTCTTTTTAGTGTTAATAGAGCAAAATGACTTGATCCATCTTTTAAATTCTCAATCTCAGTATAGAAAGATCTCTCAGATTCACTAAACTCGATTGGTACGGTCTCGACTATACGTTTTGTCCATTCAATTCCAGTTTCTTCTCGGCGGTTTCGAACCATTACTTTGTTTACGAGTTCTCTTAATTTCTCCTCATTTTTAGGAGAGCGTTTATTTGAGCGATACTCTTGCTCAAAAGAAGTAATGTCCCCAAGATGTCCTGGTTTTAAAAGAGAAACAAGGTTAAAGATTTCTTCTAGTTTGTTTTGAACAGGAGTTGCTGTTAAAAGTAAACAAAACTTCTTTTTTAGATGTTTAATAAATTCATAATTTTTTGTTTTAGGATTTTTTAATTTATGTGCTTCGTCGATAATGACAAGGTCATATGGTTGGTCTAAAACAATGTCGCGGTGTGGTTGTCGTTTGGCCGTATCAATTGAAGCGACAACAACGTCACATTGCTCCCATACATATGATTTACGTTGAGCAATAGCAGGAATATGAAATTTAGTATTCAGTTCAATTGCCCACTGTGAAACTAAAGAAGCTGGAACTAGAATTAATACTTTTTTGACTAATCCACGAATCATGTATTCTTTTAAGATCAAACCAGCTTCGATTGTTTTTCCAAGTCCGACCTCATCCGCTAAAATAGCTTTACCGTTCATTTGCTCAATAACTGTGTTTGCAACTTCAATTTGATGAGGGAACGGTTGTAGTTGCGGAAGGTGTTTAGGTGCTAGTAAACCATGAAACTCGGGTATGACTTGATGTTCTTCTGCTTCATATGCCAGTTTAAAAAGATCCCAATTAGACCAGGGGCCATCATGCTCTAACCTCTCTAAAAAGGTGTTATTCCATTCTTGATCAAAATGAATATCTACATTCATGATCTATCATCCTTTCGAACAAACTTAAGCCAATATCCGAATGAAAACAACAGAAATCTACAAAAACTTCTGTTTTTAGAAAAAATAGTTGCGTCTCTCCGGTGATCTTGGTACGATACTAATAGAAATCCGAATTAAAACCTACGTTTTACAAATTGAGTTTTATATTAGTAGTATGGACAACATATGACTATTTAATGAGTATATTTTCAAAACAAATGAATTTAAGGCGCGGATGAGAATAAAGGGAGAGATTGCAGGTTTTTGCAACGCCGAAGGAGCAAGTATGCGATATTGTGTTATCAAATACGAATCTCTCAGGCAAAAAGACTTTTATTTGACGCAGCTCTGGAGAGTGCTCGGTTGAGCCACCCACGAAGACACTATATTCATCTTTTTTTGAATATAGGAAACTTTCTGGTTTCAGGACAGAGTTATACACGAATAAGTGTATAACTCTGTCTTTTTTTTGTTCAGTTTCTTAAAGAAAGGGGAGTAATTAAAATGTCAGAATTAAAGCAAACACCTTTATATGATTTGTATAAGAGCTATGGAGCAAAAACAATTGATTTCGGTGGTTGGGCCTTGCCAGTTCAATTTTCGAGCATTAAAGAAGAGCATGAGGCTGTTCGAACGAAAGCTGGACTATTCGATGTTTCTCACATGGGTGAAGTCGAGGTAAAAGGAGAAGGCGCTTTAGAGTTTTTGCAAAAAGTAATGACAAATGATGTGTCTAAAATAGTAGACGGTCAAGCACAATACACGGCCATGTGTTATGAAAATGGAGGAACGGTTGACGATTTACTTATCTACCGTAAAGCGGTAAATGACTTTTTGCTTGTCATTAACGCTTCTAATATTGACAAGGATGTTGAGTGGTTGAATCGACATAAAACAGAAAACGTAACGGTTGAGAACATTTCAAGTAGAATAGCTCAACTTGCCATTCAAGGTCCAATCGCAGAAAAAATTCTACAACAGAAGACAAGTTACGATTTATCAACCATTCTCTTTTTCCGATTCGCGGAAAACGTCTCAATTGATGGAATTGAAGCTTTGGTCTCTAGAACAGGATATACCGGAGAAGATGGGTTTGAGTTGTATTGCTTGGCAACGGATGCCCCTAAACTTTGGGATCTGCTACTTGAAGCTGGAAAGGCGGATGGACTTGTACCATGTGGACTAGGTGCTCGCGATACACTTCGATTTGAAGCACGCTTACCATTGTATGGTCAAGAACTTACTAAAGATATTAGTCCGCTTGAAGCAGGAATTGGATTTGCTGTAAAAGTAAATAAAGAAGCTGATTTTATCGGTAAGGATGTATTAAAGGCGCAAAAAGAAAATGGATTAACAAGGAAATTGGTTGGGATTGAAATGATTGACAAGGGGATACCGCGTACTGGTTATGAAATTTTTGTTGATGAGCAACAGGTTGGATTCGTCACAACGGGTACTCAATCACCAACATTAAAGAAGAATGTGGGTCTTGCTATCATTAATCATGCGTTTTCATCATTAGATACTGAAGTTGAAGTTCAAGTTCGTAAAAAAAGGTTAAAAGCAAAAATAGTTGCAACCCCTTTTTATAAAAAGTCGTAGGAGGAACATTCATGAATCATCGCTATTTACCAATGACAGAAGCTGACGAAAGAGAAATGCTTAATTTTATTGGAGTAGATTCTATTGAAGAATTATTCTCAGATATTCCAAAAGAGATTCGTTTCAAAGGAGAAATGAATCTTAAGGAAGCGTTAAAAGAACCAGAACTAGTTTCTTATTTTCAAGGACTTGCTAGTAAAAATGTATCGGTTAAACAAACTCCATCTTTTTTAGGGGCTGGAGTATATGAGCATTACATCCCTTCCATCGTTGATCATGTGATTTCACGATCTGAGTTTTATACAGCATACACACCATATCAGCCAGAGATTTCTCAAGGTGAATTACAAGCTATTTTCGAGTTCCAAACGATGATTTGTGAGCTTACGGGGATGGATTTAGCTAACTCTTCAATGTATGACGGACCAACTGCTCTTGCAGAAGCAGCAATGCTAAGTGCTGGGCAAACGAAGAAGAAAACGATTCTTGTTTCAAAAGCGGTTCACCCTGAGGCACGCGCCGTTCTACAAACAAATGCAACTGGACAAAGATTGAATGTGATTGAGATTGATACAGATAATGGAGTAACCGATCTTGCGCAGTTAAAAGAGATTTACGGTGATGATACGGCTTGTGTTGTCGTTCAACATCCGAACTTCTTTGGAAACCTCGAGCCTCTAACTGAACTTGAGGAAATTACACATAGCGGGAAAGCCATGTTTGTTGTTTCTAGTAACCCACTTGCACTAGGGCTTTTAAAGCCACCAGGCCAATTTGGAGCAGATATTGTTGTAGGTGACGCTCAGCCTTTTGGAATAGCGACGCAATTCGGTGGTCCTCATTGTGGTTATTTTGCAACAACTAAAAAGTTAATGCGTAAAGTTCCTGGCCGTTTAGTAGGTCAAACAACGGATGAACATGGTCAACGTGGTTTTGTTTTAACATTGCAAGCCCGTGAACAACATATTAGACGTGAGAAAGCAACATCGAATATTTGCTCCAATCAAGCTTTAAATGCATTAGCGGCATCTGTTGCTATGACGGCGATTGGAAAAAAAGGTGTTAAAGAAATGGCGTATCAAAATGTACAAAAGGCAGCTTATCTTAAGCAACAGTTAAAAAATAATGGTGTCGAAATTGTAAATGAGCAACCGATATTTAACGAGTTTGTTGTTCAGGTAAATAAGTCAGTTTCTGAAGTAAATGAGCTTCTATTTGCAAAAGGCTTTATTGGTGGATATGACTTAAGTCAAGATGATGCTAGACTTGAAGGTCAAATGTTACTTGCGGTTACAGAGGTACGAACAAAAGAAGAACTTGACAGCTTTGCTAAAGAATTGGGGGCTCTAGTATGATAACAACAAAAGACCAGCCACTTATTTTTGAACGTAGTAAGCCAGGAAGAGTTGGACATAGTTTGCCAACTTTAGATATTAAGGAACAGAATATAGAAGAGCTTATTCCAAGTGAATTCCTACGTGAAATTGAACCAGAGCTTCCGGAAGTTTCCGAGCTTGAAATTATGAGACACTACACAGCTTTATCAAAGAGAAATCATGGTGTTGATTCTGGTTTTTATCCACTAGGTTCATGTACGATGAAATACAATCCAAAAATTAATGAGAACGTGGCTCGTTTTGAGGGGCTTGCACATATTCATCCTTATCAACCAGTGGAGCAAGTACAAGGTGCACTAGAACTTCTTTATGAACTCCAAACGTCACTAGCAGAGATTACAGGAATGGATGAAGTTACTTTACAGCCTGCAGCAGGAGCACATGGTGAGTGGACTGGATTAATGATGATCCGTGCTTACCACGAGAGAAATGGCGACTTCAAGCGTACGAAAGTCATTGTGCCTGACTCAGCACATGGAACAAACCCTGCGTCTGCAACGGTAGCTGGATTTGAATCAGTAACTGTTAGAACGAATGAAGTTGGTTTAGTTGACTTGGAGCATTTACGTGAAGTTGTTGGGGAAGATACGGCGGCTTTAATGCTTACTAATCCTAATACACTAGGTTTATTTGAGACTTACATTGTAGAGATGGCGAAGATTATCCATGATGCAGGTGGGAAACTCTATTATGATGGGGCAAATTCAAATGCAATCTTAGGGATTGCAAGACCAGGGGATATGGGCTTTGATGTAGTTCATTTAAATCTTCATAAAACATTTACCGGCCCTCACGGTGGTGGTGGACCAGGTTCAGGTCCAGTTGGAGTGAAGAAAGATTTAATTCCTTTTCTTCCTAAACCAACAATTGTTAAACGGAATGATCGTTTTGAGTTTGATTACGATCGTCCACAATCAATTGGTCGAGTAAAACCTTACTATGGAAATTACGGTATTAATGTTCGTGCTTATACGTATATTCGTACAATGGGGCCAGACGGCTTACGAAAAGTTTCAGAATATGCTGTTTTAAATGCAAATTATATGATGCGTAGATTAGAACCTCATTTTGATTTACCTTACACGCAACATTGTAAACATGAATTTGTTATCTCAGGACGTCGTCAGAAAAAACTAGGTGTACGTACATTAGATATTGCGAAACGCTTATTGGATTTCGGTTATCACCCACCAACTATTTACTTCCCTTTAAATGTTGAGGAATGTATGATGATTGAGCCGACTGAGACGGAATCAAAAGAAACATTAGACGAGTTTATTGAAGCAATGATTCAAATTGCACGAGAAGCAGAGGAGAATCCAGAAATTGTTCAAGAAGCTCCTCATACAACAGTAATCTCTAGATTAGACGAAACAACAGCTGCAAGGAAACCAATTTTAAAATATGAAAAAGCCTAAGCATTAAGTTATATGTAATTCCATGTAAGGATAGTTTGTTTTTTGATAGGTATAGCTTTTATTATAATGTTAGACATTTTATAGGTGGAATTTAAGGGATAGTTCTCTATCCCTTATTTGTTATTTATAATGACCACCAATGACCTCATTTACTACTACAACACTCCGTTAAACGCTTTAGTAAACCGATTTTTAGTGCTGCATAATTCTGCTTCTTACATAGAAATGGCTTATTTAATGTAACAGTATATTTAGATAAAGACATTGATAAAATTCGCATTATTTGAAATACTTGTTATTGAACTAACGGGCAGAATAGTAAAACAAAGAAAAGGCAATGTTGATAGGAGAGGTGATAAAAGTGTCAAATGCAAAATTATTTAAAGCAATTTATATACCTGATACGCCTTTTCAAGATGAAAAATTAAAACCCAAAAAAGCAAAAAAATTTAACTTTAAGTTAGAAGAAAGTGTACGTATAGCTGATACGCTATATCGTTTTGTTTATAGAAATAATGGAAGACAAATTATTTGTTTTTATATTGTTGCTGATTGGAAAGGTCCATATCGCTATCTCTTTGTAGAGGACAATGAACTATTCAATGATTTTACGTCGCAATTTGGAGTAAAAGGTGTTCGGGGAGGTTATTGGGAATGCGGTATGGATACATATTTAGGTGACTATTCTTCAGGAGTTGTATTTGAAAAACTAAATAAGAAAATAAATGGTTATGATGAAGATACACCTACTCCGATATGTCATATTTACGGTCAAGATATGTGGCACGGAAATGCTTTTATAGTAGGTAATCGTTCGGCATTAGAAGAATTGCGTAATGCCATTGATACAGCTTTAAAGTATGGAGAAATAAGCACTACACTATCACCATCTGATGGTGAAGGGTATGAACTATTAATTTCCTGTGTAGAGGATGGATTTAATTGGGATTTGATAGATATGCCTTATCATGACCCTGAATATTTTGATAAACCGAATGTCCCTGTTAAGGCTTTTAGGAGATACAAGCTTAATAAGTAGTCGAATAAATTTTTTCTTTCTATTTCAACGGCGGGAAAGGGAAGGAGGACTGGCGAAACATTCCCAGTGCTTTTTTTATTAAAAAATGGAGGGTAAATAATGAACTTTTTTGATTGGAAAATAGAAATGGTCGAAGGTTTAAAGTCCTATATAGATATTGAAAATAAAAGAATGGCTATTCTTACAACCGAAGATGATGAAATACATATGGCTTTAGAATTTGATGAAAACAAGAATTTAGTAATGCATCCAAGATGGAATATAAACATTATTATCTTAGGTGATAAACATTTGAAATTTACTACAAATTCATAAAGATATTCTTCAAGTAATGGATGCTAATGTTGAATAACAGCTGCATCTGTTCGTTTTTTAACCATAGAATTATTACATAATGTGAAAGGTTGATAATATATGCCTGTCCATGAGTTTGGCATTATCGATGATTTTAACATTCGAAAAGATTATGGCTACTATGCTCCAAAAGAATATAAATGTATATCGGTTGATGATGATCTCATTCAAAATCTTTCAGAATCTTTAAAAATAATGAAGAGTTACTTCCATTCGTATGATAGATCAGAATTTGGTCTTACATATTGGGGAGTTACTATTATTCCCCCTGAATCCCTTTCATTGTTTTATGATGTGGTTGTATCTTCGCCACACTTCAAAAAGTCTGACGAACTAACAGATTTAGCAGCAAAAATTACTCAAGCAAAAGAAGAAAAGAAATATATGATACACTTTGGGATTTAAGCAATAGGCTTATTCAAGTAACGGGTGCGTTTCTGTAATAAGCAGAGACGCTTTTTTTTACTAACGGCAGAATAGTTAAGGAAGAATTAAGGGAATATAAAGATTTAGATAGTAACAAAGAGTTGTTTTATTGCGGAGGTGGAAGGTTTGTATTTTGCTTTAATAATCGGAGTTATCTTGATGTTTTTATCAATAATCTTTTGGAAGAGAGGAAATGACAACGAACCATTATTGTCTTCGGTTATTGATGCTTTTATTGGAATCTTTTCTGGATTTACCTTCCGCTCATTCTCAATTTTGATATTTATAATAGGCTTTCTAATTTTAGTTATTACTGGGCTATATATGATGGGTATTGTAACTATCTCATAAGTAATGTATAGATACTTTATTAAAGTATCGGGAGCGTTTCTGGAACAAGCAGAAACGCTTATTCCACTATTGGGCAGGTTAATTGAATAAAGACTTTCTATAAGATACATGATAAACCGATAAGAGTTTTTCTAAATTGTACAGAGGTGTGGTAAGTAATGAAATTAATTAATTTGTTTAATGTCATAATAACCACAATTTTATTATTTTGTTTTAGTATTAGTGTTGTAATTTCATATTTAAATTCATCTGAATTTTTCCCTGAGTTTATTTCGTTCTTAAAGTTGGTATTTCCCACCTTTATTATCGCAGGTCTAATAGCAGCGTTAGTATATAATAAGTTGAAAAGCAAAAGACAACTTCACTATTTTCAAAGTCTTTTGCTTTTCTCTTTACTTGGAATTTTAAGTAGCTCTTTTTATATGATTTTATTAAATATTCCTTTAGAGATACTTCATATTCATTTGCTAGGTGTTTATGGGGCTATTTTATTTTTTCATGTGCATTTATTATATAGCTGGATTAGTTTCTCAACTTCTATGACTAAAGGTTTTAGCAGGGTTATTTACTTTGTGTTTGTTCTGATAAATATCCTCGTCATTTACTTGTTCTTTTCTGTATCAATAGAAAAACCTATTCAAACATTTAATGATTTAAATGTACTTAAAGAAAACGTTCCTTTTGAAATTCAAACACCTAATCCGCCTGAAAATGTTACTTTGGATTTTGGGGATATAGAAAGAAGAGGCGGAAAAATAGAACGAATTACATTATATTACAAAGAGACTGAAAAGGAATTTTTTAGTTATGATGATAAAGATGAGCGGGGTTTTCTTTTGTTTATTGAAAAAGAGAATTTGCCTTACCAGTACAATGATTGGGAAAGAACATCAATCGATAATCGAACCGTGTATATAGAATATCCGTCAGATGATATTAATAATGCTATGGTAATGTGGCAGAGCGATAAATTTAGTTATTCTCTCATGGGAAGTGACATTGATTATCTGTTAGGGATTGCAAAAACAATAAAATAATTCTAATTTTTGTTCAACAAACGGGGGGTATTCCTTCAACAAGGGATGCTTAGACCCCTATCACAACCATGTTCCCCTCTTGAAACTTATACTATTATCAATATGAATATTAGTAAGGTAAAACTTATGAAAACACTAAATACTATAAAAAAACGAGTATAATCAGTATTACAGTCATTTTTTTTAGCTTCCTTAACTTTTTTATACGCAATTAGTGATGTAAGTCCAGTTAAAATAATAGTTCCAATGTAAAGTATTAATAGGGAAGCCGCCATATTTGCTGACATTCGATAAGGTCCTGTTAATCCAAACTTATAAAAATCTTGAAGTGTTCGCATATTTGGAGAAAAATAGTAAATTGTTAACGTAAGTGAACAGATAATAAAAGTCCAAATAACTAACTTATAAAAACTTTTTTTCTCTTTAAACATATCAAAAAGGAAATTCATCATTGTCCTCCATCTATAAGCTCAAAACCAATTTTATTTTCAAGAAGATTATAAACCATAACAACTTGAATAAATAATATTATTTGTACTCATACACTCTTTATTCTTAAACAAAAGGTGTGTTTCTACAACAGTGGCAGGAATGCCTTTTGACTTACAAAGCAGAATAAAAGCAGAATACTTCAAATAAGGGAGAATTGGTTAAATGCCTGATGAATTATCACAACTTGCTATTTCACCGTTATATATTTTTATGGTTATCGGAAGTATTTTATATTTAACTGTTTTAAGAAAAGAAAAAGGGTGTTTCTTAATTTTTTTTAGAGTTTGTGCAGTGCTTTATATTGTTATTTACCTAATAGCAATGTATATGTTCATATTTTAGTTTCAGTTAATTCTTATTAAACTAAAGGAGTGCGTTAGTTCAAGAAGGAAAGAAAATATTAGTAAAAAAGTATAGATGCAATATTTTATGTAATTCCATGACTTTCGTGTGATTATAAGTATAACTTAATATGATGTTGAACATTTATAAGTTTAAACAAAAGGGATAGAAATCTATCCCTTTTTATAATTTATGCTGACCACTAAAGACCTCTTTTTACAACAACAACGAATAAAATGTATCGGTAAAATAAACGTAGTTACTATAATTCAAAATCCATATTTTCAAACTGTTTAATAAGCCATCTCTCATTATTTTTAGCTATATATCTTCAGCTTCGATAATATGTTCAATCAACTCTTTTTTTGTTAACCTATTTAATTTTTTTCGTACATCAGCCTTATTTCTATCTGGTTTAATATGTTCAAAACCTTTTGGTTTTGATTTGATTTTATAAGATTTTTTACGTTCTTCTAACGCTTTCTTTCTAGCATATGTGTTGCTGTGGCTTTTATAGTAATTGTATAAATCTGCATTCCTTTTAACCGAATTAGAATGAATACCTTTCTTTTCTGAGTCAAGATTTTTTGTTTCTTCTGCGATGCTTTTATAGGTTATTTCTTTATTTTCTTTCCGTAGTTTATCAATCGCTGCTTTTCCAAGGAGGAGAGTGCGTTGATAGTTTTTATTATGCTTTTCTTCCAGCCGAGGGTGGTCTTTTTGATCATCAACTAAAGTGAAGGGTTGGGGCAAAATTCTCATCCTCCCTGTACTTTTCTATGGATTCGATTTCTTTTAATTCTTTTTTTATATTACGTTTCGCAACTTTACATTTGTTTGCTTCGAAGGTTATACCATGCTTCCTGTAATATTTCTCCCTTTGATCATAGAACTTCCATTCTCGTTCCAGCTCTTTCTTATTTTCAGGTTGAGGTACTTTTGCAGCACAACCCAAACATGCCATTTTTTTAGGGCAAATTTTATCAAGTGTACATAACCCACCTAATGTTTTATTTACAGTACCCACATTTTCTTTGTACTCTTTTAATTGTTCCTCTAATTCAATAGGAGTCCGCAGGACTACTTCTGCAATATCTATATCTCCAGCAAACGCAGTATGCAGTCCTTCTAATGATTCGCTCACCTGTGTTGCTGTGGGGCGACTGTAATATTTCGTGACAGTATAATCTTTCTGATGCAATAAAATTGCTACAATATCAACAGGTAATCCTTCTCCTTGAACAGCTTGAGTTGCGAAAGCGTGACGAAGTAAGTGTGTTTTTAAATACACTTTCTTTCCTTCCTGTGTTTCAAAAGCAATACCATGACATAAAAATTTTAAAATTGCACCCACTGCGCTTTTGTTCAAAGCACGATTTTTATACTGAAAAATATAGGGTTTATTCTTAAACAAATGTTTACGAGAGGAGCCATATTCTACTTTGGGAATATTGCCATTATAATGTTCTTTCAACATCTTAATTATCAATGAAACAATTTTCATTATGTCTTCTGTCACATAAAAATTTTCTAATTCGTCTCGACCTTTGGGAACTAATCGTAAAGTGTACCTAATCGTAGGCGGAGGTCCTTCGTTTTTTATTTTCACCATACAGTCAGATGTGTAGTTTATTTGTAGTAATTCATTTATACGAACACCTGATGTTGTGCACATTTCTAAGGTGAGAAGACCAAAGTGTACAGCAACATAAATTGGTTCTACATCAATTAACACACCCTGCACTATGTCTTGATTTATAGAGATATAAGAGTTCTGTGTTAGGACACCTGCATGTTGAGAGAAAAAAGGATGAACTGACCCCTTAGCGTCTTCCTCTATATAACCCCAATCCTTAAAGAATGACATAGCGCGATCTAATCTTTTCTGAGATGTATTTTTTTGAAGCTGCTTTAAAACACCTAATTTAGCCAATTCTAAAAACCATAATCCTTCGGGTTCAACGGTATCAGAAGTATCAATCTTTTCAGCTTTAATAAATTCTAGGAAAAATGGGACTTGTCTAGAATTCGTTGGAGTGAGTGCTTCAGGATGTGTCATATCAAAAGATTCCTTATCCCAAAGTCGGAAATACCAACACTCTCCAACTACGTCAGATTCCTCATAATTGAAATCTAAAGGGAGAGGAACACCTTCCTCTTGAACTTTTGAAACGGCATCATCAAAAGCTTGTTTAAGCCGTATTACTTGGTTAAATCGTAGATGCGCTTCTCCTCTGATTTCGGAAAACATATGAACCACTGCATCTGTCTCGGCTTTTCTTGTTCGTTCGCTTTCTTCTCTCCCTTTTTTATTAATTCTAAGGTCTTTCAATCTGAAAGAGGGTTCAGGAAGCAGATGCTTTTCAAAGTTAAGTCTAGTTGTTTCGTCAAACTTAGAACGAATAAAATGCTCTTGAGAATGCAGTGTAGCAAAATATTGACTAAGACAATCAGAACGGTATCTGATAGAGTGTGTTGCAAACTCTCCATTCGTATATTTAATAAGGTGTTCATCAGGAATGAAATCTTCCAACGATGTTAACCCAAAACTTTCAAAAGTATTTTTAAATAATGAATTTAATTGATATAATGAAGTTTCTATCGTTGCAACATCCTTGTTTTTAGCTAAAGAGATAATCATTCCAAAAGCTAGTTGATTTCTCCAAGGTGTTGTTAATATATTTCTAGCAAAGTAGTTGATATGTCTTTTTTCATCGGCTCGGTCTAAATAATATTGACCCTTCTCGTCTTTTAAAAGGAGGAGTTCGTCAGGAATCCCATCAGACAATTTTTCATACCATTCTGTTGTAGTTATCATCTATAATTCTCCAACTCCTCAAACAAGTCTGCTATATCTTGATCCTCCTGTATATCGTCCACGATAGTAGAAGGGATTTCGACAGTTTCAACTTGTTTCTTTTTTTGTTTCTTTCTTCTAGAGCTTCGTTCTTTTAGATACTCCTGTTCTTGCTTTTTCATACTATTTTGAAATACATCAATAGACTTCACAGCTTCTTCTTCGGTGAAGAAATGTTCATATACGCTCAACATCTCTTCTCCACTTCTCCACGCCATATAAACAACAAGTTCAGCCATTTTCTTTGCTAGTTCTCCCTCTGATTGAGCGGCTTCCTTAATCAATCTCATTCGATTTGTCACATACCAATGCCTTGCCTTATGAGGGTTAAGACTTAAACCTTCTCGTTTCATGGCTTTATTCCAGTGTCGATACCAAGAGTTGTGTGTAAGTGGAGTATTTCTTTGTGTGATAAATATTGGTGCCGAATCAGGAAGTTGGTCAAATGTAAGACCGAGAGGGTCTATTCCTTTACGTTCGGTATTTACATATCGTTTTAATAGAATGAGAGTGTCATCTGTAAATCTAATAAACTTTCTTCGAACCTTTTGACTCCCTTTATCTATAACTTGCGCTTCTAATTTATCTCTTCTTTGTCGATAAGCACCTATGGTCATCGTAATGATTTCTGAAGCCCTTGCTCCTGTCTCAAAAAGTAATCTTGCAATCACTTTCTCCCGCAAGTTCCAACGAACCTTATCTCCAGCTTTGTAAACTTGATAGGGTAGGTCTCTATCTGCAATAACAACAGGAATCCAATCTTCGTTTGTAATTTTAAAATAAGAATCAGTCCACCTACGGTGTGATTCATGAATAGGTTCTTCAGTTCCTGCAACTGCTGGCATTCTAGGTTTCCCTTCTCGCTCCCCAGTTTGTTTTAGGTCTTCACCTAAACTAGCGTGTATGTCAATCAATGGATTAGTTTTGTAGGGATAGATTTTTTTGCGAATCATAGTTTTATAAAATGTATTTGCAGCTGATATGAATTGATGGTATGAAGAAGGGCTATTTGCTGATTTCTCAACCGTTGAGTAATTATCCTTGATCACAACACTGCAATTCAATTCATCCCTTAAATAAGTATCAACAGCGTGTCTTACAACATCCGATTCACCGTCCCATTTAACGCGTTTCCCTTGATAGTTGCTGTATCTATCTAGCCATGTAAAAAAAGGAAGAAGGGCATTTAAATAGCTTCTTAGTGTACTCTCAGCTAATCTACTGTTTTGGTCATCGTAAAATATGATAAGAGGAGGGAACGGTTTATATTCTAAATCGAATATAAGCACTTCATATTTCCCCTTATTCATTTTAGGGCGGTTCTTATAAAAATAACTACTCACCATTTTATCTACCTCGCTAAAAAGGTTTTTCTAACCAACTAAAACTTGGAGCTTCCTGATTTGAATTTTCCGACCTGTTCCTACCTCTCTCAAAAGAGGCTTTTTTAGAATCAATTCTCTGAGGAAGGGATGTAGGAGACCAGCCTTTTGAAATAGCTTTTCTTATAAACCCTTCGGGGTTTTTTACTTTATTAGGGGATTGTTGCATGATTAACAATATCTCCAACGTTCTTTTTATTCCAACATAAGCTAAAATGTTAACCATTTGTTCAGTTGGTGAAGTTAATGTCACAGCTTCATACGCCAACTTAACTAATTCTTCTTCAGCCTCTTCATGTGATTCATCACTTATTTGCGGTTTGTCCTCTGCTTTTACAACAATTTTTGGCATAGAAACATCGGTTAAATCGCTTTCAATTATTCGCCAGCCTTCCTTGTGACTATTGCGGTATGCATTAGGAAACTTTCCTGCTCGTATCCAACGTTTGACTGTTTCTTCATGTTTACCGAAAAGAGAAGCGACTTCTCTTACTGTGTATTCTTTCATTTTCATCACCTACAGGAATGTTTGTTCGTGGAATACTTGTTCTTATTTTATAACAACATCATTGTAGCTGTAAATAATAATTTTCCAGTTTAGTTATGTTGTGGTAAATGTGGTCATTAAAGTGTCTTAAAATAAAAAAAGTACACCACTTTTATATAAGTGATGTACCAAATTATCAATATAATGTTCAACATCATATTCTATATCAGTGATGTCACTGTCTTAGAAAGATAAAATAGGAATAATGTTTACTGATACCTTAGGCTCCCGTAAAGCTACTAGGAGATCTTAGTAGCTTTATTTTCTTTTAATTTTACCAGTCCATTTTTTAAATCCACCTTGTAGGTGTGAAAGATCCTGGGCGCCACGCTTCTTTTTAAGAAACTGAGCCGCTTGTCTACTACGAGCGCCTGATTGGCAGTATAAGTAAACAGGTTGATCATTTCTCACTTCATTCATACGTTGTCGCATTTGGGACATGGGAATGTTGCGAGCGCCTAATATGTGACCACCATCGTATTCACGTGGTTCACGAACATCAATTAATTGAGCTTTACGATACCCTTTAATAAAGTCATCTTGTGACAACGTCTTTAGATACTTAGGGGTATAAAAGCGTTTAAATACTGTATAAGCTACAAAACCAAGTAAGATAAGCCATAAGTATACCATATGTTTAATCTCTACACTCCTTTACATTCGACCATCAGTCTTTATTATAATAGTCCTGTCCCAAATACGCAATAACTGTTCCTATGCAGTATACTTGGCTAAGTGTGGCTTGTTTGTTAAAATGACTAGGATAACAGTATGGAAAGAAGCGGTGTCAAATGAAGGAAACTTGGCGATTTATTGATTCAGGCGATTGTAGTCCTGCTTATAATATGGCTCTAGATGAAGCGTTATTAGATTGGCATAGTAAAGGGCTTATCCCACCAACTATTCGCTTTTATGGTTGGAATCCAGCTACTCTATCAATTGGTTATTTTCAGAAGGTAGAGAAAGAAATTAATTTAGACAAAGTGAAAGAATATGGTTTGGGTTTTGTAAGAAGGCCTACAGGTGGACGTGGCGTTTTACATGATAAAGAACTTACATATAGTGTAATTGTTTCTGAAAATCATCCTGAAATGCCAGCAACCGTAACGGAAGCTTATCGAGTGATCTCACAAGGAATATTAGAAGGATTTAAAGATGTGGGTTTAGATGCTTATTTTTCAATTCCGCGAACAGATGAAGAAAAAAGTGTACTTAAAAATCCTAGATCTGCCGTTTGCTTTGATGCACCGTCCTGGTACGAACTTGTCGTCGAAGGTAGAAAAGTGGCTGGAAGTGCTCAGACGAGACAAAAAGGAGTAATTTTGCAGCATGGTTCGATTATATTAGATATAGACGAGGATAAACTTTTTGATTTGTTCAAGTACTCTAGTGATCGAGTCAGACAACGCATGCAACAGAACTTCAAAAATAAAGCGGTGGCAATTAATGCCTTAAGAGATGAGCCATTATCTATGGGGGAAGCTAAAGTAGCTTTTAAAAGAGGGTTTGAAAAAGGATTAAATATAGACTTAGAACCCTATACACTTTCGGATGAGGAAGAAAGATTAGTTCAAGCAATTGTAAGAGATCGCTATGAAAATCCCGAGTGGAATTTCAGAAAATAAAAAAGGTGAGACAAAAGGTTATTATCCCCTTTGTCTCACCTTTTTACTAAGTTTCAAATTAAATTTATTTTGGTAAAATCTCTGCGAACTTCTTCTGTAGGTGTAAAGTCACAGGTCCGATGTCGAAAACGGTTGTTAGTTGCCCTTTAACAGCAGTGATAGGGGCGATCTCAACGGATGAACTTGTAATAAAAGCTTCATCTGCATGTTCAAGTACTTCAACTGGGAACGGTTCTTCTACTACAGAATAGTTATTTTCTTTAGCTAACTTAATAACCAACTGTCTTGTAATTCCGTTTAAGATAAGGTTGGTTGCTGGGTGTGTATACAACACATTGTCTTTTACTAAAAATAAGTTTGAGGAAGAGCCTTCTGTCATGATTCCATCTCGGTTCAGGATCGCTTCATGACAATGATGGTCCGCAGCCTCACGTTTAACTAATACATTCCCTAATAAGTTGATGGTCTTGATATCACAGCGTAGCCAACGAATATCATCTGTAAGCCATACTGTTAGACCTTTTTCTTGTGGAGTTGCTACATCTTTAGTCGCTTGCGTAAAAGCCGTTAACACTGGAGCAGATTGTCTCGTATACAAGTGATTTCTTGGTTCTACACCTCGTGTAATTTGAAAGTAGATAAGGCCGTTATCAATCGAATTTTTTTGTAGTAAGGACATTAATAGTTCAGATAATTGTTCATTAGACATTGGAAACGCGATATCTAGTTTTTCAGAACTTGAACGAAAACGATCTAGGTGCATCTCCATCGCAAAAGGTTGACCATTATAAATCTTGACAACCTCATAGATTCCATCTCCAAAATAATAGCCTCGATCATCAAAGTTAATAGATGCCTCTGACTTTGGGATTAATTGTTGGTCTAAAATTACATATTCCATTTTTAATTCCTCCAGCAATTTATATGTCACAGTAAAAGTATGGTTCTAGAATATCATATTCAGAAAGAAAATCCTGAAATTATTTTGTCAACTGTTATGTACTATGTACGGATGTGAATGGTGGTAAGGGATAGAACAATTTATTATTCTTGCAAGAGACAAATTGGTTCAAAATGTCGAAAAAAAGCGGATAATCTGCTATTAAACTCATTTATTCTTTCTTTTCTTATCCATTTCAAAGTTGACAAAAAAACTTAAATTGTTTCACTCTACTATATATGGTGTATTTTAAATAAAAGTGAGCACAATATATTGAATCTGTCCTGATGGTTGTGGTAAGATTACGCAAGACAATCATAAGTGCATGGACAACCATTATAAATTAGCAACTAGATTACTAGTATAGATAACCATGTGATTTTAGAGGAGGAAAAATGAATGGCGATGACGATGTCAAATGTATTACGCTAGATGTGGATCGATTAAATAAGGATATTGAACAGTTCCCACAAGTGCACCCGATTACGAGTGAGATGCACATTCAGAAAAAGGGAGTATCTAGATTAGTAATGCTAGATAGATACACATTCAAGGATACGGAAAAGAAAACATTAAAGACTGGTGACTTTGTCGTTTTAACGGTGAAAGATGATCCTAAGTTCCCGGCACGTGGTTACGGATTCGTTATTGAACTTAATCGCGATCATAATTCAGCGAAAGTTCTTGTTGATGAAGAATTTAGAGGAGTATTAGAAGGGGAAGAAGCAGAAAGTGGAATTGTAACTCGTTCATTAGACACGATTGAAAAGCCACTCGAGCTTTTTTATGAACAAATTGCAAAAAGAAATGCTACAGGACTCGCTTCTGTTGAAACAACAGTTGAAAAAAGACAAGAGGCATTCGAACAATTTTACGAGCAATTAGTTTCGATGAATTTTATACCAGCAGGACGTGTTCTTTATGGTGCAGGTGCTGAAACGGACGTTACATACTTCAATTGCTATGTGATGCCTTATGTAAAAGATTCAAGAGAAGGTATATCCGAACACCGTAAACAAGTAATGGAGATCATGAGCCGTGGTGGTGGAGTAGGGACGAATGGTTCTACGCTAAGACCACGTAACACTTTAGCTAGAGGAGTAAACGGAAAATCTTCTGGATCGGTTTCATGGCTTGATGATATTGCTAAATTAACTCATCTTGTTGAACAAGGTGGTTCTAGACGTGGAGCGCAGATGATCATGCTTGCTGATTGGCATCCTGATATTCTAGAATTTATCATTTCAAAAATGCAAAATCCACGAATCCTTAGGTTTTTGTTAGAAAATACAAATGATGAGCAAATCCAGAAGCTAGTAAAGGACAAGCTGTCATTCACACCTATGAATGCAGTTGAAGAATCTATGTACCAAGGAATTCTTAACTATAGAACGATTCCTGGACAAGGTGGCTTCGATGCAAAAGTTATCCGAGAAGCAGAAGAAAAGCTCCAAGTAGGAGGAACATACTCCGTTAATAACTCGGAATTCTTAACAGGTGCAAACATTTCGGTTTGTTTAACGAAAGAATTCATGGAAGCCGTTGAGAATGACGAGGAGTATGCTCTCCGATTCCCGGATGTTGAAAACTACAATGAAATGGAAATGGCTGAGTACAATGCTAAATGGCACGAAGTAGGTGATGTTCGTGAATGGCAGAAGCAAGGTCATTCTGTAAGAACGTATCGCATTATTAAAGCAAAGGAACTTTGGAACTTGATTAACATTTGCGCTACCTATAGTGCAGAGCCTGGAATTTTCTTTATAGATAATGCAAATGATAAAACAAATGCCAAGGCGTATGGACAAAGTGTTGTTGCCACAAATCCATGTGGGGAACAGCCATTAGCACCATTCTCGGTTTGTAATCTTGCGGCTATTAACCTTGCTGAAATGGCAGACAAAGAAACGAAGCAAATTGATTTCGATAAACTGAAGAAGACTGTTGAAGTTGGCGTGCGTATGCAAGACAATGTCATTGATGCAACACCATACTTCTTAGAAGAGAATACAAAGCAAGCAAAAGGTGAGCGCCGTGTTGGCCTAGGCGTAATGGGTCTACATGATTTACTCATTTATTGTGAATCCGTTTATGGATCAAAAGAAGGTAATCAGCTTGTTGATCAAGTATTTGAGACAATTGCGACTACTGCTTATCGAACAAGTATAGATTTAGCAAAAGAAAAAGGAAGTTTTCCATTTCTTATTGGCCAAACAGAAGAAGAGACGCAAGAGCTTAGACATGCTTTTATTAACACGGGTTATATGAAGCAAATGCCAGAAGATATAAGAGAAGGAATTTTACAATATGGAATTCGTAATTCGCACCTATTAACGGTTGCTCCTACTGGTAGTACAGGAACAATGGTTGGGGTATCGACTGGACTTGAGCCATATTTCTCATTCTCATATTTCCGTAGTGGACGTTTAGGGAAGTTCATTGAAGTAAAAGCCGAGATTGTCCAAGAGTACTTGGATGAAAATCCACATGTGGACGGAAACGAGCTACCTGAATGGTTTATTTCTACAATGGAACTTTCGCCAGAAGCCCATGCCGATGTGCAATGTATTATCCAACGTTGGGTAGATAGCTCATTATCTAAAACGGTAAACGCACCTCGTGGTTATACGGTTGAACAAGTTCAAGCTCTATATGAGCGCTTATATGCCGGTGGAGCAAAAGGTGGTACGGTCTATGTTGATGGAAGCCGTGACGCGCAAGTATTATCTCTTAAAGCAGAAGAAAATCGTTTTGATGAGGAATTAACAGATTCAAACCCTACGTCAGAGCAAAAAATTGTGTTAATTGATACGATATCTGATCTTAGATCAACTAATGTAACAATTGGTTCTGAGGTTGGAAACACATGTCCTGTTTGTCGTGAAGGTAAAGTAGAAGACCTAGGCGGCTGCAATACGTGTACAAGTTGTGGAGCTCAGTTAAAGTGTGGTTTATAATTTTACAAAGAAGCTGAAGGGAAAATATCCCCTCAGCTTTTTTTTTCTATTTTATGGCTGGCTTATTTTTAAGGATGTGCGCAAGCTAAAAAAAAAGAGAGGTGCTTAAAGTTGAAACCATTTAAACCACAATTGATCTATATTGAACCGGGCGCACTTGAATACCCGTTAGGACGTGAGCTAAAAGATAAATTTGAAAAAGAAGGCGTGGAAATTAGAGAAACAACTTCTCATAACCAGGTTAGAAATATTCCTGGCGATAATGAACTCCAACAATATCGCAATGCAAAATCAACGTTGGTGATTGGAGTAAGAAAAACATTGAAATTTGATACGTCTAAACCATCGGCGGAATATGCAATACCTCTTGCGACTGGATGTATGGGGCATTGCCATTATTGTTATTTACAAACAACATTAGGAAACAAGCCTTATATCCGTACTTATGTTAATTTAGAAGAAATTTTTGATTCAGCTGACAAGTATATGAAAGAAAGAAGTCCAGACATTACTCGATTTGAAGCAGCTTGTACTTCAGATGTAGTCGGTCTTGACCACTTAACCCATTCATTAAAAAAAACAATTGAATATATGGGTCAAACCGATTTAGGACGACTTCGTTTTGTAACGAAGTATCATCACGTTGATCATTTGCTTGATGCGAAACATAACGGCAATACACGTTTTCGTTTTAGTGTAAACTCTGATCATGTAATTAAGCAATTTGAACCAGGAACGTCCTCATTCTTAGAAAGAATTGAAGCGGCAGGAAAAGTGGCAAAAGCAGATTACCCACTAGGCTTTATCGTTGCACCGCTTATTTTACATGATAAGTGGAAAGAGGGATATTATGATCTTTTTGAACGACTAGAAGCAATTTTGCCTCATTATGCGAAAAAAGACTTGACGTTTGAGTTAATTCAACATCGCTTTACGAAAACGGCGAAAAATATTATCCAAAAAAGATATCCAAAGTCTAAACTTGAGATGAATGAAGAAGAAAGAAAATATAAATGGGGTCGTTATGGAAGAGGGAAATATGTTTATAAAAACGAACAAGCTGATGACTTAAAAGAGACTATTCAAACTTATATTGATCGTTTCTTCCCAGAAGCAAAGTTAGAATACTTCACATAAAACGATCTTCATGATTGTCCTCTCACTGTATTCTGTTGTAAAATAGAATTGTTGCTTAATTTTAGTAACTTTTTATTTAATAGTAGAATATATTAACACAACTGTTATTTTGAGTGGTGGTAGCTGTATAACGGCTAAAAATTGGAGGGGACACTATGCCAACACCTAGTATGGAAGATTATTTAGAGCGAATTTATATGTTGATTGAGGAGAAGGGCTACGCCAGAGTATCCGATATCGCAGAGGCATTAGAAGTCCACCCTTCATCAGTAACAAAAATGGTACAAAAACTTGATAAAAGTGAATATTTAATATATGAACGGTACCGTGGACTAGTCCTTACCGCAAAGGGGAAAAAAATTGGCAAACGCTTAGTCTATCGTCATGAATTATTAGAAGACTTTATGCGCCTTATTGGGGTCGATGATTCTCATGTGTATCAGGATGTGGAAGGAATTGAACATCATCTTAGTTGGGATGCTATAGATCGAATTGGAGATCTTGTTCAATATTTCCAGGAACAACAAGAAAGAATTGATGCTCTTCGTGAGATTCAAAAACAAAACGAAGAAGATTAAAAACATTCGCTTATAAGCGAGTGTTTTTTATTTTTGTTAAATTAATAAGGTCGTACCACCTAATTTATATCATATGGTGTAAGTGGGAGGTGATCATATGATTGTCGATGGTGTGTTTGCAGGCGGAGGAGTTAAAGCTTTTGCCTTTGTTGGAGCCCTTCAGGTTATGGAAGAGAGGGGCTATCAATTTGACCGTTTAGGAGGAACAAGTGCTGGTGCTATTGTTGCAGCTTTAATAAAAGTTGGATATACAAGTGCTGAAATTTTTAGATTACTTGATGAATTAGATATAGAATCTTTTAAAGATGAGAGAATGTCTGTTGTCCCGTTTACGATCGCAAAATGGATTCATATGTATTATCGACTAGGCTTATATAAAGGGAATGCTTTAGAGGAGTGGTTGAAAAAAGTACTTGAAGCAAAAGGAGTAAAAACGTTCGGCGATTTGCCACACGGATCGTTGCGTATCATTGCTTCTGATTTATCAAAAGGAAAATTATTAGTCTTGCCAGATGATTTAGAGCAATATGGAGTAATCCCAGATAGATTTCCAGTAGCAAGAGCAATTCGAATGAGTTGTAGTATACCCTTTTTCTTTGAACCAGTTAAAATCTATGATCGTGGAAGTGGAGGAAAAGCTTCTTATGTTGTCGATGGAGGATTATTAAGTAATTTTCCTTTATGGCTGTTTATGGATGGCAAAATGAAAAGGTGGAAGCGCCCTGTGATTGGTTTTCAATTGAAACCTGAATTGAGCCAAATGCCCCCTAAAAAAATTAAAAATGCTGTTACTTTATACCGGGCTTTGTTTGAAACGATGAGCTCTGCCCATGATATAAAATACGTAGACACAGACGATGCGAAGAATGTGGTCTTTATACCGGTTTTGGATGTTAAGGCCACGGACTTTGAGTTATCTGAGGAGCAAAAGGAAAATCTAATTGTTTTAGGGAAAGAGGAGACTACTCATTTTCTCAAGAATTGGAGTTATTAAAAAGAAGAATCGAGTGTTTAAAAAAACGCTCGATTCTTCTTTTTATTTTTTTTGCCTTCAATGACGGTTAAATTATGGTTCTCACGACGTTTTTTCACGACTCTGACGGGCCTCTTCTTAGGTACAGTCGTTATTTTTTTATTAGGGCGAAGAACGGTAGTTGGTGAAGCTGAAGTGTGACGCTGTGTGCTCGTTCTTTTCGCTTTCTGGAGTTGTGCTCGACTTGGACCACTTTGAGATGGAAACAAAGGGGTTCCATATCTCCTAGACATAAACCAACGATAGATTAAGAAGAATAAGGCAACAAATCCTACTATCATCAATATTCTTGTTAAAAAACCTAAAGGGTTAAAAATAAGCTCGTAACCGAGGCCAATGAATGCCAAAACTAAAACACCAGGAACGATGTACTTCATGATTGAACGCATCGTCTGCACCTCCAAAATATTGATGGAATAGGAATTAGGATCATTTATTGAGTTGCATCTAATAGTTAGCTTAATCACACTTTAAAGGACAGCTTGCCCACCGTATGGAAACTTAGATTTAACCTTAATGATAATAGCCTATCTACCTATAATAATTCTACATGAATTTTATAAAATCCTCTATTGTAAACGTGGAGTGAAATAAGTTATAAAAACATTTTTTTATTATTATACCCAATTAACCAATGTTTCATTCTAGCTAGACAAGGATTATTTTTGTGATTTTCATGATTATAAACGGACATACTAGAATTGGAGGTGGTAAGTTTGGAAAAAAGACAAGAACAACAAATGTCCTATCCAATGAAAGTTGCTTTGATCGGGTTGTTTGGTGGCTTAATTTGGTCGTTTATAGGCTACTTCACTTTTTATTTTCATTTTATTCGTGTAGGCCCTGCGTTAGCATTAATGCCATTTGCTCTAGGAGATTGGAAAGACACGTATTTAGGTCAGTTAGTAGGGATAGGGGTTATATCTGTACTTTCGATAGGCGTTGCCTTCTTATACCGACTTGTGCTCCAAAAGATCAATAAAATCTGGGCTGGTGTTGGCTTTGGGTTAGGATTATGGTTAATTGTATTTTATGTTTTAAATCCCATTTTTCCTGGTTTAAAGTCAGTGCAAAATCTTGATTTGAATACGATTATTACATCAATTTGTTTATATGTTTTATACGGAACATTTATCGGGTATTCAATTTCTTATGAATATGCAGAGCAACAAAGGAATGTATAGGCTTCTCCTATTAAACTTTATGCTACAATAAACTATGTAGCAATCCTAAACAAATCTAGGATATTAAAGGGTGTTGTTGTCTGGCAACAATAACAAAAGGGAGTGGCCTAAGAATGAGTCGTATTGAGAAATTAAGATCAAAATTAAGAGATCATGAGATTGATGGACTACTTGTAACGAGTACGTATAACAGACAGTATTTGACGAATTTTACTGGAACAGCAGGAGTAGCGATTATTTCAGAGCAAAAAGCTATATTTATTACAGATTTCCGTTATGTTGAGCAAGCGAAGGAACAAGCAACAGGCTTCGAAATTGTTCAACATACTGGTCCCATTTTTGAAGAAGTAGCTAAACAAGTTGCAAAACTAGGGTTAAAGCAATTAGGGTTTGAGCAATCACATCTTACATACGAAGCACACCAAACATATGCAAAGGCTATTGAAACTGCTTCTTTAGTCCCTATCTCAGGTTTAGTAGAGGATTTGCGATTAATTAAGGACACACAAGAGATTAAGATGATTCAGGATGCGGCTGACATCGCAGATGCTGCATTTACGCACATCCTTACTTTCATTAAACCTGGAGTTACTGAACTAGCGGTTTCAAATGAACTTGAATTCTTCATGAGAAAGCAAGGAGCGACTAGTTCATCATTTGATATTATTGTAGCATCTGGTTATAGGTCTGCTCTTCCACATGGTGTGGCAAGTGAGAAAGTGATTGAAAAAGGTGAATTAGTTACATTAGATTTTGGAGCATACTTAAAGGGCTATTGTTCAGATATTACAAGAACGATAGCTGTCGGTGAAGTAAGTAGCGAATTGAAAACTATTTATAACACTGTTCTTGAGGCTCAACTTCTAGGTATGAAAGGAATTAGACCTGGCATCACCGGAAAACAAGCAGATGCTCTAACTCGTGATTATATTACGGAAAAAGGGTATGGCGAATATTTCGGGCATTCAACAGGTCACGGTTTAGGAATGGAAGTTCATGAAGGACCTGGGTTATCTATGAAATCAAATACTGTTTTGGCGCCGGGAATGGTTGTTACAGTAGAGCCTGGTATTTATATAGCTGGTGTTGGTGGTACGAGAATTGAAGATGACACGCTAATCACACCAGAAGGTAATAAAACTTTTACACATTCAACAAAAGAACTATTAATTGTTGGGGAGTAAGGTAATTTTGTGGAGAAAGTTTTTCAAAGCTGTGGTATAGTAATGGTTGTGACTGAATGTCCAAGTTTTGGATGTAAAGATGGAGGAATAATGAATGATCTCAGTAAATGATTTTAAAACAGGATTAACGATTGAAGTGGATAACGGATTATGGCAAGTAATGGAATTCCAACATGTAAAGCCAGGTAAAGGAGCAGCTTTTGTTCGTTCTAAATTACGTAACTTACGTACTGGATCTGTTCAAGAGAAAACATTCCGTGCTGGTGAAAAAGTATCAAAAGCTCATATCGAAAATCGTCGTATGGCTTACCTATATGAAAGTGGTGGGATGCACACTTTCATGGACAACGAGTCTTATGAGCAAATTGAATTAACTTCTGAGCAAATTGCTCATGAACTGAAATTCTTAAAAGAAAATATGGTTGTACAAATCATGACGTTCCAAGGCGAGACTTTAGGAGTTGAAGTACCTAATACAGTTGAGCTAGAAGTGACTGAAACAGAACCAGGTATTAAAGGAGATACGGCATCAGGCGGCACAAAGCCAGCTACATTAGAAACAGGCTTAACTGTACAAGTGCCATTCTTTGTTAACCAAGGTGATGTTTTAATTATTGATACACGTAACAGTGCGTACGTATCACGTGCATAGCATAAAAGCAAGTTGGTTTCTAAAAACCAACTTGCTTTTTTTGTTGGGGGTCTGACCCCCAACACGGTAACGAGGAGAAGTGTTAAAGTGTTGGAGTTCGTTAGCAAGCTTCAGAAAAAAGGAATGGAATACAACTTTGCTGTCACTATGGAATGAAGGGAACCATCCAATTTAATGCGACGCAATTAATAGGATGCGTTCATGGTGTAAGAGCAGAAAAAGGTATAATGAGCCTTTTTCTGGGCTCTTACTTTTAGGCTTTAAAGCGGTGGGGGTCAGACCCCCACAAAAAGCTCGTCTTTTTTAGTTCTGAATATGACTGTCGCTTCATAGGTTGTACAAAGTGATCTTTGAGTTGAGGTGGAAGTATGAAGACGTGGTTCTACACGATAGAAATGGCATTACTTGTTATGGTTGGTTTGAGGGTGATATCAGGGTTAATTGAGCTAACAGTAGCGGGATTGATCTTGAAGTTTAACAGCATTGAAAAAGCAGTTGCCTTAAATGCAGTTCTGGCAATTGTTGGACCAACTATTTTTATCACATCCGTGGCCATTGGTTTAGTTGGAATGTCTGATAAACTTTCTCTTTCTAAATTTGTTTTCATAGGGGCTGGCGTAGTATTAATTCTTGTCGGAATTAGGAAATAAGGAGGGTAGGTTAACATGTTACAAGATGTCGCAGCGATCTTACCAGAAACCATAAAAATCGTTATTAAAAAAATAGAACCAATTATTCTAGAAAAAACCGAAGAAATCCGCCTACGTGTTGGTCGACCTCTTGAAATCATAGCAGGAGGAACACCTTATTATCCACATGTTAATCAACGTCACTATATAGTCCAGGCAGAAGAAGCAAAATTTTTACTTAACCAATTAAGCCAATACTCGATGTATGCCTTTGAAGAAGAGTTACGACGTGGATTTATCACGGTTAAAGGAGGTCACCGAGTAGGATTAGCTGGTAAAGTTGTTCTAGACCGAGGACAAGTTAAGACGTTAAGAGATATTAGTTCATTTAATATCCGAATTGCTAGGCAAACAATTGGTGTGGCCGAAAGCCTCATCTCGCAATTATATGATCGAAAATGGTTAAACACCCTTTTTATTGGGCCTCCACAAACTGGTAAAACAACCATGTTACGTGACGTAGCGAGGTTAATCAGTCAAGGTATGCCAAGCAAAAATATTGCACCATTGAAAGTAGGAATCGTTGATGAGAGATCAGAAATAGCTGCATGTATGAAAGGAATTCCTCAACTTGAACTCGGCCCAAGAGTTGATGTACTAGATGGTTGTCCGAAGGCTGAAGGAATGATGATGCTCATCCGTTCAATGAGCCCTGATGTGATTATCGTCGATGAAATCGGGAGAGAAGAGGACGTAATTGCTGTTCAAGAAGCTCTTCATGCAGGTGTAAAGGTGATGACAACAGCTCATGGTTACTCTGTAGAAGACATAGAAAAGCGTCCTGCTCTTAAATCATTACTTGATATAGAGGCATTCGAACGTTGTGTTGAATTAACAAGAACAAGTCGAGCTGGAGTAATTAGAAGAATTCGAAATCAACAAAGGAGAGACGTGGTGATTGCGAAGTGAAACTAATTGGCGCGGTAATCATTATTCTTGTTACGACCTGGATTGGTTTTGAATTGGCCAAGAGATTAAGTGAACGACCAAGACAACTAAGACAATTGAAGGTCGCGATCCAATCATTAGAAGCTGAAATTATGTATGGTCTAACTCCATTAGCTGAAGCAAGTGATCATATTGCTAAACAAATGCCAAAACCAATTTCTTACTTTTTTGAACACTTTGCTGATCGTTTAATTCATAAACAAGAAACCGCGTTTGAAGCTTGGGAGGAAAGCTTGAAGGAAACATGGCATTTAACCTCGATGCTTGAAAGTGAACGAGAAGTCATGATGCAATTTGGATCAACGTTAGGTCAACATGATCGAGAGCAGCAACAAAAGCAAATTAAATTAACACTCTCACATCTAGAACGTGAAGAAAGTGAAGCGAAAGATCGTCAGCATCGCTATGAGCGCATGATAAAGAGTTTAGGTTTTCTTACAGGTTTGCTAATTGTCATTTTAATGCTGTAGGCAAGTAGGAGGAGGAGAGGTCGTGGTGTACGATGTTAACACCATTTTTCAAATAGCAGGGATTGGAATAGTTGTAGCAATGATTCATACAGTCTTGAAACAAATGGGGAAGGAAGACTGGGCACATTGGGTTACATTAATTGGTTTTGTGGTCGTCTTATATATGGTTGCGACAATCGTTGATGATCTTTTCCAGAAAATAAAAGGGGTCTTCCTTTTTCAAGGGTAAAGGGGTGAGTTGCGATTGATATTATACAAATTGTCGGGTTAGGGCTCATCGCAACCTTCCTAGCCTTGGTCGTCAAAGAACAAAAGCCGCTATTTGCTTTTATGTTAACTGTATTTGTAGGAATTTTAATTTTTCTATTTTTAATAGATGAAATTGCTAAAGTTATTCAAATGCTTGAGGGAATAGCTGAACAAGCCAATATGAACATGATGTATTTACAGACCATTCTAAAGATAATCGGAATTGCTTATATAGCAGAGTTTGGAGCTCAAATTGCTAAAGATGCCGGACAAGCCGCTATTGCATCAAAAATAGAACTTGCCGGAAAAATCCTGATCTTGGTCATGGCAATACCAATCTTAACAGCCGTAATTGAAATGGTTCTCGCTCTTTTGCCGTCATAAGGAGAGAGAAAAAGGGAGGGACAAGCGTAATGATACGGTTCATCGTCCAAATACTGATCGTAGCTTCCGTCATGCTTATGTTTACACCTATCAGCTTAGCTGAAACTGAACCGTTGGACGAGCAGGGCTTCGTTGAAAGACAAATGGAACAACTTCAACTAGACGAGGTCAGGGCTTACTGGGAGGAGATTTCCACTGAGTACGGTGGCTTTTTACCCGAAAGTCAAAAAGGAACATTTATGGAATTTGTCCGAGGTGAGAAGCAATTTTCCATTAAGGAATGGGGAGTTGGGCTTCTACGATTCTTTCTACATGAACTACTTGTAAACGGGAAATTACTAGGTTCACTTATTTTATTAACTGTTTTTTGTATGATTTTACAGTCATTGCAGAATGCATTTGAACAACATACCGTTAGTAAAGTTGCTTATGCAATCACTTATATGGTGTTGATGATCATCGCTTTAAATAGCTTTCATGTAGCTATTACATATGCTTCAGATGCTATAAATAGCATGATTCATTTTATGATTGCCCTTTTGCCTTTATTGCTTGCCATGATGGCTGCGATTGGGAATATCACATCCGCGGCACTTTTCCACCCATTAATTATCTTCTTAGTGAATACAAGTGGATTACTTATCCAACATGTAGTCTTGCCACTGTTGTTCTTATCAGCTGTACTAAGTATTGTATCGACTCTAACTGATCACTATAAAGTGACAAAACTAGCTAATTTTCTTAGAAATATTGCTGTCGGTACATTAGGGGTTTTTCTTACAGTGTTTCTTGGTGTTATTTCTGTTCAAGGGGCAGCGACAGCGGTGTCTGATGGAATTACGGTCAGAACAGCTAAATTCATTGCAGGGAATCTAGTCCCTGTAATTGGACGAATGTTCACTGATGCTGCAGATACAGTTTTATCAGCATCAGTACTATTGAAAAATACGATTGGAATAGCTGGTCTTGGGATACTTCTAATGCTTTGTGCTTTTCCGGCACTAAAGGTACTATCGTTAGCTATTATTTTTAATTTATCAGCTGCTGTACTTCAACCATTAGGAGGAGGGCCGATCATCGAATGCCTTTCTATCATTGGCAAAGCGTCATCTTCGTTTTCGCAGCCATGGCAGTTGTCTGCTTAATGTTCTTCCTAGCTATAACCATCATGGTAGCCGCCGGAAACTTGTCAATCATGATGCGATAGATTTTGCTAAAAAAGACGAACTTCCTTTTTTAGCAAAATCTATGCAATGAGCGAAACCGCTGCAAGATCTTAAGTCTCTTTGAGCGAACTTCTCAAAGAGACGAGCAGCGAGAGAAGCCATTGCCAGCATGTTCGCACAGAGTAGGGCCGAAGGAAACCTGAAACACCCCAACCAAAAGCAAGGGCTCCAACCGCTGCAAGATCTTAAGTCTCTTTGAGCGAACTTCTCAAAGAGACGAGCAGCGAGAGAAGCCATTGCCAGCATGTTCAACACTATAACTACTTCCCTTAAGAAAGGAGTAAATACCAAATGGGCTTTTTAACAGAATGGCTAACAAATATCATTCTTTTAATTCTACTAGCGACAATTCTTGAGTTAATGTTGCCTAACTCTAATATGCAAAGATACGTCAAGATGGTTGTTGGGCTACTTTTACTAGTTGTAATGCTACAACCACTATTAACGATTTTTACTGAAGACGTTGATGCATGGCTCTTTTCTGTAGCAAATCAAACTGAGCAAACAGAAAAAACAATAAATGATCAAATAAATTTGCAAAAAAGAGAAATAGAGTTGGGACAACGTGCATATCATTTAGAACAGGTGGCTGTCCAACTGGAGAGACAAGTGGCAGAAGCATTGGTGGATCAGCATCAGCTGAAAATCAAGCATGTTGCTATTGAACCTGATGAAGAATTTGAACAACTTCTAATAGAAGATCAAGCATTGGATGCCATTAAAGCCATTCATGTTCACGTTCAATCATCAGAAGCATTACCTGTTGAACAAGAAAGGTCAAACGAGATTTCATCAGTCCAAGTTGTTCATATTGATACTTCCAAGCCATTAACGATGGACGATGAGATTGATGAAACGAGTAGCGACCTGAAACAAGTTCAACAATTTCTCTCAGAAAATTGGTACATCCCGAAAGAAAAGATTTTACTAGCTTGGGAAGGGGGAAAAGAGCAGAATGAATCGCGACGAACAGAAGGATCAACAATGGCTACAGAATTTATTTAAGAAGTCAGGTGGTGGCAAAAAAAAGAAATTGCCGCTCCACTATATTTTGCTTCTTGGATGTGTAGGTCTTGCGCTCATGATTACGGGCAACCTTCTGACCAATCCAGCAGGAGATGAAGAACAATCCTTACCCGTCTTTAATGAAGAACAGGAAGACGATGAGCCAGTATTTAAACGAAGTTCATCCGTAGAACCTAACTCAATGCAAGACTATGAAATGCGCTATGAAAATCAGTTGAAAGAGATACTAGAGCAAATGGTAGGTATTTCAGACGTGTCAGTTATGGTTAACCTAGCCGAGACTGAGCGAAATGTCTATGAACGAAATGTAAACGAAAAGCAGCAAAATACGGATGAAACCGACCGAGAAGGTGGAACTAGAAAAGTAGAAGACCTCTCTCGTGATGAGCAAATTGTGATTACCCGAAATGGCGATAAAGAAGTTCCGATTCTAGTACAAACGGAGAAACCAACTATCCGGGGAGTACTAGTAGTTGCTAAAGGGGTAGAGAACGCTCAAGTAAAAAGTTGGGTGATTGAAGCAGTAAGTCGTGGACTTGATGTACCAACACATAGAGTTTCGGTTATGCCGAAGAAAACTAAGGAGGATTTATAATGGTATTGAAAAAACAAACAGTTTGGTTATTAACAATGTTGAGTTTAATTATTGTCTTGTCAGTGTATTACGTTACTTCTCCAACCGTGCCTGGTGGAGATGAGATTGCTTTTGTTGACGAGGGTGAAGAACAACAAGAATCAGATATTAATATCGAAGAACTACTGGAAGGGGATGCGAATGAAGTAGTTGTGAACATCTCTGAAGAGTTTGACGAAGCTGATGAAACAGACGGAATGATTTCTGCTATTTCTACGAATGAAGCTTTTACAACAATTCGCATGGAACTGCAAGCATCAAGAGATAGAATGGCTGAAGAATTTACAAATATCAGAGCATCTGCTGACGCATCAGCTGAAGAAAAAGTAGAGGCTCATGAAAGAAGCATGGAATTACAACGTTTAGCTCAAAAAGAATCACAACTTGAAACATTAATTGTAGCTAAAGGATTCTCAGATGCCCTAGTTTTAGCAGAAGATAATAAAGTACGTGTTATTGTTCAAACAGATGAGTTAACAGCTGCACAGGCAACTGAAATTTTAAACTTAACACACACGCATTTAGGAGCAAATTCTGAAGTTACTGTTGCACACCAAGCAACGAAATAAATAAGATAAAGCCGCCAAAACAGGCGGCTTTATATTTTAATAACGGTGAGTCAAGCTTTGTTAGTAAGTACTTTATAATTATTTTGACCAAATTCTGCGGCAAAACTTCTGAAAAAAGGAATTCTTCCAAAAGGATGCAACTCATGATTTGACTATGATATAATACGCAAAGTAACAAATGATGAGGAGCGATAAAAATGGAATGGAATGATTTAACAGAAGGTGCAAAAGCGGTTCTAGAACAAACGCGCAATATAAAAAATGACAACATTCAAATAGTAGAATTTGAAATTGGTTTCGAACAGCAACTAGAAGATGACGATCAAGGTACATATAAAGTTTCAATTCAAGAAGAAGATTATCAAAGCTTGAAGCGCTATACGAAGGAAAACGAGTATGGCGATAAATTTCATATGGCACGTAACAAAGATATTGTGAAAATTATTCTATTAGAAAACGGTAAGATTCCAGACAACCTATCTGAATTTCCTGTTTTCAGACAATATAAAAAAGAAGCACTAGTAAAAACAGAAGTTGAGGACGTAACTGCTGCTCCTGCTTCTTCAGAAGAATAATAATGGAAGGCTGACTTCAAGATCTTACCGTTACGATGTCAAACGGATTTCTAATAGAGTCAGCCTTTTATTTTTCGTGATGAACAAAGAAGGGATCATGTCCTCTTTGTCGAAATCATTATGTTATAATAACGTAAAACAACAATTTATTAGACCTTAGTCATATTCTATGCTTAGGGGAGAATGAGGGAGTGTAAAGAAATATGTTAAAAGTACAAGAGTTGAAAGAATTAATTAAAGCATTAGACGCATCAAGTATTGATGAATTAAAGTTTGAACAAGATGGGACTAAACTTGTTTTGAAAAAGCAAGTTGCACCTGCACCTTCAGTGGAAAAGGTAGTTGAGGTGACAAGAGAGGCAGCACCTGTGCCCGCTCCAGTGGCTATTCCAAGAGAAGAAAAAGCAGTAGCTCCAGCAGCTGTAGAAGTTGAGCAAGCATCAAGTACAAGTAATTCAAATTTACATACAATAACATCACCAATGGTAGGAACTTTTTATGCAGCCCCATCACCTGATGCAGATCCATACGTAAAAACAGGCGCTAAAGTTTCAACAGAATCTGTTGTGTGTATAGTTGAAGCAATGAAACTAATGAATGAGATCGAAGCAGAAGTTAAAGGAACAATTGTTGAAGTTCTTGCTGAGAACGGTGAACTTGTTGAATATGGACAACCATTATTTGTAGTAGAGCTTGTCTAGTATAGGAGAGATACGATGATAAAAAAGGTTTTAATAGCTAATCGTGGGGAAATTGCAGTTCGAATTATTCGTGCTTGTCGAGAGCTAGATATAGAAACAGTAGCAGTGTACTCCGAGGCAGATAAGGATTCATTACATGTACGCTTAGCTGATGAAGCATATTGTATTGGACCAACAGCTTCGAATAAAAGTTATTTGAATGTCACTAACATTATGAGTGTGGCAACATTAACTGAGGTGGATGCGATACACCCAGGTTATGGTTTTCTAGCAGAAAATGCTGATTTTGCAGAAATTTGTGGAGCTTGTAACATTACATTTATCGGTCCAAGTCCATACGCCATCAATCAAATGGGTACAAAAGATGTAGCAAGAAAAACGATGGCTGCTGCAGGTGTACCGATTGTTCCAGGTTCTAAAGGGATTGTGGAAAGTGTTGAAGCCGGTCTTGCTGTAGCCGAAGAAATTGGCTTTCCTGTTATTATTAAGGCCACTGCTGGTGGGGGTGGTAAGGGAATTCGTGTAGCTCGCAATGCAGAGGAGCTTCAAAAAGGAATGAATATCACCCAACAAGAGGCGGCAACTGCGTTTGGAAATCCAGGAGTCTATATTGAAAAGTATATAGAGGATTTTAGACATGTCGAGATCCAAGTTCTTGCGGATAATCACGGTAATGTAATCCATCTTGGTGAGCGCGATTGTAGTATTCAAAGAAGACTACAAAAATTACTTGAAGAAACACCTTCACCTGCTATCTCGGATGAAACGAGAAATGAAATGGGAACAGCTGCTGTTAATGCAGCGAAAGCTGTTGATTATTCTGGAGCTGGGACTGTAGAATTCATTTACGATCATATTAATGGTAATTTTTATTTTATGGAAATGAATACAAGGATTCAAGTAGAGCATCCTGTTACAGAAATGGTAACGGGGATTGATTTAATTAAAGAACAAATTCGTGTGGCGAGTGGAGAAGTTTTATCCCTCACACAAGAAGATGTTACATTCCAAGGTTGGTCTATTGAATGTAGAATAAATGCTGAAAATCCATCTAAAAATTTCATGCCTTCTCCAGGAAAGATCACAAACTACTTAGCGCCAGGTGGACTCGGGGTGCGAGTTGATTCAGCTGTTTATCCCGGTTATGTGATTTCTCCTTTTTATGATTCTATGGTTGCAAAAGTAATTACGCATGGAGCGACTCGTGCAGAAGCTGTTGCTAAAATGAAACGTGCACTTGAGGAATTTGAAATTGAAGGGGTAGAAACAACGATTCCGTTCCATTTACGCCTTTTAAGTCATGAAACATTTGTCTCAGGTGATTTTAATACAAAGTTCTTAGAGCAACACGATGTTATGTCTGTAAAACTTAAATAATTAGGAGGGACTTAGTATGAATGAGAACCACATTCTAGAACTAGAAGAGCAAAAATCCGAATTAGGAAAAGTTGAAATTTCTCCAGAAGTAATTGAGGTAATAGCAGGTATTGCAGCCTCTGAAGTAGACGGTGTAGCGACTATGCGTGGTAATTTCGCTACTGGGGTAGCCGAGAAACTAGGGCGAAAAAACCATGGTAAAGGTGTAAAGGTTGAATTAGCTGAAGATGGAATCACAGTAGACGTTTCAGTTGTCATAACATACGGTGTTGCTGTTCCTGAGGTAGCTAATCTAATCCAATCTAATATCAAACAAGCGTTGCAAACGATGACGGCAATCGAATTGCAAGCAATCAACGTACATGTTGTTGGTGTGCAATTTGAATCGAATGAAGCAGTTGAAGAGGAAAATTAAAATTTTTTAGGACAGTTGGGGAAATCCTCGACTGTCTTTTTCATATTTTTGGTTATAATAAAAAGGAGACAACAAAAAAAGGGATAGCTACTAATAATAGGTGTTTTGAATTTAGATGCAATTGATGTCTTTTAATCGTCTTAAAGTCAGATTAATATCACAGAAAGCGAAAGATCATCAACTATTATGCTAAATTGTTCTGTTTTAGTAAAGCGTGTTATGCTATTATCAACATATTACATGCTAGACTAACATAATCCATATGCAAAAGCTTAAAGGAGTTTAACAAATGAATCGAAGAGTAGCAAGACTTAGAGCGGCTCAAGCGCTCTATCAAATTGATTTAACAGAAACCGATATAGACTCAGCTATACATAGTGTACTTGATGACTCGGAAACAGCAAGTGAGTTTATGCTTGAATTAGTTAAAGGAACAATTGAACATAAACCGGAAATCGACTCAAAGATTTCAGCTAGTCTTCAAGGCTGGACAATTGACAGAATGGGTCTAGTAGACCGTGCAATCGTGCGGATGACTTTATATGAAATGAAATTCATTGATGATATTCCTGTTAACGTAACTTTTAACGAAGGAATTGAATTAGCTAAAGCATTCGGTGGAGAAGAATCAGGTAAATTTGTAAACGGGGTCTTGTCAAAGGCGATGGAGACTATTCAAGATTAAAAGAGGAGTGGGGAAGAGTGACTGCATTATTATTGAATGGTAAAGAATTAGCTGCTAAAAAAAGAGATCAATTAAAAATAGACGTTGAAAAATTAAAGGCTGAGGGCGTAACACCAGGTCTTGCGGTTATTTTAGTAGGAGAGGACCCAGCTTCTCAATCTTATGTAAAAGCAAAGCAAAAAGCTTGTGAACAAGCTGGTATCCACTCTGTTTTAATTAAGAAACCAGATAGTATTACAGAGGATGAATTATTGTCTGAAATTGAACAGTTAAATCAAGATGATTCAATTGATGGAATTTTAGTTCAGTTACCAATTCCGAAACATATCTCTGAACAAGCTGTCATTGAGAAAATTGCACCTAATAAGGATGTAGATGGCTTTCATCCAATTAATATCGGAAAAATGATGACAGGTGAAGAGACATTTCTTCCATGTACGCCATATGGTGTTGTTGAAATGCTAAAAGAAGCAGAAATTGATTTAGTCGGTAAGCATGTAGTGGTTGTGGGACGGAGTAATATAGTCGGTAAGCCTGTAGGCCAACTTCTCTTGAACGAACATGCTACCGTTACTTATTGTCATTCACGCACTGCAAATTTACGAGCGATGACAAATCTTGCAGATATACTGATTGTCGCAATCGGAAGACCTAACTTTATTGGAGCAGAAGATGTAAGACAAGGTGCTGTAGTTGTCGATGTAGGAATAAACCGAGTAGATGGCAAGCTTTGTGGTGACGTAGATTTCGATAAGGTAAAAGATAAAGCCTCTTATATTACACCAGTTCCTGGCGGAGTGGGTCCAATGACGATCACCATGTTATTAGAAAATACTGTGCAATCCGCGAGAAATCGTTAATAGGTTCTAATGACAACTCAAAATATCTGGTCGATTTCAGAGGTTAACAGATACATTAAAACAATTATGGAGGAGGACTCGATTCTTCATAATGTTTGGCTTAGAGGCGAGCTGTCTAATGTGAAAATGCACACGCGTGGTCATTTATATTTTACGGTAAAAGACCAACAATCAAGAATGCAAGCCGTTATGTTTGCGGGTAATAATCGTTTTTTAAAGTTTAAGCCTGAAAATGGCATGAAAGTTATCATACGTGGCGAAGTCAATGTGTATGAACCATATGGTCAATACCAATTTTACGCAAAAGAAATGCAACCAGATGGAATCGGGAGCCTTTATTTAGCTTATGAAAAATTAAAGGCTCAGTTGGAAAAGGAAGGGTTATTTGATGAAGCCAGAAAAAAGCCTATTCCTGCCTTTCCTGAGAGAATAGCCGTTATCACATCACCAACGGGAGCTGCAATTCGTGATATCGTAACAACTTTAAAAAGAAGATACCCTGTTACGCAGATCACTTTGTTACCCGTTTTGGTACAAGGTGAGCAGGCTCCAGCTTCCATTATTCGAGCGGTAGAACAGGCAGACTTAGCCAATTGCTTTGATTGTTTAATTATTGGACGAGGTGGAGGCTCAATTGAAGAACTCTGGGCCTTTAATGATGAGGGAGTTGTTCGCGCCATTGCAGCCACGAATATGCCGGTCATTTCTGCTGTAGGTCATGAAACAGATTTCACGATCAGTGATTTTGTGGCTGATCTACGTGCGCCAACACCAACTGGAGCTGCTGAACTAGCTGTTCCTGATATTAGAGAAATAAACCGGTCCCTTTTATCCATGCAAAATCGCATGAAGAAATTAATTGAAAACAAGTTGTCCGTTGAGAGAAGTAAATTAGAACGATTAAAACGTTCATATGCATTCAGGTACCCTGAGCAGCTAATTCAACAAAAAGAACAACAATTGGACGGAAACATCGACAGGTTAAAACGCTCGCTGATAAAAGCAATTCAAGAACCTGCGACGAACCTAGTTCATCTTGATAAAGCGCTCAACCGACTGCATCCTGAGCTTAAAATTGAACAAGCAAAAGAAAACAAACAGCACTTACATGAGGCGTTAGTTAAAGCAATGAAGGAACACCTTAAATTAAAACGTCAACCTTTTGAAAAAGTGATAGGTGAGTTAAATTTGCTAAGTCCATTACGTCTGATGGACCGAGGGTATAGTCTAGCATATAAACAAGAAGATCATTCATTAGTGAAAACTTTGAAACAAGTGAATGTAGGAGAAAAGTTAGATATAAGGCTGAAAGATGGATTGATTCATTGTCTTGTTGAAGAAACCAAGTCAATGGTGGAGGAGGAAAAAAATGACGACTGAGAATAAAGAATTGAGTTTTGAAGAGGCAATGTCACAATTAGAAAGTGTAGTAGAAAAACTTGAGCAAGGAGACGTTCCTCTAGAAAAAGCGATCTCGATGTTTCAAGAAGGAATGGCATTGTCAAAACAATGTCATGAAAAGCTTGAGCAGGTAGAGAAACAAATGGATCAAATTCTTCATGAAGATGGCGAAATAGAATTGTTGGATTTTCAGGAGGATGAATAGTGTGAATGAGGACCTTTCCCTTTTTCTTAATGAACTAAAGAAGGAAATAGAAAAACAGTTACCTATTCACATTAAAAAGCTTCAAGCTCCAGACACGTTAAAAGAGGCTATGTTCTATTCTTTGAATGCTGGCGGTAAAAGGATAAGACCAGCTTTATTGCTTGCTACAGTTAAAAGCTTTGGTAAACCACTTGAACATGGTTATGATATGGCTTGCGCTATTGAAATGATTCATACTTATTCTTTAATACACGACGACTTACCAGCAATGGATGATGATGATCTTAGAAGAGGAAAGCCGACTAATCATAAAGTATTCGGTGAAGCTCTAGCAATTTTAGCAGGTGATGCCTTACTTACATACAGTTTTGAAGTAATTACTAAAATGGAAGTCGGAAACCTCACCGCAGAACAAAAACTGCTTCTTATCCAAGAATTGGCACGAGCTAGCGGACCAGAAGGAATGGTAGGAGGTCAGGTGGCTGATATGGAAGGTGAAAACCAATCTCTAACTCTAGACGAACTGGTTTACATCCATCATCATAAAACAGGAGATCTGTTAACCGTAGCTATTATCGCGGGTGCGATCATTGCAGGAGCTTCAAAATCAGATATTGACAACTTGCGACAGTTTGCCAAAGAATTAGGACTTATGTTTCAAATCAAAGATGATATTCTTGATGTTGAAGGCGATGCAGAAACGATTGGGAAGCCAATCGGGAGCGATGACGGTAATAACAAAAGTACATATCCAAATCTTTTAGGTTTAGATGGTGCAAAAAACAAGCTGTCTGAGCATAAGCTAAAAGCAGAGACTTACTTATCTAATGTGAATTTGGATCAAAGTTTATTAATGGCCCTAACAAACTATGTAGCCGAACGTGACCATTAATTCAAAGCATTTCCATTGAGCAAATAAAATGTGCGTGCTATAATAGCGAGACACGTGAGTGGTGCAGTATTCTAGTCAGTTCTCCTTTCTTGAAGGCGGGGCTAAAAATCCGCCAAAGGGCACATCGATGAAGCTCCTTGTCTTGGCTTGAGGCGCCCAGCCTTGGGTCTTGACTGGGAGATAAGGTAGTAGGGCGATCCACAAAGGCATGTGGGCGTTGACCCTCCTACCGTGGAGGCCGTTTGCTCGGTTCTTACACGAGTAAGAAACAAGAGCAAATGGTATGAACCTGCAACGGCAAGCTAGGGAGCTTGTCTGCAGCGTAGCCTGCCTTGAGTGGAGGAAGAGGGGATTATGGAAATGAGGTTTTGATCTGTCGGCCAACAGGTCTAAAACTTTACCCATATGAAATCTACTCTGCAAAAGAGGATAAAAGAAAGGCAAGGAACTGCCGAGGAAATCTCCTAGACTGTTCAATTGACATTTAAAGAGGATTGCAGTGTAGACTAAGTGGTAATCCAGTCTGGCGATTGGTGACAACGTCAACTTCAGTGTAAAGGGAAACCGCCATTGCGGCGACGCAGTGGTACTGAATTGGGAAATCCTACTGGACCTAAGCTACAGAGTTTACTCTTTAAATGACCACTCCATTAATACATAGTCTATTTATAAAAGGTGATCTTGAGACCATTATGAAACCTCTTCAGAAATCAATACATTGGAGTTTGGGTATTGCCGTTATCACACTCGTGCTAGCGGCTATTTTTTCAGTTATATCCACATTTATTTTAAGTGGAGTTTCTTGGGCAATTGGTATGATAATTGTCTTCATTATTGTCTTTTTAGGTGTGTTTTTTGATACAATAGGTGTGGCAGCAACGGCAGCTACTGAAAAACCTTTCCATGCAATGGCATCTGAACGGTTACATGGAGCTAAACATGCAGTTCTAATCACAAGAAATGCTGATAAATTTGCTAACTTCTGTAATGATGTAATTGGTGATATTTCAGGGATTATTAGTGGTACCGCTTCAGCTTATGTTGTATTACAACTCGCATTGCAGCTCGGTTATACGGATACATCTTATCAGCAATTTGCAATTTCAATCCTATTTACAAGCGTGGTCGCTGCGTTAACGGTAGGAGGAAAAGCAGTCGGTAAAACACTTGCAATCCACTACGCAACACCAATCATCTATCAAGTTGGTAGATTATTATACATTTTAGAGGTAAGATTAAAGATAAAAGTGTTCCAAACAACAAATGGAAAAACAAAGAAAAAAGACAAACTGACTCGAAAGTGAGGGTTCCTTTATGAAACTAGAGGAATTTAAAGACCCAAGCGAACTTAAAAATTATACAAACCAGCAATTAGAAGAATTAGCAGATGATATCCGTCATTTCTTAATAGAAAAATTGTCGGTAACAGGTGGGCATCTAGGACCTAATTTAGGTGTTGTCGAACTAACATTAGCTCTACATCATTTATTTGATAGTCCTAAAGATAAGTTTATTTGGGACGTAGGTCATCAAGCATATGTCCATAAAATCCTTACAGGTAGAGCGGACCGATTTGATCAGCTCCGCCAATACAAAGGGTTATGTGGTTTTCCAAAGAGAAATGAAAGTGAGCACGATGTGTGGGAAACAGGACATAGCTCGACTTCGCTTTCTGCTGCGATGGGTATGGCAACTGCCAGAGATTTAAAAGGTACCGATGAAAATGTAGTCGCTATAATTGGTGACGGTGCATTAACAGGTGGAATGGCATTAGAGGCTTTGAATCATATTGGACATGAACAAACAGATTTAATTGTGATTTTAAACGATAATGAAATGTCGATTGCTCCAAATGTCGGCGCTCTTCACAATGTGCTAGGTAGATTACGCACAGCTGGTAAATATCATAAGGCAAAAGAAGAACTTGAACAGTTAATCAAGAAGATTCCAGCATTAGGTGGAAAAATTGCTTCGACTGCTGAAAGAGTGAAAGACAGTTTGAAATATTTACTTGTATCTGGGATCTTCTTTGAGGAATTAGGGTTTACTTATTTAGGTCCTGTTGATGGACATGACCTCGATGATCTTGCAGAGAACTTAAAGTATGCAAAGAAAACAAAAGGCCCCGTTCTAGTACATGTTCTGACAAAGAAGGGGAAAGGCTACGAGCCGGCTGAAAACGACGCTCACGGTACTTGGCATGGATTAGGACCGTATAAAATTGAATCAGGCGAAGTTGTCAAGAAGCCTGGACCACCAAGCTATAGTGGTGTGTTTGCAGAAACGTTAAAGAAAATCGCAAGAGAAGACAAGAGAATTGTAGCTTTAACGGCTGCAATGCCTGGTGGAACCAAGTTAGATGTCTTCGCAAAAGAGTTCCCAGAAAGAATGTTTGATGTAGGAATTGCGGAACAGCATGCTACAACCATGGCAGGGGGACTTGCAACACAAGGAATGAAACCAGTGTTTGCCGTCTATTCTACTTTCTTACAACGAGGGTATGATCAAGTTGTTCATGATATTTGTAGACAAAATCTAAATGTTGTTTTTGCGATTGATCGTGCAGGACTAGTAGGGGCAGATGGTGAGACTCACCAAGGTGTGTTTGATATTGCTTATTTACGTCACCTGCCTAATATGAAAATCTTAATGCCAAAAGATGAAAATGAGTTACAGCACATGCTTTATACGGCATGTAAATACGATGATGGTCCTATTGCTGTTCGTTACCCTAGAGGGAACGGCTATGGAATTAAAATGGATAGTGAATTAAAGCAACTCCCAATTGGTAAATGGGAAACACTTAAAGATGGAACAGATGCCTGTCTGTTGACGTTTGGAACAATGATTCCAGTAGCAGAACAAGCAATTGAGCAATTAGAGAAGCTAGGTATCTCAGTTAAATTAGTAAATGCTAATTCAGTTAAACCACTAGACGAAGAATTATTGCATGAAATTGCAAAAATGAATGTCCCAGTTTTGACTTTAGAAGAAGCGGCTCTTCAAGGCGGCTTTGGTAGTACAGTTCTTGAGTTTTTCCATGATCATGGCTATCATAATGTCGAAGTTAAGCGTATGGGAATTCCTGATGAATTTATAGAACACGGTAGTGTGTCAGAGCTACTTGAGGAAATTGGTTTGACATCAGCTAATGTTCTAGATCAAGTTATGACCTTACTTCCAAAGAAAAGACAAAGGGCGTAACAGACGTGACAAAAAAAGAACGTATAGATGTTTTATTAGTTGAAAGAGGATTAATCGAAACAAGGGAAAAGGCAAAGCGCTCTATTATGGCAGGACTTGTCTATTCTGGTACGGAAAGAGTAGACAGACCTGGCTTAAAGGTTGACCGTGAAACTCCTTTAGAAGTGAAAGGAAATCCTCTTCCGTATGTAAGTCGTGGTGGATTAAAGCTTGAAAAAGCAATATCAGAGTTTAATCTCTCTTTACAAGATAAAATTGTTTTAGATATTGGTGCATCAACCGGTGGTTTCACTGATTGTTCCTTACAAAACGGTGCAAAAGCAGTCTATGCTCTGGATGTAGGGTATAATCAGCTTGCTTGGAAGCTTCGACAAGACGAGCGTGTTGTTGTGATGGAACGCACTAATTTTCGCTATGTAAAACCTGAAGACTTAACTGAAGGCCTTCCTCATTTTGCAACAATTGATGTTTCGTTTATTTCTTTGAAGTTAATTCTTCCTGTTTTAAAAACGTTACTTGTTCCAAACAGTGATGTAGTGGCTCTGGTTAAACCGCAATTTGAGGCGGGGCGGGAACAGGTTGGAAAAAAAGGAATTGTACGAGATAAAAAGGTGCATGAAGAAGTAGTAACAAGAATTAGCGAATTTGCTACCTTGCAAGGTTTCACTGTGGCTGGCCTCAGTTTTTCACCGATCAAAGGTGGAGAAGGAAATATCGAGTTTCTCATGCATTTACAATTTTTGGGGGAACATGAAGCAGGCAAGATGAGCAATGACCTGTCGCCTAGAGAAATTGTCGAGACCGCACATGAACAGTTAAAAGCTAAGCAAGAAGAATAAATTTAATTAATGAGGCTAGGACATAACAAAAGTATTTGAATGAGAATTCGAACGATGCAGAACCTTAGCATTAGGAAATATACGTAGACTCCCTCAGAGAAAGTTGATCTGGTGGGGGTTTTCGTATGTTTTTTTTGATTTTGAAATTTTTTAAAATATGCGATTCCC
>NZ_BAUV01000031.1 GCF_000513135.1 Halalkalibacter akibai JCM 9157
TTAATTGTCTTTCCAGGTTCAAACTGTGATTCAGACATGTTTTTTGCGATAAAAGACGCTTTAGGTGAAGAAGTGGAATATGTACGTCACGACGAGGCTTCATTAGAAGGCTTTGATGGTGTTCTTTTACCTGGTGGATTCTCTTACGGAGATTACTTACGTTCAGGGGCAATTGCTTGTTTCTCTCCTATTATGGAGGCAGTTAAGCAGTTTGCTACAGAGGGGAAACCTGTTCTCGGAGTTTGTAATGGTTTTCAAATGTTACTTGAATTAGGTTTACTTCCGGGAGCGATGAAGCGTAACGATGGATTAAAGTTCATTTGCCGTCCTGTTGAGTTAAAAGTAGAAAACAATGAAACGATGTTTACATCTGGATATACAAAAGGTGAGATCATTTCAGTGCCAGTTGCTCATGGTGAAGGAAACTATGAGTGTGACGAAGATACACTGGCACAGTTAAAAGCAAACAATCAAGTAGTATTCCGTTATGCACAAGCTATTAACGGATCAAAAGAGGATATAGCAGGAATTACGAATGAGCGCGGAAATGTATTAGGTATGATGCCGCATCCAGAGCGTGCTGTAGAAACGTTACTTGGAAGCGAAGATGGTTTACGTTTATTTCAATCGATCGTAAGAAATTGGAGGGAATCTCATGTCACTACTTCTTGAACCAACAGCTGAGCGAGTGAAAGAGGAAAAATTATATCGCGAAATGGGTCTTACAGATGACGAGTTTGCTATGATTGAGGGGATTCTTGGCAGAACTCCAAACTGGACAGAAACAGGTCTTTTCTCTGTTATGTGGTCAGAGCATTGTAGTTATAAAAATTCTAAAGTTCTATTAAAGAAGTTCCCAACAGAGGGAGAGCGTGTTTTACAAGGACCAGGTGAAGGCGCTGGAATTATTGATATTGGCGATCAACAAGCAGTTGTGTTTAAAGTTGAAAGTCATAATCACCCTTCGGCAATTGAGCCTTACCAGGGCGCTGCAACAGGTGTTGGCGGAATTTTACGTGATGTTTTCTCGATGGGAGCTCGTCCAATTTCGTTACTAAATTCACTGCGTTTTGGAGAATTAACGTCTCCGCGTGTTCGTTATTTATTTGAAGAAGTGGTAGCAGGTATTGCTGGTTACGGAAACTGCATGGGAGTACCAACAGTTGGGGGAGAAATTCAATTTGATCCTTGTTACGAAGGCAATCCGTTAGTTAATGCAATGTGTGTCGGTCTTATTGATCATAAAGATATTCAAAAAGGTCAGGCAAAGGGTGTTGGAAATACCGTTATGTACGTAGGTGCTAGCACGGGCCGCGATGGTATTCACGGAGCGACATTTGCATCTGAGGAGCTTGGTGAAGATTCTGATGAGAAGCGTCCTGCTGTTCAAGTAGGAGATCCTTTCATGGAGAAGCTTTTACTAGAGGCTTGTTTAGAGTTAATTCAAAATGATGCACTTGTTGGAATTCAAGACATGGGAGCAGCTGGTCTGACTTCTTCATCAGCTGAGATGGCAAGTAAAGCCGGATCAGGTATTGAAATGAACCTTGATTTAATTCCGCAACGTGAAAAAGGCATGACAGCTTATGAGATGATGCTTTCTGAATCTCAAGAGCGTATGTTAATCGTTGTTAAAAAAGGCCGTGAGCAAGAAATTAAAGAAATTTTTGATCGTTGGGGATTGTTATCTGCTGAAGTAGGTCATGTAACAGATGACAAACGCCTTCGTTTGCTTCATAAGGGCGAAGTGGTAGCAGACCTTCCTGTAGATGCGTTAGCTGAAGAAGCACCAGTTTATCATAAGCCTTCTAAAGTTCCTGCTTACTATGAAAAATTCCAACAACAAGAAGAGAAAACTCCTGTTGTAGAAGATTATAAAGAAACATTATTAAAACTATTAGCTCAGCCTACGATTGCAAGTAAGGAATGGGTTTACGATCAATATGATTATATGGTTCAAACGAATACAGTTGTAGAGCCGGGTTCTGATGCTGCAGTCGTGCGTATTCGTGGTACTAGAAAAGCACTAGCGATGACAACAGATTGTAACTCTCGCTATCTATATTTAGATCCAGAAGTAGGCGGACAGATTGCTGTTGCTGAAGCAGCTCGTAACGTAGTTTGCTCTGGTGGAGTACCACTTGGTTTAACAGATGGTTTGAACTACGGTAGTCCTGATAAACCAGAAATCTTCTGGCAATTAGAGAAATCAACAGATGGTATGAGTGAAGCATGTCGAGTGTTAGAGACACCTGTTATTGGTGGGAACGTATCTCTTTACAATGAAACGGCAGGCGTAGCGATTTACCCAACTCCTGTAATTGGGATGGTTGGTTTAATCGAAGATGTTGACCATATTACAACACAATCTTTCAAAAATGCTGGAGACGTTATTTATTTAATCGGTGAAACGAAACCAGAATTTGGTGGAAGTGAATTACAAAAGCTTGTTGAAGGAGATATTTCGGGTAAAGCTCCAACTTTAGATCTTGAGCTTGAGAAAAGACTTCAAAAACAACTATTAACAGCGATTCGTTCAGGTCTTGTTACATCAGCTCATGATGTAGCGGAAGGTGGAGTGAGTGTGGCTCTTGCTGAATGTATGACAACTGGTGAAGTAGGAGCTAGTGTAACATTAACTGGTGAAACAACAGCGGCTTTATTTGCTGAATCACAAACTCGTTTTGTTGTAACAGTGCCTGCTGAAAAAGCAGAGCAGTTCGAGCAATTAGTTTCAGCTACGAAAATTGGAGAAGTGACAAGTCAGAAGTCTCTTCAAATAAAAAATGATGAACAACAAGTGATCCTTGAAACTTCACAGGATGAAATTGTTTCGGCTTGGAAAGGAGCATCCCATGTTTGCTGAAATCAAAGGCCTAAATGAAGAATGTGGTGTGTTTGCCATCTGGGGACATAAAGATGCAGCGCACTTGACTTACTACGGTCTTCATAGTTTACAGCATCGCGGACAAGAAGGTGCTGGAATTGTTGTAACAGACGGTGAACAATTGAAAGTTCATAAAGGTTTAGGACTTGTTAATGACGTTTTTAGCCCTGGTGATTTTGAGCAGTTAAGCGGACACGGTGCCATTGGACATGTCCGCTATGCGACTGCTGGAGGAGGGGGATTTGCCAATGTGCAACCCCTTCTTTTCCGCTCGCAAACAGGGAGTCTAGCAATTGCTCATAATGGTAATTTAGTAAATGCCAATAGCATGAAACATCAGTTAGAAAGTCAAGGGAGTATTTTCCAATCTACATCAGATACTGAAGTGGTTGCCCATCTTATTAAACGAAGTGGTTATAGCAAACTTGAAGAGCAACTGCGCAATGCTCTTGAGATGCTAAAAGGAGCTTATGCCTTTGCTGTTCTAAATGAAAAGCAATTAATGGTTGCATTAGATCCTAATGGTCTTCGTCCACTTTCAATTGGCCGTCTTGGTGATGCTTACGTTGTAGCTTCTGAGACTTGTGCCTTTGATTTAATAGGGGCTAAGTATGAACGTGAAGTGGAACCAGGCGAATTAATTATTATTGATGATGAAGGTTTACGTTCTACAAGATTTTCTGGTACGGCGACTAGAGCTATTTGTAGTATGGAATATGTTTATTTTGCACGCCCAGATAGCAATGTCGATGAAATCAATGTTCATACGTCTAGAAAAAGTTTAGGAAAACAACTAGCGATTGAAGCCCCAGTAGAAGCGGATGTTGTAACGGGTGTGCCAGATTCTTCTATCTCAGCAGCGATCGGGTACGCTGAACAAACAGGTATTCCGTATGAGCTAGGAATGATTAAAAATCGGTATGTTGGGCGGACGTTTATCCAACCATCCCAAGAATTACGTGAGCAAGGCGTGAAGATGAAGCTCTCAGCAGTTCGTGGGGTTGTTGAAGGAAAACGTGTTGTCATGATTGATGATTCAATCGTACGAGGTACGACAAGTAGACGAATTGTCAATATGTTAAGAGAAGCAGGAGCAAAAGAGGTTCATGTTCGAATCAGTTCACCTCCTATTAAACATCCTTGTTTTTATGGAATTGACACTTCAAATTCCGGAGAATTAATTGCTGCTAATCATTCTCTAGAGGAAATGCGTGAGATGATGGGAGCAGATACGCTAGAATTTCTTTCACCAGAAGGATTGAAAAAAGGTATTGGTCGCCCTGATACAACGCCAAATTGTGGACAATGTTTAGCTTGTTTTACCGGGGAATATCCAACTGAAATTTATCCAGATACGTTACATCCATACGCAAAGGTTTAGAGGAGAAGGGAGCAAGAAGAATGTCAGAAGCTTATAAAAAAGCAGGTGTCAGTCTTGAAGCAGGATACGAGGCTGTTGAGCGAATGAAAAGTCATGTTGAAAGAACCAAACGCTCAGGTGTAATGGGTTCTCTTGGCGGTTTTGGTGGAATGTTCGATTTATCGACCTTGAACCTAAAAGAGCCAGTACTCGTTTCAGGAACTGATGGAGTAGGGACAAAGCTTATGCTTGCCTTTATGCTAGATAAGCACGATACAATCGGTGTCGATGCTGTTGCGATGTGCGTAAATGATATCGTTGTTCAAGGTGCAGAGCCACTTTATTTCCTTGATTATATTGCTTGTGGAAAAGCTGTTCCAGAACGCCTTGAAGCAATTGTAAAAGGAGTAGCAGACGGTTGCGAACAAGCTGGCTGTGCATTAGTTGGTGGAGAAACAGCCGAAATGCCTGGTATGTATAGTGAAGATGAATACGATTTAGCTGGATTTTCTGTTGGAGCGGTTGAAAAGCAAAACCTGGTAAATGGAGAAAACATTCAGCCTGGAGATGTAGTCATCGGTCTTACTTCTAGTGGACTTCACAGTAATGGTTTTTCTTTAGTTCGCAAAATTTTCCTTCATGACCACTCTTTCTCCTTAGATGATCATGTAGAAGAGTTGGGTAAAACACTTGGTGAAGAATTAATTACACCAACGAAGATTTATGTGAAGCCGTTACTTGCTGTCTTAAAAGAGCAAACGGTGCGTGGCATGGCTCATATTACAGGTGGAGGTTTTTATGAGAACATCCCACGTATGTTGCCTGCTGGAGTGGAAGTGAGCATTGAAAATGGATCTTGGCCAGTTCCTCCCATTTTCTCTTTACTGCAAAAATACGGAGAACTTACGGATAAAGAACTTTTTTCAACGTTTAACATGGGTATCGGAATGGTAGTTGTCGTTCCTGAAGCAGAAAAAGAAGATGTTCTGCGTGTCTTAAAAGAACATGGTGAATCGGCTTATGTAATTGGTCGTGTTCAAGAAGGTACGGGTGTAACAATCGGAGGCATTGAATAATGAGAATAGCCATTTTTGCTTCAGGAAGTGGTACCAATGCAGAAGCAATTATGAATGCAGCTAAGACGGAAAACCTTAAAGCTGAGGTTGCTCTTATTGTCACAGATAAACCAAAAGCAAAAGTGGTTGAGAGAGCAAGTAGGCATAACGTTCCTATCTTGATCTGTGACCCAAAACAATTTGAAACAAAAGCTGCTTATGAACAAGAGATTGTAAATGAATTACAAAAAAATGAAATCTCATTTATTGCGTTAGCGGGCTATATGCGTTTAATCGGGCCAACTTTGCTCAACGCTTTCCGAGGAAGGATTGTTAATATACATCCTTCCTTGCTTCCTTCTTTTCCTGGTCTTGATGCAATTGGCCAAGCCTTTCAAGCGAAAGTGAAAATAACTGGTGTAACGATTCATTATGTGGATGAAGGAATGGATACTGGATTAATTATTACCCAAGAGGCTGTCCGAATAGAAGTTGAGGATACAGTTGATACACTTCAAAAGAAAATCCAAAAAGTGGAGCATCAGCTGTACCCAAGTACATTACAAACAATCATTGAAGAGATAGGAAGGTTGAATAAGTAATGAGTAAAAGAAGAGCATTAGTGAGTGTGTCTGATAAAACAGGAATCGTGGAATTCGTTCAAGAGCTTGTGAATCAAGGATTTGAGGTTGTTTCAACGGGTGGAACGAAAAACGCATTATTACAAGCAGGGGTGCCGGTTATTGGGATCTCTGAAGTAACAGGTTTCCCAGAGATTTTAGATGGCCGAGTAAAAACGTTACATCCAAATATACATAGCGGGTTGCTTGCGATGAGAGAGCGCGAGGAACATCAACAACAGCTAAGAGAGCACAACATCTCTCCAATTGATTTAGTTGTCGTGAATCTGTATCCATTTAAAGAAACGATTGCGAAGCCTAACTGTACGTTTGAAGATGCTATTGAAAACATTGATATCGGTGGACCTAGTATGCTTCGTGCAGCAGCGAAAAACCATCAGCATGTAACGGTTGTCGTTGATCCTACTGATTATCAAACGGTTTTAGAAGAATTAGCGAATGGACAAGCTGTATCGATTGAAACGAAACGTCGTTTAGCTGCTAAAGTATTTAGACATACAGCTGCTTATGATGCTTTAATCGCTGAATATTTAACAGCTGCAGTAGGAGAAGAAGAACCAGAAACATTTACAGTTACCTATGAGCGTAAGCAAGGACTACGTTATGGAGAAAATCCACACCAAAAAGCTACTTTCTATAAAAAGCCATTAGCTGATCAAGGTTCAATTGCAAGTGCTACTCAACTACACGGTAAAGAACTTTCATATAACAATATTCATGATGCGGACGCAGCACTTGCTATTGTAAAAGAATTTTCAGAGCCAGCTGTTGTAGCGGTGAAACACATGAATCCTTGTGGAGTGGGAACTGGTACGACTGTTGGTGAAGCGTATGGTCGTGCATATGAAGCCGATCCTGTTTCTATTTTTGGTGGAATTGTTGCAGCGAATCGTGAAATTGACAAAGCGACAGCTGAAAAAATGAAAGATATTTTCTTAGAAATTATTATCGCCCCTTCTTTTTCACAAGAAGCGTTAGATGTTTTAACAACAAAGAAAAATTTACGACTATTAACTGTAGATACGAACAAAAAAGATCAACCAGAAGCAATGTTAACTTCTATTCACGGTGGTTTACTCGTTCAAGATGAAGATCATTTTGGTTTAGATGATGCAACTGTTTCTATTCCGACCAAAAGAGAGCCGACTGAAGCTGAGTGGGAAGCTCTTAAGCTTGCTTGGAAAGTAGTTAAGCACGTTAAATCAAACGCAATTGTGCTAACAAACGGTCAAATGACAGTTGGAGTCGGTGCTGGTCAAATGAACAGAGTTGGAGCAGCTGATATTGCAATTAGTCAAGCGAGTGAAAGAATAGAAGGCGCAGTTATGGGATCAGATGCTTTCTTCCCAATGGGAGATACGGTTGAACTTGCAGGAAAAGCTGGTGTTACTGCGATTATTCAACCTGGTGGCTCCATCCGTGACGAGGAATCCATTGAAATGGCCAATAAATGCGGGATTGCTATGGTTATGACAGGAGTCAGACACTTTAAACATTAATTGGATGAAGGGAGAATGACCGATGAAAGTTCTTATTATTGGTAGTGGTGGTCGTGAGCATGCAATGGCTTGGAAGATCGCTCAAAGCGAAAAAGTGGAACATGTTTTCGTTGCACCAGGTAACGACGGAATGACGGACGTAGCAACGTTAGTCGACATCAAGGAAACAAACTATGATGAGCTTGTTGCTTTTGCTAAAAAAGAAGAGATTGGTTTAACGGTCGTTGGTCCTGAGGTACCTTTACTTGGTGGAGTAGTGGATCGTTTCCAAGCAGAAGGACTTCGTATTTTTGGACCTAAGCAAAATGCGGCTATGCTTGAAGGTAGTAAATCTTTCGCCAAGTCAATCATGAAGAAATACGATATTCCTACAGGAAGCTATGAAACGTTTTCTGACTATGAAAAAGCGGTTGCTTATGTGAAAGAGCAAGGCGCTCCAATCGTTATTAAAGCTGACGGTTTGGCGGCAGGAAAAGGTGTAGTTGTAGCCATGACTGAAAATGAGGCTATCAACGCATTATCTTCGATGTTAAATGATCAAGCTTTTGGAAAGGCTAGCGAGCAGGTAGTTATTGAAGAATATCTTGAAGGAGAAGAGCTTTCTTTAATGGCTTTTGTTCACAATGATATCGTTCTACCAATGGTGGGTGCCAGGATCACAAGAGAGCTTTAGATGGTGATCAGGGACCAAACACTGGTGGAATGGGAGCTTACTCACCTGTTCCTCAATTTTCAGAAGCTGATGTAGCAGAAGCGGTCAAAAAAGTATTACAACCGACGGCTAATGCATTAATTAAAGAAGGAACACCATTTACTGGAATTTTATATGCTGGATTAATGATGACCTCTCAAGGGCCGAAAGTGATTGAGTTCAATACTCGTTTTGGTGATCCTGAGACACAGGTTGTTCTTCCAAGGCTTAAATCAGATTTGGTTGACGTATATACAGCGTTATTAGATGGTAAAATTCCTGAACTAGAATGGTATGAGGAAGAAGTAGTGGGCATTGTCGTAGCAAGTGAAGGATACCCAGGTGCTTATGAGAAAGGAACCGTCATAAACGGTCTTGATCGATTAGCAGATGATATTCTTGTATTTCATGCGGGAACTAAAAAGGTCAATGATCATTGGACGACAAACGGAGGACGTGTTCTCTTACTTGCAACGAAAAAAAGCTCACTTCTTGAGGCACAAAAACGTGTCTACAGCGAGCTAGACAAAGTAAGTAAGAATGGGTTGTATTACCGTACAGATATAGCAAACAAAGCTATCTCGCGCGTTTCTTTTTCATAAAAAAGAAAATAATAGCAATGATACTGCCTATAACCATAGCGTAAATAAAAAGGCTATCTGTTGCAAATTCTTGAATGTTAAACATGTACTCAACTCCTTACTAGCTTTAGGTTAATTCAATAAGCAGGATAAACCGTATAAGTTCACAAGGACTTATACGGTTTATTCATGTTACAAGTTAACTGAACAAGTCTTGTTGTTCATGTTGTTGTGTTTGATTTTGATTTTGTGTATGTTGCTGCATGTCGACCATCTTTTGTTCTGCTATATAGGTAAGCGGGCAGAAACGAGTGATTCCTTCTGCAACTTTCATACCACCGCACATAGCATAAAAAAGAGACATGCCTTCGTTTGGTTTTCGAACAAGCTTAGCGGTAGAACAAGCTAAAATCGTGAAACCCATTGAGATACGACATAAAGCATCAACTCGACCGATATTTGGTTTCATAATTGATCCACCTTTCACATGTTTGTCAATATTCCAATAAATGTTGTTAAAAGATTTCACATAACTAGTGAATTTTTTAACAATTCTGTGTTACGATTAGAAAAATAGGAATTGACAGAAATGGGTGATGACAGGATGACAGAGAGACTTTACCGCTGGACAAAACAACGATTACGACAGCAACTAGCTGTAGTACAAGGAGATCAGGCTCCATCACTTGTCCTCAAACAAGCTAATTACTTAAACTTTGCTCGGCGTAAATGGCTTAAGGCAAACATATGGATTGCAGGAGATCGCATTGTCTACGTTGGAAACGAAATGCCAGCCAACTTAACTGATACAGAAATTGTTGATTGTGAAAATAAACGAGTTGTACCAGGATATATTGAGCACCACGCTCACCCGTTTCAACTTTATAATCCCCATAGCTTTGGGAAGTATGCGTCATCGCGAGGAACAACAACTCTCATAAATGACAATATGATGTTCTTTTTGCATCTCGAAAAAAAGAAAGCGCTTACTTTGATTGAAGCACTTGATGAACTCCCAACTTCTATGTACTGGTGGGCACGCTATGATGCGCAAACAGAGTTAAGAGACGAGGAACCTTTATCAAATTCAAAGATGAAGGAATGGCTTGAGCATCCTTTAGTCGTTCAAGGAGGAGAGTTAACTTCTTGGCCAAAGGTATTAAATGGCGATGATTCCACCTTACACTGGATGCAAGAAACAACCAGGCTTCGCAAACCTATTGAAGGACATTTACCTGGTGCATCTGAGAAAACTCTTGCACAAATGGCCCTTCTTGGGGTGACTTGTGATCATGAGGCAATGACTGGAGAAGAAGCAGTACGCCGGTTAGATCTCGGCTATACCACGTCACTACGGCACTCGTCTATACGCCCTGATTTACCTAGGCTCTTAAAGGAAATGCAGGAACTCGGCGTTGATTATTTTGAAAGATGTTTAATGACAACAGATGGTTCTCCTCCTTCATTTTATGAAAATGGAGTTATGGACCATTTAATTAAGATTGCTTTAGAAAGTGGAGTTGATTCGATTGATGCTTACGCAATGGCTAGTTATAATGCAGCTAAGTATTACCACTTGGATCATAAGCTTGGAATGATTGCTCCTGGGCGAATTGCTCATATAAATATACTTGATGATGTATCAAACCCAAAACCTCGTTCTGTTATTGCAAAAGGCCAGTGGGTGGTTAAAGAAGGTATGTATTGTTGCGATTCTATGGAGTCTTTCCCTTGGGAAAAATTTGGGGTAAAACCATTTGAACTAAATTGGGATTTAACTGAGGATGATCTTCACTTTTCGATGCCAATGGGAATTGAAATGACAAACGCAGTAATTTTAAAACCTTACCAAGTATCAGTCGAGGGAACAACCGGTGTGTTAAGTTGTGATCATGATGAGAGCTTTTTTGTTATGATTGATAAAAATGGTAAATGGCATATCTCAACTATGATTAAAGGATTTGCTACACATGTCTCAGGTTTTGCAAGTTCATTCTCCAATACAGGAGACATTATTTTAATTGGGAAAAATGTAGCCGATATGGTTGCTGCCTTCCGTGCACTAAAAGAACAAGGTGGAGGCATGGCGTTAGTAGAGAACGGAGAAGTTATAGGTCGTATCGAATTAGAACTAATGGGCATTCTCTCGAACAAGACGATGGAAGGGGTTATGGAAGACGAAAAAAATATGGTGAAGTTGCTAAGAGATCGTGGGTATAAATATGAAGATCCCATTTACAGCCTTCTTTTCTTTTCAGCTACACATCTTCCTTATATTCGCGTAACTCAACGAGGAATTTATGATGTTAAGAAGAAAACTGTACTCTTTCCAGCGATAATGCGTTAAACTAGGAGAGAATACGTAATCGCTTTAATGTGTTAATTTGAAAAAGGTTGTGTACTATGAAGAAGAGTTGGATGATGTTTATAATAACAGCTTTCCTTATTGGGGGCTGTTCAAATAGTGAAGAGCAAGTTTTGGAACAAGAAGATTCTGAACCAGTCGAAGAGGAAGAGATTATTGAAGTTCCTACAGCTTTCTATCCATTTACTGGTTTAGCTACTGATGAAGAAGAAGTCAATCACCGGGTGATCGGGGTTACCATTAATAATCATCCGGCTGCAAGACCTCAATCGGGGTTGAGTGATGCTGATGTTGTATATGAGATCTTATCTGAGTATGAAGTTACTCGTTTGGTGGCTCTTTTTCATAGCCAACTACCAGAGAGAGTGGGTCCTGTTCGCAGTGCGAGACCTTATCATATTGATTTAGTAAATGGATATGAAGGAATACTCGTCCATCATGGTGGAAGTCCAGAAGCTAGAGAAAGAGTTGCCAGAGGAGAAATTAATTCCTTGGATGGGATGGTTTATGACGGCTCGTTGTTCAAACGATCGTCGGAAAGAAAAGCCCCACATAACTCTTATATCACAACAGAAAATATAATCGAAGGAATTACCTCTCTTCATTATGAAACTGTAGCGGACGTTCAACCCTTGCCTTTTTCTCAAGACGGAGAACTGAATGTGGAAGGGTTGGAAGCCAAAGATATAGAAATCAACTACTATAATATTAACCGTGTGCGCTATCAGTTCGATGAGCAATCAGGTATGTACCATAGATTTAATGGAGACGATCAAACGATTGATTATGAGACGAATCAGCCGGTTGAACTTTCTAATTTATTTGTAGTTGAAACAGCACATCAAGTTTTAGATGATAAAGGTAGACGAGCAATTGATTTAACTTCCGGTGGTCGAGCGATCCTGTTTATGAATGGAATAGCTAGTGAAATCAACTGGGAAAACCGCGATGGACAAATTGTACCAGTTAAAGATGGTGAATTAGTTTTATTAAAGCCAGGTCAAACCTGGATTAATGTTGTTCCAACAACTCCAGGTATGGAAGAAACAGTCACTTACTAAGGGGCAATGGATAAAGGGTGGATTTGGTTGTCCCCCTAGAAAGGTGTGAAACAGATGCAAATAGATAAATTACGTGGAAAAGAACTTGATCAATTATTTAAAGCCATTTTGTCATTAAAAGATCTTGAAGAATGCTATGAGTTTTTTGATGATCTTTGTACGATTAATGAAATTCAATCGTTAGCTCAGCGTTTAGAAGTAGCGAGAATGCTTCAAAATGGGTTTACGTATCATAAAATTGAGACAGAAACTGGTGCAAGTACTGCAACAATCTCACGCGTGAAGCGTTGCTTAAATTACGGAAATGACGGTTACAAGATGACGTTAGACCGTGTTAAAGAGGAAGAAATAAAAGTAGAAGAGTAACTCGCAGGGGGATCTGCGGGTTTTTTTTATTGGGTTGTTGGGTCGAAGGGTGATGAGGAGCGAAGGTGTTCTTATGATGAGGACTCAGAAGACCTTATCTGCACGAAAAAAGGTGTTTTACCAGATTAGGCGGACTCAGGTGACCTTATTAAGCAAAATAGCTCATGTTTTTCAAGGGATTTACTGATATAAGGTCACTGGTGTCCGTTTGGACGTGAAAATTGGCTTTATCTCTACGAATAACGACCTCTGTGTCCCCTTAACTAACTTGCCAACAAACCATCTCCGCAATTTTCTCGACATGCATGATTTGAGATTTGTAAGATAACCTATCCGATGACGTGTAATTTTTCCTCATTCATACTACAATAGATGAAATATAAAAAACGGGGTGGTAGGGTGACAAAGGAACAGCTAAGAAACAGACTGGCTGCAGCGACTAAGAGAAAAAAAGCTGAATTGGTTATTAAAAATGCGCAAATTGTGGATGTGTTCACACTTACGACGTACTCAGCAGATGTTGCCGTTACAGATGGCATGATCGTAGGGATTGGAGAATACGAAGCGGAGGCGGAACTGGATGCAAAGGGAGCTTATTTGGCTCCTACGTTTATTGATGGGCATGTCCATATTGAATCAGCGATGGTACCACCTGAAGAATTTGCAAAGGTCGTTGTGCCGCGAGGGGTGACGACAGTATTTGCTGACCCGCATGAGATTGCTAATGTCGGAGGGATTGATGCGGTTACTTATATGATTGATGCCTCAAAAGAACTACCTCTTGATGTGAAAATCATGGTACCTTCAAGCGTTCCAGCAACGAACTTTGAGCATAATGGAGCGGAATTAACAGCGGAGGACATTGAGGTATTATTTGATCAGCATAAGGCACATGGGTTGGCTGAGGTAATGGATTATCCTGCTGTTTTTGCAAGAGAAGAGAAGATGGTTTCAAAACTCCTGGCAGCAATTGAGCGAGAAAAGATTATAGACGGGCATGCTGCAGGACTTGATGAAACAGGATTAAACGCATACCGAGTAGCTGGCATACGTAACGATCACGAAGCCATTACAGGTGAAGAGGCTCTTGCCCGGATTCGTAGAGGCATGTATGTGTTAATGCGTGAGGGAACTGCTGCCAAGGATATTGAAGCATTGTTACCGATCTTGACAACTGAGAATGCGAGACGTTGTGTGTTTGCGACTGACGATAAGCACCTTGACGATCTTATTAACGAAGGTTCCATAGATGCTAGCATTCGTAAAGCGATTAAATTGGGTGTTAATCCACTACAAGCCATTCAAATGGCGAGTTTAAATGCAGCTGAATGTTTTGGTATCCAGGATAAGGGGGCGATCGCTCCTGGTTATGAGGCGAGCTTTGTTTTAATCACCGATCTAGAACAACTTAAAATTGAAGCTGTTTATATTAAAGGGAAGAAGGTGGCTGAAAAAGGAAAGATGATCGAGCCAATACGAGCGGCTGTCACTCCACCAGCCTCCCTTCTTCAAAGTGTAAGGCTCGCTCCATTAACGAATGAAAGTTTACAATTGCCCTTAACGACAAATAAGGCATACGTAATTGGGGTGAAACCAGGTTCAATTGTCACCCAAAAGTTAGAAGAGGAAATAGAGACTAATGAAGGCTTGTTTTCTCCTTCAGTTTCTAGAAACCAATTGAAATTGGTTGTAGCTGAAAGACATCATAACCTGGGGCATATTGGGGTAGGGATTGTAAAAGGAATCCCAATCACTGAAGGGGCAATCGTGGCCACTGTTGCCCATGATTCTCATAATATCGTCGCTTGCGGGTGTGATGATCATAGTATTAAAAAGGCAATTGAACATGTAGCATCACTCGAAGGCGGGATAGCCGTAGTTAAAGGTGAAACCATTCTTGCTGATCTTCCGTTACCATTGGCAGGATTAATGTCCCTTCAGCCATATGAGAGGATTAACGACTCTTTAAAGCAACTCGAATTGGCCCTTAAAGAAATTGGTTTTACAGAAGAATGGAATCCATTTTTGACACTGTCTTTCTTGGCTTTACCAGTGATTCCATCTTTAAAGTTGACTGATACCGGTTTATTTGATGTAGAACAATTTAAGCACATTTCTGTAGAAGTAATCGAATAAAAAAGAAAGAGCATTTCCCCTCACATAGTGAAGAAAATGCTCTTTGTTATTCTCGGTTTCTAATGGAGTGAAGAGTAATGTCTAAATAAAGACCTATTCGTTGAGCGGGATCTTTGAGTTGGACATTCGTAATTTCTTGAATACGTTTCAATCTATAACTAAGCGTATTTACATGAACATGAAGAGCTTTCGCCACTTCGTTCATGTTTCCGTCAAAATGAAGGATGGTTTCTAACGTTTGATAAAGAGAAGTGGAGTGTTGTTTATCATAAAGTGTAATCTGGTCTAGAACTGGGTTCGTCGGTAAGGTTCCTTCATGCTGAAGTAAAATATCCAAATGACGATAAATACCCAATTCATGAAAGAAAAAGCTGGATTTCCTTACTGCTAGGTGTTTTTGTTTAATATGAACCACTTTCTGTGCTTCGCGATAGCTATTTGTAAGAAACGAGAAGTCTTGATATAAATAACCACAGCCAATATTCATACTTGTTACGTTAAAACGGTCTTTCATCTGTACTTGTAATGTTTCCATAAAATAGATGAGATCTGCTTGTGGGTCTGCATCACCAGACGGACTAACGAGACAAATAATTTGATCCTCATCAATTGTATGAATGAGTAATGTGACCTTACTTGTCGTTTTACTTATGTACATCATATTTCGGTAGAGTTCATCTGACATGTCAGGAAAATGAAAGATCATAATGGCTAAGGAAGAAGCGCGAATACCAGCTTTATCTAACATGTTTACCGTATGTTCATGTGTGGTCGTATCGCCTGTGATAATTTGCCAAAGCAATTCTTGGTGATTTTTTTCGCGACGCTTTTTTAAGAGATTGAGTTGAAGTAATAAATTTTTTGCTTTACTTGCTGCATATTGCAACAGCTGCTTCTCATCTTGAGTTAGTTTATTGTCTACTTCAATGACCCAAATATAACCAAGCACTTCATTGTTTTTTCGAATAGAAACGGCTACCCTATTACGTAGACCCATTTCAGTGATACTCTGAATATCTAAGGGTTCATTACTTGAATTTAGAGCAGGAATGACCCCATCTTTCCAAAAACGATTCACCACTTTTTCAGGAACTCTTCTGCCGATGATTGTTGAAATTCGAGTGGCATCTGTCGTATCATCATGAGAACTGTAGGCAAGTAATTGATGATTGGCATCTTCAAGTGTAACCGGACAATGGAGGACATCACTAACAGTGTCAACGAAGTCTTCCAAAGAATCGAAAACACGGTCAAATTTATTCATATCCATATGCAAACTCCTATATTTTGACTAAAGTTAAGTTAACTATAGCACAAATTATTAAGATAAAACTTGCAAAAAAAGTAAATAACTATTATTATCATTATAGATAATGATAATAATGAAAGGATCGATTATGAATTCTAACAAAGCAGATTTGATTTTACATCCGGTTCGAATGAAGATTATTCAAACATTGCTTTCGTATGAGAGTATGACGGTTCAACAACTGTTAGAAAAACTTGACGATGTAGCTCAAGCAACTATGTACCGTCATTTGAAACAATTACTAGACGCTGATTTAATTGAAGTTATTGCTACGAATAAAGTAAGAGGCACGATTGAAAAAACCTATGCAGTTAAAAAGGCTAATATCATCTTATCTGAGACGGATTTAAAGGATACAACATCAGAGGAACATATCAGGTATTTCATGGCGTATCAAGCGAATTTGTTAAAAGAGTTTGAAAGGTACGTTACTCATCATCAAACTGAAGACTTTAAGGAAGATGGTTTAGGATATAGACAGATGACCTTACAATTATCAAAAGTCGAGATGGACCAACTTGGTATGGAACTAGCTGAACTTTTGCAAAAGTATGTCAATCATAAGCCTGACAAAGAACGCAGTGCAAGAACATTTTCGATGATATTCATCCCGCAAAAATAAACGGAGGGATTCCTGTGAGAGAAAAAGAAATTCAGTTTGGTACGGCACCTAAAATTTTCGGTACAATTATGTACCCTTCGCTCGCTGATGAAAAGAAACCCGCTATCTTACTTATCCCTGGTTCGGGGCCAATAGACCGTAATGGCAATGGTAAAAAGAAAAATCAAAAGTTGAATGTCTATAACCAGCTTGCTCATTTTCTAACTGAAAATGGATTTATTACGCTTCGATTTGATAAAAGAGGAACTGGAAAAAGCAATGCTTCGTTTATTGAAGCTGGATTTTGGGATTTAGTTGCTGACGGAAGAGCTGCTGTTGACGTATTAAAGCAGCAACAAGAAGTTGACTCAAATAAGATCTTTATTTTAGGTCATAGTGAAGGCTGTATGCTCGCTCCAGAAATAGCAAAAGGAAACGATATAGCAGGATTAATTCTGGTAGCTGGTGCTGCGCAGTCGATGCATGAAGCCATGATTTTTCAAAGAGAGCAGTCCGTTAAAGAGCTCCAAAATATAAAAGGGTTTAAAGGGAAGTTAATCTCTTTACTCAAAGTTCCGCAAAAAGCAGCAAAACAAGGACAGAAATTTGATGAAAAAGTCCTAAAGTCAGAAAAAGATGTTATAAGGTACCAAGGCATTAAAATCAATGCTAAATGGTTTAGAGAACATTTTCAGTATAACGTAAAAAGTGGATTAGAGGATGTTGAATGCCCGATTTTAGCTATAACTGGTTCAAGAGATGTTCAAGCACAGCCAGAAAAAGTTTTTGAAATAGCTCAATATACAAATGTAGAAACAGATGCCGTTATTGTTGAAGGTATGAATCATATGCTGAGAGACCAGGAAGAAGATTTGGGCATACTACAAATTAAAAGGGTATATAAAGATGTTGGGAATCAGCCTCTATCAAAAGAGTTACTAGACTCATTAAAGAAATGGTTAACTCAACATGTATGAGGGTTTAAAGCTTTTTTTGGTCGTTTTAGTCGTTTTGTTTCAGCTGACAGGAATTGCATTGCTGTTTTTTGATTGGCAATGGGCGATCATAGCTTTTGTTTTATATGGTATAACGGTTGTCATTTTAATTACAGTTTATATTGTGGAACGTAGGAAAGAAAAAAAGGAGGAAATAGATTATGATGATTGTGACTACTGATCAAGTGGCGGGATCTGAAATCACTGAAGTGAAAGGATATGTTAAAGGTAGTACGATTCAAACCAAACATATAGGTCGTGATATTACCGCAGGGTTAAAAGGGCTCGTTGGTGGAGAAATAAAAGGCTATAACGAGATGATGACAGAAGCACGTAAATTAGCTGTTCATCGTATGGTTCAAGAAGCAGAAGCTAAAGGGGCAAATGCGATCGTAGGGATGAGAATGCAAACCTCAACGGTTATGTCGAACGCGGCCGAGATTATCGCATACGGGACTGCAGTTATTATAAAGTAAGAAGTATTCTTAATTGTAGCATAGGAATAGGGATATTTTCTCTTAGTGAAATGGAGCGGAAGTCACTCGACTCCTGCGGGATATAGAGGAAGGCCACTGAAAAAGGTGTGTTTTTCACCTTTTCAGTGGTCTCTAAGCAATGAGCGAAACCGTTGCTATCTTTTAAAGCCTGCTATGAGTGGGTTTCTCATAGCAGGCGCGCAACGTGTGAAGCCATTGCTGCTTCCTTGAATCTGCTAAAAAGCACTTTTTCAGTGCCCTCATATAGAGGAAGCTCGGCACCTCCCCGCGGAAAGCGAGTGGCTGTAGCGCATTGGAACGGACGCATCATTTTTCTCCTAAACGATATAAAAGCATATGCGAAAACAACCTTAAGGTAAATACTGAGATAGGGTGATCTCCAAAGTCAAAATAAAGACTTTTGGAGATCACCTTTTTTTTAAAGGGGGGGGAAGATTTCACAGTTTTATTCTAAAGGGATTGTCGAAAAATAGTTCTTGCAATCTTTTAGTCTCTTCTATAACATATACAATATATTGAAAGTTTTTATTTTCGAATGACTATATATTGATTTGACGCTAGCTCAACATGTCGACCTTGCCCAAATAACGCGCAAAAAGTCGATTGGTAGTTAGGTAATTTCATATTGTTGTCCAATAAAATAGGTGTTGCTTTATCAACGTAAAAGGGAATCTGGTGAGAGTCCAGAACTGTACCCGCAACTGTAATTGCTGATGAAATAAGGAAATCCACTGTGAATGTTTTCATGGGAAGGCCTTAAAGTAAAATGACGCAAAAGTCAGGAGACCTACCTATTTTAGATCGTACTATTTTCTTCGGGAGGTGAGAGAATAGAACGTGGATGGAGAAAAAGGTCACGTGACTTTATCAACATTCCGTTCTGTTCACTCATCGTTCCTAGATGAGTGTTTTTTTATGAGGAGGAACTAAGGATGAATAGCACAGAACCTTTAAACATGGATCAAGTTACAGGAAACATGATTGAATTAGAACAACTCTTTCCGGAATTAGATTTTTCTTTTTATCGAGAGAAAGTCGGACAAGCGGTTAGGTCTAAAGTGAATATCTCAGACGATCAAATTAGTCAATTGCTAGTGTTGTCTGCCGTTGAAAATATTTCAATGGAAGAGCCGCAATGGACGTATGTTGCAGCTTCTATTCTTTTAAAACAATTATATAAAAAAGCTGCTTGTTCGCGTCAGTATGAAGCAAGTATCAGGTACGGTTCTTTTTATCAACTAGTCCAAAGCTTGACGGATATAGGAATCTACTCAGATAGAATTTTACAAGAATACTCAAGAGAAGAACTTGAAGAACTTGGCCAAATAATAGAACCAGAGCGAGATTCACTATTTACATATATCGGTTTGTTAACGTTAGCAGATCGCTATTTAGCTAGATCGCATAATGGTGATTTGTTTGAATTACCACAAGAGCGCTTTTTAATTATAGCGATTACGTTAATGATGGAAGAACCAAAAGAAACGCGGATAGAGCTTATAAAAGAAGCATACTGGGCTCTTTCCAATTTATACATGACTGTCGCAACTCCGACTCTAGCAAACGCTGGCAAAAGCTATGGACAGTTATCCAGTTGTTTTATTGAGACGGTTGATGATAGTTTAAGAGGAATTTACGACAGCAATACCGATATTGCTACTTTATCGAAAAACGGTGGTGGAATAGGAGCTTATTTAGGCAAGCTTCGCAGTCGTGGAAGTGATATTAAAGGATTTAAAGGCGTGTCATCGGGAGTTATTCCGTGGATGAAGCAGCTTAATAATACAGCAGTTAGTGTGGATCAGTTAGGTCAAAGGCAGGGTGAATAATTGCCCCTTTAGTGGGTGACCACTATAGCAAACTCCGAATATGCTGGAAAGCCGTCATACAGCCTTTCACTAGTCATTTTACAGGAAACTGTAAAACCAACTGAAAATGTGAAGGACAGGGTGGTAATCAGCAGGGCTGATTTCTAAGTCGTGTGACGATAGGAAATCCCCTCAACGACTGACGAGGAGCATCTTATAAAAGATGGTGATACAGTCTAGTCCCCTAATAAATATCGGGAAACCGAGGGTATAAAACGGCCATTAGTGTATATTTAGATGTTTGGCACCGTGACATTTTTAGCTTCTTAGCGGTGAAGTTAAATAACGGTGATGAAAGACAACGAACTCACGATTTGTTTACTGGGGTATGCATTCCAGATTTATTTATGGAAAAAGTAGAGGCGCGTGCAGAGTGGTTTATTTTTGATCCACATACGATTCGCCGTGTATTAGGGTTTAGCTTGGAAGATTTTTACGATCAAGAAAAAGGCGCGGGAGAGTTCCGTGATAAATACGAGCAGTGTGTAGAAGCGGCTGAAAAAGGCTTGTTCGGTGAGAAAGGGCTAGTATGGGATAAAGTTCCGGCTATTGATATTTTTAAAGATATTTTAAAAAGTCAGCTTGAAACAGGAACACCGTACATGTTCTACAGAGACACTGTAAATCGGGCAAATGCCAATCGTCATCAAGGAATGATTTATTGCAGTAACTTATGCACGGAAATTACTCAGAATATGAAAGCAACTACCGTAATAGAAGAGAAAACAGAAGATGGCAAAATAATCATTGTAAAAGAACCAGGCGATTTTGTTGTTTGTAACTTATCATCAATAAATTTAGCCAAAGCTGTGACAGAAAATGTATTAGAAAGATTGATCCCAATTCAAGTTCGGATGCTTGATAACGTGATTGATTTAAATGATTTACCTGTTCCGCAAGCTCAAATCACAAATCAAAAGTACAGGTCAATTGGACTTGGAACTTTTGGCTGGCACCACTTACTAGCTTTAGAAGGTATCAAGTGGGAATCAGAGGATGCGGTTAATTATGCAGATACACTGTATGAAAAAATTGCATTCCTAACGATTCACTCTAGTAAAGAGTTAGCGAAAGAAAAAGGAGCGTATCCACTTTTTAAAGGGTCTGATTGGGATAATGGGTCTTATTTTGAGAGTCGAGGGTACGTTGGTGATAAATGGAATGAGCTACGCCAATCGGTTAAAGAAAATGGCGTTCGTAATGGCTATCTAATGGCTGTTGCACCTAACTCTACAACGGCTATCATTGCAGGGACGACGGCCTCTATTGATCCTATTTTCAAAAAAGAATATTCAGAGGAAAAGAAGAATTATAAAATCCCGGTAACAGCACCAGACTTATCCCCAAAAACAACGTGGTTTTATAAATCAGCTTATGAAATCGACCAAATTTGGAGTATTAAACAAAACGAAGTTCGTCAGCGCCATATAGATCAAGCTATTTCATTTAATATTTATGTGAAGAACACGATTAAAGCTAAGGACTTGTTAAACATCCATTTAGAAGCTTGGAAATCCAATCTGAAGACCACGTATTACACGAGGTCCACATCACTGGTGGAAGTAGATGAATGTGAAAGTTGTTCTTCGTAAAATTATTTAAATGAGAGGATAGAGCAAATATGAATGTTAATTCTTTAAAAACTCGTAAACTATACGACCCTACAGCACCTAATGCTTCCACAGGAATTATTAATGGAGAAAGTTCGAATATATTGAATTGGGATGATGTTCGCTTTAAATGGGCTTACCCTATGTATAAAAACATGCTTGCTAATTTCTGGACACCGTTTGAAATCAATATGTCTAGTGATATTAAACAGTGGCTTCAACTTACGGAAGATGAGCGATATGCGTTTAAGAAAATTATCGGATTGCTTGCCTTTTTAGATAGTGTCCAAACCGATTATTCTGGTAAAGTTGCGGCGTATTTAACGGATTCTAGCCTAGCCGCCTTAATGCAAGTCTTATCGTTTCAAGAAGTGATTCATAATCAATCTTATTCTTATGTTTTATCAAGTCTAGTTCCTAAGCAAGAACAAGATGAAATTTTCGAATACTGGAAGCATGATCCGATCTTACGTGAGCGAAATGATTTTATCGCAGAAGGCTACCAACGTTTCGTAGAGAATCCGAATCCAAAAACGTTTATGGAGTCAATCGTCTTTGATGTCATATTAGAAGGGTTGAATTTTTATTCAGGATTCGCATTCTTCTACAACTTAGCTCGTAACCAAAAAATGGTCTCATCTAGTACGATGATTAATTATATTAATCGTGATGAGCAATTACACGTGAATTTATTTGCTCAAATTTTCAAAGAGTTGTTACAAGAAAACCCTGAACTTAATACAGAGGAAACGCATAGATTTGTCCAAGAAACATTTATTAAAGCAACTGAGCTAGAAATTGAATGGGGTAAATCAATTATTGGAGACAAAATGGACGGTATTACAATGTTCGAGCTTGAAAGTTATATTAAGTTTATCGCCAATAAACGTGTCAACCAACTTGGAATTGAACGTCCTTTCGAAGGCTACCGTCAAAATCCGATGAAATGGATTAAAGCCTATGAAGATGTAGACAGTGGAAAGAGTGATTTCTTCGAGCAAAAATCAAGGCAGTATGTAAAAGTATCAGACGCTAATGGATTTGATGAGTTGTAGGTGGAATGTGCGGATAATTGAGCACGAATTAATCTAAATTGTTGCGCAGTTGCCAGCCAACTAAATAGACAAAAACGCTTGGATTAGAAATTCCAAGCGTTTTTTCTGGTTATATGATTGGTTGAAAATTGAGGCTATTCATCCTTCATCCTTCATCCTAATCCAAACTACAGTTACAGTGGAATGGAGCGGAAGGCACTTGACTCCTGCGGGAATAGAGGGAAAGGCAAGACACCACAGACGGAACGGCGTGGGGGCTTGGCAACACCCCTTGGAAAGCAAGTGCCTGAAGCGCAATGGAACGGAGCCGGAGCTGATAACAAAATAGGCTGAGAAAAGGTGTACGTAAACAGCCACTCATACAAATCAATCAAACATTTGATTAATCCCAACCAACCCAAGTTTTACTATTGATAATAGGTAGGATCGTTGGGCGACAACAAACCCCAACTTTGATATAATGTCTACTCAGATATGTATTTTAGCAGGTAACTAGGATTGTACGGGAGTGGTAAAAAATGCTTGAGCTTAAAGAGTGGAGACATGTGTTTAAGTTAGATCCAAATAAGGAGATAACAGATGAGGCACTAGAGGCCATTTGTGAATCTGGAACAGATGGGTTAATCATTGGCGGGACTGACGGAGTGACGCTTGATAATACATTGCAATTACTTGCAAGAGTAAGACGCTTTACGGTGTCTTGTGCACTTGAAATTTCAAATTTAGACGCGATTACGCCTGGATTTGATTATTTCTTCATTCCATCTGTTATGAATAGTCCAGACTTAAAATGGGTTCAAGGCTATCATCATCAAGCTATAAAAGAGTTTGGGTCTATTATGAATTGGGATGAAATTGCTGTAGAAGGCTATTGTATTTTAAATCCAGAAGCTAAAGCAGCTAAGCTAACAGAAGCTAAAACCAATTTAACTAGTGATGACATTGTCGCTTATGCAAGAATGGCCGAGCATCTTTATCAATTCCCAATCTTTTACCTTGAATATAGTGGAACATACGGTAATCCTTCAATTGTTGAAAAGGTGGCGGAAGTTTTAGGAAGAACACAATTGTTTTATGGCGGAGGGATCCGCTCAGTAGACCAAGCTAAAGAAATGGCTGCTTTTGCTAAAACGGTTGTAGTTGGTAATGTCATTTACGATGATTTAGCAACGGCGTTAGCAACAGTTGCTGCTGTAAAACAAACGAGTTTGAATAAGTAATTGAATTTTCTATGTATAATTGTTTACGAAGATAAATTGTATTCATGAACAAAACAAGTTAAAATAAAAGTAAGAACATATGTTTGGGTGGTGGGGAAATGCAAGCGAAGATCATTGAAAAAATGCTTTCAGGGTTAAACCCGGAGCAAAGACAAGCAGTCCAGCATACAGATGGCCCATTATTACTAATGGCTGGAGCTGGCAGTGGAAAAACGCGTGTGCTTACACATCGGATTGCATATTTATTAAGGGAGAAAGAAATTGCGCCCTGGAGTGTACTGGCCATAACGTTTACGAATAAAGCTGCACGTGAGATGAAGGATCGTGTCGCACAATTAGTTGGACCAGTTGCCGAAGATATTTGGATCTCGACTTTCCATTCAATGTGTGTACGAGTATTAAGAAGAGATATTGACCGAATTGGTTACAATCGTAACTTTACGATTTTGGATTCTGGTGATCAATTGTCCGTGATTAAACAAATTTTGAAAAATAAGAACATCGACCCAAAGAAATTCGAACCTCGTAGTATTCTTGGGTCAATTAGTAGCGCCAAAAATGAATTAAAGAAACCAGACGTTTTCGCCAAAAGTGCAACAGGTCCCTATGATCAAACAGTTGCCGACGTTTATGTCGACTATCAAAAACAATTAAAGAAAAATCATGCACTTGATTTTGATGATTTAATTATGAAGACGATTGAGCTATTTAAGTTAGTACCAGAAGTATTAGAATTCTATCAACGTAAATTTCAGTATATTTTAGTTGATGAGTATCAAGATACGAACAGAGCTCAATATATGTTAGTAAAAATGTTAGCGGAACGGTTTAAAAACATTTGTGTGGTCGGGGATTCTGACCAATCGATTTATCGCTGGCGCGGAGCAGACATTTCTAATATTTTATCGTTTGAAGAAGATTATCCGAAGGCGAAGGTTATTTTACTTGAACAAAATTATCGTTCAACTAAAACCATTCTACAAGCGGCGAACCGTGTAATTGAGAATAATCCTAATCGAAAAAAGAAGAACCTTTGGACTGAAAACGATGCAGGGATGAAAATTGGTTATTATGCGGCTGACACCGAGCAATCAGAAGCTCAATTTGTAGTCGAAAGAATTAGAGAAGCAACTAGAGGAGATTATACCTATTCGGACATTGCGATCTTATATCGTACAAATGCTCAGTCTCGTGTAATCGAGGAATTTTTCGTTAAATCAAATATTGATTATAATATCGTTGGAGGAACAAAGTTCTATGATCGTAAAGAGATTAAGGACGTTCTAGCTTATTTACGTTTAATTGCGAACCCAGATGACGATATTAGTTTACAGAGAATTATCAATGTTCCGAAGCGAGGAATTGGTGCGACAACCGTCGATAAAATTGGAGCATATGCGATTGAACAAGGCATTTCAATTTTCGCTGCACTTCAAGAAGTTGAACAAGTCGGTCTTGCTGGTCGTACAGCGGATAAATTAAAAGACTTCTCTAAGCAACTTTCGCATTGGGTTGAAATGCAAGAATATTTATCTGTAACAGAGTTAGTCGAAGAACTACTTGACCGGACAGGCTACCGGGAGATGCTTAAAAACGAAAAATCGCTTGAAGCATTAAGTAGAATTGAGAACATCGACGAGTTTCTAACCGTAACAAATGAGTTTGAAAAGCAAAACGAAGACAAATCTCTTGTCGCCTTTTTAACAGATTTAGCACTTGTTGCGGACATTGATAAGCTTGATGAAGAGAATGAAGGTAAGCCGAAAGATGCCATTACCTTAATGACATTGCACTCTGCAAAAGGGTTGGAATTTCCACTTGTCTTCTTGATTGGATTAGAAGAAGGGATTTTTCCGCATAGTCGTTCTTTATTTGAAGAAGAGGAGATGCAGGAAGAGCGCCGGTTAGCTTATGTTGGCATTACACGTGCAGAAAAACAATTATATGTTACCAATGCTAGACTGCGGACTATGTTCGGTCGAACAAATACGAATCCACCTTCAAGGTTTATTAACGAAATACCTGAAGATTGTCTTGAATCCTTAAATGAAGTCCAGCAAAAACAAACACCTGATTGGATGAAGTCATCTCGTAAAGCAGCGCCAACAACTCCAACCCGAAACATTGAACGCCCGAGAACGATTCAAACGGGCGGTGATCAAATTGCTTGGAGTGTCGGTGATAAAGCAGCTCATAAAAAATGGGGTGTTGGTACGGTAGTTAGCCTTAAAGGAACAGGAGAATCATTAGAACTTGATATTGCTTTTCCTAATCCAACCGGTGTGAAACGTTTGTTTGCCAAATTTGCCCCTATTACAAAGCAATAACTGGTATTCAAACAGAGCGGATCAATCAACTTGCTCTGTTTGAATTTCTCTTAGAAAGGACGAAAGTTATGGAGCAACAACAAGCAGAAAAAAGATTGAATGAGCTTCGTAAGCTGGTAGAAGAACTTGGCTATCATTATTATGTGTTAGATCAACCAAAGGTTTCTGATGCAGAATATGATGCTTTAATGAATGAGCTGATTCAATTAGAAGACCAGTATCCAGAATGGTTTAGTGAAGATTCACCAACTGTACGAGTTGGTGGAGAACCATTGCCTTTTTTTGAAAAAGTGGAACATAGATCTCCGATGTTAAGCTTAGGTAATGCCTTTTCAGCAGATGATTTACGAGACTTTGACCGACGAGTTAAACAATTAGTAGAAGGTGATGTTAGCTATAGCTGTGAACTGAAGATTGATGGCTTAGCCGTATCTCTTGTTTATGAAAATGGAAGATTCGTCAGGGGAGCAACTAGAGGAGATGGCACAGTCGGCGAGGATATTACAGCCAACCTTAAAACGATTCCAGCTATTCCATTGCGTTTAAACGAGCAGGTAAATATCGAAGTGCGTGGTGAGGCTTATATGCCAAAAGGCTCTTTTATTGCCCTTAATGTGCTGAAGGAACAAGCAGGGGAAGAGAAGTTTGCCAATCCTCGTAATGCAGCTGCAGGTTCATTAAGACAGCTTGATCCGAAACTTGCAGCAAAACGTAATTTATCGATTTTCGTTTATGCGATTGGACATCTCGAAGGAAAAGAAGTGTCATCGCATCATGAAGGCATTTCGTACTTAAGAGAACTTGGTTTTAGAACGAATCAGGAGAGTGAACACTGTTCAAACATTGAAGAGGTTATTGCTTTTACCGAAAAATGGGTTGAAAAACGCGGAGAGCTTCCATATGAAATCGATGGCATTGTCATTAAAGTTGACCGTTTAGATCATCAAAAGGAAATGGGCTTTACAGCTAAAAGTCCTCGCTGGGCAATTGCCTATAAATTCCCTGCAGAAGAAGTTGTTACAATACTTAAAGACATTGAACTGAGTATTGGACGTACTGGAGTTGTAACACCAACTGCGATTTTATCACCAGTTACAGTTGCAGGAACTACGGTGAAAAGAGCTTCACTTCATAATGAAGATTTAATTAGAGAAAAAGATTTAAAACTTGGTGATTCTGTTGTCATCAAAAAAGCTGGAGATATTATCCCTGAGGTTGTGAATGTGCTAACAGAATTGCGTGATGGCACAGAGCGGGAATTTAAAATGCCGACTCATTGTCCAGCTTGTGAAAAAGAGCTTGTACGTTTAGAAGGGGAAGTGGCATTGCGTTGTATCAATCCACAATGTCCTGCGCAAATCAGAGAAGGTTTAATTCACTTTGTATCCAGAAATGCGATGAATATTGATGGACTTGGTGAAAAGGTTATTAGCCAATTATTTGCCCATGATCTCGTGCGCGATGTGGCTGATATTTACAAACTAGAGCGTGATGAATTACTTAAGCTTGAGCGAATGGGAGAGAAGTCAGTCGATAAGCTTTTATCTTCCATTGAAAAAACGAAAGAAAACTCGTTAGAAAGATTGCTATTTGGTCTTGGAATTCGTTTCGTTGGAGCAAAAGCTGCTAAAACGTTAGCGATGGAATTCGAAACGATAACTCGAATTAAAGAGGCTACAGAAGAAGAACTAATAGCTGTTAATGAAATTGGAGAAAAAATGGCTGCTTCTGTTAAGCGTTATTTTGAAACTCCAGAGGTGCTTGAATTAATAGATGAGTTACTGGCTCTGGGGGTTAACACTACATATAAAGGTGCTAAAGCTCCTGTTGAAAGTGAAGTAAAAGATAGTCCTTTCTTAGGAAAAACGGTCGTGTTAACCGGAAAACTCGAGCAACTAACTCGCGAAGAGGCAAAAGAAAAGATTGAAGCACTTGGTGGAAAAGTGACCGGAAGTGTGAGTAAGAAAACGGATCTAGTTATAGCGGGGGAAGAGGCTGGGTCTAAACGAACAAAAGCAGAAGAATTAAATATTGAGATATGGGATGAAGCTAAGTTAGTAGAAGAGTTAGGACAATAAAAAGAGTAAGCCGAGAGGAGGGGAGTATATGATGAAACGTATAGTAATGGCTTCTTTCATGTTACTCCTTTTATCAGGTTGCTTTCCGAGTTTGCCACAAGAGGAAGAGCAACTTGTAGAGGAAATGAACGAACAGGAGCAAGAGCAAGTAGTGGAAGTTGTCCCACAAATTATTACACCAGATAACTATTATCAAAGTGTGTTATACGATGGATCTTACTTGCACGGTGAATCAAGGGGATTTGGTAATTCGGTTATGTACAATAGACTTGATCTAGATCAATTGGAAATAGGCTTAACTCGAATCGCCCAACAACATTTTGACATAGAAAACTACTATTTTAGAGAAGGTCAGTTTATTAAAAGAAACGTCTTAAACAGTTGGCTAATGAGATATGACGAAGAATCAAATCCTGATGGCTTAAATCCTGCTCTTGGTGAAGAGGGGAACTTACGAGAAAGAGAAGAAAGTCAACCACGCTATTTATCTCATATTTTAGAGCATAATTATTTAGTCGAAGACTCTAATGGTCAGCTTGGTCTAGGTGGTATCGTTATTGGCCTTTCTATGAATAGTGTTTATAACTTCAGAATTGAAGACGAGCAAGGAAGGTATAACTTTTATGAACTGCCTTTAACCGAGCAAAATATTGAGCAAGAAGCTGATCGGATTGCGAAAGAGATTTTAACAAGGTTAAGGACTATGGAAGAAGGTGCTTATCAAGACATCCCAATTCTTTTTGCAGTTTTCCAAGAACAGCCGCGTGACTCTGTTATCCCAGGTAAATTCATCGCTAAAGCGATGGCTGATCCTAAAAATGACTTAGATCGTTTCCAACGTATTAATGAACGTTATTTTTTGTTTCCTTCAAACGAAGCGAACCAAGAAGCTCGTAATGAAGCCGATCAGTTTCAACGCTTTAAAGATGATATTCAAGAGTTCTTTGATACTTACCTGGGGGTAGTTGGTAAAGGAAGATATGTTGATAACCAAATTCAAGAATTAACAATTGAAATCCCTTTACGTTTTCAAGGGAAAGCTGAGATCGTAGCTTTATCTCAATATGTAGCCAGTCAATTGCAATTAAGGTTTCAAGGGAATTATAAAGTTAGTGTTGAAATAACCTCTGTTGCTGGAAACACAGAAAGTGTAGTCGTACAAAATCCAGACGAAGAGCCGTTTATTCATGTTTTTAATTAAGGTATTATGAGTTAATGATAAATTGAACGGAGAGCTTAGCAAATAGTTGGGTTATTCCAAAGGGTCAGAGAGTTTAGACCTTTTGGAATAACCCTTTTTTAAAGAAATCAATAAGTATAAAAAAAAGACAGCTTTCTGTAAAGATGTTAAAATAAATGTCGAATATGATCGACATTTGCTAGAAAAAACTATTTATTAATCTATGTCAACATGATATATTTATCTCGGTCGAATGACATTTCATGAGGTCAGATGTCTGACCAGTAATGGTATGCACTACAAATATTAAAGTGATGACAGATAAGGTTCTTCTGTATATGGATAGAAATGATTGAATGTGCCATCCTAATACATGAAAAAGAACCTTCTTTAGGCGCTTTAATATGTTTTTAAAGTGTGTACGTACATATATGGAACGTTCGCACAAAAGAAAAAAAGGGGGATTTAAAAATGAAGAAGTGGTTACGTACATTAACGATGACAGCAGCGGCTGTTATGACTTTAGCTGCTTGTGGTACAGCAGATGAAACACCTCCTGCTACAGAGGATGCTGCACCTGGAGAAGACACTGAACAAGCTGTTGAAGCAACAGATTTTACAGTTGGAATGGTTACAGATGTAGGTGGAATTGATGATAAGTCTTTTAACCAATCTGCTTGGGAAGGGTTATCTCAGTTCGGACAAGAAGTTGGCTTGGAAGAAGGTACAGGATACCGTTATGTTCAATCTGGATCACTAGCTGATTTTGAACCAAACCTTCGTAATTTAGTGCGTGAAGATGTAGAACTTGTTTGGGGTATTGGTTATTTAATGGCAGATGCTGTTCGTACGATTGCTGAGCAAGTCGAAGATGCACAAATTGCTATTGTTGACTCCGTTGTAACAGACGATGAAGGTCAACCATTGCCTAACGTTGCCAACATTACGTTTAAAGAGCATGAAGGTTCATTTCTTGTAGGTGTAGCAGCTGGTTTACAAACACAAGGAAATAAAGTTGGTTTTGTCGGTGGTGTTGAAGGAGCTTTAATTAAAAAGTTTGAAAATGGATTTAAAGCTGGTGTTAAATCAGTAAATCCTGATGCTGAGATTATTGTTCAGTATGCAGAAAGTTTCAATGATGCTGACCGTGGACAGCAAATTGCCAATACAATGTATAGCCAAGGTGTAGACGTTATTTATCAGGCTGCTGGTGGTACTGGTAATGGAGTATTTACTGAAGCAATCAACCGCGCACGTAATGGTGAAGCAGTATGGGTAGTCGGTGTTGACCGTGACCAACATGAAGAAGGTATCTTTGGAGACGATAATCAATCTGTTACATTAACGTCAATGGTTAAGCGTGTAGATAGAGCTGTGTACTTAGTTTCTGAGCGCACAATGAGTGGTGATTTCCCTGGTGGTGAAATTCTTGAATACGGTTTAGAGGATGAAGCTGTTGGTATTGCTCCAACAACGGATAACCTAACTGATGAATCGGTACAAGCTGTAGAATCTTACTTTGGACAAATCCAAGCTGGAGAAATTGCAGTACCACAAACAGATGAAGAGTATGAGGAGTTTCTTTCTTCTCTTTAATGAATAAAAAAGAGGATGTCTCAAAAGGTTAATTTTCACCTTTTGAGACATTGTTTCTCTTTTGGTCAATGTTGTTGAAGCTTTTTTTATTTACTACATATTTGTTTTTTAGTAAGAGACAATGAAGAATTGATCCTTGCCCAATTCTTCATTGCCTCTTCAATAACGTTTTTTTAGAAGAACGGTTAGGAGTGGTAAAACGTGAGTTATGTGATTGAAATGAATGATATTCGAAAAGAGTTTCCAGGTATTGTGGCAAATGATAATATAACGCTTCAATTAAAAAAAGGAGAGATTCATGCTCTTCTTGGTGAGAATGGAGCAGGTAAGTCAACATTAATGAATGTCTTGTTTGGTCTATACCAACCTGAAAAGGGAGAAATTGTTGTTCGTGGGGAAAAGGTTAAAATCACTGACCCGAATGTTGCGAATGACCTTGGGATTGGAATGGTCCATCAGCATTTCATGTTAGTAGACAAATTTACTGTGACTGAGAATATCATTTTAGGTAATGAGCCTAAAAAAGGCGGTAGAATCAACATAAAAAAAGCCGCCAAAGATGTTCAGGAAATTTCCAATCGCTACGGATTAAGGGTGGATCCACATGCCAAAATTGAGAATATCTCAGTGGGTATGCAACAACGAGTAGAGATATTAAAAACACTTTATCGAGGGGCAGATGTTTTAATTTTTGATGAACCTACTGCTGTGTTAACACCGCAAGAAATTCAAGAGCTTATCGGCATTATGAAAATGTTAGTACAAGAAGGTAAATCAATTATCTTGATTACTCATAAGCTAAAGGAAATTATGGCGGTTTGTGATCGTTGTACCGTTATCAGAAGAGGTAAGGGGATTGGAACGGTTAATGTAAGTGAGACGGATCCAGATAAGTTAGCGGCGATGATGGTCGGTCGTGAAGTGAACTTTAGTATAGAAAAGAAGCCAGCAGAACCAAAGGAAACGGTTCTAAGCGTTCAGAATTTAACTGTACAAGGTTCTCGTGGTGTGACTGCGGTTAATAACCTTAGTTTAGACATGAGAGCCGGGGAGATCATTGGTCTAGCTGGTATTGAGGGGAATGGGCAATCAGAGTTAATCGAAGCGATTACTGGTTTACGAAAAGCTGACTCAGGAACGATTACTCTAAATGGTGAAAAGATCACTAATTTAAAGCCAAGAAAAGTAACGGAAGCTGGAATTGGCCATATTCCCGAAGACCGTCATAAACACGGACTTGTTCTTGATTTCACTATTGGTGAGAATATTGTTTTGCAAACGTATTACCATAAGCCTTATTCCAAAAATGGAATCTTAAATCATAATGAAGTTTATAAAAAGGCAAGAAGTTTAATTGAAGAGTTTGATGTTAGGACTCCATCAGAGTACACATTAGCTCGAGCTTTATCAGGAGGAAATCAACAAAAAGCAATTATTGCCCGAGAAGTAGACCGCTCGCCTGATTTCTTAATTGCAGCTCAACCAACGCGTGGCTTGGATGTAGGTGCGATCGAGTCGATTCATAAACGGTTAGTGTTGGAACGTGACAAAGGAAGGGCTGTTCTTCTTATGTCATTAGAACTCGATGAGATTCTAAATGTTAGTGACCGAATTGCCGTTATGTATGAGGGAGAAATTGTAGCAATAGTTGATGCAGACCAGACGAATGAACGAGAACTTGGCTTACTAATGGCTGGTGGAAAGAAAGAGAAAGAAGGTGAAGCAAAAAATGATTAAAAAGTTGCTTCCGAAAAGCCGATTAGTTTCAATGGCTGTCCCGCTTGTAGCGGTTTTCTTAGGAATACTTATTGGGGCAATCGTTATGCTCTTCAGCGGATACAACCCAATAAGAGGATACTCAGCTTTATTAAGTGGAATTTTCAGTGACACCTACTACATGGGTGAAACAATTAGAACGATGACACCGCTTATTTTATCTGGTTTGGCTGTTGCCTTTGCGTTCCGAACAGGGTTGTTCAATATTGGAGTCGAGGGCCAAGTAATTGTGGGATGGTTGGCATCGGTTTATGTTGGGATTGTGCTGGATTTACCAGCGATGATTCACTTACCGGTAGCGATCCTTGCAGGTGCTTTAGCTGGGGCACTATGGGGGTTTATTCCCGGAATACTAAAAGCTCGTTTTCAAGTGCATGAAGTTATTGTCACAATTATGATGAACTATATAGCTCTTTATACAGCCAATTACTTAATTCGAACATTTTTACTTGTTCCCGGAGAGAGAACAGAAACCATTTCGCCATCAGCGTCACTGGCTTCACCTTTTCTACAATCTTTAACTGATTACTCTAGACTACATTACGGCTTTTTGATTGCTCTTGCAGGATGTGTACTTATGTGGTTCCTATTATGGAAAACAACAAAAGGTTTTGAGCTGCGAGCTGTAGGTTTTAATACACATGCGTCTCATTATTCGGGTATGAATGTACAAAAGAATATCGTTCTTTCCATGGTAATTTCAGGTGGCTTTGCTGGGGTTGCTGGTTCTATGGAAGGTCTAGGAACTTACGGATATATGAGCATCTTATCTGGATTCACGGGTGTTGGTTTTGATGGAATTGCTGTTGCTTTATTAGGAGCTAATACTGCGATTGGTGTACTACTATCTTCATTCTTGTTCGGTGGTTTACAGATCGGTGCGTTGAACATGCAATCAAGAGCAGGTGTACCAACTGAATTAGTTGATATTGTGATTGCTTTAATTATTTTCTTTGTAGCTTCGAGCTATATTATTCGCTGGATTATGAATCGAATTAAGAAGGAGGGGATTTAAATGGATTTAATGCAGGTGTTAGCTCTAGTTATTCCTGCAGCAATTTTTGCGGCAGCCCCTCTTATTTTAACTGGTTTAGGTGGTTTATTCAGTGAACGCTCAGGTGTTGTTAACATTGGGTTAGAAGGTTTAATGGTCATTGGTGCGTTCACAGGTATTGTGGTAACGTTAACCCTTGAAGGAATGGGAGTAGGAGCAGCATCACCATGGCTTGCGATGCTTGCTGCTGTCATAGTGGGAGCTCTATTTTCTTTATTTCATGCGGTTGCCTCCATTACGTTTCGAGCAGATCAGATTGTAAGTGGAGTAGCACTAAACTTTCTAGCTGTAGGACTTAGCGTCTTTTTAATAAGATTAATGTATGGAAAAGGACAGACAGATTTTATCCGAAATCGAATTTATCGTTTTGACGTACCGGTGTTAAGTGACATTCCAATTATCGGTCCACTCCTTTTCTCAAATGTTTATATAACGTCTTATCTTGCCATTGTGATTACGTTCATCGTTTATTACGTTGTTTTCTATACTCCATTTGGATTAAGACTTCGTTCTGTCGGTGAACATCCGATGGCGGCAGATACAATGGGGATTAATGTCATTCGCATGCGTTATATCGGAGTTATGCTTAGTGGCGCGTTAGCAGGGTTAGGTGGAGCTGTATTTGCGGTTACGGTTGCAGGTAACTTCTCTGGAACGACAATTGTTGGTCAAGGGTTCATGCACTTGCCGCTTTAATCTTTGGAAAATGGAATCCACTTGGAGTTTTAGGTGCAGCTTTATTCTTTGGTTTAGCCCAAGCGTTAAGCATCACTGGACAGCAGATTCCTTTACTAGCTAATATTCCATCTGTCTTTTTGTTTATCGCTCCATATGTTCTTACTATTTTAGCTTTAGCAGGATTTGTAGGACGTGCGGAAGGACCTAAAGCAATTGGTAAGCCTTATATAAAAGGTTCGAGATAATCTATCTATAAGGTTGTTTTAGCATCAGTATGAAAATTTGAATTTTAAAAGGCAATTTCCCTCCGTCATTGGATGAGAAATTGCCCTTTTTATTTGTTATACTTTATTATGTCAAAAATTAGTTTTTTAGAATATTTATTCGTGATAGCAAACAAGGAATACTTAAACAAGCGAATAAGCTGTATAAAGATTAGTTTTAACTAGTAAAAAGACTTCACGAACATCACATATTTACTCACGACAACGAGTGGTCCGAGTAATTAAATAGGAAGAAACCGCATAGGTCTCTGCTAAGCCCTTTAATTAAAGGAGGTGCAAAGAATGGACTTTTCTTTAACGACAGCAACTTGGTTTTTGTTGTACATTCCAATGCCTTTATTAATCGTTTTTTCAATCGTCTCATTACTAAAAAGGAGGAGTGAGTAAATATGGAACTAGCAACCATTATTACGTTTATATTTTATTTAGTTGGGATGCTTGCAATTGGTATTATAGCTTATCGTTTAACAAATAATTTATCTGATTATGTTCTTGGTGGACGTCGGTTAGGAGGAAGTGTTGCGGCTTTAAGCGCAGGTGCCTCTGATATGAGTAGTTGGTTATTACTAGGTTTACCAGGTGCTATGTATGTAGGCGGGATGGGTGAGATATGGATAGCGGTAGGGTTAGCGATCGGGGCCTATTTGAATTGGCAATTTGTCGCTACTAGACTTAGAACCTATACCCAAATAGCAAATGACTCGATTACACTTCCTGATTTTTTAGAAAATCGTTTTCGTGATTCATCAAAAGCATTGCGCATTATTTCTGCAATTGTTATTCTTGTTTTCTTTGCTTTTTATACTTCTTCGGGACTTGTTGGTGGGGCGTTGTTGTTTGAAGCTTCATTTGGAATGACCTATACGCAAGCCCTTTGGATTGGTGCTATTGTGATTATCTCTTATACATTTTTAGGGGGATTTCTAGCAGTAAGTTGGACCGACTTCTTTCAAGGGATCTTGATGTTCTTAGCTTTAATCATTGTTCCTATCGTTGCATCTCAAATATTGGTGGATGGAGTGAAACAGTTCAAATCGTAGGTTTAGTTGACTCATCTTATTTAGATGCCTTTGCCGGAGCAACCGTAATCGGCGTTGTTTCGTTGCTTGCTTGGGGTTTAGGTTATTTTGGCCAACCTCATATTCTCACAAGGTTTATGGCCGTAAAATCGGTAAAAGAAATTCCAAAAGCAAGAGCAGTTGGTATGACATGGATGGTTTTGGCTTTGTTTGGAGCGATTTTTACTGGCTTTGCAGGAATAGCTTATTTCTCTGCACAAGGGCCTGGAGGACAACCGCTACCAGATGGATCTCATGAAACGTTGTTTATTATGTTTACCCAAGTCCTTTTTAATCCGTGGGTGGCAGGCTTTTTACTCGCGGCAATATTATCTGCGATTATGAGCACGATTGATTCTCAATTGTTAGTTTCATCGAGTGCTTTAGCAGAAGATGTATATAAAGGATTCATTCGCAAGGATGCTTCTCAAAAAGAGCTCGTTTTAGTGGGAAGACTTGGGGTACTAGTTATTGCGCTACTTGCGTTAGTTTTAGCTTATAATCCTGAAAGTTCTGTTTTAGACCTTGTTGGATATGCGTGGGCAGGTTTCGGTGCAGCGTTTGGACCAGTGATTATTTTAGCTCTTTTCTGGAAACGGATGACTAGAAATGGAGCTTTAGCAGGGATGCTTGTCGGGGGGATCACCGTCATTATGTGGGCGGAGCTTGATAACTGGTTTGGATTATCTGCAGAACAGTTTTCACTACTCGGTCTTTACGAAATTATCCCAGGCTTTATTCTAGCTTGGATTGCGATTGTAGTAGTGAGTCTTCTAGGGAAAGAGCCGGTACAGGAGATTCAAGAAGAATTTGAAAGAGCTAAAACGGAAGTATTATAGTGAGATATTAACCCTTTCTTTTTATTAATAAAGAGGGGGTTTTATTATAACGAATTTTAAGGTCTTGTAACCTTGGGGTTTGTTGCCTCTGTATGTGTTATTTGGTATTATTAATCATATTGTCAAAATGATCGAACTTTTTTCGGGGGTGAAGGAGATATGTCAAGAATTCAAGAAGAACAAGTGAAACATGCTGCTAACTTAGCTAGGCTTGCGATCACAGAAGAAGAGGCAAAAATGTTCACTGAACAATTAGATAAGATTATTACTTTCGCTGAACAGTTAAATGAGTTAGATACAACAGGTGTGGAACCAACTACACATGTTTTAGATATTAAGAATGTTCTACGTGAGGACAAGTCATCTGAGGGATTACCAATTGAAGATGTATTAAAGAATGCACCAGATCATGAAGATGGGCACTTTCGTGTACCGTCGATTATAGAATAGTAGGGGAGGACAAGCTTCATGTCTTTATTTGACCATAAGATGTCAGAGCTTCATACGATGCTTCAAAACAAAGAATTAAAAGTCTCTGATCTCGTTGATGAATCTTACAAGCGTATTGCTGAAGTTGAAGATAAGGTAAAAGCGTTTGTTACTTTAAATGAAGAAAAAGCACGCGCATATGCCAATGAATTAGACGAGACGCTTGGTTCAAACAGTGAGCGCGGCCTTCTATTTGGAATGCCAATTGGCGTCAAAGATAATATTGTGACGAAAAACTTGAGAACGACTTGTTCAAGTCGCATGCTAGAAAACTTTGATCCTATTTATGATGCTACCGTTGTACAAAAGCTAAGAGAAGCTCAAGCGGTTACGATCGGTAAGCTTAATATGGACGAGTTTGCGATGGGGTCTTCTACGGAAAACTCTGCTTTTCAAGCAACGAAAAACCCTTGGAATTTAGAAACTGTTCCAGGTGGCTCTAGTGGTGGATCAGCAGCAGCTGTTGCTGCGTTAGAAGTGCCGTTCTCATTAGGTTCTGATACAGGTGGATCAATTCGCCAACCAGCAGCATTTTGTGGTGTAGTTGGATTAAAACCTACATATGGACGTGTTTCTCGTTTCGGATTGGTCGCGTTTGCTTCTTCATTAGATCAAATTGGCCCAATCACACGTAACGTAGAAGACAATGCATATTTACTGCAATCCATCACAGGGGTTGACCCAATGGACTCGACTTCTGCGAATGTGGAAGTACCAGACTTTTTATCTGCTCTAACGGGAGATGTAAAAGGCCTTAGAATTGCCGTTCCAAAGGAATACATAGGTGAAGGGGTACAAGAAGAAGTAAAACAATCTGTTCTAGATGCGCTAAAAGTACTTGAGGGACAAGGTGCTACTTGGGAAGAAGTATCTCTTCCACATTCGAAATACGCGCTTGCAACCTATTACCTTCTTTCTTCTTCAGAGGCTTCAGCGAACTTGGCTCGTTTTGATGGTGTTCGTTACGGTTATCGCACTGATAATGCTGAAAATTTGATTGAGATGTATAAACAAACACGTGCAGAAGGCTTTGGTGATGAAGTAAAACGCCGCATTATGCTTGGGACGTTTGCGTTAAGTTCTGGTTACTATGATGCTTACTATAAAAAAGCACAACAAGTCCGCACATTAATAAAACAAGACTTTGAAAAGATTTTTGAGAACTATGATGTCATCATTGGACCAACAACCCCGACACCTGCATTTAAAATTGGTGAAAATACAAAGGATCCGATGACCATGTATGCAAATGATATTTTGACGATTCCAGTTAACCTTGCAGGGGTTCCAGGAATCTCTGTACCATGTGGCTTTAAAGATGGATTGCCTCTTGGTTTACAAATTATCGGAAAGCATTTTGATGAAAGTACAGTTTATCGTGTGGCTCATGCATTTGAACAAGCAACAGATTACCACACGCAAAAACCTACACTGTAAGGGGGAAGACAAGCGATGAATTTCGAAACAATTATTGGGCTTGAAGTCCACGTAGAATTAAAAACTGAATCGAAAATTTTCTCTGCTAGTCCGAACCATTTCGGATCAGAGCCGAATGCCAATACAAGTGTAATCGACCTTGGATATCCAGGTGTTTTACCTGTATTAAATAAAAAAGCTGTTGAATTTGCGATGAAAGCAGCGATGGCCTTAAATTGTGAAGTTGCAACTGTTACGAAATTCGACCGTAAAAATTATTTTTATCCAGATAATCCGAAAGCTTATCAAATCTCTCAGTTTGATAAACCAATCGGTGAAAATGGTTGGATTGAAATTGAAGTGAATGGTGAAAAGAAACGAATCGGCATTACGAGAATTCATATGGAAGAAGATGCTGGTAAGTTAACGCACTCTGGCGGTGGTTATTCGTTAGTTGATTACAATCGTCAAGGAACGCCACTTGTTGAGATTGTATCAGAGCCAGATATTAGAACTCCAGATGAAGCGTATGCGTATTTAGAGAAATTAAAAGCCATCATTCAATATACTGGAGTTTCAGATTGTAAGATGGAAGAAGGTTCTTTGCGTTGTGATGCAAATATCTCTCTACGTCCGGTAGGGCAAGAGAAGTTCGGTACAAAAACAGAGCTTAAAAATTTAAACTCGTTTAACTTTGTCCGTAAAGGACTTGAATATGAAGAAAAGCGCCAAGAGCAGGTGCTTTTATCTGGAGGCGTCATCGACCAAGAAACACGTCGCTATGATGAGGCTGCAAACAAAACTTTGTTAATGCGTGTTAAAGAGGGCTCTGATGACTATCGTTATTTCCCAGAGCCTGACTTAGTAGACATCCACATTGATGAAGAATGGAAAGCTCGCATTCAAGCGGAAATTCCTGAGCTTCCTGATGCTAGAAAGAAGCGTTATGTAGAAGAGCTTGGTTTGCCTGCTTACGATGCTGCTGTTTTAACCTTAACAAAGGAAATGTCTGACTTCTTTGAGGAAACAGTGGAACAAGGGGCAGGAGCTAAACAAGCTTCAAACTGGTTAATGGGTGAACTATCAGGTTATTTGAACGCTGAACAAAAAGAGCTTCATGATGTAGCGTTAACACCGAAAAACTTAGCAGGAATGATTGAGTTGATTGAAAAGGGCACGATCTCTTCTAAGATTGCTAAACAAGTGTTTAAAGAGCTTGTTGAAAACGGTGGAGAAGCTAGTCAAATTGTTGAAGCTAAAGGACTTGTTCAAATCTCAGATGAGGGTGAGTTACTTAAAATGGTAGCTGAAGTACTTGATAACAACCCTCAGTCGGTAGATGATTATAAAAATGGAAAACAAAAAGCAATTGGGTTCCTAGTAGGTCAGATTATGAAGGCTTCAAAAGGAAAAGCAAACCCACCGATGGTTAATAAACTGTTGCTTGAGGAAATAGCTAAGCGATAAAAATTATCTTCCTCTCTAATAGGACAAGAGGGAAGATGAAGCCTTAAAAGGGTAGAACCTTTTAAGGCTTTCTTTTTCTTTTTTTAATGAAGAATTTGCTGTTAAGGATTGATGTAAGGTACAATACAAGCATGTATGTCACAATCATGTTAACAAAGTAGGGGATCTGTAATGAAAAGAGCTCGACTTATTTATAATCCAACCTCAGGGCGTGAACAAATAAGAAAAAGTTTAGCTTATATATTAGAAAGACTTGAACAAGCAGGCTATGAAACGTCTGCTCATGCTACTACAGGTGAAGGTTGTGCGAAACGGGCTGCTCGTAAGGCTGGAGAAAATGGCTATGATCTCGTTATAGCTGCTGGTGGAGACGGAACTATTTTCGAGGTGGTCAATGGACTTGCTGACTTACCGAATAGACCAAGCCTTGGACTTATCCCAGCTGGAACGACAAATGATTTTGCAAGAGCGCTTCACATCCCAAGAGACATTGAAAAAGCATGTGATATCCTGTGTGGTGATCACTTTGAGCCAATTGATATTGGAAAAGTGGATGATCGCTATTTTATTAATATTGCAGCAGGTGGGACATTAACCGAACTTACATATGAAGTTCCTAGCAAGTTAAAAACAGCGGTTGGTCAATTGGCTTATTATATTAAGGGGCTAGAGAAACTTCCTCAAATTACACCGAGAATGGTTCGGATTGAGTATGACGGGAAATTGTTTGAAGGCGAGATTATGTTGTTTTTAGTGTCCAACACCAACTCAGTTGGAGGGTTTGAGAAATTAGCTCCAGACGCTTCGTTGCAAGATGGCATGTTTGACTTTATTGTCGTCAAAAAGCTTTCATTTCCAGAGTTTCTCCATCTTTGTACACTGGCACTTCGAGGAGAGCACATCCATCATCCGAAAGTGATGTATGTTCACGCGAACCGCATTAAAGTGGAAGTGCAAGGAGATATGCAACTTAACTTAGACGGTGAGCATGGAGGAGCGTTACCTGCACAGTTTGTTAGCCTTTATCAACATTTTCAAATGCTGACACCAAAGGATCGTAAGTCTAGAAAATAAGCGAATCGCTTCTCTTTAAAAAGGTTTTATAGTAAAAAAAGCGAATAAGTAGTAGTGAAGTAAAAAGATCTAATCGGTTGAACGGTTGGATCTTTTTGTTCGATTTTAGAAGGTTCTTCTATCCTGTTTAAGTAAAAGTTATAATAAAATCATACATAGATTATTGGAGGGTTAACATGAGTACACAAACAAAGATCTCAATTGGAGTTATCGGAGCAGGAAATATCGGGAATGTTCACTTAGAGAATTTTAATCAACTAAAAGAAGATGTAGAAATAAAAGCAATAACTGATGTGTATTTGCCACTTGCCGAAAAACGAGCGGAAGAATACCAAATTCCAACCGTTCATCAAAATGCAGATGAGCTTATTAATAATCAAGAACTGGATGCTGTCATTATCGCAGTCCCAAATAAATACCATGCACCTCTTACGATTCAGGCGTTAAAAGCAGGTAAGCATGTTTTATTAGAAAAACCAATGGCGATAAATGAAAACGATGCCAAGGAGATCTTACTTACACAAAAGAAAACAGGAAAAATAGTTATGATACCACATCAAATGCGCTGGGAGTCATTAGCTCTTCAAGTGAAAGAGCAAGTAGAACGTGGTGAGTTAGGAAATATCTATCATGCTAAAGCTGGATGGCTTCGCCGCAAAGGGATACCTGGCTGGGGAACATGGTTTACTCAAAAGAACGAATCAGGAGGAGGGCCACTCATTGATATCGGAGTTCATTTATTAGATTTGTCGCTCTACTTAATGGGCAATCCAAAGCCAGTCTCTGTATTTGGATCGACTTACGCTGAATTTGGACCTAAAAAGAAAGGGATCGGTACGTGGGGAACTCCAAATTGGGACGGAGCGTATGATGTTGAAGATATTGCAACAGCTCTTATCAAAATGGAAGATGGAAGTACGCTTTCCTTAGATGTCAGCTGGGCTGTTCATATGGACACTGATAATCAACCTTATCTTCATCTACTAGGCTCTGAAGGAGGCGCCTCTATTCAAGGTAAAAAAGGAAAATTGCTAACGGAAATGTTTGATCGCCCAATTGATGTCGATTTAACGTCAGAAGATGAAAAAGAACGTTTAAGATTGAGTCAGCACTTTGTTGAATGTATCCGTGAAGGAAAAGAACCGATTAGCTCCGCGGTCACAGGCTATACGAATAATTTAATTTTAAGTGCGATTTACGAATCTTCAAGAACAGGAAGAGAAGTCCAACTAAATTGGGATGTAGAAGGAGAGTAAGCTGTCATGCTAAAAGGATTGTCTATGGCAGGGATTGGTAAGATTAATGACCTGAAACAATGGATAACATTAGCTTCTAAGCATCACTTCGAGGCAATCGATACAGATGGCGTAGCTTAGAACAATTCATACAGCAAGAAGGATTAGCTCAAGCAAAATCACACTTAAACATGCATGGTATTGAGATTGCCACAATCGGACTTTCAGTTGAATGGCGAACAACTGATGAGGAATTTGTTAACGGCTTAGAGCGCTTAGTATTAGATGCGAAAGCCGCCTCCACTCTTGGCTGTCGCACTTGTACAACTTACATTCTCCCGTCAACAGATCAAGATGCTGCACCGTTTATGGCAAAAGCTACAACTAGGCTTCGTACATGTGCTCAAATTTTAGCTAGCTACGGGATTCGGTTAGGACTTGAGTTTGTGGGCCCGCATCATTTGCGGACAACGTGGAAAAATCCTTTTATATGGAACTTACAACAAACGCTCGAATTCATTGATGCCATCAACGAAAGAAACGTTGGATTATTAGTAGACGCCTATCATTGTTACACAAACGAAATCAGTCATGAAGAGCTAGGTCGTCTAACAGCTGATCAAATCGTTCATGTTCACATAAACGATGCCAAGAACATTCCAGTGAAAGACCTACTAGACAACGACCGTTTGTATCTAGGAGAAGGAGTCATAGATTTAATTGGCTTTTTACAAACTCTACAGAAAATTGGCTACACAGGAGCCGTCTCTCAGGAAGTATTAACCATTGAACCACCAAAAGAAGACACTGAATCTTTAATAAAAAAGTCAGCTGAAAACTATGCAAAGCTATTTCATGCTGCCGGGATAAACTAAAAAAAAAACGGTTGTTTCAGTGTATGAAACAACCGTTTTTATATTACCGATATTCCGGTAAATAATCACCGTGAGCCTTAATAAGCTCATCACATAAAGCAATAATATCGTCCATAGACAATTCTGAATTGGTATGTGGATCAAGTAAAGCAGCTTGATAAATGTGTTCCTTTTTCAATGTGACGGCCGCTTCAATAGTTAGAAGTTGAGTGTTAATATTCGTACGATTTAACGCCGCTAATTGTTCAGGTATTTCCCCAACATAGCATGGAATAATACCATTTCGATCAACAACACATGGAACTTCAACACAAGCGTTTGTAGGTAGATTAGAAATTAAGCCACCTGTGTTTAACACATTACCACCGAATTTAAAGGGCTTATTCGTTTCCATCGCCTCAATAATTTGAGAACCATATTCATGTGTACGTTCGTGAGTTAACTGAGCGTTGTTGACAATTTCCTCGCGCATTTCTTCCCAACCTTTAATTTGGTTGATACAACGACGTGGGTATTCATCTAAAGGAATATTAAAGCGATCAATTAACTCTGGATATCTGTTTTTTATAAAGTAAGGATGATATTCTGCATTATGCTCGGAAGATTCCGTGACGTAATAACCGAATTTGTCCATCAGCTCAAAGCGGACCATGTCATCATGTTTTGTCTTTTGTTTTTCCTTCGCTCGTCTCTTAATTTCAGGGTAAAGATCTTTCCCATCCTTTTTCACTTCTAGTAGCCACGCCATATGATTAATACCGGCAATTCTTTCCTCAACACCTGTTGGATCCATATCTAGTGCTTTAAACAAGTGATCTGTACAGATCTGAACACTATGACATAAACCAATCGTCTTTATTTTTGTATGGCGCAGCATAGCGCCTGTTAATGCAGCCATTGGATTCGTGTAGTTGAGTAGCCAAGCATCTGGACATACTTCTTCCATATCGCGGGCGAATTCAAACATCACTGGAATCGTTCTTAAACTACGGAAGATCCCTCCAATTCCAACTGTATCGGCAATGGTTTGACGCAATCCATACTTTTTAGGAATCTCAAAATCAATAACGGTGCTAGGTTCATAGCCCCCGATTTGTACAGCATTAATGACATACTTTGCCTGTCTTAAAGCTTCTTTCCGATCACTATAAGCTTTCACTTTGATAGACGGATTGTATTTTTTAGAGAGATTAATTAACATTTGCTCAGAGTCTTTTAGCCTTTTTTCATCAATATCAAACAAGGCAAATTCAAAGTTTTCTAATGCAGGTACAAACATGCAATCACCTAATACGTTCTTAGCGAATACTGTACTTCCTGCACCGATAAACGTAATTTTTGACATGGAATAGCCTCCCGTTGGTAAAATATTGTTAGATATAATACTATGATAAAGCGGTTACTTTAATTGAACAATGGTAATATGGTGTGAATGGAGGGTAATATATTGCGCTCAGATAAAGAGAACATAATCTATGAAACAATTGCATTCCGAACACAGGAGCAAGCGATAGAAACATTAGTTGATGTATATGCAACTGGGAGAGAAAGAACAAGTTCAACATCTTACCGCTGGGATGGAATGCGACGAGAAAAAGAAGAAAATTTTGTTTTTCAGTATACGTTGCAGGGGGAAGGATCCATTGATATAAAAGGAAATACATATTCATTACTACCAGGCCAAGCATTTATGGTTCAAGTACCAGATGAGCATTGCTATTACCTTCCTGAAACAAGTGAAGGCTGGGAGTTTATCTTTCTCACTTTAAGAGGACAGGCCGCTTCTACTTGTTGGGAAAAAATAACGAGTCAATTTGGACACATTCTTCAAATTCCTCTTAATTCTAACTTGATTCAACTCGTCATGAACATTTATCAACAGGCATGTGATGAAGATTTAATCGATCAATACTATGCATCGTCTCAAGCCTATGCGTTTATTATGGAATGCTACAGATATAGTAAACAATTAAGATCGAGCGGGCATTTACCAGATAGTGTGCTTCGCGCTGTTCATTATATTGAAATGTATTATCAGCTACCCCTAACAATTGAGGATATTGCTAATTCAGCTAATCTATCTAAATACTATATCATTAGACTTTTTCGTGAAACGCTAAATATGACACCTATTCAATACTTACAGAAAATACGACTACAACAAGCCATTCATCTTCTGAGAAATTCTGATTTAACGATTAAAGATATTGCAGGAAAAACTGGCTACTCCAACGATAACTACTTTAATAAAGTTTTTCGGAAGGTCATCGGAATTTCTCCAGGTGATTTTCGCAAACGTAAACACTCAATTCCGTTTGACCGCTTAGTCATTCAGTAAGGTTCACTAGCGATTTCGACTAATCGTTTGGTTGTGGTACAATAACTACCAGTATACGAATAAAGGACGGACCAACTCATGAAACAGCAATTACCTGTAAAAAAGAATGATCAACTTCAAGTAACGATCGAGGATCTGACCCATGAAGCGCTGGAGTCGCCAAGGTGAATGGTTACACTCTTTTTGTTCCGAAGGCGTTACCGGGTGAAATAGTCGATATAAAAGTAACAAAAACAAATAAAGCTTTGGTTTCGCACGTTTAATGGAAATAAAAGAAGCGAGCGAGCATCGCGCGGAACCTCCATGCCCAATTTACCATCAGTGTGGTGGTTGTCAGATTCAGCATCTTAGTTACGAGGCTCAGCTTCTGACAAAACAAAAACAAGTCAAAGACGTGTTAGAAAGAATCGGTGGCTTAAAAGATGTGGTTGTCCATCCTACTCTAGGAATGGAAGAACCATGGCGTTACCGCAATAAAGCTCAAGTTCCAGTTGGTGAAGAGGGCGGGTTAATCATAGCGGGCTTTTATCAAGAAAGAAGTCATCGCATTATTGATATGGACGAGTGTCTCATTCAACACGAAGAAAACGATCAAATCATTCGAGTCGTCAAAAAAATTGCTAATAAATATGGAATCAGAGGCTATGATGAAGAAAAGCACCGCGGTACGTTAAGACATGTTGTTGCCCGAAAAGGAAAAGTAACGAACGAAGTCATGGTTGTGTTCGTTACACGTGGGAAAGAATTACCGAATAAAAAAGCGATAATCGAAGAAATCATCGCAGAGGTACCAAATGTAAAATCAATTGTGCAAAACATTAACACAAAAAGAACCAATGTCATTTTTGGGGACGAGACAACCGTGCTTTGGGGTGATGAGTACATTCACGATTATATTGGTGAGATTAAGTTCGCCATTTCCGCACGCTCATTCTATCAAGTGAATCCGGAACAAACAAAAGTGCTTTATGATAAAGCATTAGATTACGCCAATTTAACAGGAAACGAATCTGTTATTGATGCTTATTGCGGAATTGGTACAATCTCGTTATTTTTAGCTCAACGAGCAAAGCATGTATACGGAGTGGAAATTGTTCCAGATGCAATTGCAGATGCCAAACGAAATGCTGAGTTAAATGGGTTTACCAACGTTGATTTCGCGGTAGGAGAAGCAGAAAAGGTCATGCCTTGGTGGTATGCACAAGGAATACGCGCTGATGTGATCGTAGTCGATCCTCCACGAAAAGGCTGTGATGAGGAATTATTAGAAACGATTGTTTCGATGAAACCAAAACGAGTCGTTTATGTGTCATGTAACCCAGCAACATTAGCTCGGGATTTAAAGTTTCTAGAAGCTGGTGGATATAAGACGAAGGAAGTACAGCCGGTGGATATGTTTCCGCATTCGACGCATATAGAAAATGTTGCGGTACTTGAATTAAAGAACTAAGTAAAATGAGCCTATTTTAGGCTCATTTTTTATTTTTATAAAATATATCTAACAAAACGTTAATTTTTATAGTTGTTATAGAAGTTTAATTGATAGATTAAGAAAATGGAATTCCGAAAAAAGTAAAATGAGTTGGTTACATAAAAGAGACGATTACGTTCAAAGTGATTGTCTTTTTACGTCTGTAGTCCTTAAGGAAAAGATAGTGATGTTTTGGAACAAAAAGTGGATATGATAGTGTAAAAAAAGATAATCGGGAAAGGATGCTAAAATGAAAAATCTGTTTACAATAGGAGAAATGGCTAAACTTCATAATATGACGATGAAAACACTGAGATATTATGATGAAATTGGAATACTAAAACCAATTCAAATTGATGAAAGTAATGGATATAGGTATTATTCAACAGAACAGTTTGAGCAATTAAATACAATTCAGTATTTAAAAAAATTAGGTTTTTCTTTAAAGGAAATTAAGGATCACCTTGATCATAGGGATATTGATGGTTTCTTAGAATTATTAGAGAAGCAAAAAAAATTAACAGAGCAAAAAATAAAGGAACTCGAGCAGGTGAACCGTAGATTTCAAAACCGTATCCGTGATATAACAATAGCTCGAGAAATTATGGAAGTTGGAGTGGTGAAATTAGTTGAAAAAAATGAGAGGAAGGTACTGAGATTGATGGGGGAAATGGGTTCAGATCCCGAAATAGAGATTTCATTGAGGCAATTAGAGAATATGGCGAATGTAAATTCTTCCATTTTTATTGGTGGTGTTGGGCTGACAATAGATATAAAGAATATTAGAGAAAAAAAGTTTCATGAATATAACTCTATTTTCATCTTAACGGAGGAAGATGATATTGAGAGCCCTTTAATTACAAATTTTCAAAAAGGAAAATATGCAAGTATTTACTATCGGGGAGACCACAGCGAATCGTCTCGATATTACAATGTGCTACTAGATTACATCAACAAAAATGGTCTTCAAATTATGGGAGATTCTATTGAAAGAATGATCATTGACCATTACATATCAAAAAACAAAGAAGATCACCTGACAGAAATACAAATTCAAGTTGCCTATTGACCTTCCCCTAAGGGGAAGGTTTATTATTTGTCTTGCTGCTTGAAAAAACCTCGATAGATTTTGGACTAGACAATCAAATAAAGGAGGATGGAAATGACTAAGATGAGTCATAAAGTTTGGTCACTGTCATTTATTTTCGTATTGGTTTCTAATGCTTTAGTCTTTATGATTTTTGAAATGCTTTTACCAACCCTGCCTTTATTCATCACGACCTTAGGTGGAGGAGCAAGTCAGGTTGGTTTAGTAACAGGGATTTTTATGTTATCGGCTATTTTTATCCGTCCGTTTGCGGGTATTCTTGCAATGAAGGTTGATAAAAAGCTACTTTTAGTTTTAGGGATTTTCATTATGGCCCTATCTACAGGTGCCTATTACCTCTCTAACCATATCTCAACTTTATTACTTATTCGTTTGATTCACGGGGCTGGATTTGGTTTAGTAACAACTTACTTTGCGACACTTGCGGCTGAAATCGTTCCCAGAGATCGTCGTGGTGAGGGGATTGGTTATTTTGGTGTTGGAGAGACGGTAGCCATCTCGATAGGGCCAATGATTGGAATTATGACGCTAGAATTATATGACTTTCAACGATTATTCTTTGGGGGAATGGCCGTTCTTTTCTTAGCTGCTATTATGGCTATTTTCATCAAAAGAGCACCTATTGGTAAAGATTTAGATAAACAAGTAAGTGGGCAATTTAAGCTCTTGGAGAAACGAGTCCTTTTTCCGGCAGTACTTATCTTATTAATTGGAATTGCAGCAGGAGGGATTATGTCTTTCTTTTCTCTGTACGCGTTAGAAAAAGATTTTACTCAAGTAGGATTATTTTTCTTATTAATAGCTGCGGCAAGTTTTATGATTCGATTAATATCAGGGAAAATGTTTGATGTGTATGGGCCAGCCATTATTCTCATACCGGGATCGATTCTGTCGATTACAGGTTTGATTATCCTATATGTAGCAGTCAGTGATAGCATGTTTTTAATAGCAGCTATCTTTTATGGATTGGGTTTTGGTGCTATTTTCCCAGCTATTCAAACATGGTGTCTGAACTTAGTGGAGGAACATGAACATGAGGATGCAATGGCTTCATTTTTCAACTTTTTTGATTTAGGTATTGGAGGAGGTTCCTTTATCCTTGGACTAGTTGCTACAGTTACATCTTATCAAGTAGTATATCTGGTTGCATCCATTATGTATGGTGTGGTTCTGATAATTTATCTTGTTTACTTTGTTATAAAAAGACAATTAGCTAAACACAGCGAAAAAAATGGAGAAGTGAAAAATCAGCAATCCAGTAGTCTTTGATGTTAGAGAGGCTTTTGGTACGTTTGGTGATAGGTTCAATGCAGTCAAAAAATAGGTTAGCAATTTCACTTGCTAGCCTATCGACCTGTATGTAAGGAAGCTCAACCACATCCGTTATAGTAGATCTTCTAATTTGGTATCTGAATAAATTGCGATTAGGATGACGGATTTTGTATCACCAATATTTTTTACACTATGTGGAACACTTGCATTCCAGCTAAAAGAATCACCTTCTTCTGCGATAATAGAGTCTTCCCCTTGTTCAGCTAGGACTTTTCCTTCTAGCACTAAATGGCACTCTTCTCCTTCGTGGGCATGAGTCTCATCTTCTCCAATGGCAAAACCTGGTGGGGATTCAACGATCATGATTCGTAACGGGCCTTTTGAGGTTATGTGCTCGATTTTTAAATTTTTCAATGAAGAGGTTCTTCTCTCATCTTTACGAACAACACGCATATGCTGCTTTTTCTCTAATAATAAATAAGGTAATGGTACCTTCAGATACTCGGCAATCGTATTCAGTGTATTAATCGAAGGTGACGTATTATTGTTTTCGATGTTACTTATAAAACCTTTTGATAGGCCTGTACCCTCACACATTTGCGCGATTGTAATCTTTTTTCTTTTTCTAATTGAGCGAATTTTAGTTCCTATGTCCAACCTAATCACCTCTAAGTGTTTTCATTTAAGAAACTAATAATAATAGTAGCAAAATCATTGACAGTCTACAAGTCTATTGTTACCATACAAGAAACAATTATTCTTATGACAAAACAATGAGTGTTTTATTTTTTTGATTATTTGTTTTTAAATATGAATATTTTTTCGGTATTAAGCTACTATTGATCTTCGTTTACATGAAAGATAAACGTCTAGATCCTTTTAAATAGAGATTGTAAGGAGGATAGATAAAATAAGGTGTTACTAAATAAACTTTTGCATTATAGATTAAATATAAATTTCAGGAGGAACAAAAATGAAAAACAAACAAGAAATCGGTGCGTTATTATTAAGAGTAGTTTTAGGAATCATTTTTATTGGACATGGTACCCAAAAATTTCAAGGTGGTATTGAAAACATTGCTGGCTGGTTTGATAGTATTGGGTTGCCTGGAGTCTTGGCTTATCTAGTAGCGAGTATCGAGTTGGTTGGTGGAATTGTGATATTACTTGGTTTAGCGACTCGAATCGTAGGAGGACTTTTCGTCATAGTACTATTAGGGGCAATCGTGACAGTTCAACTAGCAGCAGGTTTTATTGGAGGATACGCGTACGATCTTGCATTACTGGCCATCTCTGTATACTTACTACTAAATGGAAGTAAATTATATTCTCTAGATAGTTATATAGTAAAACGTAAAGGGGACAGACCTTTCTGGTTGTAATAAATGAAAAATATAAAAAGCATTACGGTAATGTTTATTATTGCTATTGTCATTGCACTAGTTATATTTCAAAAAAAGGAAGGACACAAAGAGGAGATGAATATGGAAACTTATACAGGTAACATGGAACCTAGAATTGGATATGTCGAGTTGAAAGTTTCTAACTTAGATCAATCTTTAACCTTTTATAGACAATTAATCGGGTTTCAAGTATTAGAGCGTGATGATAAAACAGCGAAACTAACTACAGATGGTTTGGTACCGCAACTTCTATTGATAGAAGAAGAAACATATGTTGAAAGACCGCTTAGAACAACAGGTCTCTACCACTTTGCGATTGTTGTTCCTACTAGACAAGATTTAGCATTGTCCACAATACATTTAATTGAAAATAATTATCCGATACAAGGGGCTTCTGATCACCAGTATAGTGAGGCAGTTTACCTAGCTGATCCAGATAATAACGGAATTGAAATATATGTAGATAGAGATTCAAATCAGTGGAAAAGAGACGGAAATGGTGGTTATGTTGGAGCAACCGATGCATTAGATGTCGAGGGTTTATTCGCTGAAATAAAGGATAAGACTTGGACTGGTTTACCAAGAGGAACAAGAATAGGTCATATGCATCTACAAGTATCAGACATTGAGGAATCAGAGAAATTTTATGTGGAAGCTCTTGGGTTCCAGATTGTTGCCAAAGAAACTCATATGCTTTTTGTATCGAAAGATGAATATCACCATCACATAGGAATGAACATTTGGGCAGGAAAAGAGTTACCTGCTCCTCCAAAAAATGCATTAGGCTTAAAATACTTTACCTTTCATTTGACTGAAGAAGAGTATGATCGTGCAAAGGAGAATCTAGGTCGTTTAGGATTCAATTATAGTGAGGGCCAACAAGAAATGTTTGTTGAAGATCCTTCCGGAAATACCATTAAATTTCTAATCAAAAACTAACCTTTTTTAGGAAATAAATTGAATAATAAGCAAACCTGTATCACTAATTACTATGTAATGAAGATACAGGTTTTATATGTAAACCATTAATTATGTAAGTTCTATTGTTTCTAGTGTGGATGATGTTGCACTAACAGGTGGCATTATACAGTTGATTAGGTTAGAAAGATCATTAATTTTTGAAAAGTGGAAAGGAAAGCACCTAAAATGGTCACGCTAAGGGGAGATCTAAAAAAACACTAGTAAAACAGTCTTACTCATCATCAATAATCTAATTACAAAGGAGTATCAAATATATGCAAACAACTTATGATTCTAAAGTTCTTTCTATTTTAGAGGATAAAATTCAGCTAATTGAAACAGATAAAGGAGCAATTTATCTAGTGGGTCCGATACGGCTTCCCGTTAATTTGGATAGAGAAACAGTAGTATTTCAGTGGTATTGTTGGTTAAACTGTGATGAAGTGACAACAAAGTATGAAAGAATTATTAATAAGCTAGCATCTACAAATTTAGCTGAATTACAGCAGTCAAGTGTTTTAGTATTTGGAGACTTTGCTAATGCGGAAGAAGCTGTCATTAGAATGCACTCTATTTGTCATTTACTGGTGTACGATTTTTGGATTTGAG
>NZ_BAUV01000030.1 GCF_000513135.1 Halalkalibacter akibai JCM 9157
AGTGGTACTACTTAGAACATCCGATAATTAGCTAAATCCGTCACCCCACCCTCTCATTCCCAAACTCCAATTTATAAAAACATATAAAAAACAACTCAAAATTGTTACTTTTCAAAATATATTTAACTTTTCTTATCTATCAAGAGGTCAATTAAAAACCTATAATAAAGTTGTAAGCACTTACATGAAAGAATATGGGGGGAACGAAATGAAAGGGAAAATGACAAAATGGTTGATGTTGGCAATGTTTGCTTTAGTACTGGCTTTGGCTGGTTGTAGTTCACAAACAAATAACGATCCTGGTGGTAGTGAAGAAGCTCCGACTGATTCCGCAGATACGACTGATGATTCAGCTGCTACTGGCGAAGATGAAGTTACGATTCGTGTTGCTTGGTGGGGAGGGCAAGAGCGTCATGATATGACTCTTCAAGCGATTGATTTGTTTGAAGCAGAGTACCCTCATATTACTGTTGAGCCTGAGTATACAGGTTGGGATGGTTATTGGGAGCGCTTAAATACACAAGCTGCTGGAAATAACTTGCCAGATGTTATTAACATGGATAACTCCAAGTTAAATGAGTACAATAGCCGAGATTTATTAGTAGATTTGGCACCGTTTATTGATGCTGGAACGATTAATTTAGATGATGTTGATGATGTTTATCAAGAAATTAACCATGATGGTGACCGCGTTTTAGCTGTATCACTAGGGGCTAACTCGTTAGCAACTGTGTTCAACCGTGATTTGTTTGAAGAGCATGGCATTGAGTTAGAGCCTGGTTATACGTACGGGGATTTAGTTGATGCAATGCTGAAAATTAAAGCATCAGCAGATGGCGAATTTTACGGATTTGATTTTGCAAATGCGGAGTACGAATTATTCTTCTCTTATGCACGTCAAAATGGTCAATCTGTCTTTAATGCTGATGGAACAGGCCTTGGTTTTGAAGAAGGAGCACTAGTAGATTTCTTTACGTTAGTTCAAGATATGGTAAATGAAGGCGCTGGGCCAACACATGATATTACAATGTCTTACATTGATGGTGGGAACGCGATGATTGGAGATGGAACAGCAGCAGTACAAATGGCAGCTAGTAACCAAATTATCGGACTTTCTCAATCAACTGACTATGAACTAGGATTAAACTTGTTGCCTTCTCTAGAGGGTGGACAGCATGGTAACTGGATTCGTCCAAGTATGTCATTTGCGATTTCGCAACACTCCAAGCAACAAGAAGCAGCAGCTCTATTCATTGATTTCTTCACAAACAGTTTAGAAGCTCATGAATTATTAAAGGCTGACCGTGGGGTTCCGATTTCTTCAAAAGTTCGTGAACACTTAGCTCCATTAGTAGATGGACCGGTTCAAGAAACATTTGAATTCTTAGAACTAGTAGCAGAATACACGAGTCCAGCAGATCCACTATCTCCTCCAGGGGAATCGGAAGTTCGAGGATCATTTTTACGTATCGTAGAAACGCTGAAATACGACCGCATTACTCCAGAGGAAGCGGCGAAACAATTTATTCAAGAAGCTGAAGCAGTATTGAATTAGTAGTTTGTATAAGGCCACTGAGAAAAGGTGTGTTTTACCTTTTCTCAGTGGACTCTAAGCAACGTGTGGAGCCATTGCAGCTTCCTTGAATAAACTTTCAAGGGGTTTTCAGTGGGCTCCTCTTTTATAAAATAGGAGGTAGACGATCATGTCACGACCAGAAGAAGTAATTCGGACTCCATCACCGTCTCTGACACCATCTGAGCAAACGAAAAAACAAAGGCGCCGAAAGGCATTGAGAGAAAATTTAACAGGGTACGCAATTATTTCTCCTTGGTTAATTGGGTTTCTAATTTTAATCATAGGGCCAATGATTGTTTCTCTCTATTTATCTTTTACAAACTATGATTTGTTATCAAGTCCGAATTGGATTGGCCTTCAAAATTACGTGAACATTTTAACGAATGATCCACGATTTATTCAATCGTTAAAAGTTACTTTTATCTTTGTGTTTGTTTCGACACCTTTGAAGCTGATTTTTGCCTTGCTTTTGGCGATGTTATTTAATACAGGACGTAAAGGTACAGGATTAGCTACAACGATTTATTATATTCCTTCCATCATCGGGGGAAGTGTTGCCATTGCTGTTGTTTGGAAGCAAATGTTTGGTCGTTCAGGAGCAATAAATGAATTAGTCACATCATTAGGTTTCACAGGAGTTAACTGGATTGGTAATCCAGATACGGCTTTATCGGTTTTAATTTTACTAGTAGTTTGGCAGTTTGGATCGCCTATGATTATCTTTTTGGCGGGTCTTCGTCAAATTCCAATGGATTTATATGAAGCAGCGAGTGTAGATGGGGCGAATGCGATTACGAAGTTTTTCAAAATAACGCTTCCGATGCTCACACCTGTTATTTTCTTCAATTTAATTATGCAAACAATAGGCGGCTTTATGACCTTTACGCAGTCATATCTCATTACAGGTGGAGGACCAATGGATTCAACATTATTCTACGCGGTCTATCTTTATGAGGTTGCCTTTCAATATTTAAGAATGGGTTATGCATCTGCTATGGCTTGGATTTTGCTAGTGGTTATCGGGATTATTACCCTTATCTTATTTAAATCGTCGAAATATTGGGTTTATTATGAATCAGAAGGAGGGCGTTAATCATGAAAAATAAACGTCTTCTAAGCGACATCATTTATTATGTGTTTGTGATTGCCTTTGGCTTCATTATGATATATCCGATTCTATGGATGTTTGCAAGTTCTTTGAAGCCGGCTCAAGAGATTTTCAATAACGCTTTATCTCTCATTCCAAGTGTATTTGTCTGGGAAAACTATCCTACCGGTTGGCAAGGTTTTGGCCGAACAGGCTTCGATATCTTTTTCAAAAATTCAGCGATCGTGACATCTCTAGTGGTCATTGGCGCAATTTGCTCGAGTAGTATTGTGGCCTATGGGTTTGCGAGATTGAATTTTAAATTTAAAGGTCTTTTATTTGCCTGCTTGATGGGAACGATCATGCTTCCGATGCAAATTACGTTAATTCCGCAGTATGTGTTGTTTCATAATATCGGATGGGTGAATACGTTTTATCCGTTAATTGTTCCGGCATTTCTAGGTGGGACTCCGTTCTTTGTATTCTTGTTAATCCAATTTATTAGAGGGATACCGCGTGAGCTTGATGAAGCGGCTATTGTCGATGGTTGTTCTACCTTTGGAGTGTTCTGGAGAATTATTTTACCACTATTAAAACCAGCTCTTGTAACCGTGGCACTATTTGCTTTCATGTGGACATGGGATGACTTCCTTGCTCCATTAATCTATTTAAACAATGCGAATTTACACACCGTTACATTAGGGTTACGGAATTTTATGGATGCGGATGGCAATACAAATTGGGGACCATTGCTTGCGATGTCGTCACTATCATTAATGCCACAATTCATCTTGTTTGCCTTTTTCCAGAAATATTTAGTCGAAGGAATCGCAACTACTGGTTTGAAGTAGGAGAAGTAGAATAGGAGGCTACCAGAACATTTTCATTCAGGTAGCCTACTCTTTTTTAAACAGATTAGGAGGAGTATATATGCCAAGTTTAGTATTTGATGAGAAAGAAATAAAACAGGTGATTGATCGAATTGTGGAAAGAACATTGAATATGGATTTCAGCTGGGATTGGCCAGGAGGAGTAGCCTTTTACGGAATTACAGAGGCTTTTGAAGTAACAGGTGAAGAAAAATATATCACAGCTATTAAAGAGTGGATTGATCAGGAGTTAGAAGACGGACTACCGAAGTTAACGGTGAATGCCTCTTCCATTGGTCATATTTTACTAACATTATATAAGGTAACAGATGACAACAAATACTTAGAGATTGCTACACAAATGGCAGATTATCTAGTGAAGGATGCAGAACGTTTCGATGATGATGTGTTACAACATACTGTGAACGGAGATAAATACAATTTCCCTGAACAAGCATGGGTCGATACGATGTTTATGGCTGGTTACTTCTTGCTTCGTATTGGAAGATTGTTAGATCGAGAGGATTATTTTGAATTTGGTTTAAAACAGTATCACGGTCATGAGAAGTTTCTACAAAACGACGATACGAATCTTTACTATCATGGCTGGGACAATATTGCGGGCAATAACATGTCTAGTATTTTTTGGGCTCGCGGGAACAGCTGGGCTGCGATCACAATGGCAAGAGCATTAGAGTTAGTGGAGGTTCAGCATCCTTCTTATATGGTGATTGATGGTTCACTGAGAGATCAGCAAAGCGCACTTGTACGCTTGCAGGCAGAGAATGGCTTGTGGCATACGATTTTAACAGATCCTACTTCCCCTGTGGAGGTATCGGGTTCAGCAGGAATTGCAGCGTCTCTACTAGTGAGAGGCAAGTTATATAACAAGTATATTCAAAAGTCTATTCACGGAATGTTAGAGCAAGTGAAAGAAGATGGATCGGTTATGAGAGTGTCAGCAGGAACGGCTGTAATGAACGATGCTCAAGGCTATAAGGATGTTCCTGATAAAAGAGTTCAAGGCTGGGGTCAAGGGTTAGCACTCGTCTTCTTTGCTTCCTTGCTAAAAAGTAGAAACATTAACTAGTTTGAAAAGTTAGGAGTGTTCGGTATGCGAGCAGTATCAGAGGTACTTCCTTTTATTTCTTATGGTGGAGATTATAATCCTGAGCAGTGGTCAGAAGACGTTTGGCTTGAGGATGCTCGTCTGATGAAAAAAGCTGGTGTTAACATGGTGTCTCTTGGAATATTCAGCTGGGGTGTTTTGGAGCGGAGCGAAGGAGAGTTTGACTTTGGATGGCTAGATAAAGTCATGAATATTTTACACGATCATGGAGTAGGGGTTAATTTAGCGACAGCGACTGCTTCAACCCCTGCTTGGCTGTCAAAAAAGTATCCAGGTTCGATCGCACTTGATCAACATAAAAACCCGTATTCATTTGGCTCAAGGCAACATTATTCTCCTAATAGTCCAGATTACATCCGCCGTATCGAAATTTTAGTCCGGAAGCTCGGGGAAAGGTATAAAGACCATCGGCTTTAAAGATGTGGCACATTAATAATGAATATGCCTGCCATGTTTCTGAGTGTTATAGTGATGATTCGGAAAAAGCTTTTAGAGATTGGCTGAAGGAGCGTTATCAAACAATTGAAGAATTGAATGATAGATGGGGAACGAATTTCTGGAGTCAGCGTTATAACGACTTTGAAGAAATAACGTTACTGGCGAACCCGCCAACGTTTGCGAATCCAGGGCAAGAGCTAGATTACAAGCGGTTCATGGACGATGCTTTTTTAAATTTATATAAAATCGAAAAAAATATATTAAGAGAAATTACACCTGATATCCCGATCTTCACGAACTTTATGTATCAATTCAAGCCGTTGAATTATTTCAAATGGGCAGAAGAGATGGACATTGTCACCTGGGATTCCTATCCGGATCCAAGAGAAGGCATTCCGGTTTCTCATGCGATGACACATGATCTGATGCGAAGTTTGAAACAAGGGCAACCGTTTTTGTTGATGGAACAAGTAACAAGCCAAGTGAACTGGAGAGACATTAATGTCATTAAACCTCCTGGCGTCATGAGGTTATATAGTTATTCGACGATCGCCCGTGGCGGAGACGGAATTTTATTTTTTCAATGGAGACAGGGTCGTGCCGGGGCTGAGAAATTTCATGGCGCAATGGTGCCTCATTCGAATGATGAAAACAGCCGAATCTTCCAAGAGGTCAAGCAGCTCGGTCATGAGTTAAAGAAACTAGATGCGATTGTCGGTGCTAGAACGAAGGCGAAGGTCGCGATCGTTTTTGATTGGGAAAACTGGTGGGCGGTTGAGTTAGATGGTAAACCGCATAATGACTTGCAGTATGTTCAAAGAGTCGAGGTGTATTATCAAGAATTTTACAAAGCTAATATAGCGGTTGACTTTGTCAGAGCAGGTGATGACCTATCAGCTTATGAGCTAGTCGTCGCACCGATGCTGTATATGATTAAGCCTGGTGAAGCTGAAAATCTAGAAGCTTTTGTAGAAAATGGAGGGACGTTAGTCGTATCTTTCTTCAGCGGCATTGCCGATGAGAATGACCGAATTCACCTTGGTGGATATCCTGCGCCGTTACGTAAACTGTTAGGGATTTGTGTAGAGGAGTTTGATCCTTATCCATTGAACGAAAAAAATACGATTCTCTTTAATGGCCAAAAAGCCAGCTGCTCAATGTGGAGTGATGTTATTCGCTTAGAGGGCGCCGAAGCCTGGCAGAGTTTGGCGAAAACTGGTATAAAGGCAAACCGGCTGTTACCCAGCATAAATTTGGACAGGGAAAAGCTGTCTATATCGGAACAGAGCCAGAAGCCGATTATTTAAAAGACTTATTAACGAAGCTAACCTCTGAAAAAGCAATTAAAGCTCCAATTGAAGCACCAGCAAATGTAGAAATACAACTAAGAGAAACGAAAGAAAACAGCTTTCTCTTTATCATGAATCACAATGATGAAGATGTAGAACTACAACTACCAGCAAACATTCCATTCCAAAATGTATTAACAGGTGAAGTTATCTCAGAAACGATCACGGTTAAAGGAATTGACGTTGCAATTCTTCAAAGTAGAGGATAATTGCTGGTTGTATGTTTGCCCCACTAAGTGAAATGAAGCGGAAGTCACTCGAGTCCTGCGGGAAATAGAGGTAGGGTCAAGGCCCCACAGGCGCAGCGAGGAGGCTTGACCCCTCCCCGCGGAAAGCGAGTGACTGCAGCGCAATGGAACGAACACGTCCTGTTCCTCCCAACTGAAAAACCAACCAACAAAGATGTCCCAAAGGTTTAAACCAGCCTTTAGGGTCATCTTTGTTGTTTTTTAAAAGAAATTTAACGTTTTTTAGCTACTCCAATACAACCCAATCCATTATAATATTTTGTAAGCGATTTCATAGAGGGGCTGAGAATAGATGAATTTTATCGGATTTACCGAAGTCGTTAATACCTTTTGTGAATGGTTAATGAAGTTAGCTTTTCTGAACACCTTATGGGTGATTTTCACATTAGCAGGTGCGGGTATCTTTGGCTGGGCTCCCGCCACAGCAGCTCTGTTTGGAGTTTTACGAAAACGAATGCTTACAAATGAAGATTTCCCCACATTAAAAACCTTTTTTAGTCTTTATAAAAAAGAATTTTTCAGAGCCAACCTAATTGGTTTATTTATCTTAATAGGAGGCTGGTCGCTTTATTATAGTTTAAGCACACTGATCTTTTTAGAGCAAACGGCTATGATCCTTTTAGGAACGATCTTTTTTATTATGACGATTTTGTTTGTGATTGTTAGCTTGTTTATTTTTCCTGTCTTTTCCCATTATAATATTCCGTTTAAAAAGTGCTTTCGTTATTCTCTTATGCTTGGACTCTCTCATTTACACTATTGTCTACTGATGGTTATTGCGTTGAGTGTTACAGCTATTCTTTTTCATTCTTTCCCTGGGTTTTTATTGTTTTACGCAATCAGTATTCCTGTTGCTTGTGTGATGGTAATTACAATGAGAGTGTTTACTTCTCTAGAAGATAAAGTTGATTTGAAGGTATAGCGAGGAACTTTTGCTAGAAAATCAAACATGAAAAATATGAAACTGCTTACATTTAATAGGTTATATTGCTAAAATGATCATATTAGCTATCGGGTTGGACCTGGAGGATTCAAAAAAATGAACATTTTCAAGCGGTTTCGAATTAGGTATTTATTGTTTGGCAGTTTCTTTCTGTTTATGCTTGTGTTGTTTGGGGTCATTATTTACGTTAGTTATCAATATTCAGTTAGAGGCATTATTGAAACAACAACAGAATATCAAGAAAAACAATTAAGTTTGTTTAATGAGGACCTCACAAGCAAGCTAGACACATTTGAAGATTATTCTGTGATTTTATCGAGACAGCAAGTTTTTCGAAGTGTCATTAGTAGCAATCAAAGAATTTACAATAATAATGTTTTGTCTTTAACACAAGATTTTTCTAATATTGTTTATAGCATTCCAGCTCTTCATTCTGTGGAGATCTATTTGAATTATCCGCCAATCGATAATATTCAATATCCGATTAGGTATAAAGAGTTAACTGAACTTCATGAAGCCTCGTGGTATGCTCCACTTGAGGAAATTATTTCGTCTTGGCTCGGGACAAGAACTGTGGAAATGATATCAGGTGAAGAGCCTGTCATCAGTTATGGGAGGAAAATTAATACATCAAGAGGGAGTTTACAATCGGTTATGATTGTTAATCTCGATCCTTATGTTATTCAAGGTTGGTTAAGAGGATACAATGAAAATTCCAATTTAGTATTACTGGATCATAACGGGAAGGTCATATCAAGTAGCCGTCCTTATGACATGCCAGATGGGCTTTACGAAAAGGTAATGGCAGCTAGTCAAACGAAAGAAGATGGGAAATTATCCTTTCACTTACGCCATGATGAAGACTTTGTGGTAGCAACATCCATCTCATCTTTAAATTGGACGTTAATGGAGATCACTCCATTTGTTGAACTAGTGGCTGTTAGTAGAAAAATGACTAGTTCTCTTATTGCAATAGGAGTTGTTGCGATAGTTTTAGCTTTCGTTGGAACTTTATTTTTAACAAGAAGCTTTACATCTCCAATCTTAAAACTAGTACATGCGATGAATCACTATCACATTAATCAACCAAAGCCTGTTTTACCAGAAGGCTACAAAAATGAATTTGGTCAATTATTTAAAGGTTTTCAAGATGTAACAGACCGAACCGAAATGCTCTATCAATCTCTTGATGAACAAAATAAACGCCAGAGAGAAGCTGAAATTAAGGCGTTACAAGCAATATTAATCCTCACTTTTTATATAATACTTTAGACCAGCTTAACTGGATTGCGATTGAACGTGGCGATCATGATATGAGTAGAATGCTTGAACTACTTGGAAAAATGCTCAGAATTGGTTTGTCTAAGGGAGATAGTATTATTACGATCGAGAAGGAGTTAACCTACTTAGATTACTACATGAGAATTCAGAAAATTCAGCTAGAGGACCGTTTTGAATTTAAAATTGATTCACCGAAGGAACTCGAGCACTACTATATTCCGAAACTAACTTTGCAACCATTTGTTGAGAACGCTGTCATACATGGGTTTCAAGATGGTAGAAAAGGGAAAGTTACGATTTCGGTACAAGAAGAAGCAAATCATCTCATTATAAAAGTAATAGATAATGGCATTGGCTTTAACACATTGACTCCGAGTAAAAACAAGCTTCATACAGGAGGGTACGGAATTCGTAATGTGATCGAGAGACTGGATGTTTATTTTGGAAAAGAAACGAGTGTGAATGTCATGAACCGAGAAGAAGGAGGGATCATGGTCCTGATTCGAATTCCTAAGGTTAAGGAGCAGAGTGGGATTCAACATACGACGGCATAAAATAAAACAACCAAGGGGGATTATTATGTGGCGTGTCGTAATCATTGATGATGACCATAAAGTGCTAAGGGGAATGAAAAAGATCATTCCTTGGGAGGAACTGAATTGCGTTTGGGTTGGTGAAGCACCTAATGGTAAAGAAGGACTTGAAGTGATAAAAGAATTAAAACCAGATATTATCATTACAGATATTTATATGCCAGTGATGAATGGACTAGAGATGATTCAAGAATTGAAAGAGTTGGATGTAGCTAGCAAGGTCATTATTTTAAGTGGCTTTAATGATTTTGAATATGCACGTCAAGCGATGAGGCTACAAATTGCAGACTATTTATCAAAGCCTGCATCGATAGATACGATTACAGAAGTGTTGAGTAGAGTAACAAAGGAGTTAAAAGAAGAACAAGCAGAGCTTCTACAAGTTGTTGAATTAAAAAATAAGATAAGCCTGTACGAGCCATTTGTTGAAAAAGAATGGATCAAATCCATTGTCACAGGCACTGTGAATTTATCTGTTTTACCTAGTACAGTCCTACAAATGGTGGAAAGCTGGGAAAAGAAGCAACATGTCGTTTTGGCGATTTCTTATGATCAGCCGTTAGAAAACACATCCTTCTTTAAAGCAGATGGACACTTATTTCGTTTTGCAGCTAAAAATATAATAAATGAAGTGGCTCAATCATTTTTTGAAGATTTTCAGTATATTGAGCTTCACATCTTTCAATCAGCCTTATGTATACATTTTGAAGAAAATCAAGAAGCGATTTCTAACTTGAACAAGTTGACTAAGAAGATTGAAGCTTCTATCAATACGTTTTTACAAGTGAGAACAACGGTCACAATTGGCTCAATCAAGTCTAACTGGAGAGAGATATCTGACTCGATGAAAGATTGTGTGTCTGGTTATGGAAATAGATCAGTTATTCATCCAGTGAAAGAAGATGGCTCTGCCTCCTTTCAACAATTTCTTTGGTCACAGTCGATAGAGGCCATCCAGAAATTATCGGAAGCGATTCGCTACGCTGATCAAGATGCGGCTAGTGAGATTATCAATTCCTTCTTTGAACATGTGAGGAGTTACCCTTACTCAAATGCAGCAGCTGTTCGTCTCGGGATCGAAATGTGGACGGTGATGACCTATTCCCTCCATGATATCGGGATTCGCATTCAAGAAGTACTTCCTGAAGACTTTGACTTGTTATATGAACTCTCAAACCAAACATCATGGCAGGATCTAAATATATTTTTAAACGAAAAAGTAGCTGAGATTTGCCATCACCAGCAATGGGATGAGAACTTGAAGCACAAACAATTAGTCGAAAAAATGATCGCCTATTTAAATGAGCATTTAAGCGACAATATCACCTTACAAGATATTGCGAATGAATTATATATTTCTAGAAACTACCTTGGACAAATCTTCAAGAAAATCATCGGCGAATCCTTTAAAAATTACATTACTAGAGTTCGAATGGAAGCAGCAAAAAAAATGATCCAAGAAGGAAATTACCTCATCTACGAAGTGTCTGAAAAAGTAGGCTATGTTAATCCAGCCTATTTCACAACAACCTTTAAAAAATACACAGGGTACACCCCGACAGAGTTAATTCAAAAGCGATTCGAAGTGCCCAAAAAAGCATAGGAGTTGAAAAAGATGAACAATCGAAAAAAAGGCGAACTTAGTTGGTATATTCCGGATGGATACATTCCTCCGCTTAGTTCTGGAGATTTAGTGAGTCACGAGTCTATTTGTGTTCTGAATTGCAATAATGAGACTGCACACTTAAAAGTTACAATCTATTTTGAAGACCGTCCTCCGTTAGAAGAAATTCCATATGAAGTGAAAGGGAAAAGAACGAGCCACATTCGTACGAGTAGTTTAGAAAAAGACGGAGAAAAGATTCCTGTTGAAGTACCTTATGCCATCGAAGTCCAAAGTGATATCCCGATAATTGTTCAATATAGTCGCTTAGACTCAACTCAAAAGGAATTGGCTTTAATGTCTACTATGGCTTTTCCGATTGGGTAAATTTGAAGTATGGGTTGCGACGTGAAGGTAAAGAGATTAATAGTGTGTGACAAGGGGGAGTTTGATTCGGATTTGAATTGAACTTCCTTTTTTACGATGGTTAAAAGAATATATTTTGAATCAACGAATATTCAATGGAATAATGAAAGAATCAAATAAGCTGGATCGTACTAGAATAATTGATTTAATTCAGGGGGGTTTGATGGGATATTTGATTTTATTGGTTATTATTATTCTATGGTTTTTCTTAGGGAGATTGTTGAGGCAGAAGTACAATCTTCCGAAAAGAATGTGGGGTTATAAACATGAAAGAAAAGGATTTGCTGTTTTATTTTATCTGATTATCTTAGCTTGTATTTTTTACGCATATAACAATCCAAATGCAAATCTCTTTCTCCTATTCCCATTTATAGGAACATTAGTAAATGTCAGTTTTAGTCTGGAACAATTTTTATATAAAAGGACAAATAGATTATATATAGTGTATTTGTTTGATGCTGTTGTTTGGTTCGTATTGGGGATCGCGGTAAATTTAATTTTCGGTTAACTGCGATGCTCTAATAAGACATCGCTCGCTATTGCACTACCTGCAGGATTGTTTAAAATTAAATACTATAAGGGGGTTGTAATGAGTGAGTGTAATAGAAAAGGAATTTAATGTTCGTGATTTACGGTATATTATAAGGTCTGCAAACGAGAAGGATGCACAATCCTTGTCTGAAGTAAGGGTACAAATAGATGGCGAAACTGAAAATATGGATAGAGAAAAAGGCGAAGCGTACATAGATGAATCAGGTTTTAAACAACTAATTAAAGAAGATATAGAAAGAGCTCATAATCTTTTTTTAGTTTGCGAGATAAAAGGAAGTATTGTTGGTTTTTCAAGGTGTGAAGGCAAATTGTTAAAAAGAGAGTTTCATAAAGCTGAGTTCGGTGTTTGTGTACTAAAGGATTATTGGGGATATGGCATTGGTACAAACTTGTTAAAAGAAACAATAAAGTGGGCTGATTCAACTGAAATTAAGAAAATAACTTTAAACGTACTCGAAACTAATGAAAAAGCCATAATGCTCTATAAAACTATGGTTTTGAAGAAGAAGGAGTATTAAAGAGAGATAAGTTACTATCAGATGGAAATTATTATAATACCGTGATCATGGGAAGGTATAAAGAATAATTCTAACTGGTTCACTAAACGTTTGTAATTGTCCGTCCACTCCTTTCAACTGTTAATTCATTATTATCCCGTAGGGAAATTATATACTAATCGGAAAGCAGGAAATAATTTGATCCCAATTTTAAGTGATATTGCATTAGCCATATTATTAATGCTGCCACTAATCATCGTTCGCGTTCTCCTTAGCAATAACAAAAATATTGTTCATTCAAGTAAATTAGCTCAATTTTGCTCAGCAATCATAATATTAAACTTCCTACTCATCAAGATATCTATTGATATGGGAGAATTTTTATTAACACTGTTTTGGCAATTTTTAATCATTTATCCAATAAGCGTTGGTGTAATTTATTATTTGCTACAAACTCATAATAGGGAAGATTCTTCTAAATCTTTGTTGGTAGCTTTCAAACGCAAACAACAATATACTCTTGGTTTAATGATTATCTTGTGCTTAACCATTTTAGTTATTGGGATAAAGGATAGTAATCAGAAAGTTTTAGATACGCATAACCAACTTATTTTGGATTTAATAGAAAGCGATCATGCTATGGAGACATTGGTTATTCATACAATAACTCCAAGCACCATGTTAGAAATTTTGCCTGTTCTCCACGAAATAAAAGAAGGAGAAATAGAGGTGTTGTCGTTGCCTTGGAAAAGCACAGTGAAAGTGACAACAGATACAAACAATGGTGGGTTTAACACTAGAGAATTTACGTACGTCCGATGGTATCGGGAATGGAAATTAGATGGAATGTATAGAACTTCAGGTTACGATCGCTCGAACAATTAAAATAATTTTCCGCTAATTGGTGCCTTGGCGGGATTACTCCAGCAGTTAATTTTACAAAAAGAACGATTTTGAAAACTAGAATAAATTCTATTTGTAAATTAGTTAAGTATCTTTCAATATCAAAAGAAGAAACGGAGAAAGAGTTTGAGGATGATAAATCCATATTCAACAATGGAGGCGTTCCTTAAAGAAGGAATGCTTTTTTTCCCGTTAATAAAAAAGGATATTAATGTTAAATTTAGAGAATGGGTAATGTATAAAAACTTTAGAAGGGGAATTGCCAAAAGATCTAAATCTTCTTTCTAGTCTCGAGGCTCTGATTTAATTACATAAAATGTAAAAAAAGAAGGGAACATACTACATATAGAGATTTAGGAGGCTTATTGATGAGTGAACACATTCGGCTAACAGCAGCAGAAATTGGTGCTATTTGGGCATGTTACATGACGGAGAGCGCCACAATTCCCATGCTAAAGTATTTTTATTCAATAGCAGAGGATTCTGAGGTTAAATCAGTAATTGAATTGGCTTTAGAAACCTCTAAGGAGCACCTTAATGAATTAGGAACTCTATTTGAAAAGGAAGAATATCCAACCCCTGTTGGCTTTTCAGAAGAGGATGTAAACTTGAACGCACCTAGACTATTTTCTGATACATATGCTCTTTATTTTATTAGAAATTTCGGTAAAGCGGGACTTGCAGCTCATGGAGCAGCCGTTTCTTCAGCGGCAAGAGAAGATATCCGTGCTTTATATAAAAGGTATTTACAAGACGCAGTAGAAATAGAAGATGAAGCTAAAAAAGCTTTACTATCAAAAGGTCTTTTTATTCGCCCTCCTCATTTGCCGACACCGAAGGAAGCTGAATTTGTAAAAAATGAAACGTTTTTAAGAGGGTGGTTAGGAGAAAGAAGACCGTTAACAGCTGAGGAGATTACACACATGTATATGAATTACATGAATAACCTCTATGGTAAATCTCTCTTGCTTGGCTTTGCACAAACAGCTCAAATTGCAAAAGTAAAAAAACATTTTGTAAGAGGGGTTGAATTATCAAAAGACATTCTAGATGTGTTAAAAATTCTATTAGAAGAAAGTAATTTACCAGCTCCAATGACTTGGGATGCAGAGGTTTCTGCTAGTTCGGTTTCTGTATTCTCAGATAAGCTTATGATGTTTCAAGCAAATGCATTATCAGCTATCTCATTAGCGAACATAGGTGGTTCAATTGCATTAAGCTTCAGAAGAGATATTGCTGCCAAGTATTCAAAGCAAATGATCAATGTCGGTTTTTATGCAGAAGATGGGGCAGAAATCATGATTAACAATGGTTGGTTAGAGTTGCCGCCGATAGCAGCGAACCGGAATGATTTAGTTAACCAAAAAAAGTAAAAAAAATTCACTTCCTTAATCAAAGCATGGAGTTAATATCAGTAGTCTTAAGAAAAAAATGTACTAGTGCGTTGCTTTAAATATGAAGCAACGCATTTTACTTTTTACACGTGAAAGAAAAACCATTAAGAATGTAAAACGGTCTGATAACTTCAAATTGGATTCATACAGTAAAAAATAAAAAGAAGATAGCGGTTGTTCACTACCTTCTTCACTAGTATTGATTTCCTTACGTTATTTTTTCATCAATTCTTTCCGATTAGGCGCTTGGGGTGGCTCTTCTAACCAACCATGCTTCAGCATGATATCAACGCCATCCTTTGCAAATAAAGCAATTTCCAATGAGATTCGTTGATAGTCAGTTACGAGATCGTACCTCATGCTCGCAGTCGAGGCAGTTGAATAATTTCCTTGGCCAGTAGCACTTAATACGCTTAAGAAAAACATCATTAATTTATCTGAAAAAACTCGAGTTGTTGAATCGGTCACGCTGTTATCCCATGTAACAGGAGCATCTATGTCTGAACTTGAAAGGGTTTCTGTAAACAGTTGAACGTGTTTGTCTGAAATCGCTTTTCCCCGCTTCATATAAGCAGCTACTTCTTTGGAATCAGTTGTTTGAGCGAATCCTGTACAGATCGAGCTTCCGATGTAATTGGCTTTTGTATTTTCAAACAAATGGGAAATTTCAATGCTGTTCAACGTTCGCTTATTAAAAGGGTTCAAGCCACTGCTTAAGTATTTTTTACCTTCGATATACTCAACTTCATTCGGTTTTGAAATTATGGGCGGCCTTACATACGTTCCTTTTTCTAAAGCTGTATCAACAACTAAATTATATAGAGTTGACATGTTATGAAGGTAATTTGTAAACAATTCACGAACATCTTTCCGACTAGATACGGCTTGTGAAACACTATAGGCAACGGTTCCAGCCTTGCCCATTGTTTCAATAAAGGAAAGCATAAAATGATCTGTAAACAATTTTGGCGCGTGAAGGTTGACATCTGATTCAGTAAAACCATCAGGAACTGGAACCGCTTCTTGTTTAAAAAGCTGGGCAATCTGTTTTTTTGCGTTATTGGTTAAGTCAAGCGCACTTTTAACTACAATACAAATATCGCTGTCTTCAACCGTTTTATAAAAATAGTTCATAATTTGTAGAGACATACTATTTTGAATGTACTGCGTCCACAGCATTCCTATTTCTGAAGCTGTGAGATTCGGTTTGTTCATCCCGAGCACCTCTTTTTATGAGTGTTAGTAATAATAGCCTAACCAATTTATAAGGAAAAAATTATTTTAATTCAAAAGTGTTGAAAATATTCCTGTTGTTTTTTGTAAATAAAAAAATAAATATTAATTGTATTGAACTCACTTCCTTTTAATTTTGTTTCAACTTGCCGAATTAATTAAAAACGCGAGTAGGGAAATGGTAAAAAAAATAGAATGTAAGAGTATTAAATGATTTATAAAGGAGGCCGTTTTTATGACTACACCTTATCCTAAAACACCAATAAAGAATTTAGTCGGTGGCGTGTTTGTCCCGGTTCGTAACCTTGAAAAAGCAAAACAATGGTATAAAAATATTTTTGGTTTGGAGGGAGGAGAGGAATACTTTGGTCATATATTCGTAGTACCTATGGAAGGTACAGCTGGATTGGTTTTAGATACCATGCCACAGTGGAGAAAAGAAAATGGCGATATCCCGACATATCAAGCTCCATCCATTCAATTTTTAACGAGGAATATTCAGGCCTCTTATCAGTTTATGAAAGAAAATAATGTTGAACTGGTAACAGAAATTCAGGATGATTATTATTTTGTGTTTAAAGACCTAGATGGCAATTTATTAATGATTTGTAAGTCAAATGATTAAATTAGAGGAAAAAAAGATTAATATAAGAGCTAATGCCATGAGAAAAATCATCGTTACCTTTCTAATTCTGTTTATTGCTGGATGTAGTTTCTATAGTGATCAAGAAATGGAAACCATTCAACAAATTGACCGAGAACTAAACTTAATTCTTACGTCAACTGAATTTATACGATCTTCAAATCCTTATGATTACGTACAGGGTCATCCTGATAAATTTGATTATATTGTTTCACAAAAAGACATTACCTTAAATCATTTTTTAAATAAATTTTTATCAAGTCACTCTAATGGATTAGAAGAATATATAATGGCTACTGTTTGCGTCGAAATTTTAGGAGCGAAAAATCCTGTCACAGAATGGTCAACTGGTCGTGAATGGTACGAGAAATATTCTTCTGGAAATCTTTAAAAACAACGAAACAGCTTATAGAGTAACTATTTGCGTAGTTTTGAATAAAGGAGAGGCGTTCTGTAGTAGGAACGCCTCTTCTCCACATGTAATTAAAAACAATAAAATGGATTTATATGGTAAGGTAAGTGTAAGTGTAAAAAGGAAAGGTGATTAAAATGGACGTTTTCAGTGCAATTTTCAGTCTTGTTATTGTTCTATTAGTGATTTATGGACTATCAAGGTTTGCTCATTATATTCATAACACTAATAAAAAATTAGACGAAATTACTAAAAAGTTAGACGAGATTCAAGCAGCTCAGAATCAGAAATAAATGTAGAGAATGAAAGGAAGTTTAATATTGGGTTTATTAATAATTATACTCATTGGTTATGCTCCATTATTTTATAACATACATAAGCGCTTGCGGAATCTTGAAGAAGAAAATGCAGCGTTAAAAGAAGAGATACGAATGTTGAAGCAAGAGTAAGGGGTGGGTTACTGTTAGAGGAGGAAAGATGTTAGATTTAAGCTAATCTTTGGTTTAATTTGGTTACTCTTATTAATTGTACAAAGCGTTACGGCGAATTTTTCTTTACAGTTTTATGTCCTTCTATCATTTGGTGCCATGCTTTTAGTTATCGGAATTTCCGAATTTAGAAAAGATCGAGATTCCTTTTTACCTTATTGGTTTTTCATATGCTCAGGTATTACATTATTAATAGCTATTTTAGTATATTTTAACAGATTGTAAGTGTCGTGTTTAAAAAGAATCTAGCCTCTTTTTTGTATACTTTAGTGAATAAAAGGGAGACAATGGTGAGGTAAATTTAATTGATAAAAGGAGTGCTTTCAGTTTGGTTGGAGTAGAAATGAATATGGTTGCGAAAGATAGCTTAAAAGCATTGGAATTATACGAAAATATATTTGAAATCGAGCGTGTAGAGGTTTCGGACCTTCCTCTAGGTGAAAATGAAGCTGTTTTTACTTTATACGGAGTACGTCTCCATCTGTTAGATGAAAACCCAAAATTCCATTTGATTGCACCAAAACCAGACGACCCTAAAACGAGTTGGATTAACGTTACTGTCCCGAATATTAAGGAGACTTATGCAAAGGCAATGGATTTAAATTGTACAGAGATTCAACCGGTGACGGAGATGGCTGACTACGGAGTATCGAACGCTATCTTCATGGACACTTTTGGCTATGTATGGATGCTCCATCAAATTCATAAAGAAGTTAGTCATGAAGAACGCATACGGCTATGGGAGGAAAAAAAGCAAAGTGACAACTAATGTCAGTAAAAACTAGGAACAATCAGGAAGTGGTTGTTCTTGTTTTTGATTTCAAAAGATAAGGGATCTGAGGTCCAGAACAGAGAAGGGAGCGGACTACAGATCCCTTATGTACGGAAAAATACCCTGTTTTGGGTGCTCAGCGGACTTGAGATCTCTTATTTGAGTATGATCGTTATTATTTAGCAGCGATACAGTCAGATAAGGAATCAGGAGTCCTATTCCTTCATGAGAATGGACATTTCATTCAAATAAGGAATTCTCTGTCCGGATGAGTGTCAAGGTGGACCACAGTTCTCTAAAAATCGGTTTATAAAAAACAGGAGCAAACTCAATCTACGGCAGGCAGAAGACTAAAGAAAGGGGGATACAAGGTGGACTCTATTGTTTACTCAATTATGCTACTAGGTAGTTTCTTATTTTTATATAAAAAAAGGGAGGATACAGAACCTTATTTTCAACTAAAACTAATAGGCTATTTTATATTAGGTTCATTTGCTTTGAATTTTGATCAAGTGTCACTTCCACTTGGGTTTGTCGTGTATCTGTTGTTTTTATATCCTCATTTAAATGAACAGGTCAAACGACGAGCAGCAGTATTAGGTGTTCTTGCCTTTATTATTGTCCAGTGGATCATCCCCTTTACCATTGATGAATGGCAGAGCCGCCCGGTATTTATTAAACATGAAATTGAATCTGTTTATTCAATGAACTTTCTAGATGAATTTGAACGGGTTAGGGAAGAGTTAAAGTTAGAAGATAACAGTTTAGAACTGGAGAACTTCAAATTAGAATATACTAAAGAGGGTCAGATTCGAGATTTAAACTGGCAAATAATTGGACATAACGGCAATGGCTATATTTCTTACCATATTCAATACGAAAAGGAAGAAGGAAGGTATCGAGCAATGTCTAGTCAGTCAGATGATTTGTTTTATTACGAGTCATTGGTTGGTGCCGATCGTTTCTTTGAAAATCTTAATGTACTTGATATTCAAAGACTTACTCATGAAAAAGGTGACTTTTCTTACTATGTAATACAAAGTTCGGGGAATCAACTCTATTATCCAATAGAAGGTCAAACTCCATATGTAATTTCAAATGGAGACATACAATTATTAGATGACGAACAGTTACCAGTTGGGCCTTACATTTCAGCATATGCCATGGTGAAAACAGGGGAAAAACGAGATGATCAAGGCAATATTACAGAGGAAAGCTTTGAATGGACCGAACCATCTGATTATCTTTTTGATGTTAACTTTGCGGAGGAATGGGAGTGAAAAGTTTTAAATAAGAACGTATACCTTAGTTCTAGAAAGGAGCTGAGACTTTTTGAATAAAGACTCTCTAAAAATTAGAAAGGCTGTTATAGCTGATGCAAAAGGAATAGGGAAAGTGCATGTGGATAGTTGGAAAACAACATATGAAAATATTGTTCCAGCTGAGTTCCTATCAAATTTAACATATGAAAGTCGCGAAAAGGTATGGATAAATGAAATTCCTAAAGGCGGTGTCTATGTGGCTGAGAATAGCGTGGGAGAAATTGTTGGTTTTTCTTCTGGAGGTAAAGAAAGAAGTGGCAAGTATAAAGGATTTGATGGCGAGCTGTACGCCATTTATATTCTAAAAAAGTATCAAGGTAAAGGAATTGGCAAGGCACTAGTTCAACCGATCATTAATGAAATAACAGGAATGGGATTAAACTCTATGCTTGTTCTTGTTTTGAAAGATAATAGTTCTCGACTTTTCTACGAAGCGCTTGGAGGTAAAAAATTAGATGAGGTTGAAATTAAAATTGCAGGAAAGAGACTGTCTGAATATGTGTATGGGTGGAGAGATGTAAGGGAATTTTGACGTATTAGTTTAACTAATGCGTCTTTTTTTCATTCGAAAAGTCAGAAATTCGCCGTGCATATGATGACTAATATTGTAGGATTTTCTGTTTTTTAGTCATCTATAATACTGTCAAAATTGGAAGAATAATAGTCCTAAACGTCCTAGAAAAAATATATTTTTTCTGGGACTAATTGGAAAGGGAAAAGGTTCCTTAATATGGAATTATTTAGCGCTAGTATAAAGACGGTAGCCCGTAGAGAGGAGATACAAGGTTTTTATTTTATTAGATGTAAATTAGGAGGATAAAAAAATGAGTCGGATCATGAGTAAATTTTCTTTTCTACTGCTTATTGTAATATTGTTAGGTTCGTTTGCAACAAATGTCGAAGTAAGTGCTGATAATAGTCGAAACAAAGAATCTATTCAATCAATCAAGCAACAGACTTCAAATGTTAAAGGAAAGATCAAGGAAGGATCGCAAGAACTTAGAAACTCAGTTCTTATTATTCAAGAGAAAGGTAAAACGAACAAGTCATATCAAGTCATCACTGACTCAATGGGACAATTTCAAACGACGCTACCTGAAGGAGAATTTACGGTAAGAGTTGTGGAAGTTGAAGGTTCTTGGTTTAGTGCTAGCCAATCTTTTACTGTAGAAGACGGGAAAGTGAAAGGTAAGAAACAAGGTGAAGTTCAAATCGCCAAAAAAGAAAAGCTCTCTGGAAATAAGAATAGTAAAGATCAAACAATCACAGGTGTCTTAACAGAAGGTGAGCAAGGATTAAAAGGTGACATTGTTGTTGTGAAATACAATGAAGAGTATGAGGAAGATCTTTTTATCATTTCTTCAAAGAAAAATGGGGAATTTTCTGCTTCTTTACCAGAAGGTAATTATTTTATGTATGGTGTGTCATTAAGCGATGAATATTACCGCAAAGATCTCTTTTTCTCTGTAAATGATCAAGAACTTTTTATAGATGGTCAGAAAGAGGATAAGCTTTTGGTTTCTATCCCTAAAAAACGCTATAGCGGAAAAGTGATGGATAGTTCCAAAGCGATACCAACAGCTGAAGTAGTCGTTGAGAGAGTAAATAGCGAGGATGAATATGATACTGAATTAATCCAATATGTCTCCACAAATAAAAACGGTGAGTTCATGGTGCGAGAATTACCGGATGGGACATATTCTTTGGGAGTTCACCATAAATCCTATTACTCTTGGAATGCTTTAACGTTTGACGTTATGAATGGTAAACTCGTAGTGGATGGAAAGAAACAAGCCACTCTTGACATTAAAATACCGGATTTAAGTTTAAAGGGTTCTGTATTAGATGGGAAAAAATCAGTTACTGATGCTTATTTAGAGATTGAGCAACTATCAGAAGATGGCTACTCCGATCATTATTATTATGTCGAAGTTGACCAAAAAGGAAACTTCAGCTACCGATTACAAGATGGTTTCTATAAGATTGCTTACGTTGGGGAAGCGAACCGTACGACAAAGGTTGATATTCCTTTTGAGATTAAGGATGGACTTCTTTATCAGGATCAAGCCTTTAAAGCGTCTTTAGTGATTCAACTTCCTGCTATCACGTTAAAAGGTACATTGCTAGATGGAAATAAACTTCTACAAGGGCATGTGAGTATAGAGAAACAATCGGAAGAAGATCAATATGAATGGTATGGTGCGAGCACGGATTCAAAAGGCATTTACTCACTAAGACTTTTAGATGGTGAATACAGGGTATCCTATGTGTACCTTTATGAAGAAAATGAAGACTTACCGCTTTCTATCGAGTTTGAAATGAGAAACGGGCAACTTTATGTCGATGGAGTCAAGAAAGACAGACTGGATGTAACAATTCCTCCTGTTACGTTACATGGAATTGTTCAAGAGAATGGGAATCCAATTGGCAATGGCGAAGTATCTGTTCGATCAGAAGATCTTGATTTTTATTATTGGAAATGGGTTAACGATGATGGGACTTTTACAATGCGATTGTTAGACGGCGAGTATTTCTTAAGTGAAGTGTTTCTGTCTGAGAGCTCAAATGCGTATGTAGATCTCGCCTTTGAAATCAAGGACGGACAGCTTTATATTGACGGTGTACAAAAGAGTGTACTAGAAGTGAATGTCCCGCCAGTAACGTTAACAGGTTATCTGGTAGATGAAAATGGTAACAGACTGCATGGAGACATTACAATTTATGGATTTAATGGAGAAAGCGAGTTTTCTTACTACTGGGGTTGGACGAACGAGGAAGGGAAATTCTCTTTCCGCTTAGGTGATGGAGACTATCAAGTAAGCTACCTATCTTTCCATGATGGAACAAGTATGACGTCTGCGCTTGAATTCTCTATGGTGGATGGACAGTTATTTGTCAACGGCGAGCCAGCAGATCATCTAAATGTTCCTGTTAACCCGGTAACGTTGCATGGTAAAGTTTATAATCAAGGAAAGATTGTCAGAGACGGTTATGTTAACGTGCTTACAAGGAATGAAGAAGGTGAATGGTTAAATTGGAGCTGGATTGACTATGATGGTTCCTTTGCATTTCGTTTAGCTGATGGTGAGTATGAGGTAGAATCAGTTGAATATTATAACAAAGAATATATTAGAGTCGAAATGAACAAGCCTTTCTCTATTGAAGCAGGGAAAGTAATTGTCGATGGACAAATAGTAGATTCACTTGATCTACATTTAGAAGAAGGTATTCAAACTCCTTAATTAAAAAAAGACAGCAGAGTGTTTTCATTCTGCTGTTTTTTATTATGTTAAAATGAACAAACACATGAGTATGAAACAAGGAGACAAATTATGAATACTATGATAAAACAGTGCTTTGCCAATCTCGAATCAAAAAATAAGGAAGAACAATATCAAGCTTACACTGAAATTATGAAGGCAACGGATCAAGAGGTGGACTGGGCTTATGACGTTTGGGACCAATTGAAAAGGGATTTAACTGATCGTGATCATCATCGGAGGTCGAGAGCGGCACAATTTCTATCACAATTGGCGATAAGTGACCCAGAGAAGCGAATGTTAGAAGATTACGAAGCAGTTTGGCAAGTAACTTTTGATGAAAAATTTGTAACAGCAAGGCACAGTCTTCAATCATTTTGGAAAATTGGACTAGCGAGCCAGCTGCAATTAGAACTCGTGTTAAACAAGCTTACCGAACGGTTTCTAAGCTGTGAAGACGAAAAGAATTATACCTTGATTCGTTATGACATTGTGGAAAGCCTAAAAAAGCTGTATGAACATTTAAATGTTGAGGACGTTAAAACTAAAGCATTACAGCTGATTGAACAAGAAGAAGACGCAAAATACAAGAAAAAATATGCAAAAGTTTGGAAGTAATCTTCTCTTGTAAAACAATAATGAAACGTATATACCTTGAGCAATCTAAAGTGTATCTTGTGCCACTTATTTCCTTGTTGCCTTGGTATATATTTATAATGTTGCCATTTTATATTTTCTGATTGTTTAATTTTATCATAAGAGAAATCTAATAATTGCTAAGTGCCACTATGAACAAAAAAAGAGTTCATAAAAACATTTTGTGAAATAGTACATAAAGCAACTGGTGCGATAGCCGAAATTGGCTATCGTTCTTCAACTATTGGAGCAGTAAAGAAGGTAAGATGTGCAAACATATTACAAACACACCTCTAGAAGTTACCATTTACACCTTCCCTTAATATATGTAAACGAAATTCAATAATGAGTATAGTTAAAGATTCAATTCGATAAGTCATGTTATAATATAAATTATGGTATATTTGGTTTTTTATAGGAGGGGGGATTCGATGTCTAGAGGAATGATTGGAATATTATTAGTTATAGTAGCTGCAATAGCTATGATTATAAATATGTTAATTCTTAGAACAAACGAATATTACGATTTAATACGAATAACTTCTTTCTTACTGTTTATAGTAGGAAGCTCTATGATTCCTACCTTTTCAAAATCGAGCAAACGGGAAATTTAAAATAATATAATATCCCTACGCACTCCATAATTAAAAATAAATAATTCTTCTTTAACTGACGGTTTAGTTGAAGAAGAATATTTAAAAATACATTAATTAACCCAGTTTGATTTTGAACTGGGTTATTCTTTTACAAACAAATAGTGTTATAAAATAAGGCTCAATTTTGTATGCAGTTTACACGCAAGTCGAAGTTTTGCGATAGGTAGCGGAACCTGTAGGAATTGCGGAGGTTCTTTTCACCTAGATCTCCTTACATAGGTTGTGAAGGATTTTGGGTAAAAAGGTGCAGGGGGATTCTTCGTTACACTAAATATTAACTAGGTTAGGAAAGTACTATATTCTCATTTTTGAAAAATCAGAAAACACTAACAGGAAAGTTATTTAGGAACACGAATTTACATCTAGTAAGTTAGCAAGAATTTATGAAATTAGGAGGAGGAAATGTATGAAAAAGTGGTTAGTTGGATTATCATTAACAGGTTTGCTTGCATTTGGAGGAGCAGGTGCATTGGCTGCTGAGAAGACGGACTATATTGTTACGTTTTCTAGTCAATCTATTCCGCAAAGTCTCGTAACAGAGATGGAAGGTTTAGGGGCAGAAATCATTCAAACAGTTCCGCAAATTGGAGTTGTGAGTGTGAGTTCGGCAAATCCAGAGTTTAAAGCTTGGGCAGAAAGTCAAAGTGGGATTGCGGCCATCACAGAGGATGTAGAAATTCGTTCCCCTGAAACGGAATATGAATTTGCTTATCGCTTGGATGAAGGATTACGTGTTGATACTAGTGGTGCAGACTTGTATGAGGAGTATCAATGGGATATAAAACGTGTAACAAATAACGGAGCTTCTTGGGAAATTAACGCTGGAAATCATGATGTTGTGGTAGCAATTATTGATAGTGGTGTTGATACGACACATCCTGATTTGCAAAAAAATCTGATATATGCAAAATCATTTGTTCCTGGTACTGCGCATAATTCCTTCAGCGGGAATCATGGTACGCATGTAGCGGGTACGATTGCAGCAAACGGTCGAGTTATGGGAGTAGGACCTGAATTAGGAATTGCCTCTTACCGTGTTTCTAACTGGACAAGTATTTTAGCAGGTATTACGGCTGCAGCTGATGATGGTGTTGATGTTGCGAACTTAAGCTTAGGAACGTATAGTTTTATGAATGATGAACAACAAAGAACATTGCACTTAACAGCAGCACGCGCTGTTCGATATGCTCAAAGCAAGGACATGTTTATTGTTGGGGCTAACGGAAACAATGCGATTGATTTAGGAAAGAAAATGCACACTGTTCCCGGTGAAGGAGCACAGTGGCCTGGTCCATTACATGACACGTTCTCTGATATTCCTTGGGTAGTGAGTGTATCTTCTTCGACAATTAACGATGAGCTAGCGTATTATTCCAATTACGGAAATGTTGATCTTGCAGGTCCTGGCGGCGATACAGAAGCTCGAACATTATCAACTGTAGAAGGTGGATATGGCTACATGATCGGCACGAGCATGGCTGCACCAAAAGTAGCTGCAGCAATTGGTCTTGTAAAAGCACAAAATCCGGACATGAAGCCAGCTCAAATCAGAGCTTTGCTTCAACAAACAGCTGATGGCGGTAAAGGTCAAAGTCGTCAACACTTTGGTCACGGGATTGTGAACGTTTATACAGCATTACAAAAATAAAGAAGTTAGAAGCTGACAGACTGTCTCCTTGATGATAGAGATCGAGGAGACAGTTTTTGTTTATGGAGGTTGCTGATTTAATTATATTGTGCGCTTGTTGGGTGGTGCAAATGAGAAGGAGAATCCCTGATATTTCTGGAACGCGATTAAGGTGCGAGTTCTCGCTATTAAGGATGTTTCGATCGCAAATAAGACGGAGAAACTCGCTAATATTTTTCAAAGTTGCTAATAAGGTGTGAGTTCTCGCTATTAAGGATGTTTTAACCGCAAATAAGATAAGTAAAATCACTAATATTTTTGAGATCGCTATTATATTTTGAATTTCGCTATTATATTTTTCCTTTTGCTTGATAAAAAAGAGATTTCGCTATTAAATTCGTGATTTAATGATTCGCGCTTATCTAGCATCCAGCTCCCCTCTCCGCTTCCATCCCCTCCCCCCTAAATTTCACAATTCCTCCTCACTTTTTTACCAATTTATGTATTAACTCCTGCCTGTTATGGACATATTTGTTATTGAACGTAATTTAAGGAGGGAACACATTGAGCGACGAAAACAATATCTATGGTTCAAACGAGTCAGAAGATACGTTAACGAACAGGCAGGGACATCCTGTTACGAACAATCAAAATGTGCGTACAGTTGGTAATCGTGGTCCAACGACTTTAGAGAATTATGATTTTCTAGAGAAAATTAGTCACTTTGATCGTGAGCGTATTCCTGAGCGAGTTGTACATGCTAGAGGTGCGGGGGCGCATGGTTATTTTGAGGCTTATGGAACGGTTGGAGATGAGCCGATCTCGAAGTATACAAGAGCGAAGTTGTTCCAAGAAAAAGGAAAGCAGACTCCTGTTTTTGTCCGTTTTTCTTCCGTTGTACATGGTGGACATTCCCCAGAGACTTTACGCGATCCAAGAGGATTTGCTGTGAAATTTTATACAGAAGATGGAAACTGGGATTTAGTCGGTAATAACTTAAAGATTTTCTTTATCCGTGATCCATTAAAATTTCCAGATTTAGTTCATGCTTTTAAACCGGATCCGGTTACAAACATACAAGATGGGGAACGAATTTTTGACTTTGTTTCCAATTCGCCTGAAGCGACTCATATGGTGACATTCTTATTCTCTCCTTGGGGCATCCCTGCAAACTATCGGATGATGCAAGGTTCTGGTGTTAATACATACAAATGGGTGAATAAAGAGGGTACAGGGTTTCTTGTAAAGTATCACTGGGAACCAAAGCAAGGCATTCGCAATTTAACGCAAGAGGAAGCAGATGAGCTACAAGGTAAGAACTTTAATCATGCAACACAGGATTTATACGAAGCGATCGAGAAGGGTGATTATCCTGAGTGGGAGCTTTATGTTCAGATTTTAAGTGATGATGATCATCCTGAATTAGATTATGATCCACTTGATCCTACGAAGCTGTGGTATAAGGATGATGTGCCTTGGCAGAAGGTTGGGAAAATGGTCTTAAACAAAAATCCAGAGAACTATTTTGCAGAGGTTGAGCAAGCTGCATTTGGTACAGGGGTTTTAGTGGATGGACTAGATTTCTCTGATGATAAATTGCTTCAAGGTAGAACCTTCTCTTACTCTGATACACAACGTTATCGTGTAGGATCTAACTACCTGCAATTACCAATTAATTCTCCGAAAAAGCATGTGGCTACAAATCAACAAGGTGGTCAGATGGAGTACAAAGTGGATATTGGTAAAAATCAAAATCCACATGTTAATTATGAACCATCGACTTTAGGTGGTTTGAAAGAAGCAGAAAACCCTGGAAAAGAACACACTCCTTATGTCGAGGGTGAACTGAAAAGGGAAACGATTGATCGAACAAATAACTTTGGTCAAGCAGGAGAAACGTATCGCAGGTTCTCAGATTTTGAGCGAGATGAGTTAATTAAAAATCTTGTCAATACACTAGCTCCATGTGATAAGCGAATTCAAGAGCAAATGATTGAGAATTTCACAAAAGCAGATCCTGAGTATGGTCAAAGAGTGAAAGATGGTTTAGCAGCGAAAGCGAAAGAAATGGAATCAGGTGCGCCAATGGGAGCAACGCAAGCAGAAGAAGCGGTGCAACAAGCGCAAGATGTGAGTCATCCATCTGATCCATATTAAGAAGAAAAGCCTCCAACTGGAGGCTTTTTTCTGTATATCCAATTAGTTTTGCTCTCTAGCCCAATCAGCTTCTGTATTAATATTAATAAAATCTTTTTGGGTTTCGGAAAAAGCCACTGTTTTAATACGAACCTTGTCTAATAACGGCTTCATACTTCTTTTGTTTGTGGCAAGTATTTCTTTTGCAACAGGAAGACATCTTCTATGATAGAGAGCTAATAACGGCTGTTGTTGCCCGTTTGTGACTGGGATCACGACGTCTAAATCTGTTGAGATATGCTCGGTTAATTCTGTCACAAATTCTGCAGTTACAAAAGGAACATCTGCCGCAAGGACGAAAAACCAATCACCATCTTGAACCGATTCAAATGCAAAAACTAAAGCTTGAAGTGGCCCATTGTGCGGCTCTTCCTCAACTAAAACCGAGACATGGCCTTTAAAGCAGTCGGCTAACTCGTTATTTGTGATAATATAAACGTCTAAAATCGGATCACGTGTTAGAGCATTAACACTATGCTGATAAAAAGGGATGCCTTTGTAGTGTTCAAACATTTTGGGTCTTCCAAACCGAGAAGACTTTCCGCCAGCTAATACCACTCCGACCATTTTCATTTTTTAACCAATTCCTCTACAAAATGAGGCAAGGTCGGTAGAATGAGTTTTTCAATTGCTAGTTTAACTGCGTTTGTTGATCCAGGAAGAGCATAAATGCCAGTGGAGCCGATACTTCCGGCAACGGCACGGCTAAATAACGCTTTAGGACCAATTTCTTCGTAGCTCAGCATTCGGAATAGTTCGCCAAAGCCGTCCATTTTTTTATCCAATAATTGAGTAATGGCTTCATATGTAACATCTCTTGGTGAAAATCCAGTACCGCCATTTAAGATAATCGCTTGAATTTCAGCGTTGTTTGTCCAATCTGTTACAATTTCTTGGATTAAATGCAATTCGTCCTTTTCAATCTTATAATCAATAATCGTATGATTGGCGGCTTCAAGTAAGGATTTAATCGTTTTTCCACTGCGATCGTCTTCAAAATTTCTTGTATCAGAAATTGTTAATAGCGCAATCTTAACTTTTTTGGAATCATTTATATGATGCATACTGTTCATTCCTCCTCTTTTTTTATGTTAGAATGATTAATTATAACTATACAATGATTCGGTAAGAAACGAAAACCACCAATTACCTGAAGGGATGTGAATAGAAAAATGAATGAAATACGCGACAAATACTTGCGACCATTACAGGATTTACGAATCTCGATAATGGACAAGTGTAATTTCCGCTGTTCCTATTGCATGCCTGCAGATGTATTCGGTGAAGATTATGTGTTTATGAGAGAAGAGGAGCTTTTATCCTTTGATGAAATTGAAAGAGTCGTAAAGCAATTTACGAGTTTAGGTGTGAAAAAGCTGCGTTTGACAGGTGGAGAACCACTTCTTCGAAAAAATGTACCAAACTTAATCCAACGGTTAGCACGGATAGAAGGCATTGAAGACATCGCCCTCACAACAAATGGTGTTTATTTGGTTAAGCAAGCAAAAGCTTTAAAAGAAGCGGGATTGATGAGAGTAAATGTTAGTTTGGACGCGCTGGATACAGAAATTTTTCAAAAGATGAACGGTCGAAATGTAACGTCAAAAGTGGTTCTAAAAGGCATTGATGCGGCCATTGATGCCGGTCTGCACGTGAAAATTAATATGGTTGTTAAGAAGAATGTCAACGAAAATCAAGTTGTGAAATTAGCTTCTTACTGTAAAGAAAAAAACATAACATTGCGCTTCATCGAATTCATGGACGTTGGGCAAACAAATGGCTGGGATTTCTCTCAAGTTGTCACGAAAAAAGAATTATTAAAGCTAGTATCAACGATCGCTCCGCTTGAGGAAGTAGAAAGAGAGTATTTAGGTGAAGTCGCATCGAGATATAGATACGTTGGGACAGATTCAGAGATAGGCATTATTTCTTCGGTTTCTGATACGTTCTGCGGGAATTGCACACGAGCAAGAATTTCCGCTAACGGTATTATTTACACTTGTTTGTTTGCCGAAAAAGGCTTTGATCTGCGAGCATTAGTAAGGTCAGGTGCGACGGATGCGGAGATTAATGCTGCTATTACAGATATTTGGCGAAGCCGAGTGGATAAATACTCAGAGGAACGAACAGAAGAAACGGTGAAAAAAAGAAAGAAAATTGAAATGTCTTATATAGGTGGCTAAATAGGTTATAAATGAATGCAAGGGGATTTCCTCTTGCATTATTCTTGTTGGATCTGCTAGATTGAATTTAATGCTGTTCCTTAATATGGATACTAATTTGAATCAAATAGATCTACGAAAAGGTAGGATGGAGTGGTGTAAATGGTTGAGAGACGAAAACCAATCGGCGTTGCGGAAGCAGTGAAAAAGGTAATGCAGTACCAAATTAAAACGGAAATCGAAACCGTTGCTATTGAACAGTCCTATGGTCGTTTTCTAGCAATGGATTTAGTAGCTTCCCATGATGTACCTGCATTTGATCGTTCGCCGTACGACGGTTTTGCGATTCGAGCTGAAGATACGGAATCGGCTTCGTCTGATAATCCTGTTTCATTCGAAGTAGTTGGAGAAATTGGGGCAGGTTATGTTTTTGAAGATGAAGTTAAGCCTTTTCAAGCGGTTCGGATTATGACAGGTGCGCAGGTACCAGCTGGTTGTAATGCGGTCGTGATGCTTGAATTAGTCAAAGAGCTTGAAGTGGAAGGGAAACCAACCATTTTAATCAAACGTTTGTTTAAAAAAGGTGATAACATTTCATTTCAAGGGGAAGACACGCAAAAAGGAACGATTTTAGTGAAAAAAGGAACTGAGATTAACCCAGGTATCGTTGCGTTACTTGCCACATTTGGTTACCCAACCGTTTCGGTTGCGAAAAAGCCAGTCATTGGCGTGATTGCAACGGGAACTGAGTTACTAGATGTCGATCAACCTCTTGAACCTGGAAAAATTCGAAACAGTAATGCTTATATGATTATGGCCCAGATTGAAAGAGCTGGTGGTGTAGCAAAGTACTACGGGAAATTAGACGATGATTTGGAAGCTTGTCTGACCGCGACGAAACAAGCTCTAGAAGAAGTAGATATGTTAATTACAACAGGCGGAGTTTCAGTTGGCGATTATGATTATGTTCCAGCTATCTTAAAAGAACTAGGAGCAGAGGTGTTATTCAATAAAGTAGCGATGAGACCTGGAAGCGTAACGACTGTTGCAAATCTTGGTGTGAAGATGATTTATGGACTTTCAGGAAATCCGTCTGCTTGCTATGTTGGTTTTGAATTGTTCGTTAGACCGATGATGAGAAGAGCGATGTTTAACAATGCACCTCACTTGCGAAAATCAAAAGCAGTGTTAGGGGTTGATTTTCCAAAAGCAAACCCATTCATGAGATTGGTCCGAGCAAGGGTTGACTATCAAGATGGGAAGTTAGTAGCTTCGCCTTCTGGTGTGGACAAGTCAGGAATCGTAAGCTCACTAGGTGGAGCAGATTGCTTGCTGTTATTGCCAGGGGGAACGAGAGGCTATGAAAAAGGAATGTCAATTGATATTCTTTTGCTAGAAGATTCCCAAGGAAGTGAATGGCCATGGGACAACATTGTCGCATCTTACAAGTAGTCGGCTACCAAAATAGTGGGAAAACGACATTAATGGAAAAACTAATCCGTAGTTGTTCAGAGCGTGGCTGGCAAACGGCTTCGGTTAAACACCACGGACATATGACTCCTCAAAAGAGAGAAATCACATTAAAAGATAGTGAGAGACATCATCAAGCTGGTGCTTTTATGACAACAGTTGAAGGTGGTGGTTCCCTTCAGCTTCATGTTAAAAATCAAACATGGTCATTGCCGAAATTATTGGAGTTACACAAACTGTTTGAGCCAGATGTCATTTTAGTGGAAGGATTTAAAAAAGAATCTTTTCCAAAGGTTGTCTTGTTAAGAGGAGAAGAGGATTTAGAGCTGTTACAACATGTAGATCATGTGCTATGTGTGATTGCTTGGGAACCTTTAAAGGTTGAATCAAGTGCTTATCCTATTTATCATATAAAAGACGAATCAGGTTATTTAAACTTTATTTTAAAAGAAATGGAGTGATGATGTTGGAAGAAACTCTATTTGAAATATTAGAAACGCCTTTATCTCTCGATGACATCGTAGCAAAAGTTGTCCGCAGAGATTGTGGGGCCATTTCCACTTTCATAGGAACCGTTAGAGAACTTACGCACGGGAAAAAAACGTTAAAACTAGAGTATCAAGCTTATAAGCCTATGGCGATTAAGATGCTTGAACAAATCGGAAAAGAAGTAGAAGAAAAGTGGCCTGGGGCAACGATTGCGATTTCTCACCGAGTAGGAACACTTGAAATTACCGATGTTGCAGTGATCATTGCGGTTTCGACACCACATCGAAAAGCAGCTTATGAAGCAAATGAGTATGCGATGGAGAGAATTAAGCAAATTGTCCCAATTTGGAAAAAAGAATTTTGGGAAGATGGGACTCAGTGGGTTGGCGATCAACTTGAAAAAACAGCTTATCCTGAAGGGGCGCCACAGTTAGGGGGAGAGTCTAATGATTAAAATCTTGTTATTTGCTGAGCTTCAGGAACAAACGGGGCTAGACGAAATCTCTGTAGACAAGGCTGGACTAACAGTTAGTGAATTAAAAACTTGGCTAATGGAGAACTATGAACTACCTACTCTAAACAATTCAATGATTGCAATTAATGAGAGCTATGCGTCTGAAACTGACCGACTAAAGGACGGAGACATTATCGCCTTTATTCCGCCAGTAAGCGGAGGATAACAAAAACACCTAAACGTCATGAGCGTTTAGGTGTTTTTCCGTTTATGCGAGTAGAGCGATTAATTGCTTATTACGTTGTTGTTGTTCCTCAATAGGAGCTAAATCGTATTTTTTCAAAAGGTGAAAAAGCTCATTTAACTCAAGTTGAGTTCTTTCACTTTCTAGAAATGATTCACAACGAGAGAAAAGATCTGGTGGGAGATATTCCTTTTGAGAGTGTAATTTAGTCATAACATCTTCTAACGGATGATCAATTTTACATGAACTCATAACAATTCCTCCTTAGTTTTCGATAATTCGTTCAGGGTGCGAGTAGATATTGAAAGACGAACCTCTAATGAACCCAACAGCCGTGATGTTTAGATCATCAGCTAATTTAATCGCTAAATCGGTAGGAGCTGATTTGGATAAGACAATTCCAACACCAATTTTCGCGGCTTTTGTCAAGATTTCCGAAGAGATTCGCCCGCTAAATACAAGAATTTTATCTCTTACTGAAATTCCATTTAAAAGAGAATAACCATACAGTTTATCTAGTGCATTGTGTCGCCCAATATCGGAGCGACTAACAAGGATGTCCTCTGCCGTACAAAGCGCTGCGTTATGAACGCCACCTGTATTTTTAAAAACAAAACTATCTTCTTGCATCTTCTTCATCAACTGAATACATTGTAAACTAGTTAATGTCGTTTTTGCCATCGACGTTTTGGCAGTTCTAACATCATTTTGGAAATAAAATTGTCTGCTTTTTCCACAGCATGAACCAATGAAACGTTTCGAAAAATATTGTTGATTTTTTACTTCTTTTGAGTGCAATTCAATATAAGCGAAGCCACGGTCCGAGTCGATGTTCATTTCTTTGATTTCTTTTTTGAAATGTATAACGCCTTCTGAGGCTAAAAAGCCGATCACCATTTCATCAAGGTTTTGTGGACTACAAACCATTGTCGCGAACTCTTCGTTGTTAATATAAATCGTTAGAGGGAATTCAATAACGATCTCATCTTCCGTTTCAAAAATTTGTTCGTTGTCGTATTTATGAATTGTCTTACTTATACTTAAAGGTTCATCCATAGAGATCCCTCCTTCTGCTAGTTAATCTGTTTATCATATAACCATATAAATGGGAGACTAGCAAGAAGTGAGTTTAATAGACAACTAGAAAAAACAGCTATCATATTTGTTTGAGGTTAACTATATAAATATATTGAAAATGAGGTTAAAACAAGTTATGATACTTTATGTATTCATAAATTTGTAACATTTAAGATGTGAGATAGCGAACCTGTCGTCAATTTTACTTGTTACTTTGATGTAAGCGTTCTATTGGGATTGAAAGTAGCGTAACCTGCTTGAAACTAATCGTCGCACTTTTTCGGGATAACTATGCTTATTTAAGTGTATCCCTTAAAGTTTGCGACGATTTTTTTATTTAATAAAGGCTGTTTTGACTACTTTGTTGCTTTTTATGGGTTTGGGTGAAGAAGTCAGGATCGTTGCATTCCGCTCCATTTCACTATGAGCAATAAGCCATATTTAAAAGCAACAATCATTACGAAAACAGTCTTGATGAAAAAGGGAGTGAGAGAATGGGAAAAACAAAAAATCGCTGGTTAATTGCACTAGCAGCTGTCGGTATTCACATTTCGATCGGATCTGTTTATGCATGGAGTGTATTCACAAATCCACTTATGCAAGAGTATGGGTGGGAGTTAAGTTCAGTTTCGTTTACGTTCAGTATTGCGATTTTGTTTCTAGGGCTTTCAGCAGCATTTATGGGACACTTCGTAGAAAAGCATGGGCCTCGTAAATCCGGCTTAGTGTCAGCTACATTTTTTGGAATCGGTTTAATTGGAGCAGGTTTTGCCACGTCAATTGAATCTATTACGCTATTATACTTAACGTACGGAGTACTCGGAGGAATTGGCTTAGGTGTTGGTTATATTACACCTGTTTCCACACTTGTAAAATGGTTCCCTGATCGCCGCGGTCTAGCAACAGGACTTGCGATTATGGGATTTGGTTTCTCAGCAATGATTGCGAGTCCGATTATGGCGAACTTAATTGGTTCAGTCGGAATTCCAGGAACCTTTTATACGTTAGGAATTGTTTATTTTGCGATTATGATCTGTTCTGCCTTATATCTTGAGAGACCACCTGCTGGTTATATGCAAGACATTCAAGCAGACGGTAAAAAGGTAGCAACTGATTTATCACAATTAACAGCTAATGAAGCGGTTAAAACAAGACGCTTTTGGTATTTATGGATTATGTTGTTTATTAACGTAACGTGCGGAATTGCAATTTTATCCGTTGCTTCACCAATGGCACAAGAAATTGCTGGTCTATCAGCTGCAGCGGCAGCAACGATGGTAGGGATCATGGGAGTATTTAATGGATTTGGACGTATTGGTTGGGCATCGATTTCAGATTACATGGGACGCCCGAATGTTTACACGACTTTCTTTGCCATTCAAATCGCTTCATTTTTCTTATTACCGAGTATCACACATGCGATTCTTTTCCAAGCAGTCTTGTTCCTTATCTTAACATGTTATGGTGGAGGATTTGCTTCGATTCCAGCTTACATTGGGGATTTATTTGGAACAAAACAACTAGGGGCAATTCACGGGTACATTTTAACAGCTTGGGCAGCAGCAGGTTTAGCTGGACCAATTCTAGCAGCTTGGGTTCGTGAAACAACAAATAGCTACGCGGGAACTCTTTATATATTTGGATTCATGTTTATCGTAGCATTAGTCGTATCACTTGTGGTTCGTATCGACATTAAGCAACTAAAGCAAGCGAATGAAGTGAAAGATCTGGCTAGCTAACACATTGACTTTTACAGATAAACCCTTTACTCTTTTAATAATATTAAAGTAGGTGAAGGCAAAGTGAATAAATATGAAGCGGAATTCAGTAATCTAGTTCGTTCCTTCCGAAAAAAGCATATGGGGAAAGGTCCCAGTAAGGTAAGTACAACTTTCTGTAAAAACTGGGCGATCTGCGAGATGGAAGGAAACCTTTCTCCCGTAGAGAAATTTATTGCTACAGCTAGTGAGGGAAAGCAAATGCTTCGAGCCGCTCGAACAGAAATGGTCAAAGACATGTATCGTAAAAATCCTCCGTCTGAAATGGAAGAGTTCCTACAATGCAAGTTTGTCGATCTTTTCGTTGATATTGATATTGAACGTGATTTTGGAATGTCCATCTTCGTGTTTGATGAAGATATTGAACAAAAATTTTCATTGAAAAAATAATATCGGTTCTGGCACTTGGTAGCGACCCTGCAAAAGACTAAACCACTGTCTAACTTCTTTAAATACTTAAAGAGGTGGCGGTGGTTTTTGTTTTTTAGGGGAGGGAGATTACGTAACGTGTTCGTTTCGTTCCGCTCCAGTCACTCGCTTTCAAGGCCACTGAAAAAGGTGTGTTTTTCACCTTTTCTCAGTGGACTCTAAGCAATGAGAGGAACCGTTGCAAGCTCTTAAGCCTACTATGAGTGGGTTTCTCATATTAGGCGCGCAACGTGTGGAGCCATTGCAGCTTCCTTGAGTAAACGTTCAAGGGGTTTTTCAGTGGCCTTCTCGCTTTCCGCGGGGAGGATGTCAAGCCCCCACGACTTCGTCTGTGGTGTCTTGCCTTTTCCTCTTTTCCCGTAGGAGTCGAGTGACTTCCGCTCCACTACACTTAGAGGGAAAAAATTTATTCTAGTCATGGCGATTACAGCCTTTATAAAACATGTACGACCTTCTTTAATCATAACTATTATATAAACAATACAGGGAGTGACTTACATTGGGTAAAACAAAACATACAGGACCTACAAAATTACCTAGTACACCGGCTCCTAGCCTTTGGGCGAGTAAGGTTCCATTTGGTTTAGGGAAAGTAAAGCCAAAACACATTCGCGATACGATGAAAGTGGTTTGGGATAACAAAGATAATTTAAATTATGCGAAAAACATAATTACAAAAGGCGTCTGTGATGGCTGTGCACTAGGGGTTTCTGGTTTATACGATCAAACCTTGGCTGGGCCTCACGTTTGTACGACTCGTTTAAATGTATTGCGACTGAATACGATGCCTGCGATGAAAGAAGAAATAGTTCATGCTGACATTGATGAATTAAGAAAGTATTCAAGCGCAGAATTACGTGAATTAGGACGCATTCCATATCCATTAATTCGTCGCCCAGGAGAACGTCGATTTTCTCGGATTTCATGGGACGAGGCGATGGATCAAATCGCTAATAAAATGAAAAAATTAGATCCGAAAAATTACGGCTTTTTCTTAACGTCAAGAGGAATTACGAACGAATCCTACTATGTGGCCGCTAAAGTGGCGAGATTTCTAGGTACAAATAACATTGATAATGCATCAAGAATTTGTCATTCTCCTTCTAAAACAGCTTTAAAGCGTTCGGTTGGAATTGGAGCAGCAAGCTGTAACTACAAGGACTGGATTGGCTCAGACGTTATCGTATTTTGGGGCTCGGTAGCAGCGAATAACCAACCAGTCTCAACGAAATATATGTACGCAGCAAAGCGTAAAGGAACAAAAATTATCTGTATTAATCCATACCGCGAACCAGCAATGGAAAAATACTGGATCCCGTCAGTTGGGGAATCGGCGTTGTTTGGTACAAAGCTCGCTGATGATTTCTATCAAGTGAATATTGGTGGAGACATTGCCTTTATGCACGGAATTATGAAACATTGGTTTGAAATGGAAGAGTTTAACCCAGGTTCTGCTATTGATCATCAGTTTGTCCAAGAGCATGTAAACGGCTATGAGGAATTAAAGGCAAAAGTACTAGAGCAATCTTGGGAAGAAATTGTTCAATCTGCGGGCGTTTCGAAAGAAAGAATCGGTGAGTTAGCTCAGCTTTTAGCTCAAAGTAAATCGGGTGTATTCGTATGGTCATTAGGTTTAACGATGCATACATTTGCTTCAGATAATATCTCGCAAGTTGCAAATCTAGCATTGCTTCGTGGTTTCTTAGGTCGTGAGCACTGTGGTGTTATGCCAATCCGTGGTCACTCTAGTGTTCAAGGAAGCGGGGAAATGGGAGCTGACCCATTTGTTTTACCTGGTGGCGATTTTGAACCAAATAATATCGAGCGTATTGAAAAACTATGGAACTTTGAATTACCAAAATGGCAAGGTGATGTATTAGGGGTAACTCTAGAAAACTGCTTATTACCAGAAGATCATGAACGCAAAGTGAAGATGTATTATTTATCTGGTGGGAACTTCTTAGAAACAATGCCAGATCCAACTTTCGTTGAAAAAGCATTATCAGAGCTTGAAGTACGTGTTCATCAAGATATTATTTTCAACACATCCACACTGGTCGATGCGAAAGAAGCTGTTATTGTGTTGCCGGCTAAAACTCGTTATGAGCAAGATGGAGGTGGAACTTCTACATCGACTGAAAGAATGGTTTATTTCTCTCCGACCATTGAAGGAAACAAACAAATGGTAGAAGAGGCTCGTTCTGAATGGAAGATTTACATTGATCTTGCGAAAAGAGTAAATCCTGATGAAGCTCATTTAGTCGACTTTAAAGACGGTCAAGCCATTCGAGACGAAATTGCGCTAGCCAACCCTAACTATGAAGGAATTCAACATCTTAAAAAGCAAGGCGATGTGTTCCAATGGGGAGGCGCATGGCTTTGTGAAGATGGGATTTGTCCAACGCCAGATGGTAAAGGGAATCTAATTCCAGTTGATATTCCTGATTTAAATAGAGTAGCGGGTGATTTCTACGTAACAACTAGACGTGGAAAACAGTTTAACTCCATGGTTTATAGTGAGTATGATCCTTTCAACTCCGCAGATCGTTATGATGTTCTAATGAATGCAGAGGATGCTAAAAACTTAAGTATCTCAGATCGTGAGCTAGTTGTCGTTTACAACCAACACGGTGTCTTTACTGGAAAAGCTAAATTTGTTAACATCGCTAAAGGAAACATTGAAGTTCACTTCCCTGAAGGAAACTTCCTACTTCCAAAAGGTGTATATGAGAAGTTAGCGAAAATTCCTAGCTATAATATCGCAGCGAAAGTGGAGAAAGCTGAACGTTTTAATGCGCGTAAGGATGTTCAATATCTAGAAAAGCGTGTTGACGATTTAGAGATGACAGCGGATTAATAGAGATTAGTATATAACTTAGAAGCAGTTCAATTAGAGTATAATTGGACTGCTTATTTTTTGTTTTAGAGACAACACGTAAATGGAAAATTATATTGAGAGAATAATGTGTGTATGATAAACAGTATTTAATTTTTAAAACAGGAAATAGCTTGTCTATTTGGTTAAATTTAGTTTATAATAAATCGAATGTACGTTCGTATTAAAAGGGAGATAGAAACGTGTGGAAAAGAATAGAATGTGTGGCAATCTATACAGAGGACATTGAAAAGTCAGCTGACTTCTATCAAATGTTAGGTTTAACAAAAGCTTGGGAAGCTTTTCAAGACGAAGACAAGCAATGGAAACTTGTTGGGATGAAGTATCCTGATGGTCGCTCACAATTGGTTTTAAAAAATAACCCCAACTTGAAATTCGCTGAAACTGAGATTGTTGTTGAAGACGTTCGGCAAACTTACGAAGCTTTAAAATCAAATCCAGAAGTTCAATGGATTCGCACGCCATTCCCTAATTCTTTAGGAGGATATGTGGCTGTTATGTAAGCTCCAGACGGAAATGTTTTTGTTTTAATAGGAAATTAAACTAGAGGAGTAAAGAAGTTATGTTTACTTCAGCTCCCATCATTATATGAAGAAAGAGGAAATCCAGGAAAAAATGGAGGTAGCAAATGGAATTATGGGATGTGTATGATCGTAATCGAAGCAAAACCAATCGTATTTGTGTTCGTGGTGAAGAACTTCAACATGGTGAGTATCACTTAGTTGTTCATGTGTGTATTTTTAATTCAGGTGGAGATATGCTCATTCAACAAAGGCAGGCTTTCAAAGAAGGATGGCCAAATATGTGGGATCTTACTGTAGGAGGGAGTGCAATAGCTGGGGATACAAGTCAAACTGCAGCTCAAAGAGAATTACTTGAAGAAATTGGCTTGGATTTAGAATTTCAGCATATGCGACCTCATTTAACAATTAACTTTGAGAAAGGGTTTGATGATATCTATTTGATAGAAGAAGATGTGCAAATACATACACTCATTTTGCAACAGGAAGAGGTCCAAAACGTCAAATGGGCAAGCAAGGAAGAAATTTTGACGATGATTAAAAACGAAGAATTTATTCCATATTATGAAAGCCTCATACATTTACTGTTTGATTGTCGAAACAAGCGTGGAACTACACAAGGGCAATTAAGCATCTAATTTTACTTCACACTGTTTAAGGTTTTGACACTACGGTAAATAGTTGTTTTAATTAGCGAAGAGAGCTAAACAGAGGAGTCGATAAAGTGTCAAACCATGATTTCACAAATCAACGCATTTTCCCTGCGGCGCGTTCCATTAAAGAATACGAAAAGTTACTAAGAACAAATTTCGAAGCGATTTTTCTGCTGAATAGTCATGTTAGTCAGTTAAAAAGTTTAATGCAGATGGCCCGTTCAGCAAATAAAAAAATCTTTTTGCACGCTGATCTTGTCCAAGGTTTAAAAACCGATGAATACGCTGCACAATTTCTATGTCAGGAAATAAAGCCAGCTGGGATTATTTCGACTAGAAAAAACGTCGTATTAACCGCAAAGAAAAATTCAATCATTGCGATTCAACGGTTGTTTTTACTAGATTCCATTGCCCTAGAATCAAGCTATAAATTGCTAGAAACAACAAAACCAGATTATATAGAAGTCTTACCTGGCGTTATGCCTCATATTATTACAGAAGTCTACGAGCGCACCCAAATCCCTATTATTGCAGGTGGATTAATTAGAGAAAAGCAAGAAGTTCTCAATGCAATAGAAGCAGGAGCCATCGGAGTAACTACTTCAAGACAAGATTTATGGGATATCTAGTATTTTATAAAAATATTGACTGCGCTTTCAAAACCTGTTTAAATAAAAAGCAAGTTTATACGTTTACTAGCGTAAATTAAAAGACGAGCATCTCATCTATTATTTATTATACAAGATGATAGTGTTTGTCTTTTTTTACTTTAGTGTTCTATTGCAAGGGTTTTGCCATTCAATTTTCATAATGCAAACTATAGTGGAATGAAGCGGAAGGCACTTGACTCCTGCGGGAAAAGAGGAAAGGGCAAGACACTACAGACGTAAGTCGTAGGGGCTTGGCTTTCTCTCCGCGGAAAGCAAGTGCCTGTAGCGTAATGGTGGAACGGAGCCGGTAAGGAAAATGAAATGCTAACAAACACATATATGAACTTCAGCCTAATGGGGGAATGAAAAATGGAACAAAAATATATTTTATCTCTAGATCAAGGAACAACAAGCTCAAGAGCGATTTTATTTGATCATACAGGAAAAATCGTCGGTGTAGAACAAAAAGAAATTCAACAAATTTTCCCAAAGTCAGGTTGGGTGGAACACAATGCCAATGAAATATGGGCATCCATTCTCGCTGTTATCTCAGGAGTTTTGTTAAAAACCGAAGTCAGTCCAAAAGAAGTAGCAAGCATCGGAATCACCAACCAACGAGAAACCGCTGTAGTTTGGGATAAGCACACCGGAAAGCCTGTATATAATGCAATTGTCTGGCAATCAAGGCAAACAGCTGATATTTGTGAAACGTTGAAAAATCAAGGCTATGAAAAAATGGTTCGAGAAAAAACAGGATTACTGATCGACCCATATTTTTCAGGAACAAAAGTAAAGTGGATTCTTGATCATGTTGAAGGAGCAAGGGAGAAGGCTTTAAACGGCGATTTGTTATTCGGTACGATTGATACATGGCTCATTTGGAAACTTACAGGTGGCGAAAGACATGTGACTGATTATTCGAATGCATCTAGAACATTGATGTATAACATTTACGATTTGAAATGGGATGATGACTTACTCGCGATGCTTGACGTGCCAAAGACAATGCTTCCAGAAGTAAGGCCTTCATCTGAAATTTACGGAAAAACAGTTAGCTACCATTTCTTTGGTACCGAAGTTCCGATTGGAGGAGCAGCAGGTGATCAACAAGCAGCACTTTTCGGTCAAACATGTTTCGATGAAGGAATGGTCAAGAATACGTATGGAACCGGTTGTTTTATGCTGATGAATACGGGGCAACAAGCGGTGAAATCAGAGCAAGGGTTGTTAACCACTTTAGCTTGGGGAGTAGACGGTAAAGTTGAATATGCGTTAGAAGGAAGTATTTTTGTAGCAGGTTCGGCAATTCAATGGCTACGAGACGGTTTGCGTATGATCAAATCAGCGAAAGACACAGAAGAGTATGCGAAACGAATTACATCGTCAGAAGGGGTTTATGTTGTACCCGCTTTTGTAGGGCTCGGAACACCTTATTGGGATAGTGACGTCAGAGGTGCGATCTTTGGTTTAACAAGAGGAACGGAGAAGGAACATTTTATCCGTGCAACACTCGAATCACTGGCTTACCAAACGAAAGATGTTCTAGCTGCAATGGAGACTGACTCCAACATTGCAGTGAAAGCACTTCGAGTAGATGGTGGTGCAGTTGCGAATGATTTTCTGATGCAATTTCAAAGTGATATGTTAGATGTACCTGTTGAAAGACCTGCCATTCAAGAAACGACAGCCCTTGGAGCCGCTTATTTAGCGGGCCTTGCGGTTGGTTTTTGGAAGGATAAAGAAGAGATCAAAAAACAGTGGGAGTTAAATCAACGTTTTGAAGCAAATATGGTTAAAACAGAGAAAGATGCGTTGTATGCCGGGTGGAAAAAAGCGGTTCAAGCTGCCCAAATGTTTAAATAAATCTTGAAATTTTCGGAAAACAACGTATAATAAAAGATAAGTTAATAACTCGGTCGGAGATTAGGAGAAGACCACAACACTCTTTGTAGCATTTTGTTCGCAAGAGTTGTTGTGGTCTTCTTTTTTTATTTCTTCACCTGAAAAAGGAGAGAAACAGATGAACCAGTTTTCTAGTTTTGAGAGAGAGAAAGTTTTAAAAAAGATGAGTGAAGATACATTAGATTTACTAGTAATCGGTGGCGGCATAACGGGGGCTGGGATTGCTTTAGATGCTCAAGTAAGAGGCTCAACACCGGTTTAATTGAGATGCAAGACTTTGCAGCTGGGACTTCTAGTCGTTCGACAAAGCTTGTTCACGGAGGCCTGCGCTACTTAAAGCAATTAGAAGTGAAGTTAGTTGCTGAGGTAGGAAAAGAACGTGCGATTGTCTATGAAAATGCGCCGCATGTTACGACGCCAGAATGGATGTTACTTCCGCTCATTAAAGGGGGAACATTTGGGAGGTTCTCACTTCGTTAGGACTTAAGGTATACGATTTTCTAGCGGGAGTGAAAAGAAGCGAACGAAGACAAATGCTGAATAAAACGAATGTGTTAAAGAAAGAACCTTTGATTCGAGAAGACCGTTTAAAGGGTGGTGGAATATACGTTGAGTATCGAACAGATGATGCCCGGTTAACACTGGAAGTTTTAAAAGAAGCTGTCAATAGAGGGGCAGTTGCCACTAATTATGCTAAGGCAGAGGGCTTTATCTATGTAAGTGGGAAAGTGGTAGGAGTAAAAGTTAAAGATATTCTCTCAGGCAAGATGTATGAAGTCTATGCAAAGAAAATCGTGAATGCAGCAGGGCCGTGGGTTGATACGTTGCGAGAACAAGATGGTTCTAAGCAAGGGAAGTATTTGCATTTAACAAAGGGAGTTCATCTAGTAGTTGATCAAAGTCGCTTTCCGTTAAAGCAAGCGGTTTACTTTGATACGGAAAAGGATGGACGGATGGTATTCGCCATTCCACGTGATGGCAAAACATATGTAGGCACAACGGATACTTTTTATAATGATGATCTTGTTCACCCACGAATGACAGAAAAAGACCGAGATTATATTATAAAAGCTGTTAATTTCATGTTTCCGACGGTTAAACTTACAGCCGAAGATATTGAATCGAGCTGGACTGGACTTAGACCTCTAATTCATGAGGAAGGTAAAAGTGCTTCTGAAATATCTAGAAAAGATGAGATCTTCTTATCTGAAAGTGGTCTCATTTCAATTGCAGGTGGAAAATTAACAGGATACCGAAAAATGGCAGAGAGGATTGTCGATTTCGTGGCAAAAGAATTAGGAAACAACCAGCGCTGTACAACAGATCGAATCACGCTATCTGGAGGAGACGTCGGCGGTTCTGCAAAGTTTCAGAAGTTTGTTAACCGTAAAACAAAAGAAGGAATGAAACTAGGGTTAACTGAAAAAGAAGCGAAACGAGTTGTGAACCTTTATGGAGGTAATATAGATAAGATTTATAGTTTATTGCGTTCAAATGAAGCGGAATCTAAGGAACATCAATTACCAGCGCTCCTTTTAGCCCAGCTTCAATATGGAATGGCTGAAGAGATGGTAGTGACTCCAACGGACTTTTTCAATCGACGAACAGGTGCCATTTTCTTTAACATTGACTGGGTATCCGAATGGAAAGAGGCGGTTGTTGCTTACATGGCTAAGACATGTCATTGGTCAGGTGAAGAAAAAGAAAGATATAAGGTTGATCTTGATACAGAACTGTATTATGCTCGAAACCCTTTAAATGAAAAAGACAGTCAAACTAAAATCGGGTAATGAAAAAGGTAAGAGGTTGGGAGGAAACTGAGGTGTTTAACTGAAGATGAACGGTGCATAACCTTAGCGAAGTGTATTTCCGGAGCGAGTGCGAAGCAGTAACCTTTTACGTTCGGATTTTGTTTTCAAAAATTTCTTTGTCCCAACCTCTACCTTTCAATTACTTTTTAATGGTCATCGTCCACATTTCCATGTCCTCATAGCCTAACCTTTTATAAATTCTGCCTGCTTCGGGGTTGTCATAAAATAAACAGACACTCTTTCCTTCTTGTAACAGATTATTCGTAAGTTGGTTTAAACACTGGCTTGCTAGGCCTTTTCGTTTAAAAGCCTCAAGTGTGCAAACACCAACAACCATTGCTGAAACGTTATTTTCGGCAGCCGTTGAGACAGCAGAAACAAATTGATTAGCGTCTTCAATATAATACGTTCTTGAAACACCAAGCTCCATGTTCCGCTTTCTTTCTTCAGGAGAGGAAGGGCGTTCAAATTCTGTTATTTGACTGTATAAGGTGGAAATCTTATCTATATCAGCTAGTGTTGCTTTTTTCACGGTGTTTGGCTTAACCGGCATTAGTTTTGATGGACTATCACATTTAGCGTAAAACAACTTTCTAGTGTGTTTTAGTGGGACCGTTATGTATGGAATCATCTTTGATGTAACGTTTTCTAAGCCTGATAGCATTACTGCTTTTGGGTGTTCTGAGAAAAGATCGGCAAATCCTTTTGCGTCAAACTCACCAGGGCTATAAGGAATAAAGTTGCCCTCATAATTCAGCATAAGTGCTTTAAGTTGACCTTGTTCGTTAAATTCTCCCCAGACTTGTTGAAAGTCTTCTTCAAAACCAAACGTTTCTATATCGCTAATAAGAAATAAATTCTCAGCTGGGTAATCATTTAGTAACGTCATACAACTTGTGTAATCTTCTGAGCTCAGTCGTCTAATCATTTTTCCCCCACCCTTTCAAATTTAGATTATTTTACCATATTTAAACTTTAAGGAGTGAAAAAATTTAAAGAGAGAAAGGAGGTTAATCAAACGTTTGTTTAAATGGTGGATTCCTTACTCAGTCCGGCTTACAAAGTTTTAATTAAACGTTTGATTAATGAATGACAGTTAAAATCATGAATGATTAATTCAAGCATAACAATCGTTTCAATACGCACAAAATAGGGAAGTGTTATAATAAAGATATATTATAGATAAAGGGTGATAAGTATGTTGAGTGAAAAACTGTTAAAAGGGCTTAATGATCAAATGAATTATGAATTTTACGCAGCGCATTCTTATTTAGCGATGGCAGCCTATTGCTCGGCTGAGAGTTACGATGGCTTTGCTAATTTCTTTTTAGTTCAAGCTGAAGAGGAAAGATTTCATGCGATGAAATTTTACAACTTCATTAATGCACTTGGAGAAAGAGCGATGATCCAAGCATTCCCTGAACCTAACAATGAATTTAACTCCATCCTTGATGTGTATGAAAAAGCGTTACTTCAAGAGAAAGACGTAACGAAAAAAATCTATCACTTATCGGACCTAGCTCTTGACTCTAGAGAGCACGCAACGATTAACTTTTTAAAGTGGTTTATTGAGGAACAAGTTGAAGAAGAAGATATGTTTGATAGTGTTATTCAAAAATTAAAACGAATTGACACAGATAGCAATGCCTTTTTCATGTTGGATGACGAATTTTCTAAACGGACTTTTACTCCAGAAGCAGAGTAGTTTCGTTTAGAGCAAATAGAAATGATTAGGCCGAGTCGAAGTGACTCGGTCTTTTTCTATAGTGGTCTCTAGTTGTTCGAGGACACGAGGGATCCTATTTGCGATAAAACAACCATTTCGAATGGTTACGAGGACTCAGAAGTACTTATTGCGTGAAAATGATATTGATATTCCTTTTAAAAAGCTAGATAGAGGATGTCATGTCCTCTTAAGCTCCCAAAATACGATTTTTTAGTTCAATAAGGAATCTAGTGTCCGCTCAGTAAAGTACATAATAAAAACCCTAACCGCCTTATGCCCCGAGACAGTCTCTAAGCGTTTTCATGATGAAAACCTTCTTTCAAAACAGTTCATTCATGAAAAACGGCCAGTCATTCATTAATAATGGCAAGTTATGTAAAAACGGCTAACATTCGTCAATGAAGTTGGTATAGTAAAAAGGGAAGAGAGGAGGAATTGAATGAGGGTAAATATTGATATTAATGAAAAGTATGATGAAACTTTGGTTACGATTCATGCAAAAGAATGGACAAAAGAGCTTGAAGATCTAGTCAGAAAATTAGAGTTGAAAACCCCTAAAAAAGTTGTAGGAACAGAAGGGGATCATTCTATTTTGCTCTCACCAGCTGACATTGACTTTGTTTTTGCTGTCAAACGTAAAGTGTATGCATCTATAAACCAACAATCCATTGAAATAAATATGAAACTGTATGAAGCAGAAAGTCTTTTAGCAAGCCATGGGTTTTGTCGGTTATCGAAATCAGCTATTGGGAATCTGAACCAAATTAAGCGTTTTGAGTTAGCCTTTAACGGAAACCTTTGTGTGTATTTTCAATCTGGTAGTAAAGAGTACGTTTCACGCAAGTATGTCCAAGAGTTAAAGAAAAAATTAATTATAGGGGCTGATGAATACAATGATTGAAGCAGTAAGAAGGAGTATTTTGGGGTTGGGATTTTCAGCTGTTTTCACGTTCGTTGCCTTAACCATAATGATGTTGCAAGATGTTCAGGTGTCTGTTTCAATTATCTGGATGAATATGTTAGGCAGTATGGTTATGGGGATTTACTTTGGTGTATCTTCCATGATTTTTGATGTGGATCATTGGAGTCCGCTGAAACAAACGACGATTCATTTTTTACTGTCAATAAGTGTTTGGTTGCCTTTAGCGATGTTGATAGGGTGGTTACCTTTTAATGTGATTCCTATTATAGTCGGGATTGGAAGTTTTATTGTCGTGTATGTTATTTTCTGGTCTGGTTCCTATTTCTATTTTAAGAGGCTAGAACATGAAATGAATCAATCAGTGAAAAGATAGTCTTAAATACGGACAAAGGCTTGGACATAACGTCCAAGCCTTTGTTGCTCTTATTTCAAGAATGAGCGTAGCATCCAATTGTGCTTTTCAAGTGATTGGTGGATGGCAAGAAGCATATCAGCTGTTGTCTCATCACCAAGAGAGTCAGCAGCCTCCATGCCTTCTTTTAATTCATCGATTAATGTATCAAAGTCTTTAACAAGTTCTGCAACCATTGCCTCAGCATCTTGATCTCCGCTTGCTTCTTGTATAGAAGCTGTTTCTAAAAATTCTCTCATCGTAGCAACAGGGTGGCCCTTGAGCGCTAGAAGGCGTTCTGCCAACTCATCAATATGTGTAGAGGCTTCTGTGTATAATTCTTCAAATTTCGCGTGTAATGTAAAAAATGCTGGTCCTTTTACAAACCAATGGTAGTTATGGAGCTTAATGAAAAGAACACTCCAGTTCGCAATTTGCTTGTTTAGAATGGTCGATACTTTTTCTTGACTCATACGATAACCTCCTCATTTTCACTTCAGTATACTATTTCCCTAATCAAGAATATTATAAACCCGATTCTTGATCTAAACTGTGAATAAGATCACTTTTTGGAGTTTATTTCCAATAGGAGTTAGAAAAATTTTATGTTCTTTCGACTACACTCTGTTCGAAATCACCGCCGTGGATTTGTGTGAACATTTTTCCGGCAGCCTCAAGTAACTGTGTTGCTTCTGCTTGTGTCATTGAAGGGCGTAAGTAAAATAACTGTAAAGCTGAAGTTGTGTTTGTTGTTACTTTTGTTCGGGTCGAATCAACAATTGGGCTACCGAAAGCACCAAGGTTATCCGAACTAATTAATTTTTCATTCATATCGTTTACCCGACCATTAACGCCTTCATAAGAATCCTCCTCTTTTCCTAAGCGAAGGATGACATCACCTTGAATGTGATCGAGATCATAAATCCCAAGTGGTATACAATATTCAAGAGAGAAGAATGTATTTAAATCAACGGCTGAATGAACAAGGGGAAGATTGTCCCCTTTTTTGATTCGTCTTAAAAGAGCTTCGTGTGAAGGACGATATCTACCAGGATTCATTTTTAAAAGCTTAAATATTTGACGCCATTCCGCAATTCCCTCGTAATTAGTTAACTCCTTCGTCTCAAGTTCCATCCTTAATGTTTCTTGAAAAAATTGTAAACGACCTTTTAACATTTGAGGTGAGTCATCAATCGCGATATTATGGTATAGGATTACTCCCATTTTAAAGTTGGGAACGGTAATATTCGAATCTATTTTAATGTTAACCATAGATGGACCTCCTATTGTTTTTGTGCTTATTGTAGCACATTGGAAACAAAAGGGAGAAGAAAGGTGATTGACCTATGACACTTGCCCAATTAAAGGATGAGCTTATTGCATATAGTAAAACAATAGGAGTTGATAAAATTGGATTTGCGTCTGCAGACCCCTTTTTACAATTGAAAGATCGACTTCTAACACAACAGCAATTGGGATTTCAATCGGGTTTTGAAGAGCCAGATATAGAGAAACGTGTAAATCCCGCAAAAGTTTTAACAGAAGCTAGAACCATTATTTCAATAGCTCTTGCTTATCCATCAAAAATGTCTAACCCCCCGAAGAATACGAAAGAGGATCGCAGAGGGATTTTCTGCCGAGCTTCTTGGGGGCGCGATTATCATGATGTGTTAAGAGACCGCTTAAAGAAAATTGAGCAGTTTTTGCTAGAACGTATTCCGGAGGCAAAGACGGTCTCAATGGTTGATACAGGAGAATTATCCGATCGTGCTGTTGCCGAAAGAGCAGGGATTGGTTGGAGTGGGAAAAATTGCGCTATTATTACACCGGAATTTGGAAGCTATGTTTATTTAGGTGAAATCATAACGACCATTCCGTTTGATCCTGATACTCCTATTACTGAGCAATGTGGAACATGTACAAAATGTATTGATGCTTGTCCGACTGATGCGCTCGTTCAAGGAGGACAATTAGACTCGAATAAATGTATTGCGTTCTTGACGCAAACGAAAGATTTCCTTCCAGATCAATACAGGAAAAAGTTAGGCAATCGCATTTATGGATGTGATACTTGCCAACAAGTTTGTCCTGAGAATAAAGGGAAAGACTTTCATCATCACCCTGAGATGGAGCCTGATCCTGAAATTGCAAAGCCGAAACTTATTCCATTGTTAACGATAAGTAATCGAGATTTTAAAGAAAAGTTTGGCCATGTATCTGGATCATGGAGAGGGAAAAAACCAATCCAAAGAAACGCTATTATTGCCCTAGCTCATTTCAAAGATCAAAAGGCTCTACCTGTATTAGCTGATTTAGCCAAGAAAGATCCTCGTCCTGTTATTAGAGGTACGGCAGCCTGGGCAATTGGTGTAATTGGAAGCTTAGAAGAGAAAAAGCTACTTAATCAGCTGAAAAATATAGAAAAAGATGATAAAGTGCTAGGAGAAATCGAGAAAGGGCTAAATATCCTCGAAAATAAGGAGTAGTGGTCAAGCGAAGGAATCATTTATTAATGTAAGATAAGGGAAAGATTGGACAATTGGAAGGAAGGGATTACATGACAACGCAATTTAATCATTATGTTACTGAAATGAATAGTCCCCTAGGTACTCTTACAATCGTTGCAACCGACAAAGGCGTTTGTCATATTCATTTTGGAAATTTAACTAAATGTATGGCAGCATTAAAGGTCTGGCTGAAGAAACAAGGTCGGAACGGAGAAGTTATTCACTGTCAGGAGACATTGCAACCGATTTGTCAACAATTAGAAGAGTATTTTTCCGGAAAAAGAACCAAATTTGATGTTCCGTTAGATTTATGTGGAACAGAATTTCAAAAGAAGGTTTGGAACACGCTTAGTGAAATTGAATATGGCGAAACAAAATCATATAAAGAAATAGCGCAAAAAATAGGGGCACCGAAAGCTGTCCGGGCAATAGGTGGCGCAAACAACCAAAACCCAATTCCAATTATTATTCCTTGTCATCGCGTCATAGGAAGTAACGGAAGTATGGTTGGATACGGCGGTGGACTGGATAAGAAAGAAATTCTCCTCTCTCTAGAAGGGGTGCCGGCAAAAATATCGTAAGTAAGGGTGATCTTGTCACTCTTTTTTTTGTGGTCTAAAACTGAATCCTTCCCTTGCATTTCTAAATGAAACTAAAGTTGCATAGTGTGTAAGGGAAGGAGGAGAAAAAATGAGGGAAAGGATTGTTAAGTCATTACATGAGCTGATAGAAAAGCGAAATAAACAATATGTTGATGAAAGTAGAGAAATAGACCAAGATGATTCAATTACTAGATGCAAAAACATGCATAAAAGTCGCGGTGCTGAAATTGTAAAATCTTTCGTAGAAGGAGATATTATTCGTACGACTAAAGTAGACGATCAACTCTTAGTTGATTATGCGATTAGAAATGAACTTTTAATTCGAATAAAAGAGGATGTTTATTTGGAAGAACATCGTGAGAACCGGAGAGCTTTATTTGAAGGTGATGAGTTAATCACTGACAGCATTCAGCTTAGCGAACAGGAAAGAGAGGCGGTAAACCCATTAGCAGATGCCTCTTTTTCCTCTTTAAATCAGAGGACTATTAACGACAGGTCTTACAGCGAAAGATCTTATGACCGCCGTGAAGCCGTTCGTTATGCTGAAAGATGGTGGGATGATTATAATCCAGAGTACAGAAAGTTTGAGAATAACTGCACGAATTTTATTTCTCAATGTCTTCGTGCTGGGGGGCTACCCATGTCAGGACATTCTGATCGCTCAAAAGGTTGGTGGTATCGAGGCAAGAATTGGAGTTATAGCTGGTCCGTTGCGCATGCAATGAGATGGCATTTAAGTGGCTCAAAGCAAGGATTGCGAGGAGAGGAAAGAGAGAGTGCTTCTGAATTAGAGCCTGGTGATATTATTTGTTATGACTTTAATGGAGATGGACGTTGGCAACATACGACCATTGTCGTAGCGAAAGATGCAAATGGTGAACCACTCGTTAATGCACAAACAGCAAACAGTCGTATGCGCTATTGGAAGTATGAAGATTCAACAGCGTATACCCCGAACATCAAATATAAATTTTTTCATATCGTCGGGTAAATAATAAGAGGATGACTCATTAGTTTCCTTGCTGCTGTCAAAATGAGGTAGTAAAGGAGAGAAAACTAATAATGTGTCATCCTTATTTAGATTTCTTCTTTTAACTAGAGATGATATAATGAATTTTGTCGAAAATATGATTCAATAGAAATTGAGGTGAATGCACGTGGGACTTCACATCGTGCTTTATCAACCAGAAATTCCTGCAAACACAGGGAATATTGCTAGAACATGTGCTGGTACAAATACAACGCTACATTTAATTCGTCCACTTGGCTTTTCTACAGATGATAAAATGTTAAAGCGAGCTGGTTGTGATTATTGGCCGAGTGTTACGATAAAATATTATGACTCAATGGACGAGCTGTTTTCCACTTATCCAGAAGGAGAGTTTTATTTTATAGAAACGGTCGGAACCAAAAACTATAGTGAGTTTGACTACTCACAACAAGACGTTGATCATTTCTTTGTATTTGGAAGAGAGACGACAGGCATACCAAAAGAGATCATAGAAGCGAACATTGATCGCTGTTTCCGGATTCCGCAAACCGATAAAATTCGTTCTCTGAACTTGTCCAATACGGCAGCGATTGTCATTTATGAAGCGATTCGCCAGCAGGGTTTTTCTAACTTAACGTAAATAAAAAATCGACCAACTCATATGAGCTTGGTCGATTTTCAAAAAAGTAAAGAGGTTTCATTAGTTCTTGTGTGGATTGTCTTCATAACCTGCAGTAAAAATAGCAATAAGGAAAACAATACTTACACCAAGGATGAGTAGTGTACCCATTTTTATTCCTCCTTGTCACAAATCTAACACTCATTATAAAGCATATTAAAACAGATTGAAATGAAAACAACAGAATTGTGCTCGATTAGTCAAATTTAGTATGTAACGTTCTAGTAAAAATAACAATAAAGTTTTAGGAGACCTGTTAAATGACCAATCGTTATATCACAAGTCATTTTCCGCTTATATCAATTCTGCTTTTTAGTCTGGCCTTTGCGATTTTCTTTCAAGGTTTTATTTTAACGCAATTGGTTGATTTAGGAATTTATAACGGAATGAGAGAATTTATATCTGAAAGCGGAATTAAATTGACCTTGCTTTTTTTGATGCAGTTATTCTTTTTTATGGTGTTTTCAGCTTTGAAATTAATTGCCGATACAACGATTGAACTGTCGATGCTCTTTTTTTCAAAAGATGAGGAAGGAACGGAACTTAATAAAGTAAAAATGGGCTCTTGGATTTTCTTGATAGCAAGTATTCTGTCGTTGCTTTTAGCACAGAATGTCTTTTTGATTGTTATCGTGTTTCTGATCGCGAGCTTGAGCTATTTTATTTTTCTTGTTTATAAAATTAGTAATACATTGAGTTTAGCTGGTTTAATTGGGTTTATCTTTTTTCAAGTGATTTTTTGGAGTGCTTTTATCTTAACGATTACGTTAGCTTTAGTGAAACTTTATAATAGTTTTATGGCGAGTTTGCCGTTTTAATCATATAAAAAAAGAAGTCAAGGGAGCGTTGTGATGTGCCCTTGACTTTTTTGGTTTCAGCAACCTCTATCTCATTAAGGATATGTTGGTTAGCTTAACGAATCCGTTTCATTGCGCTGCAGGTACTTGCTTTCCGCGGGGAGA
>NZ_BAUV01000029.1 GCF_000513135.1 Halalkalibacter akibai JCM 9157
TTTTTTGTGTGTAAGACAATTACGAATAAACATTAGTACCACTCCATCCTAAATGTTCGTATCTTTCTATATAATTATAAATAAATATTGGAAGAAATAGTATGATAAGTTTCATTGATTTGTTATATTTTTTATGAGGGGGCCAAAAAGATGTCAGCTGAGCGAGTATTAATTCTGATCGGTTTTTTCTTCGTTAACGGTATGTTGATAGGCAGCTTATTTACAGGCAGGGATTATATTATTGAAGTGATCCTATTTTCTTTATTACTCAATGTACTTTTTATAGGTTTGTTATTTTTCTCGAGAAAAAGATCGCTTCAGAATAGTTAACGATGAAAACAAAGCAGCTTAATAAAAGGCTAGATAGTAAGTTGAGTCCTACACCTATCTAGCCTTCTTTATGAGGAAGAGTTATCCCTATTGATAATAAAATTCTTTTGCTAATGATTTCCATTCTTGATTCATATTCTTATATTTTTTCTTTTTTCCTTTCTTTTTTAATTTATCAAGTGACCTTAAATGATCCTTGTAAAGAGCAATGTTGTCATATGCAGGACAAAAAGAGAAAAGATTTAATTCAGGATCGGAAAACCCAAATTTTTCAAACATATATTTTAAGTTTTCATTATTTCCATCGGCTTCCGATTGTGCTTTTGGATGCTCCTGGTGATACCCCACTCTTTCGCGCATGCTAACAAAAGAAACGCCTTCAAGATGAAGACGGTATCCTAGTTCCCAATCTTCAAGTCCATATTTCTTAAAACGCTCATCAAACCAGCCAACCTTATCTAGATTTCTCCTCTTAACCGATACGCATCTTGTTACAAACAATAACCAGGGTGCATAAGTGGTTTCTTCATATTCTTTAATCGTTCTCTCATCCACTTTTTCCTGAAAAATGAAATCTTCAATCTTATTAAAATCCTCAGTTAATTGCTTTGGGGTTAATAGTGTTTTGATTTGGCTCTCATCACCCCAGTATTCATTTTTCCATAAGCCTTTATCATAAAGAGTGTGGTATAAAAGACTTCTTTGTTCTAGCGTAAATTGAGGATAATATTGTGTGAAGACCATGTTCCACGAGTTTGGTATACCCGAAACAACGGAATCCGGATGCTTCGTATGATACTTTTCTAAAATTTTTAAAAAAGTGGGGATCACAATAAAGTCAGCATCACAGAAAATAATAAATTGACCTTTTGATTTTGCAATTCCTTGATTTCTAGCGTAAGATCTCCCTCCCTTTTTCCTGTTGAGATATAAAGCAATCGGTAGGATGCTTGGAATTGATCAATTGCTTCTCGGGTTTGATCATCTGAACCATCGTCTACTACAATGACTTCAAATTGATCATGGTCGAACGATTGTAAGTTAAAAGCTGTCAAAGTCATTATTAATTGTTCAGCCCGATTATGAGTTGGTATAACGATACTAAATTTCATTTAAGATTAGACCCCTCCAATATAATAGACAAGGCCACTGAAAAACCCCTTGAAAGTTGACTCAAGGAAGCAGCAATGGCTCTACACGTTGCGCGCCTGCTATGAAAAACTACTCATAGCAAGCTTAGCTTAAGAGCTTGCAACGGTTCCTCTCATTGCTTAGAATCCACTGAGAAAAGGTGAAAAACACACCTTTTTCAGTGGCCTTATAATAGACTAATGATTCTTTTTATACAGTATGCAAGGCCTATTATATTTGAATGAGTATTTGTCCATTAAAATCGAGGATTCTCTTATGGATATGGAGTATTTGAATTTAAAGTTATATTAAAAAAGACAAGGCAATGATGAAGATGGATGCTTGAAATAAAAGGTCTAATAGGTTATTAGTCCATCTTCTATTCAGCATTTGTATGAATACATAACCAGAGCGAATAACAATAATAACTAACGCAATCTTAATTAATAGTGTAGGGATCATTTTATTATCCTCCTCCATTAAGGTAATTTATTGTATGTTGTCTTTAACTTGGCTTATTCCGAAATACAGAATAATAAAAAGAGGATGGTTCAAAGAGGTTCTTCGTTAACCTTTTGAAACATCCTTTAGTATATTTTTATTTGTTTTTTATTTCTCGATTTTTTACTAATTCAGTTACGACGAACGCCAAATCTTCATTGCCGAATAATGATAAAACCCCTAGTAATGTTTCGTCTGCAATATGTTCAGATTCATTTTTGGATACAGTTAAATCAAGTGCATATGTTAGTGCTTTGTTGGCTGATTGATGAGGATACGCTTGATTGTATAGTTCAACTGGGTCTAGGTCATTATTGATACACCATTGTGCAAATACTAAAATCATCATCTCCTCATCTTTCTGATAATTAGCGATGATTTGTTGTTCCATTTCTTTTTTATCCATTTTATTCTCCTATCTTCTGACATTAATTTTGTTAGTTGTTTGAAAAAAGCTTCGTTATATTTGGTGATAACATGCATTCTTGCTTTTTGAAGGGGAATCTGTGTTTTACATGAACGAGATCTACACTGCACCTCTAGTTGATCAACATTAACTAAATATTTTCTTCGTTTCTTACAAGTCGGACAAGTCGCACTTATTAATTGTACAGAAGCGCCTTTTGCAAATTCGCCTTCGGTTACGTCTTTTGTTTCTTTTGTAAGTTCTTGAAACAAAAGAGCATTTGTAGCTGCTTGACTAGTACGTTTCACGAGTGTATCTAGGGTTAAGATCGGTTTAGGATTTCGTACAGGTCGTTTCTTTACAATTATTTTATCAAATTCGTCTATTTCTAGTAGCCCATATCCATTCGGGACTTCTTCCGTAGCTAGAAGTCCAGGTGGAGTCATGATGTAAGCATAATGGGCGATGTGGTGATATCCATAATTAGCATGAAGTACTTCATCACGAAGAAAGTCAGCACGGGTAGCTTTGACCTCAATAATTCTTGCTTCTTTACGCTTGATGTTAATGCCGAGGGCATCTGCTTTTAGTCGTTTACGCCGAACAAATAACTTCACTTCGTTAGCGCATAAATCTGTCATTTTCTCTTTTAACCAGTATAGTGATTGTTTCTTAAGGTGTTTGTGAATATGACTTTCCATTGATACAGTTCCTTCCTATAGCCATCCAATTAAGTGAAATCCGTATAAAATTGCTGGTAGTATGATAGCTAATAAACAAACGAATATAATATTCTGTTTTACGATAACTTTTGTCGACTGTTCCATAAGTTTTGAAGCCATAAGTACTTGACCAGAAAACGGTGATAGTTGTGTCGAGACGGTCCAAGATACAAGTAAGATTAAAGCTAAATACTCCGGGCTCACTCCGAATAAATCAGGTGTTAAAGAACTACCTATACCAATAACAATAATGACCGGATGAATTCCCACCTGAGCTAAAATGGTAGCAAGCACAACAAGTAATAAGCTTAGTAAGTAAATTGAGCCGAACGAAGATTGAAATAAAAATAAAGATAACATGGTTCCAACTTCAGTTTGAGACATGGCTAATCCTAAAAAACCAGCACTAATAAAAACTGCTAGCTCATTTTTCAATCGAGTAAACGAATTCAATACTTGTTCAGTGACATCCTGGACAAATGAAGTGAGAATTCCTGTTACGGTTGCCCAGAGGAAAGGTAACATGATAGCCAACAATGATACAATAGTTAACATTTTTACAGTTAACATTATATCTAGTATAAAAGATAATCCAACTAGAGCAACAGTAAATAGTAAAAAAGGCTTTAGTGACATGCTAAAATCACTATTTTCCGGTCTATATTCTTTTTGCTCCTTGATTTGATCGTCAGGGAATGAAATGTACTTAAACATACACGCAGAAATGATCAAATAAACAAGTGCTAATACTAAACCAAATCCACTTATATCAAACCAAGAAACATTGAATAGTACTAATACTAAACCGACATTGACAAAATATGGTGACCATAGCATTGAAACCGCAAAACCACGCATAATCATTAAGGTTATTTTTTTGTCTTGGTAAGTTGAAAAACTCTCCTCAATGATCCGTTTTACAATTGCCATTGAACCAAAATTTAATAATATTCCGATGGTTGCAGTTAAAGCGAAGCTGAATGAATATGGATGCTGACCAATCGACCGATGTCTCTTCTGGACAAACTGTTTTAGAGCAGTTAAATAGCCAGCAGTTGACATGAATGTACCAATAAGTGGAATAAGAAGAAACAAAGAGAGTAAGTTGATATTTTCGCCAAAGCCTAATACAGCCGTTAAGAAACTAGCATTCTCATAATTAAGACAGATAAACCCAATGATTAGAAGGATTAGAATAATAACACGATTAATCGTCGTTAAAAAAAAGAAGGCACAAACGAGCAGAATAGCAGCCAACAAACTATATATGATTTGAAGTGTTAAACTAGGAATAAACAACTCAATTAAGTATAAAACAGTTGTTAAGTAACAAATAACACCTAAAATTTTAGTGAACATTTTAATCGTCTCGGTCATCTCCTTTGACCTTGAATTTAAACAATGGTTACATTTTACTGTGAATATTAAGGTAGAGTAAAGGAAAATAACTTCTTATTTGTCTAGAAAGCACAGAAGTAGGCAGACTTACATAGAATAAAAGCAGAATCGAACTCTAGTAATCTATGAGGGGAGTTATCAAGTTGGAGCTGTATGAGGCATTATTATCTAGGAGAAGTATTGGAATTGTCAAAGAAGACCCAGTACGAAAAGAAATAATTGAAAGAATATTGCAGGTTGGAACATTTGCCCCTAATCATTTTAGAACTGAACCATGGAGATTCTTTGTTTTAGAAGGAGATGCGCGTAAGAGGTTAGGTGATGTCTTTGAAGAAATAACTACTCTGGAATTAGAGGATATCACGACTGAGGAGAGCAAAAAGAAACTTGAAAAAGTAAAACAGAACCCATTAAGAGCTCCAGTTATTATTGCGGTTGCAGTTGAGCCTCAATTAAAAAAGAATGTTATTGAAATAGAAGAATATGCTTCTGTACACGCAGCCGTGCAAAATATGTTACTTGCGGCTCACGACCTTGGGTTAGGAGCTATTTGGAGAACGGGTGCTCTATGCTATCACGAGAAAACAAAAGAGTTCTTTCACTTATCTAGCAATAGTCAACTTGTTGGTTTTATTTACATCGGATACCCGAGCAAAAACCTTCCAAAAGCTAAAAAGACATCCTTTGAACATAAAACTACCTGGCTTAATTAACATAATTCCCCCTCGGACCTTGTAAATGGGTAAGGGGGATGCATAGAAAATCAAATAAAAAACAATATGACATAGTAAGTGGCAGCAAAAGATTGAATTAAAAAGACGGCTCCCCAGACAAAGCTAGGAATAAAGGTTAACTTTTGTAATACGTTTGCATCATTTGATTGATTCGTGGAAGAGAGACTCAAAAAGCAAATAATGAAAGATGATATCATCGATTGAATTAAAATAATACTTGATAATATATAAGTAATCATCTCTTTAATGAAAGACAATTGATAGTAAATCAAAAAGGCAGATGCAATAACATAACCTAGCAACCAGCTTAGACCGAATGCATTGCGGACCCATAAAAGTAAATTAATAAGGGCTAAAGCAAAAAAAAGATAAAATAAAATTAACACGTGGCCATTGGCGATTAAATAAAATGCTAATAATGCGAATAGAGAAGAGAATGTATAGCCAGCGTAAGCAACGATAATAGAGCTAAACCTAGATCTAGAGCCCGTCGTAGCTATACCATCCGTGGTTGAATACAAGGAAATGGAATAGACTTTTCCGCTCGTTGCTAATGCTGCAAGTGCGTGCCCTGTTTCATGAATTAATGTGTGGATAGTACCAAAAAAAGATCGTACATAAGGAATGAAAGAGATAATAATGGCTATAGCAAGATATTTATACATAAACTCCATTTGACAACCTCCTAACACCATCATATCCACTTTCATGAAATGTTACTACCTCGAACCTTTTAGAATAGGACAAATTAAATATTCATACAGTGAAGGGAATAAAGTTTCACATGAAATGAGGGGATCGTTTGCAAATCCATATTGTTCAATCTGGAGACTCTCTTTGGAACATAGCGCATACTTATCAGTCATCTGTTGCAAACATCATTCAAGCTAACGACATACCAGATCCGAATAGACTCGTTGTCGGTCAGGCTCTGGTTATTCCAATATGGGGTGAATTTTACTGGGTTCAACCCGGGGATAGCTTATGGGCTATTGGACAAAGATATGAAATAAACTATTTAACTTTAGCTGAAATTAATCAAATTGATGCTAATCAACCGTTGCGTGTTGGCCTTAGAATATACATTCCTCCAAGACAAAGAAGAAGGGCTGAAACGAACGCCTATATAGAACCTAGAGGAACGACTGTCAGTCAATCATTGCTTAATGAAGCGAGAGCTGTTGGACCTTTCCTAACCTATTTAGCGCCTTTTAGCTATGAGGCTAGAAGGGATGGTTCATTACAGGCACAACCATTAACGGGGATTCCGGAAGTTGCACAAGCTAGTGGTGCTTCCCTTATGATGGTGGTGACCAACTTAGAAGGAGGGCAATTCAGCGGAGACCTTGGCAGAGATATACTTCAAAGTACTGCCGTACAAGAGCTATTGTTAAACAACATTATCGCAGAAACGCGGAGAGTCGGGCGCTTCACAGATGTTCATTTTGATTTTGAATTTCTTCCGGGTGATCAACGACAAGCTTATAATGCGTTTTTAAGACGGGCAGTAGAGAGACTAAGAGCGGAGGGTCTGTTGATCTCAAGTGCTCTCGCACCAAAAACTAGAGCGGATCAACCTGGTCAGTGGTATGAAGCGCACGATTACCGAGCGCATGGAGAAATTGTGGATTTTGTTGTTCTAATGACATATGAATGGGGGTATTCTGGTGGGCCTCCGATGGCCGTTTCACCAATAGGTCCAGTTGAGCAAGTGATTCAATATGCACTCACAGAGATGCCCGCTTCTAAGATTATGATGGGACAAAATTTATATGGATATGATTGGACTTTGCCCTTTGTTCCGGGCGGTCAGTATGCAAGAGCGGTTAGTCCGCAATTAGCTATTGAAATTGCAAGGGATTATAATGTTTCAATTCAATATGATCAACAGGCACAAGCTCCACACTTTGATTATGTAGATGAACAAGGCAGGTCTCACAAAGTATGGTTTGAGGATGCAAGGTCTATTCAGGCCAAATTTGATTTAATTAAAAGGCTAGGACTTCGTGGAGTGAGTTATTGGAAGCTCGGTTTGCCATTCCCACAAAATTGGCTGTTAATTCAAGAGAATTTCGAAGTAATAAAAAGATAAGCGAGAATGAGGCTGATGAAAAAGAGCTACCATGATTAATGGTGTAAATAGCTTCTTTTACGATCAGCCTTTTTTTGTGAACATTTGTCAATAAACGGAAACGTGTTATCCTAGTCATAGATGTAAAACAGTCTAAAAGTGGAGGATTTATAAAATGAGCATTACGACAGTCATCATATCCATTGTTTTTATTTTAAATACAGCACTAATTTTAACGATTATTTTTCTTGAAAGACGAAATGTAAATTCAATTTGGACTTGGGCACTGGTTTTGACTCTTCTTCCAGTTGTTGGCTTTCTCTTGTATATTATTTTCGGCCGTAATTTAAGTAGATCTAAATTATTTAGGTGGGATAAAGAAAGTTATGAACTAGTCAAAAAGGTAGTATCGAATCAAATAAACCAATTAAATGATCACTCATACAAGATGGAAGACCCTGTTATTTCGAAGTATAGAGATTTTATTTTAATGAATCTTAGCCATAGCGCTTCATTATTAACAGAAAATAATCAAGTAACGGTTTATACAAAAGGAGCAGACAAGTTTGATTCTTTACTTTCTGACATTAAACAGGCCAAATCCCACATACATATCTTATATTACATTATTCGTGATGATGAATTAGGAAATAAAATTGCTGATGCATTAGCTAGTAAAGCCAAAGAAGGGGTTGAAGTCCGACTTTTATATGATGACCTAGGTTCAAGAAGGCTTAGTAAAACATTCATTGAAAAGGTTAAATCAGCTGGTGGAGAAATAGAAGCTTTCTTCCCTTCAAGAATCCCATTTATTAATCTGACCCTTAACTTTAGGAACCATCGCAAACTAGTAGTGATAGATGGCGAAACAGGTTATATTGGTGGGTTTAATGTAGGTGATGAGTACTTAGGTTTGAACCAACGTTTTGGTTATTGGCGAGATACTCATTTGAAAATTAAAGGAGAAGCAGTAAATCATATACAAACGCGATTTATTCAAGATTGGAACCAAGCGTCTAAGAAAGAAATAACCATTAAAGAATATCTATATCCCTTCACCAAGCAATACGGGAAATTTGGTATCCAAATTGTATCAAGTGGTCCCGACTCTCAACTAGAACAAATAAAAAAAGCTTATATTAAGATGATATTAAAGGCAAAAAAGTATGTTTACATTCAAACTCCTTATTTTATTCCTGATGAAAGTTTATTAGATGCATTAAAGATTGCTTGTTTTTCTGGGTTGGATGTCCGGATCATGATACCTAACAAACCTGATCACCCATTTGTTTACTGGGCTACTTATTCAAACATTGGAGAACTGTTGAAAATTGGTGCAAAAATCTATATTTATGATAATGGTTTTTTACATTGTAAAACGATCGTAGCTGATGATGAAATTGCTTCTATTGGAACAGCTAACATTGATGTACGTAGCTTTAGGCTTAATTTTGAAGTGAACGCATTTCTTTATTCAAGCAAAGACGTTAAGCCATTAACTGAAATATTTCATGAAGATATGAAACATTCGCGAGAGCTTACTAAAGAGGACTATAACAAACGTTCTTTAAAAATTCGCTTTAAAGAATCGGTCTCAAGATTGTTATCACCCATTTTGTAGAAGGTATATCCACTTTGTTTTGTAAGGGGGATGTTATGTTCTTTAAGCCTTTTGAAACGAAGCCGATGCTAGAAGCAATCCTAGGATCTATAGATGAAGCTATCCACGTTATTAACGCCGAAGGAATAACTATTTATTATAATCTGGTTGCCGCGAAGAATGACGGAATAGAAATAGAAGATGTATTAGGGAAACACGTGTTAGATGTGTTTCCTTCATTAAATAAACATTCAAGCACGCTTTTAAAGGTAATCGAAAATGGGAAGCCGATTTATCAACAATCTCAGTCTTACCAAAACATAAAAGGTCAATTGATTGAAACTGTAAATACTACGCTACCGATTCGAGTGGGTTCAAACATCATTGGGGCTGTTGAAATTGCAAAAGATCTTACAACAATCAAAAACCTTTCTCATAGTCTCCTTGATTTACAAGAAAAAGTGAATCTTCAAAGAACAAAGCCCGTTAAAATGACGGGGGCTAAATACGACTTTGATGATATCGTGACACAATCTCATTCAATGAAAAAAATAAAAGAGTTGGCTAGAAAAGCAGCTCGTACATCTTCTCCCATTATGATTTACGGGGAAACTGGCACTGGAAAGGAACTACTCATTCAATCTATCCACAATTCGTCTGGTCGTCGAAATGAACCTTTCATAGCTCAGAATTGTGCAACTCTACCTACTTCTTTACTAGAGAGTACGTTATTTGGAACGAAAAAAGGCAGTTTTACAGGCTCACTCGATCGACCAGGCTTATTTGAGTTAGCGCATAGAGGGACATTATTTCTAGACGAGATAAATTCAATGTCAGTTGATTTTCAATCAAAACTACTACGTGTACTTGAAGATGGAATCATAAACAGAGTGGGTGGTATTGATTCATATTTAGTAGACGTGAGAGTCATAGTTGCTATGAATGAACATCCGCTAACATGTATTGAGAAACAACAACTAAGAACAGATCTATATTATCGCTTGAACGTCATTTTCATTGAAATACCACCACTTAGAAATAGAAAAGAAGATATCCCAGTATTAATTAAGCATTTTATTAAGAGATTTAACTATAAATTTGAGAAGTTAGTAACTGAAATAGAAGAAGAAGCAGTTCAGGTTCTATTAGATTATAATTGGCCTGGAAATATAAGAGAATTAGAACATGCGGTTGAGTACGCAATGAATATGGTAGATCAAGATATAATTACGCTGGATTTGTTGCCTCATTATCTTCGTGATAAAAACGAGAAAAAATCTATTAACCCTCGCACATTCACTTCGTTAAGGGAAACTGTAGAGAAAACGGAGAAGCATTTAATTACGAAAAGTTTACTTCAGACCGATTTTAATATTCTACATGCTGCCAAATTACTAAATATACCTAGACAAACACTTCAATATAAAATGAAAAAATATCAAATAAGTAATGCAGAGTAAGAAAGGAGTGTAATATATGCTTCCTAGATCCGAAACAAAAACGATATCCACCTCGCAATTTTGTGTTCAACTATATTTAGATTATTTCAACAAACGATTAAAGGTTACTAACTATAGTGGATGTCTGGATAAAATGCTTGTAAATATACAAGATCTAATTGATGATAAACGGTTCACAAAAATTATTATTCATAGCAAACAAAAAGATATAATAAAATTCTTATCTGAAGGTTATTCTTTTGAAGCTATATTTAGTGGTTTTTTCAATGGGAGTGATAACTATGTGTTAGCTTTTTATAAGACTAACGAACGTAGAAGTAGTGTCAACTGGGTAAAAGAAGATCAGATTATAAAAGATGTTGTTTCTAAGGGACGTGACTACCAGTTATCTGCAGTACCATCCGCTTACCATTTTAGACGAGCGAATGTAAGAGATGCTAGACAGCTAGCTGAATTATATGCAAAAGTGTTTGATGTTTATCCTACTCCTATGAATGACTGGAATTATGTTTCAAAAGTATTAGAAGGCGATACTATTTTCTTTATTGTGGAAACAGAACATAAAATAGTAAGTGCAGCTTCAGCAGATATTGATCGGGAATTTGGAAATGCTGAGTTAACAGATTGTGCTACTTTACCTGAACATAGAAAATACGGCTTAATCAAAAGGTTATTAATTCGGTTAGAAGATGAGTTAAGGCAGGAGCATATTTACAATGCGTATTCAATTGCAAGAGCGTTATCATTCGGGATGAATGCCGCTTTCTATCAATTGAATTATTCTTACAGAGGAAGATTAATAAACAATTGTTACATTTATGATAAGCTTGAAGATATGAATGTCTGGGTAAAGGATTTGTCGAAGTCGACGTGATGCCTAATATTCAGCAGTTCCTGCTGGGATTTTGGCACGTATTAACCGATTTGTATATACGTTTAGGAAAGAACTGCCCAATAATAGGCAGTTCTTTCGTTTATCTTATGGAAAGCTGTTTTCGTAAAGACTGTTGCTCTTGAAAATGGTTTTTGCCTCCACGTGGAAAACGAGGCTGTAGTGGAATAAGACGATCATGATCATAAATTGTTTTTAAGCAAAATGAAAATGGCACGGAAATTGCATTGTCTTTTTCAAGCAGGTTAAAGGAGGTTCTAACATGAAAATGGATTTATATAAACCAAACAGACATTGGAAGGATATTGAATTATGGAAAGATGTTACTGAGGAACAGTGGAATGATTGGATATGGCAACTAACCAATACGATTCGGACGTTAGAGGATTTGAAAAAGGTTATTAATTTAACTCCAGAGGAAGAGGAAGGGGTTCTAATATCAACCAAAACAATTCCTTTAAATATTACACCTTATTATGCTTCACTCATGAATCCAAATGATCCAAGATGTCCAATTAGAATGCAATCAGTTCCTATTGGAAAAGAAATCCATAAAACAAAATATGATATGGAAGATCCCCTTGAGGAAGACGAAGATTCTCCTGTTCCAGGACTAACGCATCGTTATCCAGATCGCGTATTGTTTTTGGTTACAAACCAATGTTCCATGTATTGTCGTTATTGTACCCGTCGTCGTTTTTCCGGACAAATTGGAATGGGGGTACCAAAAAAACAATTAGACGCCGCTATTAATTATATTAGGATGACACCGAAAGTTCGAGACGTTCTCCTTTCTGGAGGTGACGGATTATTAATTAATGACAAGATACTTGAATATATATTAAAGAACCTTCGAGAAATACCACATGTTGAAATTATAAGAATTGGCACGAGAGCCCCTGTTGTTTTTCCGCAGCGGATCACTGAAAACCTATGCAATATATTGAAAAAGTATCATCCCGTTTGGTTAAATACTCACTTTAATACTTCGATTGAAATCACAGAGGAATCAAAAAAAGCTTGTGAGATGTTAGTGAATTCAGGTGTACCTGTTGGAAATCAAGCGGTTATTTTAGCTGGTATCAATGACAGTTTAGCGATTATGAAGAAGCTAAATTTAGATCTTGTGAAAATTAGAGTCCGTCCATATTACATTTATCAATGCGACTTGTCTGAGGGAATCGGTCATTTCCGTGCTCCTATTTCAAAAGGGTTGGAAATTATCGAAGGGTTACGTGGTCATACGTCTGGTTATAGCGTACCTACATCATTTCTTATTAAGAGTAAAACCTTCAACTGCTATTCTATTACTAAATTAACGATGTAACCTCTGAAATAGAAAGGAATTGATGGTCGAATGTCAGCTTCTTCAAAGGATATCCGACACGTTGCGATGTATCTTCGTATTTCACAAGAAAAAAAGTCTGAAAATTTCGAAACCCTCGCAAATCACCGAAATCTTCTTAAAGAGTTTGCTACAAATAATGGTTACACGTTTGAAACATTTGAAGAAGTTCTATCAGGAGGAGCCTCCGAACTTGGCCAAAGACCCCAATTGCAGAAGTTATTAAATGAGGTTGAAAAATTCGATGCGATCTTAGTTGTTGAATTATCTCGTCTATCAAGAAATGGGCTAATCTCTGAAACAGTTCTCCAATATTGTAAGGACTATGATAAGCCAATTATCACCCCAGATAAAGTATACGACTTGGCCAATAGTGATAATGATGTTCTCACGTTTCGATTTGGGTCCCTAATTGCATCACAGGAACATGCCTTAATTGGAAAGCGCTCGAAATACAATAAAATACAAATGGCTAGAGCTGGTTTACATATTTCAGGCAGCATTCCTTTTGGTTACGTGCGAAGTTCAACAACGAAAAAACTAGAAATCAATGAAGAGGAAGCTAAAACCGTCCGATATATTTACAGCCTTCATACGCAAGGATTAGGCAGTTTTAGAATTAGAGACATCTTAAATATGGAAGGTTATAAATCTGCTACAGGAAAACACTTTAATTTGCCATCTATTAAACGCATTCTTAGAAATCCCGTTTATAAGATGGACCGTTTTTAACGATAGGAAGAAAGTAAAAAAGAATGGTAAATTTGTTCATGAAATTATGGAGACAATTATATGTAAAGATGCTCATCCTGCAATTGTAAGTGAGAGAGTTTGGGATGTAGCGAATAAAGATAGAGAAGAAAGAGCAGAAAAGTCAGTAATTTCTCGTGAAAAGCCGGCAGTGAAAACAGGTGTAACCATGTTAAAGGATTTAATTTATTGTTCAGAATGCGGAAAGAAGATGACGATTCGAAAAGATAATAAATTAAAAATGCATACCATTAAGAAGTGTGAGTATTTAAAAGAGTCTGGTGAAAAATGCATTAACGCCGGTATCAAGCTTGAACATGTAGAGAGGAATGTCATGTTGCATCTTCGGCAGTACAAAGTAGAATTAAAGCAATTTTTAGAAACATTAGATGATGGGGCAGGCTCTATGTTAGAAGCAGATCAAAAGCAAAGATTGATTAGACTAGAAAATGAAATTAAACAAGTGGAAGAGCAAAATAAAAATCTCATTGAACTGGCCTTAACAGGGATTTTTACACATGATGAATTAAAAGAAAAAAAACAGGGATTAACGCAAAAACTAGTATATCTTGAGAAACAGCATGAAAATCTTCTCTATGACATGAATAATATGTCGGTGGAAGATAAGCAGATTCAAATTGAAGGAACTCTCTCAAAAATTGAAACTATCGAAATTAAAAACAACCCTGAGATATTAAATCATACGTTGAAAACAATGATCAAAAAAATTTATTATTCCCGTGTTATCCCAAAAGAACTTTTAGTAAGATCTACAAGATGTGAGGAGCGAAAGAACTATCCATTTGAGCTCATGATAGAATATTTTTAAAATCATAAAGGTACAGGTTATGCTTACATTGGAGTAAACATAACCTGTACGACTTTACCATAAATACGTGCATTTCCTTCTTGGACCAACATCGGTCCACATTTGGTGTTGTCTGGATAAAGAACCACATCACTATTATTAGATTTCTTGACGCGCATTAGAGTATCATCTTCTCCTTCGATGCCTACAACTGCAATCTCTCCAGATTCTATCTCGGTTTGTTTCTGTACGAGTACACGGTCGCCCTTGCATAGATGACGGATCATGAAGCTAGCACTTAAAGCCATTTCTGTTCGATACCAAATGTAACTAGGCTTCAACTGGAGGTTCGTATGAATTATATAAGAGGAATCAATGCCTTTATATGATCAGCAGGAGACGAATCCGTTAAGCTCATCTGGGATTGCTCTATTGGGTATGCCCTTATGCACATACGCAATAAAGCAGGATGGCCAATAGTTTTTGCCGTGGCTGAACTTGGTTAAAAAAACAAAATATGGACACAGTTGACGAAAAGGCTTGTCTAAAGTAAATGTTATTCTTAATTTATTAAAGGGATCAAAATGAATAAGATACTTTTAATAAAAATGAACAAGGGTGATAAAAAATGGACTGGAAACCAGATAGAAATGATAAAAAACCAATATATAAACAAATAGTTGAGTATATTGACCAAGGGATTTCCTCAGGCTTGTTTCCAGCAGACAGTCTATTACCTTCGGAACGTATTCTAGCAAAAGAATTAGGTGTAAATCGTAGTACGGTTGTGTCAGCTTATGAGGAGCTACAGGCCCTTGGAATCGTTGAACGTAAAAAGGGTAGTGGCACTAGGGTTAGTACAGATATATGGGGGGGATCCCATAAGCGTGTACCGAATTGGGGCCGCTATGTAGAAGATGGTTCGTTCTTACCAAATCTTCCGTTAGTCCAGAAAATACGTACAGAAATTCAAAATAATAACTTAGTGAACTTAGCAAGTGGGGAATTATCAGCTGATATGATGCCGACAGAGGCTTTCCAGAATATATTTTCAAGTCAACCCTTTTTAGAGAGCCTTGGTTACGACCATCCCCTGGGGAACAAAGCTCTTAGGCATACTATAGTATCTCATATAAGAGAATATAAAAAGATTGACACTGACGCATCATCAATTCTTATTACATCGGGTGCACAGCAGGCTCTACATTTAATAGTAGAGTGTTTACTTAAACCAGGTGATGCTGTTGCAATTGAGGATCCATCTTACTGTTATTCTCTCCCTTTATTCCAATCAGCTGGATTACGAACTTTTCTTCTGCCAGTTGATAAACAAGGTGCTAATCCTGAAGATTTATTGGCATTGCATAAAAAACATCGTATTCGAATGGTTTTTTTAAATCCAGATTATCAAAATCCTACAGGGTCTGTTATGAGTATTTCAAGACGTAAGAAATTTCTCGAATTATCAACGGAATTAGGTATCCCTATTATTGAGGATGATCCGTATAGCCTTACTTCATATAACGGTGAAGTGAATCCTACTCTTAAATCCTTGGATACAAACGGAAATGTTTTATACGTCAGTTCTTTATCTAAGATTGTTGCATCAGGACTTCGAATTGGTTGGATTATAGGACCACCACAGGTTATCCAACGCCTTGCAGATGCAAAACAGCAAGTCGATTTTGGTCATAGTATTTTCCCTCAATGGATCGCAAATGAATTTTTAGGATCTGAATATATTCATTCACATATAAAATTGATTCGTACACAACTAAAACTTCGAAGAGATGAGATTGTATTAAGTTTAGAAGAGATCATGGGGAATCAAATTGAATATTTGAATCCTGCAGGAGGAATTCATTTATGGTGTAAAATTGATCCGTCGATAAATAAACACAAATTACTTGAAGAATCGATTAGGAATGGAGTGGCTTTCGTCCCTGGAGCCATTTTAGGTTCCCAAAAAGGTTATGTCCGCTTTACTTTCGGACGAGGGGAAATAGGTTTAATCCGTCAAGGAGTTATAAGATTCGCTGAAGCATATTGTACGGTTAAGAAGGACTAATATACACAAAGAGTTAAATGAAAATAAATATGGAATATGTGTCAAAAATAACTATATTTAGAAAGATATATATAAAGTTGTGAAACTAGAGGTTTTTAGAACGCTGGAATTATTTTAATTCTAGCGTTTTATTATGTGGTGATGCTAATGCTCTTTTACATGTGACAAGTAAAGGTAGAAACAATACGACTGAATGAGCCTGCAAGACATTTACCTAGAGGTATAGTTTCGGAAGCCTCTCCGATGATATCGATTAAAAAAGTGATGAATAAAAAACGATAATAAATAACGTTATTAAAACAAATTTTGTTACACGTTACAAAAATGAAAAAGTGGATGAGGAAATTAGTTGCGAAGTGGATGGTCTCAACTTTACAAATAGTAGGTAAACTTAAGTGTCATAACAAAGACTTACAGGGAGGAAATATGACTTATTTAATCATTCTAGTGGCAATTGTTTGTCTTGTGGCACTAGTCATTACATTATCACTTACAAAAGCAGAAGACACAAATTACAGTAGCGACCGTAGTATTAATAATCAACTAATTATGTATATTATACTAATTCCAGTTATTGCTCTTCTTTTAGTTCTTGGTTGGGTGTTTTTATTCTAATTAACTAGAACGTTATAGTAGAAATTTAAATAGAATTAGGAGAAGGTAGCATGAATGAATTTCAAACAATTAGTCATTTGACAAATGATCCTTCTTTTGTAAAAAAAGGCTCTCATATTCTCTATATGTATAATGAGCTTGATAAATATATAGAAAATACTGTTCAATTTATCTATGAAGGTTTAAAACAAGGTTCAATTATATTGTTAATTGAATCAGTAGAAATATTTAGAAGAATTAAGGATCGGCTACTAATGATAGGTGTTGAGGATGACGATTCTAATAAAGTGAAATTCTTTACAACAGATGAGTTCTATTTTAATGGTGAAGAGTTTGATGTTAAAAAAGCTGGATCAATCCTAATAGAAAAATTCCAGCCATATTTAGACAAAGGGTATGCAATTCGGACTTGGGGAAAAGTCCCGTTACCAGATCAAGGCTCTGGATTAAAGCAAATTATAACTTACGAATGTGAGTGTGAAGATTTTATTTTTAATAAAAACATTACCTCTGTTTGTAGCTATCATGATTTATCTACACCTGCATGTTTACAAAATGAACTATTAAAAACACATACACATTGATGACAGTTGATCTGTATTGTTTGTCCCCCTTTTATAATCAAAAGAATCATCAAGCTCCTTCAGATGCGGTGTTTGTCAATATAGTTGTCGTATTTAGTTACTTTAGTGATTCAAAAAATGTCTTCAATCCCCGAGTTCAGTCAAGGCTACCGCGCTGCGCTTGCTGGCCTAGTGATTTGAATCGAAAGAAAACCACGTTTTCGATTCAAATCACTAGGGACATGGGAATAGTAAGATTTTCTCAATGCTTTTGCCCCTCATCTCGCATTGGATTGAGCGCAACTTGTCCCTTTGGTGTCCAATTCCCTTGCGCTTCGTGCCCAACGCTCTGGATGCTTTGCCTTTGCTACTTCGTATACATCTTTTCGCTTTTCTAATATGGCAACGTGTTCTCCTGTATGATACTGTACAGGCGTCACAAAATTCAGCCCGCTATGCAGGTGAACCTCGTTGTACCAATGGACAAATTGCTGTGCCCATTGTCTCGCTTCCTCGAGTGATGCAAAACCTTTATGTGGAAAGTCTGGTCGGTATTTTAGTGTCCGAAACATCGCTTCTGAGTAAGGATTATCATTACTCACACGTAGTCTTGAAAAGGAGCTCTGGATGCCTAATTTCTCTAGTAAACTCAAGAAAGTCTCTGCTTTCATCGGGCTCCCATTATCTGAATGCAACACAAGCGGGCCCCTTGGATTTTCTCATTGATCACAGCTCTTTTCACAAGGGTTTCCGCATGTTTTGCCTCTTCTGTTTCCCAAACTTCCCAACCAACTGCCTTTCTACTAAATAAATCGAGAATTAAATAAAGCCGATAATAGAGACCTTTTACAGGCCCGCCAAGCCAAGTGATATCCCATGTCCATACCTGGTTTGGCAATCGTGCCAGGTGACTCTCAGGAATTCTTCGTTCTGGCTTTTGACTACGACCACGGTGATGTTGCATTTTTTCTTCACGTAACACCCGATAAAATGTGGATTCTGATGCAATGTACGTTCCTTTGTCCGCAAGCTTTGGAACAATTTGTGTAGGGGGCAAATCGGCGTATTCTTCCTGTTTGACAACCGTCAATATTTCCTCTTTTTCTTCCTCAGATATCTTATTTTTCGGAACGGGTCTTTTCGCAAGTGGACGCTGATCGACCTTCACATCACCGTCTGCCACCCACCGCTCGTATGTTCGAATGCTGATATGAAGTTCCTCGCAAGCCTTCGCTAATCGAGCACCGTTTTGATTGGCTTCTTGGATGAGTTCGACAGCTAATGTGCGATTTGACGGGCTAATCATTCTTCCTCGTCGTCCCCCCAAATCGCTTGGGCCTTTTTTCGCAAAAGTAATAACGCCGCCGCTTCTGCTAGTGCTTTTCTTTCTTTTGTAAATCTTTTTCTAATTGTTTGGCGCGCTTCTGTTCTTCCTTTAATGCACCATTCAACTGTTTGGCTTGGTCAAATGCCTGACCATTTGCCTTAAGGCATACACTCTTCCACGCTTCAATCTGTTCACGATACAAACCTTTCTTTCGACAATACTCCACTAAGTCGACCTCATTCATGGCGAACGTCTCCATCACGATTAAAAACTTATCTTGGCTACTCCATTTATGACTTGTCTGCCCATTCCCTGGTGTGGCTACTCCAGCTGCACGAGCCTCCTTACGCCACTTGTACAACGTCACTTCTGTGATGTTTTCTTCTTTGGCAATTTGTTTCACTGATTCATTATTTGGTGGCATCATGCGCTTCACAATGGCTTCTTTTTGTTCCTTTGAATACCGTACTCTATTTCCTGTCATATCGATCGACCTCCGTGTTATTTACTTAAGTATAACACTAAAGCATCCTACGACATTTATCCTAACAGAGGGGGGATGAAAAAGTAGAAAAACTTAAAAGAATCGAAAGAGAAAACGTAGAACTCAAACAAAAAAATAGTAATTTAGCTTTGGAGAATAACCTTGTTAGGATGAAAAATGAGTATTTTAAACAAAGTGAAAATAAAGTTAGAAAAATAATAAATAAACTTCAGATACCTATTATCATTCGACTGGATACGTACGTACTTTTGGCAAATGAGATCGCTCAAAAGCAATTTATGGTGAATGAAAAGGAGCCTGTTCTTCAATTATTTTTTGAAAAGTTTGATCAAAACTTTAGGGATTCTCCTGATAATAATCAGAAGGAGTTTCATTTTACTACTAATGACAAAAAGAAGTTTTACTTAGTAAACTCTATTAAAGTTTCCTTTGAAGAAGAGAAAGCAATCTTGCATTCATTTGTTGATATTACTCATGAGAAGGAAAACGAGCAATTAATTGTACGTTCGGAAAAGATGAATATAGCAGGTGAACTTGCTGCAAGTATTGCACATGAACTTCGAAATCCATTGACTGCCATTAAGGGCTTTTTCAAAATATTAAAAGAGAGTGAAGATAACGGCCAAGAACTGTATTACAGGGTTATTGAAGATGAACTTTCTAGAATCGAACAAATCTCAAGTTAATTATTAACATTAGCAAAGCCCCATTCTGATAACAAGAAAAGCCATAACATTGTTAATCTTATAGAGGAAGTTAGATTATTATTAACGTCCCAAGCAAATATGAAGTGCATTGAAATCATAATAACAAGTACGAATACAGAAATAGATATTAATTGTGAATCCACTAAAATCAAGCAAGTTTTTATAAACTTAATTAAAAATGCAATTGATGCAATGGAGAATAACGGAGAGATAAGGATAATAATAGATAAAGTGAGTGATCATATACAAGTTCGAGTTATTGACCAAGGGGCAGGTATTCCTCAAGAATTATTAATGAAAATAGGGGAACCATTTTATACTACAAAAGAAAAAGGGACAGGTCTTGGTCTTATGGTTTGCTATCAAATAATTGAAAAACATGAAGGTACAATACATGTAGATAGTAAGGTTGGAGTTGGGACGACATTTACCATTACTTTTCCTATACCAAAAGCAACTTAACATCCATACGATTTGTAAGTGTTTGTTTAATGAAATTCATTTGCAACGCAGATCAATCATACTAGTTAAGAATATATATTTAAACGCGATCACTAAAGTGGTCGTTTTTTCATATTTGACTCTTGCTGTGCAATAATAAAGAGCTAAAGCATTACATTAATATGTAGAAAAGATAAATTATATGGGGTAACAAGCCCAATTGCTGTGCATAGTCCAGGAGTTTAAGTTTTAAAATAAGAGTTTGCAAGATATGAACAAAATTATGTAATGACACAAGACACAAGACACTCAAAAAGAGGGTTGCTATCCATGCACTTTCAATAAATTGAACTATTAAGAATACAATTGCAGTACAACGATTCTGAGGCGACCACCTTTGGTGTGGGCATCTCTACAGACTAAGGGAGTGACTAGATATAAGTGTAATTATTGGTTAATTTATTAAATAGTTATTTGTTTTTTGCATTTTTAAAATACTTATTTACTAAATAATCCAATATCTGAAATATCAACTGTTATCTTAGGGTGAATCTCAATATTTGAGATTGATTCTGGCCAATTTAAATTTTCCCATTCCTCAAATGGTAGGTCGTTCCGTATATATTGCCCAATTCCTAGATTATCGATTTTGTGTTCTTGCATAATAGAAATAATTGAGTCGACTTCGTTAGCAATATAGGCTGCAATCTCTTTTTCTAATTTATGTATCTCTACTTCTTTAAATAAATCTTTATCACCTTGATACTCTAATAAATATCCACCAAATTTAATATCTACTGTCACATCGATTTTCTTTGGATTGTCAGTATTCACTGAAATCTTTCTTTTGTTCGTAAGAGTACTAAATAAAGCTTTTTGATTATTGAGTTTTATACTTAGATCTCCTTGTTTAAAATCTCCTAGCATTAAAAAAAGGATACGTGATTGAAAGGGGTCCAAATTCGTTATATACTTATCGTTTCTTAGCAGGGCTACTCCGTCCGTAATCATACCTGCTTCCCCTATTGATATTATTGGAGCTATAGGGGCAACTCCGTCATCTAAAAGATCTTTAACAAATCGTTGTAAATTAATTTCTGGAATCGTATTCAATTTTGATTCTTTATCCAACAATGAATTAATTGCATTGTCCAATTCTGGAAAGTAGGGATACTTTTTTGTCAATAAATCATGCGCTCGACCATCAACAATAGAGATCTTGACTCTTGTTCCTATATTAGGATCTCTTTTAAGAGTATCAATTACATCCCAAAAACCTTCATTAGCAAGTTCTTTACCGATTAAAACACTGCGAAGTTGTCCTGAAACTAGATGCTTATCTGTCTGTCTCGAAAGAAGCATTCTAGCTTCCTTACTCGTTTCAGAAGTAGATGAAATTGTCTGTCTTGGTAATCCTTCTTTATGGTATAGAGGGTATGATACAGTCACTAGTAATAGTTTCTCTTCATCCGCCTCAGACTCAGCTCTGTCATATCCAATTGTATGAATTAAGCCCAATTCTTCTATTATTTGTTCGTCTTGACATCCCATCATAAGCAGGATAGAACAAACGTATAATAAGATGATCATTTTCTTATCCATAACTTTTTCTCCTTTTGGAAAGTAAATAGGTAAAAAGAAACAATGGGAGAGCGATAGAAATGAGCGTTTGAACAAACGCCATATTAGTCAACCAATAATCAATTTCAAATCTAGTTACAAACGGGTATGTACTACAGAATCCAATTACCGCTAAAACAATAGGGATATAATAAGGTTGAATAGATTTATTAACACGTGACAACATTTGTATTGAAACATATAAGTACATAGTAGATGTAACAAGTATTTTCATGAGAAAGAACAAAAAGTATAAGCTATCCAACCGTTCAATAAATGGCAACTGAAGATACCGTAATAAATGGATTAATGGGTACACTGTATGTGTTAGTTGCTCAAAGCTATTAGTTCCGTAGCAAAGTAAAGTGACGGCTAAGTATATAAATGTTGTATATAAATTACCTAAATAAATATATTTCATTACCTTAGGTGATTTCTCAGCATGGTGCCAGAAGAACATCATAAGCTCGAAACCTAAAAACGCTGAATAGATCTCGAGACTTCCTGTTAACAAGTCACCTTTATATTGAAAAATGTATGAAGTAAGACGAACAAATTCAAATTCTGGTATAAAGAACACTAACATCAGAACCATCCATATCGTTAAAAAAAATAAAAAAGTGGTCATTCTTACAATGCTTTGAATACCGCTTGTGACCAAATAGTAAATAAGAATGGTTATGATCAGCATTAACAAATGGATATTCGTTAATGGATAGTATAGAAATTTAACAAGATAAGCGTATTTTTTGGCGATCATAAAAGCTAGCAGTGTCCAAAACAAACTAAGTAGAATGTAAACCATGTTATATAGTTGTTTAGGTAGCATTTCTTCTATTAGTGTGTAGATCGAAATTCCATGACTCCAATTGTAAATGAAATGGATAACAAATAGGATGACAAATACAGCCATGGCTATGATTAAAATCGCTAGCCAACCATTTGTACCAAAGGTTTCAGCAGTAACTCGCGGTAAACTAAATAAGATAAGCCCAGATTGAGTCATATAAACTAAGAAAAAAAAGAATATCGGATGGAATCGTTCAGACATACACTAACTCCCTACACTTATTTGATGTATTCCTTTATTTATCGTTCGTTTGACTTGGTTTATTATTCAACGCTCTTAGTGGCACTCGTATAAATGTATCTCTCCAATCTGAAAATGGAGCTTTTGGTATTACGAAAGAAGTATCAAAGCTTGTTCTTCTTGACAGATGAATAAGAAATATAATTAATCCAGTAATTAGACCAAAGTTTCCTAACAGTCCAGCTAATAATATAAGTCCAAACCTAGCCATTCGGAGGGAAGCGCTCATAATAACATGAGGAATAACATAGGAAGCCATCGCGGAGATAGCAACGATTACAATAAGAATGTTACTTGTAAATCCTGCTTGGACAGAGGCTGTACCAATAACGATGCCCCCTACGATTCCAATTGTTTGGCCTATTTTAGTCGGTAATCTAGCGCCTGCTTCCCGAAGTAACTCTACAATAAATTCTATAATGATGGCTTCGTAGATGGGAGGGAAAGGCACCTTCGAACGTGACTCTAACAAGCTCTTTAGCAAATCAACAGGTATCATTTCGTAATGAAACGAGACGAGTGCTACATACAAGGCAGTTAAATTTGTCATTATTATTAGTGCGATGAAACGTAAAACTCGGGAAAAAGTCCCAAAAACCCAACCTCGGTTATAATCATCTGGTGACTGAAAAAATTCCCAAAATGTTGTTGGAGCTGTGAAGGCATAAGGGCTACCGTCGAATAACCCAATCACTTTTCCTTCTAATAATTTAGATGCGGCGACATCGGGACGCTCAGTTGTCAATAACTGTGGAAATAAAGAATAAGGATTGTCATCGATATGTTCCAATAGCATATGGATATCTTGAACACCGGTAATCTTTAAGTGTTTAATTTTTTCTCCTACTTGCTTAATCACATCTCTAGGAGCTAATCCCTCAATATAGACAAGATTGATTTTAGTATTTGTTAGAGAGCCGACCTGAAGATCAACTACTTTCAATTTCTCTGATTGAATACGTCTTCTTATACAGGATAAATTTATTTCGATTGATTCAACAAAAGCTTCTCTTGGTCCAACAATACTTGTCTCAATTTCAGCTGCTGTCACGGCACGTGTTTTTGGGACATAAATATCTATTAAGTAAGACTGGTTTTTTTTATGAAATATAGCTGCTTTACCTGCTAGTATTCCTTTTATGACCTTACTTGAATCATCACAACTTTGATATTGAGAACGACCTAATAAATGAATAACCTCGTCCTTTTTTATTTGGGCTATAGGTGTTAAGACGTCTTGGTCAAGTTCTTCTGTACCTACTAAGTGACCGATATACAGTATATTGATATCCAGTTCAGGAAACGACCTTTTAACAAGATCATCACAATTAGTTAGTTTTTTTAACACTTCATCATACATATATTTTTGATTATTCATTGTAATCATCTTTTCTTCTTTGAATTTAATATTTCTCCTAGTCTTCCCAATTTGTAATGTAATAATTTATTGGTATTAATATATTGTTAAAGGAAATAAAGAATGAAAAAGTGTTAATACAATTTATAAATAAAGGAATTGGACTATCAGAAGAAAGACAAAAAAAGTTATTCCAACCTTTTTATGCAACCAAAGAAAAGGGAACAGGAAACGAATTATAGATATTCATCAAGGTGCAATTGAAATTAAAAGTAAGTCAGGAGTAGGTACACTCCAAAAATCATTAATTGATTTGAATGAAATAGTCCCTCGTAAATGTTATGTAAGACTTTTATAAGATTTATTTACTTAAAGTAAAGGGTGGACATTTGGTAAGAAAAAAGACTTCCTAACCTTGACGGCTAGTAGGGAGAACTCATAAAATAATGAAACATCACATCAATCCTTAAAACGAAGTGTTGTATAAGGGCTAGATTGTGAGGCGGATTCGTCGGAATGTAAGGAAGGAATAAATTGGATTAGCTGTCTAGTATAGTAGATCATTATTTAAAACCTGATAACCCTTGTTCAGAACAGTGATGGGGTTAATGGAACTCAAGGAATTTTAATCAGCAATTTTTTATACAGATTAGGTTTACTTATATATTATTTTCAAAAAGAATAAAAGCACAGATAATTTTGTGCGGCCTCTAACACCGTAGATTAGGAGGGAAATGAATGTCTGACTCTATCTCTAATACGACGCCAGTAAGTGTTACTAAAAGGGGACTGGTTTGTAAATTCACCAAAAGAAAGAACACCTTTATTTTTACGTATTGTGATGGTCTTTTGCTCTACAATTGGGGATTTAACCAAGAAGATGTGAATGGAAAGAAACTAGAAGATATATTACCTAGCAAATTGTCCGGTATAATAAACAAGTATTGCTACCAGGCTTGGAAAGGTCAATTTATTCAATATGAAACAAAATTACAAGGCAAAGATTACGCAGCTTTTTTAGCACCTTTATTTAATAATGGTGAGATAGTCGAAGTTATATGCACTTTCATCCAAAGTAACAAACCATCTATAGAAGATGAGCAAGTCTATACAAACTCATTATATGAAGACGTTCTTCAAACGATGTCAGAAGCAGTTATCATAATTGAAAAAGATGGTAAAATCACCGCTTTAAATGATAACTTTCAAAAAATGATCGGCTTAAAAGGTGATTATACATATGGGTGGACGGAAGTAGAATATGTAGCAGAGGATGGATCCCATTTACCTTATTCTGAACTACCTGGAGTAAAGACACTAGAGAAGGGCATTTCCTTCCATAACTCGATTGTTGGAGTAAAGGACAACAAAAATAATCAAATTAAATGGCTTTCAGTTAACTCAAAACCTCTTACAATACGTGATCATAGTGATCGCGCCTCACTTGTAAGTATTTCTGATATTACAGAAAGAAAAGAAATGGAGAACACCTACATACAAGCAAAAGAAGAGGCTGTAAAAGCAAATAGTGCTAAATCGGACTTTCTTTCTAAAATGAGTCATGAATTGCGCACACCGTTAAATGGGATTTTTGGTTTTGCGCAGTTATTAGAACTTGATGACTCTTTAAATGACCAACAACGGGATTATGTGCAAGAGATCTTAAAAGGGGGAGGTCATTTATTAAATTTAATTAATGAAGTATTAGATTTATCGAGAATTGAAACTGGTAAAATAAAAATTTCGATAGAAGAGGTCCCTCTTTTAAACATTATTGATGAATGTATCAATATAGTTGAACCACTCGCTAAAAAGAATAATATTCATATTCAAAAACAACTAGATTCACAGCGTGAAATGGTCGTTCTAGCTGATCCTGTTCGACTGAGGCAAATACTCCTTAACCTTTTAGAAAATGCCATTAAATATAATCTTCAAAATGGAAACATCATGATCAACAGTTATTTGGAAGGAGACAGTCAATTTGTTCATATTGTTGATACGGGTGTTGGTTTTTCAGTTGAAGAATATCACAAAATATTTGTTCCGTTTTACCGAGTGGAAGGTGCAAAGGAAGAGGGAACAGGAATTGGTTTGGCTATAGTTAAGCAGCTTGTGCAACAAATGGGCGGCGAAATAAGTGTAAGAAGTAAAAAGGGACAAGGCAGTGACTTTTGTTTTAGCCTGCCTGTCCCCAAAGATTTAAAGCCTGTTATACGCTGGGAAGACGAAGTAGAATTGGTTAAGAAAGTAGAGGGAAGGTCAGAACACTATCGATTATTATATATTGAAGATAATGAATCTAATCTGAACTTAGTCAAAAACATTATTAAATCTCATCCTTCCTATACACTGTTAACAGCTAACAACGGGAAAAAAGGGATAGAAAAGGCTGCTTTAGAAAAAGTAGATCTAATATTGCTTGATCTAAATCTCCCGGATATGAGTGGTTATGCAGTGTTTGATATATTAAAAGCAAAGGAACAAACAAAAGGGATCGCTGTTATTGCTGTTAGTGCAAATGCGATGCCTAAAGATATTCAACATACTTTGGACAAGGGGTTTGATAACTATTTGTCAAAACCAATTCATGTTAAAGATTTTTTGAATACTGTAAATGAGACATTAAACAATACGATTACACAAAATATTCCGCATCATAGGATATTAAGTACAGGCCCGTATGGAGAAGAGGCTGTTTCTGCAAAGACGCTTCAATTAACTTTAACAGAGCTAAAAAAAATTAAGGAAAAGAAGTATAGGGCGGCTATATCAATGCACTATGCTGACAATGATTGGTCAAAGTCTCAAATTGCAGGTATAACTTCAACTTTTGAGAAAATGGGGGTTGAGGTAATTGCTGTAACGGATGCACAATTTAAATGGGAAAAGCAAGTTGAAGACATTGAGACCATTTTGATTGAAAAGCCAGATATCATTGTAAGTATTCCAGTAGACCCAATCTTTACCGCAAGTGTTTATAAAAAGGCTGCTAATGCAGGCGTAAAGCTAGTATTTATGGACAATGTTCCAAAGGGGCTAGAGCATGTTAAAGATTATGTTAGCATCGTATCTGCTGATAACTTTGGCAATGGTATAGAGGCAGCTCATATTATGGGTCAAGAATTAGGAGGAAAAGGGAAGGTTGGCATGATCAATTACAATGCTGATTTGTTTGCAACAAATCAAAGAACAGAAGGTTTTGTAGAGACGATTAAGCAGAGATTTCCCAGTATTGAAATAGTCGCACGTGCAGGTATCACTGAACCAAGCGATGGAGAAAAAGTGGCTGTTGATATGATTAGAAAAAACCCTGACATGAATGGAATGTTCGTTGTATGGGATGTACCTGCAAAAGGAGCTATGAAGTCAAATGAAGCTGTAGGAAAAAGTGATTTGGTCATCACGACGATTGACTTAGGCTTTAATGCTGCACTAGAAATAGCTAAGGATGGAAGCATAAAAGGAGTGGGTGCCCAGCTTCCATATCAACAAGGTGTTGCAGAAGCAATATTGGCAGGGTATGCACTTCTTAAAAAACAAACACCACCTTATGTGGCTGTTCCAGCTCTAAGAGTAACAAAAGAAAATCTTTTAGACGCTTGGAGGCTTGTTTACAATGAGGATGCTCCCGAACTTATTCAACGTACATTAAAATATGCCAAGTATCTAGAGTAATTAGTACAATTAATAGGAGAAGTATAAATAACATGGAACGCTCTTCCTTATTTACTAAAATAAATACTGCGATTAATATATAGAAAAAATCTTTTTTCATAGTTTTCCTTATAACGTTCATAAAAAGTAATAGGTTAATTTTCTATTGGAGGGTACTTACAAATGAAAATATTGATTGCTGAGGATGATGAGGCTTCAAGAAAACTATTAAAGTGCTTTATCGAAATGCTTCCACAGTTTCAAGTTATTGCTGAAGCAGCTGATGGAGAAGAATTAATCCGCTCTGTCATGGAGAACAAACCAGATATTGCCTTAGTTGATATTGATATGCCTTTATTGAATGGACTAGAAGCAGTTAAATCCTGCAAAAAGCTATTTCCCTCATTAGAAGTTATTTTTACAACAGGACATGATCAATATGCTTTAGAAGCTTTTGACGTCAGCGCTGTTGATTATATTGTTAAACCGATCAAAAGGGATAGACTGTATACAGCTTTAGAAAGAGTGGAAAAAAGGTTATATCAAAGCGGAATAACAAGTGAAAATGCTTCAAAAAATAAAGATATCATGATAAAAAGAAACAATCAAATTACTTTTCTTGCACCTGAAGAGATTCTATTTATTGAAAAATTGGACAGGAAAACGGTTATTCATACGAACGATCAAAAATATGAAACAAATGAGCCATTAGTGACTTACGAAAACGTTCTAGGGCCCCGTTTTATGACAACACATAGGTCTTATCTTATAAATCTAGATCAATTAACAAGAGTAGAAACAGCTGGTCGAATGTATAAGGCTTATTTCAAAAACTATCACGAAACAGCAAGGGTTTCAAAGCAAAAATTAGTAGAATTACAACATTCAAAATCTGTATCTAATTAGAAATGAAATCCCAAGTGGCTATGTGCGCAAAATTTATGGAGATAGACGAGAGGGTCAGCCTCTAACTTAAGAGAACATACGGTAGACTAGCAAGCCCGTAATCGACAAAAGTTGATTACGGGCTTTAAAATTCTCATAATTTGTGATTATTTTGTCTGACTGAGTGAAATTCGTGTCTGAATTAAAAGTAAGCGCTACCGAAATTGATAAAATGGTGCCTGAAGCGAATTAGACACTGATTCTGAATACGTTTACAATGCAAGCATAAAGTTTAAAAAAAGAAATGAGAGAACAAAAAATGGTTAGAATCATTGATGTAGCCAAAAGGGCTAATGTTTCTACTGCAACAGTTTCAAGGGTGTTAAGCAGTCCCCATACTGTTAGGGAAGAAACAATGGGAAGGGTTTTGGAAGCGATCAAAGATTTAGATTACCATCCCAATATATTAGCCCGCCAGTTACGAACGCTAGAAACAAAGACAGTCATTGTCGTTGTTCCAGATATTTCAAATCCATTTTTCTCGAAGGTTCTTAGAGGGATCGAATATGTTGCAGCCGCAAATGGTTATCAAGTTTTATTAAAAGATACAACCAATGACTTAGAGTTAGAGAGTGGTTATGTAGATCTTCTTAGACAGAAAAAAGCAGACGGCATGATTTTTTTAACAGTAATGAATTCAGAACTTGTAAATATAGTAGAAAATCAATATCCCGTCGTTCTAGCTTGTGAATATATAGAAGGTTCAAATATTCCAACAGTATCAATTGATAATATCAGTGCTGCAAGAAAAGCGACCGAATATTTGATTCAATTGGGACATAGACAAATAGCCTGTATATCAGGACCAACTGCCAGCGTTCTCGGACAGGATCGGCTAAAGGGATATTATCAAGCATTGTCCCAATATAATGTAACCGTTGATCCGGTACTTATTCAAGAAGGGGATTTTACTTATGAAAGTGGCTTTAATGTAATGAATAAGTTGCTGGCTCTAAATCAGCTTCCCACTGGAGTGTTTGCCGCTAATGACGAAATGGCACTTGGGGCCATTAAGGCAATCAAGTCTAAACATTTTCGAGTTCCTGCTGATATCTCAGTCATAGGATTTGATAATATCAAGTTTTCAACAATTGTCGAACCAGAGCTTACGACGATTGCTCAACCAGCTTTTGAAATTGGGAACAAAGCGATGGATCTGCTTATCAAGCTGATGAAAAATAAAAAGATTATTAGAAGTCAATTTATTTTAGATGACAAGCTTATAATCAGAAATTCTTGCGTGAAAAGGTCTGATAAAATGTAATCCTTTACAAAAAATAAACACAATCATTCTGCTATTCCAAGTTAACAGGGAATTTTAGTTTGATAAAATGTAATCCATTACAAATTACACCTATTTTTAAGTGGGATTATTATATTTTTACTGTTTAAATTGTAATCCTTTACATTCTTTAAGTGGGGTGATGCAAGCAATCGAATCTTTGAAAACTGTACAAATTACTTAATTTGAATTGGAGGAGAAAATATGAAACTAGGATACCAAACAAATACATGGGGTGGCGTTGTTGGTCACCCGGCAGGAGTTACATCAATTAAAGATGGTTATTATTTAACAAATGGTTCAACGGAAAAAGCATTAGAGGATCTTTCCAGTGTAGGATATCAAGGCCTTGAAATTTTCGATGGAAATCTGATGCAATATGAAAATAAGAAAGAAGAGTTTCAAACATTGATGGACTCTTTAAAGCTAAAGTTGATTGGTGTTTATTCTGGAGGAAACTTTATTTTCGATGAAATCCTCGAGGAAGAGCTAGCAAAAATTGAAAAGGCCGCAAGTCTTGCTGCTGAATTTGGCGCAGAGCATTTAGTCGTTGGCGGGGGAGCGCTAAGAAGTACAGGAATTTTAGAAAGCGACTATGAAAAGTTAGGGCAAGCTCTAGAACGAGTAAGTGAGATTGCGAAAGCAAATGGGTTAGTTGCGAGCTATCATCCGCATTTAGGTTCTTTGGGAGAGTCTCCAGAGCAGGTCGAGAAAATTGCACAATTTACATCGATTAACTTTTGCCCGGATACAGCCCACATTGAAGCTGGCGGCGGAGATCCGATTGAATTTATTAAAAAATATAAGGATCGTATTCCTTACGTTCACTTAAAAGATTTAAAAGGTGGAGACTTCCTGCCATTAGGTGAGGGAGAGCAAAACTTACAAGGAGTAATTGAAGCGCTTCAAGTAATGAATTATGACGGATGGGTAACGGTGGAATTAGATAGTTACGATAATCCAAAGAAAGGTGCAGAAATTAGTTTAGATTTCTTAAAGAAATTTTATAAATAAAACTAATGAACAATTGGGGGAATTTTTATGAAAAAGTTTAAAAAGTTAGCAATCGCTTCCCTAGCAGCAGGAATGTTTGTTTTAGTTGGCTGTAACACTGAAGGCACATCAAACAGTAGTGACGAACGACAAACACCTAACACCTCTGAAATAACAGAAGAAGCTAAATTAGAGCCAATTAGAATTAACCCAAGTATTGATGCGGATGCCGTTATTCAAAGTGAAGGACCCCATGGAGAGACAGCTGTATCAGCTAGCACACTTGAGCTTACAGCCGAAGACATTGAGAAGATTAGAGAAGGAAACTATTCAGCGGCACTCGTTATGCACTACGCAGGAAATGACTGGTCGAATGCACAAATAAACGGGTTGAAGACGACTTTTGAGAAAATGGGAATTGAAGTCATTACCGTGACGGACGCGCAATTTAGCGCAGAGAAGCAAGTGTCCGACCTTGAAACAGTAATGGCAAGGAACCCTGATATTATTGTTAGTATTCCAACAGATCCTGTTTCCACTTCTTCTGCATTTAGAAGGGCAGCTGAACAAGGGATTCACTTAATATTTATGGATAATGTACCAAGTAATTTAAATCATGGTGAGCATTATGTAAGCGTTGTTTCCGCAGATAACTATGGAAATGGAATTGCTGCTGCTGAAGTGATGGCAGAAGAGCTTGGTGGAGAAGGGAAGATCGGTATCGTATATCATGATGCAGATTTCTTTGTAACAAAGCAAAGAACGGAGGCATTTGAGGCTACCATTCAAGAAAAGTATCCAAACATTGAAATTGTTGCCCGTAGTGGAATTAGTGTCCTGATGATGGATTGCAGGTCGCTTCAGCCATGCTTACGACAAATCCTGAGTTAGACGGAATTTTTGGAGTGTGGGATGTACCTTCGGAAGGAATTTTAGCTGCTGCTAGAACAGCAGGTAGAGAAGATTTGGTCATTACGACCATTGATTTAGGTGCAAATGTTGCCTTGAATATTGCAAGGGGAGGTTCGATTAAAGGATTAGGAGCTCAACTTCCTTTTGACCAAGGGGTCGCAGAAGCCATCTTAGCGGGTTACGCATTATTAGGGAAAGAAACGCCATCTTATGTAGCAGTACCGGCTTTAACTGTAACACAAGAAAATATCCTTGACGCATGGGAGATGGTTTATTCGACACCAGCTCCACAAGAAGTTCAAGATGCATTCAATAATAACAAATAATGAGACATTTAGAGGAGGAATTTCAAAATGAAAACATATAACGTAGGTTTAATCGGTGCAGGATTTATGGCAAAAGCACATTCACTAGCATATGCGGGGATGCCAATGTATTTCTGGCCAGCTCCAGGACTGACACATCGCAAAATGGTGGCGGATGTAACAGAAGAGTTAGCAAAAGACGCAGCGGCTAGACTGGGATATGATGAATATACAAGTAATTGGATGGATATTATCAATAACCCTGATATTGACATCGTTGATATCGTAACTCCGAATGATTCTCATGCAGAGATTGCGATTGCAGCAGCAAAAGCAGGAAAACATATTATTTCAGAAAAGCCATTAGCTCGTAATGCAGCTGAGGCGAAAACGATGCTCGATGCGGTCAAAGAAGCAGGAGTTAAGCATATGGTTGCATTTAACTACCGCAGAACACCTGCTGTTGCCCTTGCGAAAAAATATATTGAAGAAGGTGCGATCGGAAAAGTATTAAACTTCCGTGGAACGTATCTGCAAGATTGGTCTGCAGACCCGAATTCTCCACTTTCTTGGAGATTTAAAAAAGACATTGCTGGTTCTGGTGCATTAGGAGATATCGGGACACATGTCGTTGATTTTGCAAGATATTTAGTTGGTGAGATCACTGATGTAATGGCACATACACAAACATGGGTAAAAGAAAGACCGATCCAAACGGGCGGTGTTGATAAATTAGGAACCGTAAAGTCAGCGGGAGATGTACCAAAAGGACAAGTTGATGTTGATGATGAGTTAATGACACTTTTAAAATTTGAAAATGGAGCCGTTGGAAGTATTGAAGCAACTCGTAACGCTCACGGAAGAAACAACTTCCTTACATTTGAAATTCACGGGGAGAAAGGTTCACTTATTTTTAACTATGAGCGTCGCGATGAATTACAAGTTTTCTTTGCCGATGACCCAGCAGACCGCAAAGGATTTAGAACGGTATACACAGGTCCGGCACATCCATACGGAGAAGGACTGTGGCCGATTCCTGCCCTCGGTATTGGCTATGGAGACACGAAAATTATTGAAGTGTATGATTTTATCAAAGCCATCGCTGAGGACACAGAGGTTTACCCTAACTTTGATGATGGATACCAAATTTGTGTGATTAGTGATGCAATCTTGGAATCTGCTGAAAAAAGCGAGTGGGTAAAAGTAAACAAATTAGCAGTTACAACTCCTTAATTACAATGAAGGGGGTAATTCGTTACCCCCTTTAAACAAAGGGTGATTTTATGACAAAGCTAGCACTACGAATGTCTGAAATATCAAAATCTTTTAATGGGATAAATGTACTTGATCATGTTGAATTTGAGTTAGAAAAAGGCGAAGTTCATGCACTAATGGGTGGGAATGGAGCTGGAAAGTCAACGTTAATGAAAATTCTAACGGGTGTCTATCAGAAAGATAGCGGGAAAATTGTCATTAATGACAAAGAGGTAGAGATTGAAAAGCCACAAGATGCACAAGAAAACGGTGTAGCGATGATTTTTCAGGAATTTAGTGTAATCCCTTCCTTAACGGTGAAACAAAACATTTTCTTAAATCGTGAATTAAAGAAAAGCAACGGGTTTTTAGATGAAAAAGCAATGTACGTAAAAACAGAAGACTTGTTAAAGCAATTAAATGTAAACATTAGTCCAGATATGTTAATTGAAAATCTAAGTGTCGGCTTTTGGCAAATGACTGAAATTGCCAAGGCCCTTGCTCAAAAGGCAAGTATCTTAATTATGGATGAGCCAACCGCAACCTTATCGAAAAATGAAACCGAAACATTGTTTGAGTTAATTGAGACATTAAAGTCAGAAGGTATGTCAATCATATATATTTCACACAGAATGGATGAAATCTTTCAAGTATCGGACCGCATAACTGTACTGCGGGATGGCAAATTTGTGATTACTAGCCCAACAGCTGATTTAACCATGGAAGAACTTGTTCAACATATCGTTGGTAAATCGATGGAGTCAAGCTTTGGTTGGAAGCCTCGTTCATATTCAAAAGAAGAAGTGATGTTAGAAACGAAGGCCTTACATTCAGGATCGAAAGTAAATGGAGTAGATCTCCATGTATATAAAGGAGAAATTCTTGGTATTGCTGGTTTAATGGGAAGCGGCCGGACAGAACTAGCGCAAGCGATATTTGGTATCAATCCAATTACATCTGGCGAGGTCCTTGTTGATTGTCAAACTGTCAGAATAAAACAGCCGCAAGACGCCATTCGCGCTGGGATTGCGTTAGTTCCAGAAGATCGACGAGTACAAGGATTAGTACTGACCCACGAAGTAAAAGAAAATATCATTTACCCAATCTTAAGCAAAGTATCGAAATCTGGGTTTATTAATAAGAAGAAAGTAGATCAAGTATCGGAGCAGTTCGTTGAAAAGTTAAATATTAAAACGGATAGTATCTATAAGTCTACCAATCTCTTATCAGGTGGCAATCAGCAAAAAATTGTTCTTGCAAAATGGTTAGCAAACGAACCTAATATATTAATCCTTGATGAACCGACAAATGGAGTTGATATTGGTTCAAAATCCGAGATTATTGAAATTATTCGTGAGTTAGCTGATCAGGGAAAAGCCGTTATTGTCATTTCTTCTGAACTAGCAGAGCTTTTAGCTGTTTCAGATAGAATTATTACTTTAAAGAATGGCAAGGTAACAAGCGAATTATCGCGTGAGGATATTAAATCAGAGGAGGATTTAGAACATGCAATCCAAAATCATTAATACTACTACAACTGCAACAAAACGTCCTGCCTTTGATTGGCGAAGTTATATTGTCTATATAGCTTTTATCGGAGTTTTTATCACATTCTCAATTACGCTTTATGATTATGGATTTTTAACGACAAATAACCTTTTAAATATAGTTAGACAAACTGCAATGATTTCGATTATGGCTGTAGCGGTGACATTCGTTATCTCAACTGCTGAAATTGATTTATCTGTTGGTTCGATTGCAGCCTTATCTTCCTTAACAGCCGCATTAGCTATTCAGTCATTTGGTGTCGTCGGTGGAATCCTTGCTGGACTTGGAACAGGGGCGATTATTGGTTTAATTAATGGACTTCTTGTTACGAAAGTATTAATTCCATCATTCCTCGTAACGCTCGGAATGATGATTATTGTGAAAGGGATTGCGATGTGGATTACAGGAACATCTCCTGTACCAATCTTAAACGAAACATTTATTTTCTTATTTGGTTCTGGAAGCTTAGGACCAATTCCGATGCTTTTTGTATGGACGATTATAATAGCGGTCTTCGGTCATATTGTGTTAAGAAAAACAACATTTGGCAGACAAACTCTAGCAACAGGAGGAAATGAAAGCGCAGCTAGATTCTCAGGGATCAATACAGCTCGTGTCAAACTAATCGCTTTAGTATCTTCAGGGATGATGGCTGGTTTTGCTGGTATGTTATATGCTGGTAGACTTGAGGCCGGTCGTTTTACATTCGGTGAAGGGGCAGAGCTTTCTGTTATTGCTGCTGTTATTCTTGGTGGTACGAGTCTATTCGGCGGAGTTGGAACAGTGGTTGGAACGATTTTTGGTTCAATTTTAATTGGAACGATTAATAATGGCTTAATCATTATGGGCTTAGATGTCAGTCAGCAAATGATGGTTAGTGGCTTGATTATTATTTTAGCAGTAGCGTTTGGACGCAAAGCAAAGAAACATTAAAAACAGTTTTCAAAAGGATAGGAGAGGTGAGTTAGTATGAATAAAATCAAAGTAGGTGTCATTGGAACAGGATTTATAGGACCAACTCACATTGAAGCGGTCAGACGATTAGGATTTGTTGAGGTAGTAGGACTAGCAGAATCGAGCCTTGAGGTGGCTGAACAAAAAGCTGCTGAGTTAGGCATTCCAAAAGCATACGGAGATTACAAGGAACTGCTGCGCGATGAAGAGATTCAAGTTGTACACAATTGTACACCAAATCATCTGCATTTTGCGATAAATAAAGAGATTATTTTAGCAGGTAAACATGTTTTATCAGAAAAACCGTTAGCGATGTCAAGTGAAGAATCAAGAGAATTGCTAGAGTTAGCTAAAGAGCATGGTGTTGTTAACGGGGTTAACTTTAACTATCGCCAATTCCCTATTTTAAAGCAATTAGAAACGATGATTAAAAACAATGAATTAGGGAAAGTAAATCTTGTTCACGGAAGCTATTTGCAAGACTGGCTTTTATATGAAACAGATTATAACTGGCGATTAGCACCAGAAGCAGGTGGGAAGTCGCGTGCGATCGCCGATATTGGATCGCATTGGTGCGATACGGTTCAATATGTAACAGGTAAGCAAATTGTTGAAGTATTCGCCGATTTAGCAACCATTATCCCAGTAAGAAAGAAAGCTATCGGAAATGTGGCTACGTTCGGAGCTCAAGAGACGGCGGATCAACAGTATGAAGAGGTATCAATCAACACAGAGGACTATGCATCCGTTCTCATTCGCTTTGATGACGGTACAAGCGGTGTCTTTACTGTATCGCAAGTAAGTGCAGGACGTAAAAATCGATTAAGCTTTGAAATTAACGGAAGCAAAAGTTCCGCTTATTGGAATCAGGAAGAACCAGAGAAGCTATGGATTGGGCATCGTGGCCGCGCAAATGAAACTCTTTTAGCAGATCCAGCTTTGTTTAGTAATGAAGCGAGGGACTCGATTCATCATCCAGGTGGTCATAACGAGGGCTGGCCTGATGCGTTAAAAAACAAGATGAAAAACTTCTATACTTTTATTCGTGAAGGAAAAGATCCATTAAAAGATCAAACGAACTTTGCGACATTTGCAGATGGCCACCTTTCCATGTGTATTACAGATGCGATTCTAGAGAGTCATACAAACCAAAAGTGGGTAAAAGTGAACGTAGTACAGGAGGTCAAGTCGTGAGATTAGGAGTCTTTACCGTCCTCTATCAAAATCTACCTTTTGAAGAAATGCTAGATAAAGTTGCTGAAATGGGGATAGAAACAGTCGAGTTAGGTACTGGAACCTACCCTGGGACAAATCATTGTAATCCAGCAGAATTACTAGATAACTCTACGAAATTAAACGAATATAAAAAAGCTATTGAAGCAAGAGGCCTTAGCATTAGCGGGTTGAGCTTCCATGGCAACCCACTTCATCCTAACAGGAAGTTTGCAAATGAATCCCATGAGTCATGGCGAAAAACCGTTTTATTAGCAGAACGTTTAGAAGTACCCGTTGTAAATGGATTTTCCGGTTGTCCAGGTGATCACAAAGATGCAAAGTTCCCGAACTGGGTTACTTGTTCATGGCCGCCTGAATATAGCGAAATGCTTGAATGGCAGTGGAATGAGGTTGTTATTCCATATTGGAAAAAAGAAGCAGCATTCGCCGAATCACATGGAATCAACCAAATTGCCTTTGAGATGCATCCTGGCTTTGTTGTCTATAATCCAGAAACATTGCTGAAATTAAGGGAGCAAGTGGGCCCTAGTATTGGGGCAAACTTTGATCCAAGTCATCTCGTATGGCAAGGAATTGACCCAGTTGAAGCAATAAAAAAACTTGGACGTGAAAAAGCTATTTTCCACTTTCATGCAAAGGATACGTATTTAGATCAAGCGAATATCAGTGTAAATGGCGTCCTAGATACGAAACATTATAGTCAAGTCCTTGATCGTTCATGGACGTTTCGAACGGTAGGATATGGTCATGACGCAAAGACGTGGCACGATATGATCAGTGCACTTCGGGCAGTTGGCTACGACTACGTCCTCTCAATTGAACACGAAGATACGCTTGCATCGATTGACGAAGGACTTGGGAAAGCGATAGCACTATTAAAAGCAGCCCTATTTAAAGAAGAAATCTCGGAAATGTGGTGGGCGTAAGGAGAAGCAAGGGGCATTTCCCTTGCTTTTTTATATATAGTTTATATTTGGGAACTTGGAGGGTTCATAATGAAAGTATTAATTGCTGAGGATGACAAGGCTTCAAGAAAACTATTAAAGTGCTTTATTGAAAATCTTCCACGCTTTCAAATCGCTGGTGAAGCAGTAGATGGAGAAGAGTTCGTTCGCTTAATTATGAATGAAAAACCAGATATTGCGATAGTAGATATTGAAATGCCTTTTTTGAATGGAATGGAGGCAGTTAAAATATGCAAAAGACTTCATCCGTCTCTTGAGGTAATCTTTACATCAGGTTATGACAATTTTGCTTTAGGTGCGTTTGAGGTAAGCGCTGTTGATTATATTCTCAAACCGATCGATATAGAAAGACTATTCATGGCTCTAGAGCGTGCGGAAACCAGATTATATCAAAATCGAATCACTATTGAAAAAGGTTATGCAAATAAAGATTTAATGATTAAAAGAAACAATCAGATCACCTTTCTTTCACCTGCAGAAATCCTATTTATTGAAAAATCTAACCGGAAATCGATTATTCATACAGAGCATTATAAATATCAAACAAACGAGTCATTATCCAGCTACGAATATCTTCTTGATTCCCGTTTTATGACCGTACATCGGTCGTATATCATTAACTTGGATCACTTGACTAGAGTGGAAACAGTAGGTCAGATGTATAAGGCTCATTTTAAAAATTATTCGGAGACGGCAAGGATATCGAAGCATAAGTTGGTAGAATTGCAGAGTTTAAAGGCGGGAGTGGGGTAAGGGAATACTTACAGAGAACTTATAACTTAATAATAATGAAAGATTACTAAACCCAAGTTGATTTTAAATTAGCTTGGGTTTTAAATTTTTATTTATTTTTCTGAAATTTATGGTTGTTTTGTCTGTATGGATTGATGGTTCGTTTCATTTAAAAGATAGCCTATTTAAAAGGAAGATTAAAGTGTCTAAGGGTTATTAGACCTTACTATGTAAAAATTTACAATTCCACGTATATACTGTCCATGATGTAGGAACTCATCGTATGCTTAGAGCCTTGTACATCAGGGTTATATGACAGCACACCATCTCTTAAAAGCTTATTCAGTTTGTAGTAGCAGCTTACAAAAGTCTAGTTCTGCAGAATAATATGTTTAGAACTTCATTAATTGTTTACGTAGTTGGTAGAGTCTAAGGCGGTTGCGAGGTAACAAAGTGAAATAGAGGCGGTTATTGACGTAAAATATGAAAGATGAATGATCCCAGTTGATTGAATGTAAATCAGATTGAGTAATTTTTTTTTTTGAAACTTGTGACTTTTTTGTCTAGAAGAATAAAGGATGTGTCTAACTAGACAGAAAGCGACCATAAACAGAGAGATACGGTGTCTAAAGCTCATTAGACACTTTTAATAGATCCCTATACAATTCAAATATAGCAATTAAAACCTAATAGAAAGGAGTTTAGTAGAAGAGGTTACATAAAGAATGTAATAAAGACGTAATAATCTAATTTGCGTAACCGTTTACAAGTTGTTCACAATCTATTAATTGGTTAAAAAAATATTAAGAAAGAGGCGAAAAAAATGGCACAAATCATTAAAGATCACAATGGAAACAGAGTAACACATGGTCGTGAAACAGTTAACGGAGTACGTCTTCACTATTACACAGCCGGATCTGGAGAGCCTATTGTTCTTTTACATGGTGTACCGAAAACATCTTATTACTGGCGGAATGTAGTACCGAATTTGTCATCAGAATACACGGTTATTGTACCAGATCTTCGTGGTTTTGGTGATTCCGGACGTACTCTAGCTGGATATGACATGCCAAATATGGCTGAAGATATCGCTCAACTGATGACTGCTTTAGGTTATGATACGTTCCACCTTGTAGGGGAAGACTGGGGTGCAGCAGTTGCGTATGCATTAGCAGCACAATACCCGAATAGAGTGAAAAAACTAGTTTATCAGGAAATGCTTCTACCGGGATTCGGATTGGAAGAATGGTCACATCTAACACCAGAAAATGTTAAAACAAATGCTTGGATTTGGCATATCAACTTTTATAATGTACGTGATTTTCCTGAGCTTCTTATTTCGGGTAGAGAAAAAGCATATTATTCTCACTTCATTAAGCATGAGTGCTACGATCCGACTGCCGTAAGTGATGAGGCGATTGACGAGTATGTAAGATGTTACTCAGCACCAGGCGGTTTGCGTTCTATGTTTGAAGTATATCGTGCTACGTTCCAAGATGCTGAATTTTTCCTAGAGGCAGCTAAGACCAAGTTGAAAATGCCGGTGCTGGCCTTAGGCAGTAAGTATTTTATCGCTGAGGAGAATACTCGCGAAATGAACTTAGTAGCAGAGAACGTTGAGGAAGTGATTCTACCATGGGGACATCAATTAGCTGAAGAGTGTCCGGAAGAATTAAGTCAAGTGTTGCTTGAATTTATTAAAAAAGAAGAGCCGGTTTTACGGTAACGATTTGTAATAAATATTAAGACTGGCTAACAACTGTAGTAAAAAAGTTATGAATAAGTAGTTTCATCTGATGTAACCGGTTACGGATAGGGAGAGCTTTTCCCTCTCCGTTCAATCGGTTTTTAAAATATAGAAAAAGAAATAAAAATAAGTAATTAGAGATAATCCAGAAGAAGATCTTTTCCTATCTCTATTTCCATCTAAAACGATATGAAAAGTCAAATAAAATCTGTATTTATGATTCTAGTTTTCGTCATTTAATTAAACATATAGGGGGGCATTATGAAAAAAATTAGTTTCTATAAAGGGAACTTAAAGTTAATGTCACTGTTGTTTCTTTCTTTTGGATTAATTGACTGCAGTAATAATGTAGAGCAAGTTAGTAGAGACGCAACGATTGATTCAAACAAAGATATTGAAGTAACCCATCCGGCATGGTATGAGGAACCTTCTGAGGAACAACTTAAAGCAGCTAAAATGGACAACGTTTCTAATATTATTGTAAGTAATGGACCTCATGGGGAAGAAGCAGTTTCGGCAAGTGAAATTGTCATCATGGATGAACAAGCTGAAAAAATAAGAGAAAGTAATATTACTGCTGCTATTGCAATGGGATTTCTGGGAGATGATTGGTCTGAACAACAGCTGGCTGGTATTAAATCTGAATTTACCAATTTAGGGATTGAGATTATTTCTGAAACAAATGCAAACTTTGATGATACGAAACAGATTTCAGATCTTGAGACTATAGGAGTAAGAAATCCAGATATTCTTGTCAGCATTCCTCTTGATGGACAGACAACAGCCGGCGCTTATAAAGCTCTTGCTGAAGCCGGAACAAAAATTGTATTTATGGATCAGCCGGCAGCGGGAATGGAACCAGGCAAAGATTATGTATCAGTTGTTTCAGCAGATAGTTTTGGCCTTGGGATGAATATTGCTGATGAACTGGCAAATGCACTTGGGGGCGAAGGTGAAGTTGCCGCACTGTATTATGCACCAGACTTTTATGTAACAAATCAGCGCTACCAGGGGTTTGTTGCTAGGCTGGAGGCAAATTACCCTAATATTAAACTAGTTACAGTACAAGGGTTTCAAGACCCGAATAAATCTCAAGAGGTTGCTGCTGCTATTTTGACTAGATATCCTAATTTAGAAGGAATGTATGCTAGCTGGGATATTCCTGCAATGGGAGCTTTAGCCGCTGCAAGGGTTGCAGGAAAATCACCGCAAGAATTTAAAGTTGTGAATGAAAACTTAGGGAATGAAGTAGCTTACGCTATGGCTAAAAATGAATTTGTAGCTGGAATTGGATCGCAACGCCCGTTTGACCAAGGCGTAGCAGAAGCTAGATTGGCTGCCTTGGCGATGATTGGTGTAGAAACTCCTCCTTATGTAGCTGTTCCATCATTGGCTGTAAATCGTTCTAATTTGGCAGAATCATATGAGGAAATTTACCATCAAGAAGTAAGCGGTGAAATACAAGAGGCGTTGAATTCCAATTAAATTACTGTTAGAACCTCCTCAAGATAGGTTTTCCGCTGAGGAGGTTTTATTAAATGAGAACTAATATATACTTCACTGTCGTCTTTTTCAATTCTTTTGTGTAAAAGAAGTTTTGCTTTAGGTCTTGTAATTGCATTAATGAGTGTAGGTATATTAGCTGTGTGTAGCCGTATTTAGCATTTCTGTAGTGCATTATTTTCAACAATCCAAAGTGATACAAGGGATGCCATTATAATTAAAGATATGGTCAAGAAATGGGTATTACGCGTTTTCGTCCCACTTCTAAAGCTTTAAAAAGCTTAGAGTACTCATGGCTAGCCATATTGTAATGTTAAGCGTCTTGTTAGTTCTATTAACAAAATTAATCGTTGGGTAGTCGCGCTTATTATTAAATTTGGAACTCATGAAAGACGGCCTTCCACCAATTGTTATTAAAGTCGCCTAGCTTATTACGAGGCAGTAGATAAGAGCACATACACAGAAAGAATTTGATGACTTATTAAGTTAGTCACAATGGAAGTGAATGGTTCAGTAAACTTGTATTTAAGTGCAGTAAATAAAAAAGCTTAGAAAAATTAAAATTTTCTCTGGGCAAATTAGGGGTAAAACACAACTACATCAATCTATCTGCGATCACCATTCAAGCTATAGGGAGACAGTTGCTATAATTGAATTGAGGAATGAGAATCGGAAATAATCACAGACCACTTTGTATTAAGTGGTCTGTGATTATTTGGGATAGAATGATATTAAGCAGCGTCTTTGAAATTTGGCGCCTAGTCCCACTGACTAATAACACATTACTATGCGGGCGATTAGGGACCTTTCTCTTTATTTCAGATACGCATTCAATTATCACCTTCTTTTAACTAGGTTGCTACAGTAGAACTAACCATATCCTGATTTTGTTTTCAGCTAACATTTGTTGAGCATTATTGGACTCTTAGAACTCTAGAAATATTGATATGATTTCACAGCTCTATGCCTTACTCCATTCAGACTAGGTCGAAGCTTCACTTCAAATGTTAGGATAAAAGACCTTAGTCAATTGGTCATATAGAGCTAGTCCTTGTTTGAAACATCAACAAGGACTATGGCTTTGGGAAGACGACGCATTAACTCTAAATGACTGTTGTTTTTTTAAAATATTAAAGAACAAAATTTGTTGAATAAATGTAGTCATTTAAAATATTATTCCTTATTTAATTTGCTGATCAGCTTAGAATGTTAATATGACATTATCTTAAATGCTTTCTATGTCTGTTCTTTTCAAAATCTTACTTGTATAAAATGAGTTTATTAGACTTACCACTTGTACATTTTTCAACTACAAGTAAGATAAATAGGTTATCAACATCATATTAAATTTCCCGCTTGAAACAATCCATTACAGGAAATGTTCAAGTATGAAAGTGTATATTTCGACATATAATTTTATAAATTTCTCAAATCAAGGAGGAAATTCATTTGGCCGTCATAAAAACTAATGCAAATGACCGGAAATTGCTCGCAAGATTAATTAGGGCAGAAGCTGAAGGTGAAGGTGAACTAGGCATGTTGCTTGTAGCAAATGTTTGTGTTAACCGGGTTCGAGTAGGTTGTTTGGATTTTGTTGACGTTAATTCAATTGAAAGAATGGTGTGGCAATCGCCAGGAGGATTTGAAGCTGTTCATTTTCCTTATTTTTATCAGCGGGCAAGAGAAAAGGAAATTCGATTAGCTGAGAGAGTTATCAACGGAGAGAGACATAGGCCAGCTGAATTTGCTTTATGGTTCTTTCGGCCAGATGGTCCGTGTCCAGAACAATGGTGGGGCCAATGGAATTCCGGACGTTATAAGGAGCATTGTTTTTATATCCCAATTGAATCTGATTGTCCCGATGTATATGGTGTTTATTAAAGTCGAAAAATTGTAACGAAGTTCAAATAAAGTAGGGGAGTATAGACGAGGTATTCACCATCGTCTTTTACTCCCTTAACTATTGAATTTATTTTTATAATAAAGAAAATCAACCCTTTGTTTAGTATTCATTAACAGTGTAGTTAATATTGCTGTATAAATAGTTGTTAAGAGTATTGCGAATATTCCTAATGAATTGTTTTTTGGGGTCATGACTGAACCTCTCTTTTACATAATATTTTTATGGTTTTAAGACAACTTTAATACAATTATCCATTTTCGTGTCAAAAATTTCATACCCATGCTTCGCCTGATCTAGAGGCAAAATATGTGTAACAACATCCCCGGGGTCTACTTTCCCGGATGCAATTAAGTCATGTAAGTATGGCATATAGTGAATTACAGGTGCTTGTCCTGTTCTAATATTTACATTGCGTTGGAAAATATCTCCTAATGGAAAACCGTTATACCTAGATGAGTAAACACCTGTGATTTGAATGTTTCCACCTTTTCGTACAGCTTGACTCGCCATGACAAGTGCACTCATTGCACCACCATGCAGCTTTAACCCAGAGGCTAAAAATTCAATGTCGGTCATCTTTCCACTCATTCCTACACAATCGATGACTACATCTGCTCCGCCATTAGTTAAATCGTGTAAATAGGCACCGACATTTTCGTGATCCTCAAAATTGACCACTTCAACATTATTTGTACGCTTAGCATGTTCTAAACGATAGCCTACGTAATCAACAGCAATAACTCGCTTTGCCCCTTTTAGCCAAGCAAACTTTTGGGCCAAAAGTCCAACTGGTCCGCAGCCAAGAATAATGACGGTGTCTCCTTCTTTCATCCCGGAGTTATCAACACTCCAATATGCCGTTGAACCAGCATCAGCAAGTAACACCAATTTCTCATCTTCTACTTCACTATCCTCAGGAATCTTGAATGGGGTAAAATTTCCATATGGTACACGCATATATTCAGCTTGTCCTCCAGGAAACCCCCCTGTTGTTCCTGAATAGCCAAAATAAGCTCCCATCTCACCGTTATCGTTTGCAGTGTCACATTGGCTTTCTAGCTCATGCTCACAGAACCAGCATTTACCGCAGCTTACATTAAACGGGATAATGACACGGTCACCTTTCTTTAGCTTTGTAACTTCGGGACCGACTTCTTCCACAACCCCCATTGGTTCATGTCCAATAATATAATCTTCTTGTAAATTCGGTATCATTCCATGTATTAAGTGCAAATCAGATCCACAAATGGCTGTATGTGTTAATTTGACAATGATATCATCAGGTTTTTGGATACTTGGTGCCTTTACATCTTTAACGATAATATTTTTAACACCTTGAAAGGTAACTGCTTTCATGAGTAATCCTCCATTATTTTCATAATCACTGTGGTGGGGTAGGGAATAATCCTTTACGATTTGTATTACCTGGGAAGAGATTAAGACCGGCAATATCCACTGCTGTTTGCGCGGCTTGAAGGTCCAGTTTCTTTTGCTCAGATATGTTATAAGGATGGAACCACTTTTTCTCCATCATCAGTTTCGATACTTCTTCGTGGTAATCAATCGCTACTTCCATTTGATTACGTAATGTCATTCTAAGCTCTGGGCTCGCAGCTTCCGTCAGAGCAATGGCATAATTTCTAACTGCTTCTTTTGCTGTTAATAATAAATCAAGCGCGATTCCTGAATCCGCTTGCTCGGGCATCCCAACCGAGTTAATTGGATCTAAATAATCATTCACTTTCTATCACCTCACTTAATGAGTTTTTGCCTGTTGATAAAGGGCTTGAAGTTCTTGTATATCTTTTATTGATTGTTGAACGTTTTTTTCCATCATTGCTTTTAGATCTTGATCAAATACGATCCCTTGCATCATTTTTGATTTTAGTAAGCCGACTGTTTTAAAATTTAATAGCTCGTGTGTCTCCATTGTTTCGTGGTAAGCAAGATTTCCTGGTTGCATGATTTCACCTCCTGTCTTGACAAAGTTTATTTTATCTCTAAAGGTTGGGAATATCCGGATTTATAAAAATCTTCTGTCACCATAATCGCTAAAAATTTTTGAATAATAAAAATAAAAATACGTAACATAACTGAGCAAAAGCCTTATAACATTAGGAGTGAGAAGATGACTACAAAGTATGCGCTTCATGAAACTTTAGAATTACATGAATTACTAACCTTTAAGAACCTTTGTTTGACGAAGTCGTCAACAATGAGTAGCTTGGTTGAATGTGAAGAATTAAAAGCAATTTTAACAATGGATGTCACAACAGGAAAGCAACATGTACAACAATTACAAGAATTACTACAAAATGGGGGTCCTAATCTATGACGAATTTGCTGCAAAATATGGCTGGAATGGCTGCACTGACGGATCAAGTGATTGCTACCGATTTCTTAATTACTGCAAAAGCAGGGGTTAGAAATACAACGTTTGCTTTAACGGAAGCAACCACCCCGGAAATAAGAACGGCATTGCGTCAACAATTAAACGACGCGATTGAGGCGCACGAAAAAATATATCAATATTTGGTAGCTAAAGGATATTATCTTCCTAGTGATTTAAAAGAGCAGTTAAAGGTGGACCTAAATGCTTCTGAGATTGCAATGAATTTATCAAATTAATGTTGTATGGAGAACTTAAATGGTTCTCCTTTTTGGTATTTTAAGAAGGCCACTTATAACAGCCTTATCTTAGTTACATAACAGGAAGCAATTGATTCTGGAAGAAATTAATCTCGATTATTCGAGATTGATCGTCAATTGCTAAAGAAAAGTCAGTTAGATATTAATCAAGCCTAAGTTAAATATCATTCGACATTACTACGAAAGACAAAACAGGAAATTAGTATGATGAGAATTAACATAATAAGAGAGGCAAGTATCATCTTGTAATTCTTTTATTCTAAAGAAGGGAAGTCTGTGATCACATTTTGATTACAGACTTAAATAATTTAAGTTTTCTAGAGTTAATTAGAATTTTTACCGTCTTCTGAAACCCGCACTACAATAAGATTTATGTATTCTCTTTTTTTCTTCGTGAACTAGTAACTCGACCTTGACAGGATGGAGCTCACTGATCGAACCCAGTACGGACCTTTGTTGGTGGAAAAAATTGAGTGATTTAGCCGAATATGACGTTTTGGAAATGGACTATTCTAAAACGGGTAGAGAACTGAAAGGCACTACTAAATTGAATGTCTTCTTGTAATTGTGGAACGATAAGAGAAGTCAAAGGTTCGGCCTTTCAGGATGTCGCTTTTACAAGCTGTGGTTGTATGATTCATAATCGTCCATCGATACTATTATCAATGGACGATTATTCAACACAATAGAACTTGTATCAAAATAATCTATAGGCTTTGCCGATGCCAATTTTGAAGAGAACGAGAATCACTTCTAGAGAATTTGAATGTCGACAATCGTAATGCTGTGGTTGGCGCAAATTGCCTTTGATACAATGGGAATTATTAATTTAATAGACGTTATCGTGTGGAAAGGAATTTTGTTTAGAAATTATATTTACAATAGAAGAGAAATGAATCTATGTGTGCATGTTGCACAATCGCTACCGATATTACTACTTTACAGCATCAATTCTAATTTGAAATGAATCAAGAACTCACACCACGTTATAATATCGCACCTAGCCAACAGATATTAGAGCTAACTTGAGGAGGAGACAACAGAGAAGGGAATATGATGCAAAGGAATCTGATTCCTCCTTGGGCAAAAGATGTAAAGATTGGCTCTAAGCTTACCAATGCTACGGCGGAGACAGTTGATGAAAAGACTAATTTTAAACAAGCATTTATAAGAAGGCATTGTCTTGATTTTAAGCGATGGATTTTATGAATGGGAATAACAGCGATGGGCAAGTTTCCTTATCGTTTCGTGTTGAAGGACCGCAAACCGTTTGCGTTTGCTATAGCTGCTTATATGAGGAGTGGAGGCAATCACTTCTTGTACATTTATTACCACTAGACCGAACGAGCTAACGAAAAAGTGAATTAGAATGCCTGCAATAATACCTGACGATATATATGATATATGGCTTGATCCAACCTTTGATGATACAGAGTATTTGAAGTCGCTCTTGATCCCATATAACGCTGAAGACCAAGATCCAGCTCCATTAACTTGATCTTGGTTTTTTTAATGGGGTTCTTTCTTCCATTATCAATACTAATTATTTTTGTTTAGCTGTCTTAGTACTTAAGCTCAACATCAAAAGCGAGTAAATATAAGGTCTCATATCGAGGGACAATAGTGATTTTATTAGAAAAGAAGTCTAGTCTTTCAGATTTAGTATTAATATCAACTCTAAAACTCTTTAACTGAGACCCAAAATATTAAAGAATACAAAAGACTTTACAATTGTTAAAGTCTTTATAAACAGTCTGTACTCTCTTTTTTGACTATATCCTTCATCACATCTTCTAGTGTTACACTTCCTAAGACTTTCTCCATCGCTAGTTGAGCTGATACGAATAATGGCACAATGGCTTGCTGAATATTTTTGCCGACAGGACACTTTGGATTTGGTGTGTCATGTATGTTGAATAGTTCATTTTCTTTTACAACATTAACAGCCTTATACACGTCAAGTAAAGTAATGTCGGATAATTCTTTCACAAGTCTTGCTCCAGCAACACCAGGACGTACTTCGATTAATTCTGCTTTTTTTAACATTCCCATTATTTTTCTAATCACGGCTGGGTTCGTATTTACACTGGCAGCCATGTATTCGGAAGAACTTGCTTCTTCTTTATTAAAATCAATTAAAGTTAGTATGTGTATTCCTACTGAAAATCGGCTACTGATTGACAATTCAGCCACCATCCTATATTGAATCTTATTAAAAACTAATCTTATCGTGTAATTAATTTGATTACAAGTATATAGTATCAAATTAACCAAAATATATAATATCGTCTTAATCAGTTGACATTTCACCATCCTGTAACTAAAATAATTACATGTAACCGAATGAGTTACAGGAAATTAAGGATGGGGGATATATAATGAAATTATTAGTTACCGGAGCAACGGGGAAACTAGGTTCAAAGATAGTCGATACATTATTGAAAAATGTACCTGCTGATCAATTAGTAGTTAGTGTTCGTAATCCAGAAAAAGCAGCAGGATTACGTGCAAAAGGAATCGAAGTTCGGCAAGGAAATTTTGATAATCCGGAATCATTAGATTCAGCATTTGCAGATATTGACCGTCTATTAATTATTTCTGCCGATGGTGATAATGACACTAGAATAAAGCAACACACAAATGCTGTAGCCGCGGCTGAGCGTACCGGAGTTAACTTTATTGCATACACTAGTCTAGCTAACGCAACAGAAAGTACAAACTTAATGGCTCCACCACATGTAGCGACAGAGGCAGCAATCGTGAAAACTGGAATTCCATACTCTTTCCTACGTAACAACTGGTATTTGGAAAATGAAACAGATAGCATCAAAGGTGCAATCGCAGGTGTACCATGGATAACATCTGCTGGTGAAGGTAAAGTTGGTTGGGCGACTCAACAAGATTATGCGGAAGCTGCTGCAAAAGTTCTAGCTGAAGGTGGCCACGATAATACGATCTATGAGCTTTCTGGCCCCCTTTACACACAAGAAGAATTAGTCCAAGTGCTTAGTGAGGTATTAGGTAAAGAAATCCCCGTTCAACAAGTGACAGATGATGAATATGCTGAGGTTATGAAACATGCTGGCCTTCCGGATTTTGTGATTCCAATTGTCGTTGGTATCCAAGAAAGTATTCGAAACGAATCCTTAGCTGTTGAAAGCAATGACTTTGATAAAGTTCTAGGTCGACCTGTTACACCAATGAAAGAAGCTTTATCCCAACTGGTTAAGTCTGTTTCTTAAGAATATCTTAGGAACCGAAACCAAAGATGGCAACGTTCTTCTCTAAATTAGGGTAACTATGGTTTACAGGTGCACTGCAAGGCAAAGTCTATGGAGTATTTGTAATAACTTCAGCTTAACATGGAGGAGTTAAAAAATTTAGAGCGTTACAAACACCGCTGCAGCAGTAAATTCACTTTTATTGTAAACATGGCACCCGATATAGTGTCTTAATTGCTAATGTTACTTTTTTGCAAGAACAATTTTAAATTTGACAAGAACTTGATAACAGGATCTTTATCGCGTAGTACAACAAAGATACTGTAAACATTATTAAAGGCGATCTCTTTAAAGAGGTCGCCTTTGGTATTTGACGACATAAAGTACAGAACTAACATTAGCCAAGTGAAAAGGTAAGAATCGAGGATTTATCGGAATTTTTTTCTATAATAGTTATGGGAACTGAATAGAAAAAACAACGTGATTTGAAGGATGAGTTTTACTTTGAAACTGCTATGAAATATATTTTGAGGTGATAATTATGAAGAAGCAACTGCCTTTTGACGCATGGGTGAAGGACCATTTACCTTTGCGTTTTTTGTAGTAGTTTTTCATTTTTTAAAATTTTAAAAGTGTAAATTGTTATGGAAAATCATGATAAGTATTTTTATGGGAGGAGGTTACAACTCTAAAAGGTTGATGTTTAGTGTTTAGTGACTGTAGATACATAAACTATAAAAATAACTTAAATTTGAAGTTAACCTTACTAGTAAGTAACTACTAAACTGTGTAATCAAATAGCTAAGTTCTTAAAATAGTACAAGATGGATACATTGCTGGACTTGCAAGTTTACATAACAAATTGAATATGAATCTATTAAATAACTATTAAGGGTGATGCTGCGTGAAGAAACCTCCGTCGTCAGAACACCATGTATCCGGCCCACCTTGTACAATCATAGAAATTAATAAACCAAACATTGAACTAATGGCTAAAGCATTTTTGCAATTTTATAAACAGACTAGAAAGAGGGTTATTAGCTAGGTAACTATTTTATTATATGTACTTTTGAAGTGAGTGGACTTTGTGTCTGCTCACTCATTTTTTAGCAGGATTTCTGTGAATTGTATAATCTTGCTGATATTTAATGATTGAATGGTATGAATAACTTTACATTTATAAAAAAGGTGTTAAAAAAATTGTGCACTTTAATGGTATATTACATATTAATTAACACCCCGGCCTTAACTAAAGTAAAAGGGAAAAATATGAAGGTAGCTTTATTTCAATAATGGAATTGATGCTCAGTAAACTTACACGATTACACTGCAATGATAAATTGATAGTAAATTTAATCTGGAGCATAAAAGAGATTGTAAATCAAAGATGTACTTTTTAAAAAAATGTGACTATCTAACAGAATCTGGGCAAAAATGTAATAATGCAGGTATTAAGCTAACTTATGTTGAGAAAAATGTCCTTACTCTTTTTAAAGGGTACTTATAAGAAAAAAGAAAAAACTGATAAATAAGATAAATTATTTAGTACTGAAAAGAGATCAGTTGTTGAAAGAAATAAAAAGTCTTGAAAATGGCAGGTACAGAGGATACTGTAGAAGATTTGAATGAAATGTTGAGAACAGTGCTTAAAAAGGATTAATTATACGAGGTTGCTTCCTCATGATTTGCTAGGAAAGTCTACAATGGATCATGATCGTAAATTTTTTCCTTTTCGGTTGGATATAGAGTATCATTAGAAGCTAGTCTTGCTTAACGGACCAATCTAAAGAAAGGTTGATTATGTTTGGATGTGATTTTATATGATTTATTCTTGGTTCTTTTTGGAATTATTCTCGGTGTAATTGTCAGTGAACCATTAAAAAAACTGTTTACTGGTAAATATAAGGAAGAAGAACGTCAGAAAAAACGAGTCAAACTTCTTTTATATGTGCGTGAAAATCAAACAGAAACACTTACGACAGAAAAACTTGCGAACGCTGTATTTGGAGGTAAGTTAGATATTTCCTTAGTCAATAAGTTGTTGAAAGAAATTGAAGAAATAGGATTGATAAAAGGCATTCCCCCCAAAAGTGAAGATGTCACAAAGAAAAAATGGGTTTATGTAAAGAAGTATTAACCGAGTTACAGTAATAGTTAGAGACAAGATCTTAGATGTTCGTTAGATTAAATAAAAAAGAGGATGTCTTAAAAGGGTAAAATTGACCTTTTTTAGACATCCTCTTTTTTGAAATTAATTAATAACGCGCTTTGAGAATAAATAATTTGCACCCCAGTAGGAATTGCCTAAAACGTTTTCTGTAATGTTCACTCCTAGCGAACTAGATGCATGGATCATACTGCCGTCTCCCATGTAGATTCCTACATGACCAACTCTGCCATCTGAATATAACTCATTGTTTGTAAAGAACATTAAGTCTCCGGCTTTTAATTCTGTCACTTGATAACCAATACCTGCTTGGTCTCGCGAAACGCGGGGAATATCCACTCCATTTTGCTGAAATACAAGTTGGGTAAACGATGAACAATCAAATAAATTTGGAGCTTCATCTAAAGTAGCTCCAAATTTATACCCTGCCCCAATATATTGCATAGCTTGATCTAAGACGTTTTGGATTTGGGTATTAGGCTTAACTTCTTCTCGTTTAACCGGTTTTTGTTCTTTAATTGGTTCTACTTCTTTTACTTGTTTCCTCGGAGGTAGCTTTAACTTTTGATTGTCGTAAATGACATTAGTAGTCAATTGATTTACTTCCTTCAAAGCCTGTACGGTTGTATGATGGGCTTCGGCAATGGTCCATAAGGTATCTCCAGTTTCAACGATGTAGAATTGAGCCGGTTTCTGTACTTGGATTGAACCATTTTCTGGCTTGAAGTGGATGTTGGCATTGAATAAAGAACCAGCAGCTGTGAGCGAGACATAAGCGGTTTCGTTAATCCAACGGGGCGGTTCGATGTTAATATATTCGTCGCCTCTTCTTGCTTTTGTTCCTCCCATAGTAGTTCTAATTTTGGTAGAACCGTCTGTTACTTCAAACGTGGAGGTAGCTTGCTCAAATTTAATGTGATTGTAACCTAACGTTTTAGATAAATGAACGAATGGAAGGTGATATAGACCGTTCACTTTAATGGGATTAATTCCGTCGACAACTTCTCCGTTTACATAAAGACCTGCTGTTGGAATGTTTTGATACTGAGCACTGACACCAGTTGTGCTAGCAAAAAGTAAGACTAAAACTAACATTATAAAAGGAATTTTTTTGTTGATACACAAAATTAGTTTTTCCATAGCCATTCTCCTCGTATGTAAATTTTTAATCAATTGTTATATTGTGTCTGCATGTTCTTTTTATACCTTTATTGAATTTGAACTTTAAGGAATATTTGAGGAAAAAAAATAGGATTTTTGATTATGAATCAAGGAAAACAACAAAAAGGGTGGTGCCTTTTTATGAGTAATTTTAATCTAAAAAAGAATGGCTGAACCTCCTTGTCTCATTTTTAGAGGCCAACAAGCCAAACTTGGAGACTATGGATAAAGCTTTTATTAACTATTCTAAAAAGAAATCAATTAAACCAGCGAAAAAAATTCGCTGGTTT
>NZ_BAUV01000028.1 GCF_000513135.1 Halalkalibacter akibai JCM 9157
ATCGTTTTGATACAAGGTGCATAACTACTCGTTATGCTTAAAAGGGAAGAACGGTGCAAATCCGTCACGGTCCCGCCACTGTAATGGGGAATTTCATTGTATAAAGTCACTGAGAATTCGGGAAGACACAATGAGATGATGAACCTAAGTCAGGAGACCTGCCTTGTTTCGTCTTCAATACCTACGGGTCATAGGTAGAGAAGTGTAATAGATGAGCTTACTATTCGTATGCCGTTTAATGCACCTCTATCTTTGATAGAGGTGTTTTTGTATCTTTCTTTAGTTATAGCATTTTTTGTGAAAATATTAATTTGGAGGTTGATGAACATGACAACTTGGAATTTAACGGGTACCCAAAAGCATGTATTAATTTGTAATGGTTCTAGCTGTATGCGTAAGGAAGGAGAGGAAATAACGTTAGCAATTAGAGATGAGATTGCAAATCTTGAACTAGATCACCAAATTCATACATCACGTACTCGTTGCAATGGTCGCTGCAAAGATGCTTGTGTCGTCATTGTGTATCCAGAAGGAAAGTGGTATTCAGCAACGTCTACCGAAGTTGGGCGTGCCATTATACAACATCACGTTGATCGAACCATCCAATTAGAAGAAGCCTTAATATATGACTTCGTAGACGATGAAATCACTGCAGTCAATGAGTCAAGCAGAATTGAAGGAGTTACGAAAAAGCAAAAAACAAACGTTTAGATTTCTAACCTGTAAGGAGGCGAGTAAGATGCTTGGGAAAATACTTGTCATAGGCTTTGGTCCCGGAAGTTTTGAACATATGACGAACAGGGCACAAACGGCCATACAAGAAAGTGAATGCATCATTGGGTATAAAACATACGTTGACTTAATTCAAGGTTTATTAACGAATCAAGAAATTATTAGTACGGGAATGTCTGAAGAAGTAAGCCGTGCTCAGGCAGCGGTAAAACTAGCAGAACAAGGAAAAACGGTTGCTGTGATTTCAAGCGGAGACGCCGGAGTATACGGAATGGCAGGACTAGTTTACGAGGTTTTAATTGAAAAAGGATGGACAGAGAACACAGGAGTAAGCGTTGAAGTAATTCCAGGTGTTTCTGCTAGCAACTCCTGCGCTTCTTTACTCGGAGCACCGATCATGCATGATGCGTGTACGATTAGTTTAAGCGACCATCTAACACCTTGGGCTCTTATTGAAAAACGAATTGATGCAGCTGCACAAGCTGATTTTGTAATTAGTTTGTATAACCCAAAAAGTGGCCGGAGAACGAGGCAAATTCAAGAGGCTCAGAGAATTTTACTTGAATATCGTTCACCGCAAACGCCTGTAGGCTTGGTGAAAAGTGCTTACCGAGATCGTCAGCATATTGTGATAACCGATCTTGAAAATATGCTGAATCATGATATTGGCATGCTGACAACCGTTGTGATCGGAAATTCATCTACATTTCTTTATGATAACAAAATGATTACGCCGCGAGGCTATCAAAGAAAATACACATTACATACTGAAAAACAACGATTAAGGCCACATGAGCGGTTACGTCATGAGAATGAGCCTTGGGCGTTACATCAAGGGAAAAACGATTTGCATTTGCAGAAAGCAGAAACCGCTGCAACAACAATAAATCCAATTAAAACTGGCTCACTTGAACTAGCTTTAGAGGCGCTAAGTAAAGTGAAAGAGGGTACTGCTTCTAGTGATAAGAAAGTAATAAAAACCGTACATCATCCAGTTGTCTCGGTGTTTGAATTAGCAGTAAGTCCAGGAATTGTTAATAAGCAGTTTACAGCTAAACAAATGCTTACTTTGGCCGAGGTGGTCGGAAATGATGGGAAAATGGAATATACGCCTCATCACCAAATACATTTGCGAATTCCAACGGCAAATCCGGATGATATTACTGAAAAATTAGAAGAGGCAGGCTTTATTCTGGAACCTTTAGGAGATGTCTTTCAATTAAAAGCGTGTGATTTTTGTGAAGGGGAGAAGAAAGATTCAATCCCGCATGCAGAAGAGTTGCATCAAAAATTAAGTGGCCTTCCACTCCCGAAAGAATTAAAGGTTGGATTTAACGGGTGTGGCATGGCTTGTTACGGAGCCGTTAATGATGATATCGGAATTATTTTCCGAAAAGGGAAATTTGATTTATTTTTAGGGGCCAAAACTGTTGGTCGAACAGCTCATGCGGGTCAGCCTGTGGCAGAAGGAATTGAACCTGACAACATTGTCGATGTTGTTGAAACCATCATCCAGGAGTACAAAGAAAAAGGTCATCCAAACGAACGCTTCTTTAAGTATTTTAAACGTGTAGGAAACATTCAAGGCTATACATACCAAGATATGACACCAAAAATTGAGATTGAACCAGCTCCTTGTGGAGACTAAAAAAAGATAGGGGTTATGAACATGAAAGCTATTTTACTCGTTGGACACGGTAGTAGAGATCCTGAAGGAAATGAACAGGTCAGACAAATGATCGAAGAATTAACGAGTCAACTAGATTCAACCCTACTAGTTGAGACATGTTTTTTAGAGTTTGAAAAGCCGACAATTGAACAAGGAATTCAAGCTTGTGTCGAAAAGGGAGCAGCAAGTGTTTACGTGATTCCCCTTATGTTACTCGCGGCGGGACATTCAAAAATCCATATCCCAGCAGCGATTGATGAAGCGAAAAAGCAATATCCTCTTGTCAAATTTACGTACGGCAGACCATTTGGCATTCACGAGGAAGCGATTGAAATTTGTAAAAGTCGTTTAGAGGAAGTGGGAGAAAATCTAGCTGAACCAAAAGAGGATACAGCTGTTCTTTTATTAGGTCGGGGTGGTAGTGACCCGGATGCAAACAGTGATCTTTATAAGATAAATCGCCTCCTCTGGGAAAAAACCAATTACAAATTAGTTGAACCTGCTTTTATGGGAGTAACTGATCCTCTAATAAAAGAAGGAGTAGAGCGCTGTATCAAGCTAGGAGCCAAGAAAATAGTTGTTTTGCCATACTTTTTATTTACTGGAATTTTAATTAAGCGATTAGAAGGCTTGATAAGTGACTTTGAACTAGAATACCTAGGTGTGGAATTTAAGCTAGCTGGTTACTTCGGGTTCCACAAGCGCTTAAAAACCATTATTAAAGACAGAATTGAAGAAGCGCTTCAAGGCGATGTCAAAATGAATTGTGATACATGTCAATATCGTATTGCTGCAATGGAACATATTGACCACCACCATCATCATGATCATGACCACGATCACGGTCATCACCATCATCACGAGCACGAGCATGAGGCTCAGAAGCTATGATTCTTTTTTTAGCTGGAACAAGTGATGCTAGACAATTAGCGAGTATGCTGTCCGATGCCGGACAAAAGCTTTTGACAACGGTTGTTACAGACAATGCTGCGATTGAATTGCGTAAGGCAGGACTTGATGTCTTAGTAGGGCGGTTAACGAGTGAAGATTTTAAACAATTGATACAAGAGCAAGGCTTTCGAGCTGTAGTAGATGCGAGTCATCCTTTTGCTGAAGAAGCTAGTTTAAATGCTTTAACTGCAGCAAAAGAAGCAGGTGTGCCTTATATACGTTATGAGCGTGAATCACAAACTCATGAACAAATAGGCGTAACGATGGTTGAATCATACAAAGAAGCTGCTGAACGAGCTTTTGAGAAAAAAGGTGTGATTTTGCTTACTACTGGAAGCAAAACACTTCAAGTTTTTACAGAGAAACTTCTCAATCAACCTGATATAAGAGTGATTGCTCGTATGCTACCTAGAAAGGATAACATGGAAAAATGTGAACAATTAGGATTTCCACAAAAAGACATAATTGCGATCCAAGGTCCTTTTACAAAAGAGTTCAACCACGCTCTTTATCGTCAGTACGGAGTGACAACGATGATTACAAAGGAAAGCGGCAAAGTTGGATCCGTAGATGAAAAGATAGAGGCAGCGAGAGAACTTGGAATAGAGACGATTATCATTAAGAGACCTAAAATTCAATATGAGAATCAGTTTTCTAGTTTCACTGATATTTTAAAATGCGTTAACGAGTTATTACAAAAAGAAACGAATACGACTGGAGGTTATTAAATATGGATTTTTTAACAGATTTTAAACCTTTAACGGTACAACCACAAGAAATTGAGGGAATGAGTTTCCAAATGATTGATGAGGAGTTTGGAGAGCATTCTTTTACGGAGGAACAATATAAAGTCGTGCAGCGAGTCGTCCATGCATCGGCAGATTTTGAACTAGGTCATAGCATGTTAATTCATGAAAAAGCGATTCAAGCAGGAATTGAAGCGATACGAAATGGTGAACAAGTGTATGCGGACGTACAAATGATTGTAAGTGGCGTGAGTAAAGGAAGAATCGAAAAGCATGGTGGAAGTGTAAATGTGTATATTTCCGACCCTGATGTGATGGAAGAAGCGAAACGATTAAACACCACTCGAGCGATTATATCTGTTAGAAAAGCGATTCAACAGTTTGAAGGCGGTATTTTTGCGATTGGGAATGCGCCAACCGCTTTGCTTGAGTTAATTCGTTTAATTAAAGAAGGCTATGCTAAGCCGAGTTTAGTAATTGGTTTGCCGGTGGGCTTTGTATCGGCACCTGAATCAAAAGAAGAATTAGCAAAGCTCGACATACCGTTTATTACAAATGTCGGCAGAAAAGGCGGTAGTACGGTTACGGTTGCGGCTTTAAATGCAATCTCCCTTTTAGCTGAAAAGGCGTAAAAATGGAAGCGAAAGCTAAGAAGAAGGATAAAAAAGAGATGCGCTCGGGCTATACGACGGGCGCTTGTGCAACAGCTACAACGAAAGCAGCACTAACTGCTCTTATTACACAAGAAAAGCAATTGCAGGCAACGATCTATTTACCTGTTGGAAGGTTCGCAACCTTTGAAATGGAAAACTGTGATTTCGGTCCTGATTATGCTGAAGTTGGGACGATCAAAGATGCGGGAGATGATCCTGATGCCACACATGGTGCGTTAATTATAGCGAAAGTAAGCTGGTCTTCTGAACCTGGAATCCACTTAGATGGTGGGATTGGTGTTGGTCGAGTGACAAAGGAAGGTCTTCCTGTACCAGTTGGACAAGCGGCCATAAATCCAATTCCGAGGAAAATGATCTGTGAAACAGCAGAAGAAGTTCTTCTTTCTTTTGGAATTGAGAGAGGAATTTCGATTGTCATTTCGGTTCCTGAAGGCGAAAAAATGGCTGAGAAAACGTTAAATAAGCGTCTTGGCATTATTGGTGGCATTTCGATATTAGGTACTAGAGGAACGGTGATTCCCTTTTCAAGTTCCGCTTATATGGCAAGCATTGTTCAAGCGATTAGTGTTGCACGGGCAAGTGGCTGTCGCCATGTTGTCATATCGACTGGTGGGCGTAGTGAGAAATATGGCATTCAGCAATATCCAGAACTTCCTGAAGAAGCATTTATTGAGATGGGAGATTTTGTTGGTTTTACCTTGAAGCAATGCAAGAAGCAAGGTATCGAGAAAGTATCACTTGTTGGCATGATGGGGAAATTTTCAAAAGTGGCACAAGGTGTAATGATGGTCCATTCTAAAAGTGCACCTGTTGACTTTAACTTCTTAGAGAACGTTGCACGTGATGCGGGTGTAACAGATCAGACGTTACTTGAAGCGGTAAGTGGGGCTAATACGGCTTCACAAGTTGGTGATTTAATGTTGGAACATGGGTATGAAACATTTTTCTCCATTCTTTGCGACTATTGTTGTGCAGCAGGATTAAAGGAAGTGGGCGGAGGAATTTCAATTGAAACAACTTTGTACTCGATGAAGGGTGTGTTTCTTGGAAAGGCAGGAAAAGATGGCAGAACATAAAATGAAAGTCATTGGAATAGGTGATGACGGGAAACGAAGCCTATTACCAATCTATGAAAAGTGGATTTATGAGAGTGAGATTTTAGTAGGGGGAGAAAGACAGCTGGCTTTCTTTCCTGATTATTCAGGAGAAAAAAGAGTTATCAAGGGTGGTTTAACGAATCTCGTAAATGATTTAAGTCAGGAAACGAAAAAAATAGTCATCTTGGCATCTGGAGACCCTTTGTTTTACGGAATTGGCAGCTTTCTAGCTAAAAAATTCAGGGTTGAAATATATCCTTATTTAAGCTCGATCCAACTAGCTTTTGCCCGGATGAATGAACGGTGGCAGGACGCTTATATAACGAGTGTTCATGGCAGAAGCATCAAAGGACTAATCCAAAGAATAAACGGACGGGAAAAAATAGCGTTACTAACAGATGAAGAGAACAGTCCGGTAAAAATAGCTCGCTATTTACGTTCGTTTGGAATTAATGAATATCGAATGTTCGTTGCTGAAAATCTTGGTGGAGAAAATGAGCGTTATGGTTTCTATGATTTTGAAAAAATCGAAGCAATGGAGTTCTCTTCACTAAATGTTGTCATTCTTCAAAAAGTGAAAGAAGTGAAAACTTGGGGGATGGGTATAGAGGATGAAGAATTTCATCAAAGAAAGCCAGAAAAAGGGTTACTGACGAAAAAGGAAATTCGGACCCTTAGTTTAATGGCTTTGAATTTAAAAGAAAACAGTACGGTTTGGGATATTGGAACGTGTACGGGTTCAGTTGCGATAGAGGCTAGTCTAATTGCAAAAGAAGGCAGTGTGTTTGCAATTGAAAAAAATGAACATGACCTTGAAAACTGTATGTTAAATCAGGTTAAATTTCGAACCGATTTCACGGCCATTCAAGGAAAGGCGCCAGAAAAGCTAGACACGTTTCCAGATCCCGATGCTATTTTCATTGGGGGAACAGCCGGAAGAATGGAAGATATTTTAACGACTTGCTGCACCCGGTTGAAAAAAGGCGGAAGAATTGTCTTAAATGCTGTTACAATCGAAAATTTAATGCAAGCCGTTGAGGCTTTTAAACAAAATGGGTTTGAACCAACGATTACACTTGCGCAAATTTCAAGAAGCAAACCGATCTTAAATTTAACAAGATTCGATGCGTTGAATCCAATTTATATCATTACCGCTAAACATAGGGAAGGGGCTTCAAAATGATAGGAACACTGTATGGATTAGGAGTTGGTCCGGGAGATCCAGAACTTCTGACGATTAAAGCTTTTAGGAAATTGAAGGAAGCAGATGTAATTGCCTACCCTAAAAAGAGGAAAGGGAGCAAAAGTTACGCGCACCGTATTATTGATGTATACATAACCCCAGGGGAAAAAGAAATGTTAGGTCTTGTGTTCCCAATGACAAAGGATCCAGTTATTTTACAACGGGAATGGTCAAATACAGTAGACCAGGTTTGGGAGCATCTGAAAATTGGAAAAGATGTTGCGTTTGTAACAGAAGGAGATCCCCTTTTATACAGTACGTTTATCCATATGATGAATTTAGTAAAAGAACGACATCCAGAGGTGTCGATTCAGACTGTACCAGGGATCTCATCTATTAACGGGGCAGCTTCTAGACTTGGCATTGCGCTTGCTGAAGGGGATGATCATGTCGCAATTATTCCAGCAAGAGATGACTATGAAGCGATGAAAAAAGCGATTGTTGAACATGATTGTGTTGTGTTTATAAAAGTGGCAAAAGTGATCGATCTTATGCTTAGCGTGTTACGTGAGCTTGATTTATTGGACAAGGCATCTGTTGTTACGAAAGTCACATCTGATGAGGAAGTCATTTGGCAGGTTGATGAACTAGAAAGAGCCGAACTAGAATACTTAACATTAATGGTGGTGAGAAAATAATGGAAATCACAATTATTGGGGCGGGTCCTGGCGATCCAGATTTAATTACGGTAAAAGGTTTGAAGAAGCTAGAAGAAGCCGATGTGGTTTTGTATGCTGATTCCCTTGTAAGTGCGGAACTGATTGAGCGAGCAAAGCCGGAAGCAGAAGTGATTAAAACAGCTGGAATGCATCTTGAAGAAATGGTTCAGGTTATGGTTGAGCGTGTGCAAGAAGGTAAAAAGGTCGCTCGTGTTCATACAGGGGACCCGGCAGTGTATGGCGCGATCATGGAACAAATTTCTCTTTTAAATAAACAGGACGTTCATGTAGAGATTATTCCAGGAGTTAGTTCTGTTTTTGCTTCAGCTGCCGCATTGGGAGCTGAATTAACGATTCCAGATTTAACTCAAACGGTAATTTTAACGCGAGCTGAAGGGCGCACGCCAGTTCCAGAAACAGAGAAACTAAGAGATTTAGCAAAACACAATTGCACGGTTGCTTTGTTTTTGAGTGCAACGCTGACGAAGAAAATTGTCAAAGAGTTTCTAGTAGCAGGGTGGAGTAAAGATACACCAGTAGGGGTCGTATATAAAGCGACTTGGCCAGATCAAAAAATTGTCCGTTCAACGCTTGAAAAACTAGATGAAGATATGCGCGTGAATGGCATTAGAAAACAAGCGATGATTTTAGCTGGTTGGGCACTAGATCCAGATATTCATTCTAAGGATTTTAAATCAAAACTGTATGATAAAGAATTCACACATGGCTTTCGGAAGGGAGTGAAACAATGACACTTGTTTTAGAGGAAGGCAAACAAGTTAGTCTAGAACAGACTGGAACATATGCAATCGTGGCCATCACAAAACACGGTGTTGAATTAGCTCGTCATCTACATAATCAGTTTTCTCAAACAGACTTGTTTTATATGAGTAAATTTGAAAGAGGAGATGAACAAAGAAGGAATATTTCCTTATTCGAAGGCAATGTTCGTCTTTTGTTGCCCTCTCTTTTCCGAACATATAAAGGTATTATCATGATTGTTTCTTTAGGAGCAGTTGTCAGGATGATTGCTCCTTTGTTAAAAGATAAAAAAACAGATCCAGCCGTTGTCGTGATTGATGATAAAGGGCAACATGTCATAAGCGTATTGTCTGGGCATTTGGGTGGTGCAAATGAGTTAACAAGGGAAGTCGCTGAATTACTTGGAGCAGCACCAGTTATAACGACGGCGTCGGATGTTCAAAAAACAATTGCAGTCGATTTATTTGGCAGTCGATTCGGTTGGACGTGGGAATCTGCTGACAAGCTAACTCCTGTGAGTGCCTCTGTTGTGAATGAAGAACAAGTTGCTATTATACAAGAATCAGGAGAGAGAGACTGGTGGCAATACGACCATCCACTTCCTCATACGATTAAGATGTATTCAACCATTGAGGACGCTCTTGAGGCTAAGCCGAATGCTGCACTTGTTGTCACTCACCGTAAGTTAAAACAAGAGGAACAACCAATTCTTAACAACGGTGTGCTTTATCGTCCAAAGGTTATTGTACTTGGGATCGGCTGTAATAGAGGGACATCAGAAGAAGAGATTAATAAAGTGATTCAAACTACACTTGAGGAGTTGCAATTTTCGATAAAGAGCGTAAAGGCTATCTGCTCAATTGATTTGAAAAAAAATGAAGAAGGGCTGTTATCCATCACCGATAAGAACAATTGGGAGTTTATTTGTTATTCGGCAGAGGAATTAAATCGGACGCTAATTGAGGATCCTTCCGAGACCGTCTTTAAATTCACGGGAGCTTATGGAGTTAGTGAACCAGCTGCTAAATTGTACAGTGGGGCAAATACGTTGTCACTTGTAAAGAAAAAGTCAGGAAACGTAACGATATCGGTTGCTGTAATTCCTTATTAATAGGAGGGGATGTAAATGACAGAGCGAAGAATCGTCATCGCTGGTACAGGCAGTGGTGTAGGCAAGACGACTTTGACTATTGGATTAATGTCAGCCCTGCAAAAAAGAGGGTTATCTGTACAAGGTTTCAAATGTGGACCGGATTATATTGACCCGAGTTATCATACAGCTGTAACGGGTCGCGTTTCGAGAAATTTAGATAGTTGGATGCTGGAAAAAGAAACGGTATTGGATATTTTCAAACGTGGCAGTAAAGGTGCGGATGTATCAATTATTGAAGGCGTCATGGGCTTTTTTGATGGGAAGAACCCTAAAAATAATGAAGGTAGTACGGCGGATATAAGCATGATTACAGAAAGTCCTGTTATTTTAGTTGTAAACTGTGCAAGTATGGCAAGAAGTGCTGCAGCTATTGTAAAAGGATTTCAACTGTTAGCAGAAGGACCAAACATAGTGGGTGTAATTGCGAACAGAGTGGGTAGCGAAGGCCATTTTAAGATTGTTAAAACAGCGATTGAACAAGAATGCAAAGTACCCGTTATCGGGTACTTGAAGCGAGAACTTGATATTGAAATACCCGAAAGACATTTAGGATTAATCCCATCTATTGAAAGAGGAGAACTTGATCCTTTTTTTGATCAATTAGGAGACCTAGTAAGCAAGACAATTGATCTTGATCAGATTCTGGAGTTATCGGATGCAAGACCACTTTCCGCTGGTCATACAGAAAAATCTATATTTGAGAAAAAGAAAGACAAGTTCGTTCGAATTGCAGTTGCAAAGGATGCAGCTTTTAATTTCTATTACCCTGAGAACTTAGAACTCTTACAGTCATATGGGGCCGAAATTGTATTCTTTTCACCACTGGCGAATGAGCCGCTTCCTGAAGACGTCGACGGACTCTATCTTGGCGGTGGATTTCCTGAAGAATATGCCCAACAACTTTCCGAAAATAATGTTGTGAAGCAGTCCATTTCTACTGCCATTATAAACGATTTGCCGACGCTTGCAGAATGCGGAGGGTTTATGTATTTGACAGAATCTATTGAAACGACTGATCAGTCAGCTTTTCAGATGGTTGGTTTAATACCTGGACACGTTAAAATGCAGAAAAATCTTGCTGCTCTAGGGTATCGTGAAATTACCGGTCAGAGAGGTAACTTTCTTATTAGTGACATTGATAAAGCAAGAGGTCATGAGTTTCATTATTCTACTTTTCATTGTAACGAAGAAGTTCCATATGCATATGAAACAAAGGGCATGCGCGGGACAAAGCAAGAAGGCTATATGATCCACAATTTGATAGCAGGATATACGCATTTTCATTTTGCCTCATGTGCAAAAATGGTCGAAAATTGGATTGATAAATGCAGCCAACGCAAAGAATGTTTATAACTTGAGGGAGGGATAGAAAGATGATACAAGAAATGATATCCATTCCAGCTTTGAATCTAGAGATGAGACACAAAGTAAATAAGTATATAAATAGTCTAACAAAACCGCGTGGTAGTTTAGGGCGCTTAGAAGAGTTAGCGATTGAACTAGCTGTAATGAAAAATAATCCTTTTCCTACGATTACACCAGCTGGCATCCTCGTTTTTGCAGCTGATCACGGGATTGTAGCTGAAGGGGTATCTGCTTATCCGCAAGCTGTCACAGCGCAAATGGTGAGAAACTTTTTAAATGGTGGTGCGGCCATAAATGTATTTAGTAGGCAAATAGAAGCTGACTTAAAAATTATTGATATCGGTGTAGCAACAGAGATTGAGCATCATCACCTAATTAGTGAAAAAGTACGATTTGGAACGGGGAATTTTCTCCACGAAGATGCAATGAGTCGTGAAGAAGCAGAGCAAGCCATTCACATAGGGTATTCCGAAGGGCTGAACATAATTAACCAGGGAGCAGAATCATTAATTCTTGGTGAAATGGGAATAGGGAATACAACTTCTAGTAGTGCTATATTAGCTGTTCTTAGCAATAAAAATATCAATTGTTTAATCGGATATGGAACAGGTATCTCATCTGAACAACTGCTTCATAAGGAAAGAGTTATTAAGCAAGCGATCGCGAATAGAAAGCCTTCTTCAAAAGATCCTATTGATATTTTAGCTAAAATAGGAGGCTTGGAGATTGCTGGAATGGCAGGAGCTATGCTAGCAGCTGCGGAAAAGAGAGTTCCAATTCTTGTTGATGGATTTATTTGTACGACAGCTGCTTTGATAGCTAAGTTAATTGTGAACAATGTTGTTGACTATATGATTCTTACCCATCATTCTACTGAGCCAGGACATGCTACTGCTATTAGTCTTCTAGGGAAAACACCAATTTTAAATTTAGGACTACACTTAGGAGAAGGCACAGGTGCTGCGATTGCTTTTCCTATTATGAGGTCGGCTACGTTAATGCTAAGTGAAATGGCTAATTTTACTTCTGCAGGTATATCTGAGAAAACGGAGAGAGTGAAAGTATGACTCAAAAAGGAAAGGTTTTTCTTGTTGGTGCAGGACCAGGAGATCCGAAGTTAATAACTGTTTATGGTCTCGAATGTATTCAAAAAGCTGATGTAATCGCTTATGATCGGTTGGTAAACAAAGAGCTTCTAAACCATGCAAAAAAAGAGGCAGAACTTGTTTACTGTGGAAAATCTCCTGGGAACCACATCCTTATTCAAGAAGAAATTAATCATTTACTAGTAACAAAGGCTCTTCAGGGAAAAATTGTGACAAGATTAAAAGGTGGCGACCCTTTTGTGTTTGGTAGGGGAGGAGAAGAAGCAGAGGTGTTAGCAAAGGCACAGATTTCATATGAAATTGTTCCTGGTATCACCTCTGGAATTGCTGCGCCTGCTTATGCTGGAATTCCAGTTACACACCGGGATTTTGGTACATCATTTACAATGATTACAGGAACTGGACGAGCCGGTAATGGAGAAGATGCTGTAAATTGGAAAGCCATTGTACAAGGAAGCGACACAATCGCTTTTTATATGGGAACTCGTAATTTAGCTCATATTTGTCAGCAACTGATTGAAAATGGGAAAGACTCTAGCACTTTAGTTGCTGTTATTCAGGAAGGGACTACCAATCACCAGAAAACCGTTACAGGAACATTAGAAACCATTGCGCGAATTGTAGCGAAAGCAGAAATAACGCATCCGGCGATGATTATTGTTGGAAACATTGTGCAGTTAAGAGAGAAGCTAAATTGGTTTGAAGAAAAAGGAGAGAATGCAGATGAGTGTCATAGAGTTACTACATTCTAGAAGAGCTATTCGAAATTATCAACCTCGGGAAGTAGAAAAAGAGAAAATTGAACAGTTATTAAGTGTAGCTACTCTTGCACCTAATGACAGATTGCGAGAGCCTTGGAGCTTTTACGTGATTCAAGGAGAGGCAAAGAAAAGGTTTGAACAAGTTGCTCTTGACTTCTTACAAGAGCGCTTCCCAACAAAGCCAAAACTTATTGATAGTTCAATTGAGGTTGTTAAAAATACGCCAGTTATTATTATGGTGACAGCTGATATTGTCTCAAATGAAGCTGATACTAAAGATAATGAATATGCGGTTTGTTGCGCGATTCATTCGATGTGGCTAGCGGCTCGTGAGTTGGAGCTTGGCTTTGTTTGGAGAACAAGAGGGGTCGGCCTTGTACATGATCAGCGTTCCCATGAGTTTATCGGTTCTCCTGAAGGAAAAAAGATGGTCGGAACGATCTTTTTAGGTTATCCAGACCTATCAGAGACAGAAGGAACTAAGGTGAAAAAACGTACTTCTTTTGAAGAGAAAACCTTTTGGCTTTAACGTTAAGCTAAGGTACTAAACAGCAAGAATCAATTTTAGTAGAGAACACAGCTATGTCGATCGAGCCTTGCTAGATGTTTGGAGGAATAACGATGTTTTCACAAGAAGAGAAAGATGCTTTTTACAAAGTTTTATACAAAAGGCGAGATATTCGAACCTTTTTTACCAAATTTGGTTCCAGATCAAGCGCTTCAAAATATTCTTCAAGCAGCTCACCATGCGCCATCAGTGGGATTTATGCAACCTTGGAATTTTATTGTGATTGATTCAATCGAAATTAAAGAACGTTTAGCTTGGGCTGCAGATAAGGAAAAAAGAGCGCTTGCCATTCATTATGAAAATGAGGCGGATAAAAAACAGCACTTTTTACAATTGAAAATTGAAGGAATAAAAGAAGCCCCTTACACGATTTGCGTGACTTGTGATCCGACAAGAGGAGGTTCTCATGTATTAGGAAGAAATTCAATCCCAGAAACGGATGCTCTATCAACTGCATGTGCGATTCAAAACATGTGGTTAGCGGCTTGTGCCGAAGGTCTAGCACTTGGCTGGGTTAGTTTTTATAAAAAGCAGGATATTCGTGACATCTTGGAGATTCCTCCTTATATCGATCCAATTGCGCTCCTAAGTATTGGTTACACGAAAGACTATCCAGATCAACCAATCTTAGAAACATCTAATTGGGAAAAAAGGAGAGATGTCTTTGACCTCTTATACAGGAATAGTTGGGGTCATACATAAAGAACAGAAATTTTGGAGGTTGCAGATGAAAAAAACACAGAAAAATTTTTTAGTCATGTTTCTTATTTCTCTTTTTTTACTGACAGCATGCGGGATATCAGATGCATCACATCAAGAAGGAGCAAAAGAAACGTTGACGGTGGCATTCCCGTGGAGTCCGCCTGGGCTTGATCCTCATCAGTCAGGTCGGAATAGTTGGGATGTGATGCGTTCTGGTGCAGGGGAGACGTTAATTAAATTAGATGATATGTTGCAACCAGTTTCTTGGCTTGCTAAAAGTTGGGAACAAGAGGATGAGAATACTTGGCTCTTTACAATTCAAGAAAATGTTTTGTTTCATAATGCCACGAAGCTCGATGCAGAAGCTGTAAAGATTTCACTTGAACGATCAATCGAGCTCAATCCACGTGCAAATGATTTATTATTAATTGACACGATCGAAGTACTAGATGAACACAAGTTGAAAATGACAACAGTTCAGAGTAATTCAGCGTTAATCTCCCATTTAGCTGATCCTTCTTTTATTATTGTTGATGTCAAGACTATTGATGACAAGGATGCGTATCCCGCTCTTACAGGGGCTTTTTCTTTTAAATCATTTATTAAAGATGAGTCGTTAACCGTAGAACGGTTTGATAACTATTGGGGAGAGAAGGCTTTACTAACTGAGGTAACTTTCAACTTTATTTCTGATGGAAACACAAGGTTAATGTCTCTTCAATCAGGAGATGCAGATATTGCCATTGATATCCCGGTAGATGGGATTTCGTTAATTGAGCAAAGTTCACAGTTGGAAATCGTAACAGCTCCTTCATTAAGAACTCATCTTGTCCTTTATAACATGAATTCTCCTCTACTTGAGAAAGTTGAGTACAGAAAAATGATTGACCAAGCGATTCCACGAACGGATATGGTTGATTCAATTATGAATGGCTATGGCACTGTAGCTAATAGTGCTTTTTCAGATGTCCTGCCTTTTGGGAAAATAGCTGATCCTGCGTCTATCCAATCAGTTGAAACCATTATGATTCAGAACGACTGGGAGAAAAATGAACAAGGTATTTGGGAAAAGGAAGACCGAATTTTTGAAGTAACAATGTTAACATTCCCGCAAAGACCAGAGCTTTCTGTGATGGCAGAAATCATTCAAGCAGAATTAGCACAAGAAGGTATCAAAGTTAATATTCGTCAAGTGGAGAGTATAGATGATGCGTTAGCACAAGAGGATTGGGATCTCTCTATGTACAGCATGCTAACGGCACATACGGGAGATCCGCAGTATTTCTTAAATATCTTTTACCGTGAGAACAGCTCTTCAAATGTTAGTAACTATATATCGAAGTCACTTGAGGGCGTGATTGACCAATTAAATCGAACATCGGATCCAGATGAACGGATTGAATTAGCTTTCGAGGCACAAACGATCATTCAAGACGATGTTCCTCAGTCATTTGTTGTACATCCTGAAACGATTTTCGGAATAAATAAAAACGTAGATGAGTTCTCAGCCCATCCGATTGAGTATTACTATATCCACCCGAAAATTACGATCAAGTAGTGGAGAGGAAGGTACGATGCTTCGTTTTTGCCTAGAGCGTATTTTTCACTTGATTTTAATCGTTTTTATTTTATCAACACTAACATTTATACTTTTAAGAATATCACCTGGTGATCCAGCTCTTATCATGTTAACCGCACACGGAATGCCTGCTTCTTTGGAAGTCCTCTTGTCTGTGCGTGAAGAACTTGGGTTAACGGATTCAATCTGGATTCAATATGGTCAATGGTTAAAAAGCCTTGCGTTAGGGCAATGGGGAAATTCATATGTTTCAAAAGAACCCGTTCTAACAGAGCTTATAAAAAGATTACCCGCAACACTTGAATTGGCAGTCGCTGGTTTAGTTGTTATGACCTTTATGACATTACTAATCGGTATTAGTTCAGCCATTTGGGCAGAAGGCTGGTTGAACCGTTTCAGTAAGCTTTTAGCTTTGCTAGGTTCGGCGATTCCTAGTTTTTGGCTTGCATTTCTCTTGATCTACTTTTTTTCAGTGCGCTATGGTTTTTTTCCAACGACTGGACGAGGGAGCTGGCGCCATCTAGTATTGCCTGCTCTTACACTAGGAATCGGAATGAGTGCGGTGTACGCAAGGGTCCTACGAGCGAATATGCTTGAATTATTGAATCGAAATTTTGTCAAAGCAGCAAAAGCAAGAGGGCTATCTACTAGCCGTATTCTCATCTTCCACCTGTTTAAGCATGCCTTTCTTCCGATTTTAACAATGATCGGGACAAGCTTTGCTTTCATGCTTGGCGGAAGTATTATTGTAGAAACAATTTTCTCATGGCCCGGATTGGGCAGATATGTCATTCAAGCCATTTTGCAGAGAGATTACCCTGTTATCCAAGGCTATGTTATTTTCGCTTCACTTTTATTTTTCTTTATTCATTTTCTCGTTGATCTTATTTATGGGTGGTTAGATCCGCGATTAAGAATAACGGACTGATGGAGTTGATCATGTTGAACATCATTTCAAAACGTTTTAGTGCTGCTAACGTGGCTGGGATGATCCTGGTTATTGGAATCATTCTCGTTGGTCTTTTGGCACCATCGTTAGCTCCTCATGATCCATTATCCATTCATGTGGCGAATAGATACATCCGCCAACTTGGTCTTATCCGTTTGGCACCGATCATTTAGGACGTTGTATTCTATCAAGATTGATGTACGGCATCCGAACAACCGTCACGACTGCTTTTCTAATTATGACTATGACTTTAATCATTAGTATGCCAATTGGCTGATAACAGGATATAAGCGAGGCCGTTCCGATCATTTTATGATGCGTATGGTAGATGGCACTCTTGCATTACCTGACATGATCTTAACCATCGCAATTGTTGGTATTTTAGGGCCTGGTTATTTTCATATGATACTAGCAATTGTAATCGTTCGTTGGGCAAATTATGTTCGTTTTATTCGAAGTTTAGTGTTAAAAACAACAAAGGAAGAGTTTATTCTTACCGCACGAATCTCAGGAAATTCACATGGCAGAATTCTTAAAAATTATATTTTCCCTTTTATTGCTTCCCCCATTCTTATATTCGGTGCGTTAGATATGGGAAGAATCGTCCTGTTACTTTCCGGTATTTCCTTTTTAGGACTAGGAGCTCAGCCTCCTACACCTGAATGGGGCGTAATGTTGCATGACGCTACGGCATATTTTCAAATTGCCCCACATGTGATGATTTTCCCAGGTCTGGCGATCGCGACTTTTGTGTTAGGATGTCAGCTGATTAGTGAACGGAGGAAAAGTAATGATACGTGGGTGTAATAAGAGTACAAAGGTTAATCAAGCACCATTATTACAAATTAAACAACTAGAATTATCATACGCTGATGCTAATAACAGCGTTCCTATTGTTCGAAACTTATCGCTTGAACTTTATCCAGGTGAAATTGTGGCACTTGTTGGCCCAAGTGGATGTGGAAAAAGCATGACGGCCCAAGCCATCGTTGGTTTACTAGATTCAGCGGTTAAGGTGACAAGTGGTTCGATTTTTTATAAAGATGTTGATGTTTGTATGTATACAAATAAACAAATGCAAGTACTTCGTCGTGATGAAATTGCTTTTTTCATTCAACAGTCATTAAATGGTTTAAATCCCATTCGTACCGTCAGAAAACAAATGACAGAAACTCTCTTGAATCAAAAAAAATGGAATAAGAAAGAAATGGAACTCTACCTACATACACTTTTACAACAAGTAGGATTTTTAGACCCTGAATCTATTCTTACTGCTTATCCGTTTGAGTTAAGCGGAGGTATGCAGCAGAGAGTGTTACTAGCGATGATGATAAGTTTGCAACCTAGACTATTAATCGCGGATGAACCAACTACGGCTCTTGATGTTATTAATCGAAATAAGGTGTTGAAGTTACTAAAAAAAATACAGCAAGAACAGCAATTAACGATATTACTCATCTCACATGATAAACAAAGCGTTAATCAAATAGCTGATCGGGTGATTCAGATGGAAACAGGGGGGATTGCTTGTGAGCCTACTTCAACTTTGCAATGTGTCGAAGGATTATCCCGTCAAAGCTAGGAAAAGAAGCTGGATAAAACGTAGTCCTCTAAAAGTTATTAACGAAGTAAGTTTAACAATAGATAAAGGTGAGTGTATCGGCCTTGTAGGGGAGAGTGGCAGTGGAAAGAGTACGTTAGCGAAACTCATAATGAAACTCGAACCTTTAACATCAGGTGAAATCTTTCTAGAATCTCAAGCAATAAGTGGAAAAAAATACAAGGATATAGAATTTTATAGACGAGTCCAATTAGTATTACAAGACTCCTCTTCTGCCTTACATCCAAAAATGAATGTAAAAGAAAGCTTGCTGGAACCAATTCAAAATTATTTTCCTAGCGAGAAAGCAAACTGGATAGACATGTTAACTAGAGTAGTAGAGTTAGTAGGTCTTGATGCTAGTTACTTAACAAGATATCCACACCAATTAAGTGGCGGTCAAAAACAAAGAGTTTGTATTGCCAAAGCACTAGCTGTTCAACCCCAAGTGATCATTTTTGATGAATCAATAGCTAGTTTAGACTCAGATTCACAAGATTTGATAATCAAAATGTTGAAAGCGATACAACAAAAAGAACAAATTTCTTACCTGTTTATTACCCATGATCTCCAATCAACGAAAGATTTTTGTAATCGCATAGCTGTGATGTATAAAGGAGAGATAGTCGAAGAACTTACACACTGGGATACGGAGCAGGTAAAACATTCATATACTCGTTCTTTAATAGAAGCACTTATAAAAGTTTAGGAGGTTACTATGAGTAAAGAGAAAAAAACGAAAAGAGGGCTTACGCTCGTTTATACTGGAGATGGAAAAGGCAAAACAACGGCTTCATTAGGATTAGCGCTTCGAAGTGTAGGTAGAGGCCAAAAGGTAAAAATCTATCAATTTATCAAGTCGCCAGAAAGATCGTACGGAGAGCAAATTGCTTTAAAAAAGCTGGGAGTTGAAATGGTTCAATTAGGGATTGGATTCACTTGGACTAAAACCCCTGAAGAACATCGGGAAGCACTTCAAAAGGCTTGGCCTATTGCGAAAGAAGCCGTTATGAGTGGAGATTATGACGTTGTAATTTTAGATGAATTAAATAACGCATTGGCCATTGAGAAGTTTCCAATTGAGGATGTGTTGCCATTAAATGAGGTTATTGAATTGTTGAAAAATAAACCTTCACATGTTCATCTTGTCATAACCGGAAGAAATGCAAAAAAAGAAATAACGGATTTAGCCGATCTCGTTTCGGTTATTGAAGCAGAAAAGCATTATTACAATGAAGGAATTCCAGCGGTAAAAGGTATCGAATTTTAACAGTGATAGGTGTATCATTTAAATATATGAAATCGGTTTGGAGTGAAGTCAAATGAAAAAAGCTGTTCCATTAATGATTCAGGGCACTCACTCTGATGCAGGAAAAAGCGCACTTGTTACAGCTTTATGTAGGATTTTCGTTCAAGATGGTTTTAAAACAGCTCCTTATAAATCTCAGAACATGGCTTTAAATTCTTACATAACAATGGATGGGAAAGAGATTGGACGAGCGCAAGGAGTACAAGCTGAAGCGGCTAGAATTGCAGCGACAACAGATATGAATCCAATATTAATAAAACCAACTAGTGACTCGCAGTCGCAAATTGTGGTGCATGGAAAACCTTATAAGAATATGCAGGCAGGTGCTTATCGCAAAGAATTTTATGAACAGGGTTTGCAGTTAATTGAAGAATCTTATAGTAGTTTAGCTAGTCAATATGAGCGAATAGTGATAGAAGGGGCAGGAAGTCCGGCTGAGATTAACCTCAATGATAGAGAACTTGTCAATATGCGTGTGGCTCAAATTGCCAATTCACCTGTTATCCTAGTAGGAGATATCGAAAAAGGAGGAGTGTTTGCTAGTTTAGTAGGAACATTACAACTTCTTCATCCTGAAGATAGAAAAAGAGTTGTTGGGGTATTTATTAACAAGTTTAGAGGGGATGTTACTCTGCTTGAACCAGGGCTTACATGGTTCGAGGAATATACTGGCGTTCCTGTTTTAGGCGTGATCCCTTTTATTCACGATTTAATGATTGAAGCTGAAGATTCAGTTGTGTTGAGTAAATACGCAACTAATCAAGACTCTTCTAAGGAAATTGATATTGCGGTCATACGATATCCGATGATTTCTAACTTTACGGATATTGACCCTCTTTTCGAGGAACCAGATTGCCATGTTCGTTTCGTGAATAAAGCAGAGGATTTAGGGAATCCGGATTTAGTCATTTTACCAGGGAGTAAAAATACAATTGAAGATTTGATGTTTATAGATAACAATGGGTTGTCCAATCGAATTTTACAGTTGGCAGAAACGGGTTCGACTACGATAGTAGGGATTTGCGGAGGCTATCAAATGTTAGGGAACACTATTGAGGATCAATATGGCGTCGAATCAACCCATTTAAAAAAATCAGGCTTAGGGTTAATTCCAATGAAAACATCAATGACGCAAACAAAATTGACCGTTCACTCAGAAGGAGTTGCCGTTTTGGGAGAAAGAAGTATCGCTGTTAGTGGGTATGAAATTCATATGGGTGAATCAATTTATGAAAAAGAACACAACCCGTTTATTTATTTAGTAGATAGGGAAGAAGGATTTATTAGCTCTAATAGAAAGCTAATAGGGACATATTTTCATGGTGTTTTTCATAACGACCGGCTACGGGAAGTACTATTAAACGATATTAGACAGAAAAAAGGACTAGGACCAGTTTTAAATAGATCTTCTTTTGCACAGAAAAAAGAAGAGGGATTTGATTTATTGGCTAAGGTAGTAAGAGAACATATTCAGTTGGACCGAATTTATGAGATCATGACTCGTTACCAGAAGAACAAAAATTAAGGACATTTGTCGAATGATTTTATGATACAAGCTTCGCTGTGGCTACGTTGCTATGGCCTCTTAATTCGAAAATTAAATAAATAGTAAATGAATGAGGGACTAAAACATGAGTGTGGATCGGGATGTAGACGTTCTAATTGACTATTTCTTTCAAGATAAATTACCAAGACTAGTGTATGAAGGTAAAAGTGGTTATAACAACACCACTCGTTACCTAGATAGAGATCATAAAAAATATATTATTCGCATTTATGAGACACATCAGGATCAAGCAAAGGTTAGACTAGAACACGAGGTGTTATTAAAATTGAATGAACGATCTGATCTTTCGTTCAACATCCCGTTACCGGTTAAAAGAGAAGGGGAATCATTAGTAAGGTTACCGTCTAATAAAATCGGTTGTATCTATCATTATATTGAAGGAGTTAACCCAGTTTTCGATTCGAAACAAGTTCTTTTTTCTTTTGGAAAAAGTGTAGGGGATTTGTTACAATCTCTCAACCAGGTAGATTTATCACATCTTATTTATCGTCCTTATTATGAGCTTGAACATGCTCACCCGAATTGTCCGTTACCAAAAGTGGAAGCGTGGTGTCATAATCCACCTGCCATTTTTGCGGGATATAAAAAGGAGCTTTCTTGGGTGGCTTCCCAGCTTGATGATTTCAATCGGTTGGCCCCTAAAATGAAAAGCCTTCCACATCAAGTCATTCATGGTGATTTGAATGAATCCAATGTGCTAGTAGGTGCAGATCGCCATATAAATGCTATTCTTGACTTTGAATTTGCAACACGAGACCTTAGAATGATGGAAGTAGCTGTTTGTATCTCCGAAATCATTTCAGAAGAACTGAATGAGGACATCTATCTCGAAAAAATCAAACATTTCTTCTCTGGGTTGAGAACACGAATAACTATTAAAGATGCGGAACTTGAGGCCTTACCTATGTTAGTTCAACTTCGGAGATTAGACGTTTTTCTTCACTTTTTAGGAAGGCATCAAGATGGGATAGATGATGCCTCGGTACTTAAGGAACAAATAGAAAAAGTGGCTGCTTATCACAGCTGGTTAAGTGTAAGGGCTAAGAAGGTTGTGCATTTGTGGGAAACGGTAAGGCATGGTTAAAAAGGATACCATGATACATAGTTGGGGATGCGTCTTACAACTCATCAAACTAGGAAAAGTCACTTCTGATAGAAGTGTCTTTTTTATGTCTGTTTTGAATTTGTTCAAATGTGAAGTTATTAAATTTCACTCACCGTATTTTAACTGAAATGAATGTCCTTGAGTAAACGAATGGATTTTTGTACACACTATTAAAAATTAGGCTATAAAAAACATTTATTTCTGAGGACAAAAAATCTATGGATAAAACATTAAATGAATTGCTTAACCCCTTGGGTATACAAGGGGATGCCGATATAAACATAACGGGGATTCAATTCGATTCCAGGAAAATAAAAGCCGGAAACCTATTTGTTGCAATCTCTGGATATGAGTCAGATGGTCACAAGTTTATTGAATCTGCTATTCAAAACGGTGCTGTTGTAATTATTGGGGAGAAGGAATTACAGGAAAAATTTTCGGTTCCTTATGTCCAAGTGCGTGATTCAAGAGAGGCATTATCAAATTTGGCCAACCATTTTTATGATAACCCTCACAACAAACATAAAATGATTGGCATTACAGGGACGAATGGGAAAACGACAACCTCTTATTTAATACATCATATATTGAACCATCACGGAAAAACAGTTGCTAGGTTAGGTACTGTTGAATATGTGATAAATGGAAACATGAGAGAATCCAGTTTAACGACACCAGATGCGATTTTGTTACAACAAATGCTGCATGAAAGCGAAGATGAATATGTGGTGATGGAAGTTTCATCACACGGCTTAGACCAGTATCGTGTTCACGGTCCAATGTTTGACTATGCCGTTTTCACGAATTTAAGTCATGAACATCTAGATTATCACAAAGATCTTGAAAGTTATTATCTAGCAAAGAAAAGATTATTCCGCTGTTTAAAAAACGAAGGGAAAGGAATAGTCGGCACCTATAGTTCGTGGGGAAATAGATTACAAGAAGAGTTAGCGGAAGAATTAATCCCTTCTCTTTCGTTTGGTCAAACAACAGGCGGAGAATCTATTTATTTAAAATCGTATCAGACTTTTCCTGACGTGAAATTAGTAATTAATGATAATGGAGAAGAGCACATTATTAAACTTAACATTCAAGGTGAGCACAATGTTTATAATGCACTAGGAAGTTATATATGTGCAAGAGAGATTGGACTAACTCCTAGAGAAGTAATTGAAGGATTAGAAACGTTTAAAGCTGTTCCAGGAAGATTTGAAGAAGTGTCATTAGAAAATGGCGCAAAAGCGTTTATAGATTATGCGCATACACCTGATGGTCTTCAGTACGCGTTAAGAACAGCAAAAGAATGTACAGAACGAAACCTTTACCATCTTTTTGGATTTAGGGGGAAGCGAGATCCTTCCAAAAGAGCTACAATGGTTGAAATCAGTCAAAACATCAGTGATTTTGTTTTCCTCACATTGGACGACCTTAATGGGACGGATAAAGAGTTGATGTTAGCTGAGTTAAGAGAACTAAGTAAACCATATGAAAATATTGTTGTTATTGATGATAGAACTGAAGCGATCGCTTATGTTTTATCTTTATTACAAAAAGGTGATGGATTAATTGTTACGGGAAAAGGTCCGGAGAATTATAAAGAAGAGTATCGTTATAAGACACTGAATGATAAAGACACGATTTTGAAAATATTGCAAGAAAACTTACTGTGTTAGGTTTTTCTATTGAAAATTGAAAAACTTAGAAAGTCAAATTAAAGAGAAATGGGACGGGTAGAAGGCTCAGTATTATTTTTAAATCCGTCCCATTGGAAATTGTTAATTTCCCCTGAGAATGTATTAAATAATGTTAACGTGAAAAATACTCTCGTTACTAATTTCTTTGACCAAGCTATTAATCGTAATATGCGAATTTTGAACATAATTCTTTCAGTATTTCTCACTTCAGAAGATAATCTTCCCAACCATTTATAGAAAAAGGGTGTCGGACTATAGTTTGACAGGTTGTTGTTGCTGTTAATACAAGCTACACTTATTCTAGGAATATATTAGCTTTTTTTATAAAAAGAGAATTGGCGTAGACGATCCTATTACATTGGATCTAAAACGTGTTCAACTTCAATTCATTCAAGCTTGATGGTAGCGAATGAATTGAAGTTTGTAATTAAGTTTGGAGCAACTAGCTTAGTTTTTTAGGAGGAATTAAAATGAGCTATATGACCATTTCGAACCCAGTCATCTGGGCTGATGTTCCGGATCCAAGTGTCATCCGGGTGGGAAACGTTTTCTATATGGTCAGCACTAGTATGCACTCAATGCCAGGTTGCCCTATTATGAGATCGGAGAACTTGCAAGACTGGGAAATCGTAAATTATGTATTTGACTTTTTGGAGGATAATGTTGAGCATAATTTGCTTCATGGAAATAATATATATGGGCAAGGTTCATGGGCAGCAAGCTTACGTTTTCATGATGATACGTTCTATGTATGTTTCTCTAGCAATGATACGAACCAATTCTATGTGTACCGTACAAAAGATATTGAGAACGGAAATTGGGAACGGTCCGTTATCCAAGGTCTGTACCATGACCCTAGTATGCTATTTGACGAAGGGAGCATATTTGTTATCTATGGAAATGGAGACATCCGCATTACTGAGCTGACAGAAGATGCAACCGCTTTAAAAAAGGATGGTATTAATCAACTGTTATTCGAGACTGAACGAGAAGGCATTAGTTTAAGATGTGAGGGCTGCCATGCGTATAAGCTGAATGGCTACTATTATTTGTTTTTTATTGAATGGCCGAAGATTGGGAATGGTCGTCGCAGACAACTATGCTATCGTTCGAAAGATCTTCTTGGTCCTTATGAACATAGAATTGTTCTTGATGATGATTTGGGTTATCACAATAAGGGAGTTGCTCAAGGAGGAATAGTAGATACGATTGCAGGAGAATGGTATGCATTCTTGTTCCAAGATCACGATGCTGTCGGCAGAGTTCCTTGTGTGGTACCTGTAACATGGTCCGACGATTGGCCTGTTTTCGGTATAGATGGAATCGTACCGGCCAAGTTTAAAGCGAGATTGCCAAAGTCGGAGACTAAACCACTGGTGAGAAATGATGAGTTTAATTGTTCCGAAAATAAATTGTCTCTTAATTGGCAGTGGAATCACAATCCAGATCATGAATTGTGGTCTTTAACAGAACGACCGGGCTTTTTGAGATTGAAAACAGGTTCTCTAACGCACAGTGTAGAATTTGCTCGCAATACGTTGACTCAACGGACAGAAGGGCCTGCATGCAGTGGAATGACCTTGATGGAAGTACATAACATGAAACCAGGTGACAAAGCTGGATTAGTAGCTTTACAGCACGATTTCGGTTTAGTTGGCATTCAAGTCTTGGACACTGGAGAGCGTTACATTTCAATGTGTGTCAAGGGCAATGACGGTAACGAAGAGACAGTTGAGTCCATTCGATTTGAAGGACATCAAATTTATTTGAAAATTGATTTTAATTTTTGTGATAGCAATGATTTGGCAACGTTTCATTATTCTGATGATGGTTTAAAATGGTGTCAAATAGGGCCTCCGTTACAGTTGAAATATACATTGAATCATTTCATGGGGTGCAGAATTGGCTTATTCAATTATGCTACGAAAGAAAGCAGTGGTTTTGTAGATTTTGACCATTTTAACTATCTTAAAAAGATATAGAGTAAATAATTTGATTCATTTTGAGAAGTCAGATCGAACGATTACTAATAATTAAAATGTGGTGTTGTTCGAATGTTTGAATACTAAATAAAACAAATCTTATTTAAGGAGAGAGAAAAAATGAAAACGTTTCAAAATCCAATCCTACCAGGTTTTTATCCAGATCCATCCATTTGTCGAGTGAATGAGGACTATTATCTTGTCACTTCCTCTTTTGCTTATTATCCAGGCGTACCTATATTTCATAGCAAGGATTTAGTGAATTGGGAACAGATCGGACATGTACTTGATAGGCCATCTCAACTTCCATTAGAAGGTCAGGGGCATTCGCGTGGCATTTTTGCTCCTACGATTCGATATCATGAAGGTGTTTTCTACATGATTACAACTAATGTTGGAGAAGGGGGTAACTTTTTTGTGACGGCAACAGATCCCGCTGGTCCGTGGTCTGATCCTTATTATTTAAATGCCCCAGGGATTGACCCCTCTTTATTTTTTGATGATGACGGCAAAGCTTATTATACCGGTACAAGACCAGCTCCCGAAGGAGAAAAGTATAGTGGAAACTGGGAAGTATGGCTACAAGAGCTAGATTTAGATACAAAGAAACTAGTTGGAGAGCCAATTGGATTATGGAGAGGTGCATTAAGGGATGTTATCTGGCCAGAAGGTCCTCATATCTACAAAGTGAAAGACTACTATTATCTATTAATATCTGAAGCGGGAACCGGACATCATCATGCTGTCTCAGTTGCAAGAAGTGAAGCGATTACAGGTCCGTATGTTGGAAATCCAGGAAATCCTATTCTGACGCACAGACATTTAGGCAAAGATTATCCCGTAGTGAATGTTGGCCACAGTGACATCGTAGAAACTCAAAATGGAGAATGGTGGGCTGTCTGCCTAGCATCACGTATTTACGGTGGGTATTATCGAAATCTTGGTAGAGAAACATACTTAGTTCCAGTTACTTGGGAAGATGGATGGCCAATTATGAGTCCGGGAACTGGAAAATTAGAAATGACGTATCCAATGCCTAATCTACCAGAAGGAAAGTCATTAGTTCCTACCGTTTGTGATCATTTTGAAGAGGATCAACTAGATTACAAATGGAATATCCTACGTACGCCAAAAGAAGAGTTTTATAGCTTATTGGAGCGTCCAGGTTATTTAAGTCTCAAGGTCAGACCTGAGAAGATAACGGAGTTAGTGACCCCTAGTTTTGTAGGAAGAAGGCAACAGCATATTAATTTTGCAGCATCTACAGTTATGGAGTTTACACCAAAGAACGAGAACGAAGAAGCCGGTATTGTTTTACTCCAAAGCAACGAGTACAACTTTAAGTTTGTATATACAAAAATAGGAAGTGAATCAGTATTGAAGCTAGTCAAATGTACAGCTGGTGAAGAAGAAGTTTTAATGGAATCACCAGTTGATACAGCTAAAATATATTTGAAGGTAACGGCACAGGGTCAAGATTATAGCTTTTATTATGGAGAAAGCACGTCTGACTATAAGCCATTAATTGAAAACGTCGATGGAAGGATTTTAAGTACGGATGTTGCAGGTGGTTTTGTAGGTACAGAGTTAGGCTTATATGCAAGCTCTAACGGCGAAACTAGTAATAATAGTGCTTATTTTGACTGGTTTGAATATGTAGGGCTATAAGGCTGTAAGAAACCATTGAATTGGCAAATGCCCCGCCTTTTGGGGCTTGCCTTTTTACATATATCGTACATGTATCTAGTTGAATTTAAGAGGAGATTAGAAAATGACAGAGATTAATGGTTCAATACACACTAATATAAAGTTCAAAGCACCTAAGGATCCTGTAGAAAGACGGAGTAGTTTTTACTTGATGTTTGAAACAGATATTGAGGCAACTTCTCGTACTGAAGGCTCGCCTTCACAGGAGATCTATTTAGAAGGCGAGCAATTATTAACGAAAGCAAGACTTACAGGTGGCGTTACAGATGAAGAAATACTTAAGCTTCTAGCAAACTGTAAGGGGTTTCATAATTTAGTTCATAGTATAGGTGTAGTGATAGAGACCGGTAATAATTATAACGGAAATATCAATTTTGTATTACAAAATTGGGGGAAAGAGAAGAAATACGAAACGGGAACTCTCCTAAGAATACCATGTCCAACAGATGGTACGGAAAGAGTTATGAAACTTGAAGAATTTCAGTGGTCCGCAGATGACGATGTTTTAGGTAAAATCGCATTTGAATTCGACCAACCTGGTCAAATGGCAAAAGTAAGCGTCAGATTTTACTTGAATGATGGCTATGAGGTTCCAGAAATAGAAGTAGAAGCACCAGTTCCGTTTAACTCGGATGCCTATCGGACCATGATAAGTAAATCTCTTTTAAGTAAAGGCAATAACAAAAGGTTGAAAGCAGCTATAGAAAAAGCAGAAAGAGGTGAAGAGGTTACCATTGCTTATATAGGGGGCTCGATCACCCAAGGTGCTGGAGCAAAACCAATCCATACGAATTGTTATGCCTATCAATCTTATTTGAAATTCAAAGAAATGTTTGGAAAAGATAAAGGAGAGAATGTACATTTTGTGAAGGCTGGAGTGGGAGGTACGCCATCACAGCTTGGTATCATCCGTTATGACCGTGATATCTTAAGGAATGAAACAGTGGAACCAGACATCATCATTGTTGAATTTGCAGTCAATGACGCAGGGGATGAAACAAAAGGAATTTGTTATGAAAGTTTATGTTTAAAAATACTTACAAACGATCATAAACCTGCTGTAATCTTGTTATTTAGTGTATTTGAAAATGACTGGAATCTCCAGGAGAGACTTTCTCCAGTGGGACTTCATTATGAATTGCCAATGGTAAGTGTAAAGGATGCGGTGGTAGATCAGTTCCGACTACCGAAAGGAAAAGGCAAGATTATTTCTAAGAGACAATTCTTTTATGATATCTACCATCCAACAAATGATGGTCATATGATCATGGCAGATTGCCTATCATACCTGTTTTCAGAAATAAAAAAGTCGGAAACAGATAAGAATGATATAACGTTAGATAAAACGCCAGTAATCGGTAATGATTTTACCGACATTCAATTACTCGATAGAAAAGAGTTTAAAAACGTGGCTACGGTCGATTTTGGTGGTTTTTCGAATACTGACCTTGATCTGCAGATGGTTGAAATGGATGCTAACCCTTTACCGACACCGCAGTTTCCGAATAACTGGATGCATACAGCTGCCTCGGGAGAAGAGAGCTTTAAAATGACTATTAACTGCCGTAGTCTCATGCTCGTTTTTAAGGATTCGGGTAGTAGTGAGTTTGGAAAAGCGGACATTTTTGTCGATGGACAACATGTAAGAACCGCGGATCCTCATGAAAATAACTGGACCCATTGCAATGCGGTCATTTTGTATCAGGAGAATGTCAGCAAGGAACATCTCGTAGAAATCAAGATGGCCTCTGGTGATTCAGATAAGTGTTTTACAATTCTTGGATTTGGATATACCTTGTAGAAATTAAGATGGCTTCTGATAATCATGATAAATGTTTTACGATTCTTGGATTTGGTATATCTTATAAAGTTTTTGAGGAAGTCTTGTACTTGTGTATAAGGCTTTTTTTGGTTATTTCAATGTATTAATTGGATGAGTATATATTAACCAGTGACCCCTGTTAATTTTCTTTAGGGGAATTCCTTTATAGAATCAAATTGTTCCCTTTTTATTTAAAGAAAGGAAACATACAGTTTGCGCAGTTTAATCACTTAATAAGGATGGAACCAATGAGAATAAGTTTACGTGTTAAAATGTTACTCATGTCATTTATCATTGTTATTACTTCTGTTACGACGATTGGTTGGAATATGGTAAACAATGTCACTGATGCATTTGAAAAAGAAATTGGAGAACGAGCCGTTGCTATTGCGAGGACTGTGGCACAAATGCCTGATATCCGTCAACAAGTTGGGATGGAGGGAGGAGCAACAGAAATCCAACTAATCGCTGAGCGAACAAGAAAGGCAACAAATGTTGACTATATTGTCATTATTGATATGAATAGCATCCGTTACTCTCACCCTAATGAACAATTAATTGGAAAGAGGTTTGTAGGTGGGGATGAATCAGAGGCGTTGGCTAATCGTGAATATGTATCTATCGCACAAGGAACATTAGGCAATGCGACGAGAGCGTTTGTGCCGATTATGGATGAAGAAGAAGCTGAACAAGTAGGTGTAGCTGTAGTGGGTATTTTAACGCCTACCCTTCAGGCAATCATTGCAACGTATAGTCAGGATATATTCATTGCTCTTATTTGGGGGCTATTAATTGGTTTAGTTGGTTCTTATTTATTAGCTCGTAGCATAAAAAAACAGACTTTTGGTCTTGAACCATACGAGATTGCGAGGTTAGTGGAAGAACGCTCGGCCGTCATGCAGGCTATGGATATTGGTATTGTTGCAGTAGATGAGCAGGGTCAGATTACTTTTATGAATCGCTTAGCCAAAACGTATTTGAAAAGTGAGGAAAGAAATTTTCTCATGCATCTACAAGATGTATTTCCTCAATCGTGGGAAGCGATTGGGCAGAAAGAACAAATTAACCGGAATGTTGTTTTTCTTGATAAGAACTATCTTATATCAACTTATCCTATCCATGTAAAAGCAATCTATGCAGGTACACTAGTAACGATGATTGACCGAACGGACGCAACACGTCTAGCAGAGGAGCTAACCGGAGTTAAAGTATTAGTAGACGGACTTAGAGCTCAGAATCATGAATATATGAATAAGCTCCATAGTATTGCTGGTCTCATCCAGTTAGATCGAACGGAAGATGCATTAGATATTATTATGGATGAATCAGTTGATGAGGAAAGTATTATCTTATTTCTAAAAGAACGCTTTAAAGATTACGCAATCTCAGGCCTTTTACTGGGAAAACGATCAAGGGCAAAAGAACTTGGGATTACACTTTTAATCGATCAAAATAGCTATCTAACTGAAATCTATGGTAGCCTTAGTTCAGGAGATTTGGTTACGATTATAGGGAATCTAATTGAGAATGCTTTTGAATCATTTGAAAATGGTGCAGATGAGAAAACAGTTGAATGTCTAATTGAAATTGACAAGAGACATTTAATGATAAGCGTAAGAGATAATGGCAGAGGTATGACAAAAGAACTACAAGGAAAAATTTTCACATATGGATTTAGTACGAAAGGAAAAGAAGGTCGAGGTATTGGACTTGCACTCGTTCACCAAATTGTATCGGCGCATCATGGGAAATTAAAGGTTGAATCAGAAGTAGGTTTGGGAACAGAGATGATTATTGAAGCAAGAAAAGAGGGGGAAATGAATGATTAACGTTTTTATTGTGGAAGATGACCCAATGGTATTAGAAGTGAATACTGGTTTTTTAGAGAAGGTGCCACCTTTTCGCTTATGCGGAACTGCTACAAATGGTGCAGATGCAGAAAGTGGGATTCATGAAACGATGCCAGATCTCGTATTATTGGATATATATTTACCAGATAAGTCAGGGCTTGATGTGTTAAAGTCGCTTCGAAGTAAAGAGCTTAATTGTGATATCATTATGATAACAGCTGCTAAAGATGCAGCAACGATTCATGAAGTATTTCGTTTAGGTGCCGTTGATTATCTAGTTAAGCCTTTTAGATTTGAGCGCTTTAAGACAGCTTTAGAATCATACTATAAAATGTGGTACAAGTTACACAACACTCCTTTCTTTAATCAATCGGATATAGATGATATGAAACAGATTAAGCAGCGTGGCCAAGCCTTGCCAAAGGGATTAAGTGAGACTACTCTGAAACAAATTTTGTTGAAGCTTGTTGATTTACCCGAACCTGTTACAGCAGAGCAATTAGCTTCTTCATTAGGTATGGCACGAGTCACTGTAAGAAGATACTTAGAACATTTAGAGCAAATTGAAAAAATCCAAGTACAAGTAAAATATGGAAGTGTAGGACGCCCAAGTCATTATTATTTTGTATAATGATTGGGTGTTTTTTTTATAAATCTTAATTTTTTAATCCATATTTATTAGGTGAGAACAAAAAGACCAAAAAGAGCAGTAAGGACTTTTTATTGTTGCTTTTTTGAAAGCGCTTTATAATCAGAATAGTTAATCAACCGGGTGGTATGTTTTATCAGTTTACGGATGAGTGTTTAAAAGATAGGGGGAATTAAAATGAAAGCTAGTATCGTTTCGACTTGGAACCAATTGTGGAATTCTCATAATCAGTCAAAAAAATTACTAATGTTTTCTCTACCAATGAGAACAAATAAAAAAATGGTTGTGGTTGGCCAGGATAAGAGTGAATCTAGTAATCAAAAACCACCCAGTTATAAACCTTCACAAAAGGTAGGTTTGATCTTAGGACCATTATTGTTCATGAGTGTGTTGTTATTCTTTTTTCCTGAAGGGTTAAGTTATGAAGGACGAATGGTTTTAGCAACGACATTATGGGTTGCAACATGGTGGATTACAGAAGCAATTCCGATTCCAGCAACATCTCTATTGCCAATTATTTTATTGCCAATAACCGGGGCACTAAATGGTGATACAGTTACGGCTGCTTATGGAAATCCAATTATTTTCTTATTCTTAGGAGGATTTTTGATTGCACTTGCAATGGAGAAGTGGAATCTTCATAAACGAATTGCGTTAAACATCATTTCTTTTATTGGAACGAGTCCATCGCGGATTGTTTTTGGTTTTATGGCTGCAACAGGTTTCCTATCAATGTGGGTCTCCAATACAGCAGCTGTTATGATGATGCTTCCAATCGGAACTGCGATTACGTATCAAGTAGCTCAGGCGTTAAAAAATAAAGAGAATCTAGCAAATGAAGAAGAAAAGTTTTCAAAGGTTTTAATCTTTGGTATTGGTTATGCAGGAACTATTGGTGGGTTAGGAACGTTAATTGGTACACCACCTAATATTATTCTAGCGGCAACTGTACAAGAGTTGTTCGGGGTTCAAATTTCATTTGCTTCTTGGCTATTTTTTGCAGCGCCAATTGTTGTCATTTTGCTGATTAGCAGTTGGTTGTTTTTGACCAAAGTCGCTCATCCCATTAAATTAAAAGAGTTACCTGGTGGGAAGGAGCTTATTGAAAATGAGAAGAAAAAGTTAGGGAAAATCAGTTTTGAAGAAACTGCGGTATTAGCCATTTTTACTTTTGCTGCTTTCATGTGGATTACTAGAACGTTTTTGTGGGAAGGGCAAATTATCACCATTCCAGGTCTAAATGATACGATGATTGCCATTTTTGCAGCAGTACTATTGTTTTTAATTCCATCTATTAATAACGGAGGACGTATACTAGATTGGAATGTAGCGAAAGATGTTCCTTGGGGAATCTTACTGCTTTTCGGTGGAGGGTTAGCAATTGCTGCTGGGTTCCGTGAATCTGGTTTGGCTAATTGGATCGGTGGACAATTAACCGTATTAGAAGGAGTGAACTTCATTTTAATTATTGCTCTAACGACAGCTCTTGTCTTATTCTTAACTGAGATTACATCGAATACAGCAACGGCTACAATGATCTTACCGGTTCTAGCTGCTTTAGGATTAGCTCTTGGAATTCATCCTTTTGCATTAATGGTTCCAGCAGCAATTGCAGCAAATTGTGCATTTATGCTTCCTGTAGGAACTCCTCCGAATGCGATTATTTTTGCATCAGGGAAAATAAAAATAATTGAGATGGTGAAAAATGGGTTTTGGATAAATATTTTATCAGTTGTATTGATCACTCTTGCTGTCTATTTCTTACTTCCATTGTTATGGGGAATTGACTTAACTGTTTACCCATCAGAGTTTAGATCTTAAGTTACTATTTTTAAGAAATAGTAAAGGAAAAAACGAAAAATAAAAAGAAAGGGATAGAGTATAGGATATTCATAATAGTTACTGTTATGAAACTAGAATCTATCCCTTTACTAGTTATGGAGGAGAGTTACATATGAAAAAATTGAAAATTTCAGTGATTCCTGGGGATGGAATCGGGAGGGAAGTTGTCCCTGAAACGCTAAGAGTGTTAGATAGATTAGCAGAAGTTCATGGAGGAGTAACATTTCAGTATGAAACCCATCCGTGGAGCTGTGAATATTATCTTGAAAATGGAGTTATGATGCCAAGTGATGGAATGGCAAGGCTTCATCAGACGGACGCGATTTATTTAGGCGCTGTTGGGAACCCGAAGCTTGTACCTGATCATATTTCATTGTGGGGCCTTTTAATTAAGATTCGCCGTGAGTGTGAACAAGTTATTAACATTCGCCCTGCTCAGTATATTGAAGGAGTAAAATCACCATTAGCAGAACCAAACCAATTTGATTTTATTGTTGTTCGTGAAAATAGTGAGGGAGAGTATAGTGAGGTAGGTGGTAGAATTCATAGTGGTGAGGACGAGATTGCTATACAAAATGCAGTATTCACTAGAAAAGCGACAGAGAGAACGATTCGTTACGGATTTGAGTTAGCACAGAAACGAAAGGGTCGGGTGACAAGTGCAACGAAATCCAATGGAATTGTTCATAGCATGCCATTTTGGGATGATGTTTTTCAAGAGGTTTCAAATTCCTACCCCGCGATTGAAACTGAAAGCAATCACATTGATGCTCTAGCAGCATTCTTCGTTTCAAAGCCACAACATTTTGATGTGGTTGTGGCAAGTAACTTATTTGGGGATATTCTTACCGACTTAGGAGCTACGATCATGGGTAGCATTGGAATTGCACCAGCAGCTAATATTAATTTGAATGGCAAATATCCGTCCATGTTTGAACCCGTCCATGGGTCAGCACCAGATATTATTGGACAAGGGATTGCCAATCCTTTTGGTCAGCTATGGACAGCAAAAATGATGCTTGACCACCTTGGATTTGAGGAGCTAGGTTCACTATTAATTAAAGCAATAAAAGAAACGATTGGTGATGGAATTAAAACGAAAGATCTCGGTGGAGATTCGAGTACAAAAGAAGTTATTGAGCATGTAATGACAAAGTTACTGTGAATTTTATATAAAAATGAAAGGATCGGAGTGAGAACCGGTCCTTTCATTTTTATTTTATGTTCAATTATATTGATGCAATACAGGAAAAATAGCTTTAATATAAATAAAGCGGAGTCTCCTTTTATTGCAACTAACCATCACTGATGCCGTCGATGTTCAAGTAGGAAAACGAAAATTCGAGAAATTAAGGTATAATGATTTTGACGACAAGGGCTTTGTTGGAACGTAAAGAAAAAAATGACTTTTTTAGAGAATCCTTTGTTAGCCTTTGTATCACGTTATTGTATAGACTGATGGAGAGAGAAAGAGTATCTAGTCTAATGGATTAGGGAGGGGAATTATGAGTCAAGGATCATGGAGAGCGTTACTGTGGATTGGATTAGCCGTATTATTCGCACTAAGTCTATGGTTTAGTGCATCAGTTATTGCGTCTGAACTAATTCAAATTTGGAACCTTAACTCCCATTTTGAAGTCTGGCTGTCTGCTTCTGTTCCGATGGGTTTTGTAATAGGAGCATTATTTAGTTCGTATTTTGGTATAGCAGACCGTTATAATCCCCGAAAAATCTTTGCTATATCAGCGCTACTAGGAGCATTACTGAATGTCTTATTAATAGTAGCAAGTGGTGCCTTTTTCGGTATTCTACTAAGAATACTAACCGGAGTTACTCTTGCTGGAGTTTATCCAATAGCCGTAAAAATGTTATCACAATGGTTTCCTAAGAAAAGAGGACTTGCTATTGGTATTTTAATAGCAGCATTAACTTTAGGATCATCTTTACCACATTTTGTTGTTATGTTTTTCTCTTCATTAAATTGGAAGATAGTAATCATTTTTACGTCGGTATTAGCAGTATTAGCTGCAGTCATTGTTAATTGGATTTTAGAAGATGCACCAGTAACATCTAAAAAATCTACTTTCTCCTTTAAATTAATAAAAAAGGTTGTAACAAATAAACCTGTCATGCTTGCTAACTATGGTTACTTTGGACATATGTGGGAACTTTATGCGATGTGGACATGGCTTCCAGCGTTTTTGACCGCTAGTTTTATAAGCTATTCACCAGAAACTTCCTATTGGTTTATTGCTTTATCCTCTTTTATTTCAATAGGGGTTGCAGGGGGGATTGGTTGTGTGTTGGGTGGTCTAATCTCTGATAAAATTGGAAGGTCAAATTTAACCATTTACGCCATGTTGATAAGTGCTTCATGTGCCGTATTAATAGGTTTAACATATGGTCAATTTATGTGGCTGACTTTTATTCTTTCTTTTATTTGGGGCATGTCTGTTATAGCTGACTCTGCACAGTTTTCTGCAGCAGTTTCAGAAGTAGCAGAACCGGAATATGTAGGGACAGCTCTTACTTTTCAAATGTGCATAGGCTTCTTAATCACCATTTTTTCTATTAATCTAATTCCTATCATTCAGAAATATGTAGGTTGGGAATGGGTCTTTGCATTATTAGCAGTTGGTCCTGTTCTTGGTATTTTATCTATGGTGAAATATAAACGATACGAGTTTAATCATGTAGAAGAATAATTTGTATTCTATTTAGAACAACTATGTTAGAGATAGTTTTAAAATATAATAGTTCGCTACTAAGTCATCATTCTTATGGTAAGAAAGTTAATCATTCCTAATAGTGTGTAGAATTTTGCAAAAGGGCTTCCCGTTATTAGTTGTCGTTCGGATGACTGTCGAGGTAAGTTCTTTTTTCTATTGTTTATTTAAAACATAATCACTTAATTATTAATGCTTTTTTGACAGTAGCCCAACGTTCCTTGATAGATGTTTAAAACTATTATTAAAGGTATTATATTTATTAAAATTTTAATGTGCTTGAGGTTTCATGTAAACAAATAAGTAATTAGATGAGTGTTCTAAACATTGAAATAAGACTGATTTCCGTCATATATAAAAGGTTTTAAGGCGTAACAACTAATTTATGTTTAATAAATTCTAGCTAATAAAAAAATTTAAGCTTGACTATATACCCATGCGGGTATAATATGTGAGTATGAACAACGAGGAGGGCAGATCATTGATATAAAAATGAGCATTTTCATTTTCCTAACTTCAACTGTAGAAAAAGGGAGGGAAATACATGGAGTACAATGACAAAATGAAAAACAGAGTAAAACGTGTAGAAGGTCAAGTTAGAGCCATTTTTAGAATGATGGAAGAGGAGAAGGACTGTAGGGATCTTGTCGTTCAAATGTCAGCTGCAAGAAATGCGTTGGACCGAGCGATTGGTTTAGTCGTAAGCTCTAACTTAGAGCAGTGTGTCCGCGAGCAAATTGTAAAAGGCGAAGACACTGAAGCATTTATCCAAGAAGCTGTGAATTTATTAATAAAAAGTAGATAATATAAGATGATTGACAGGGTTGAGTAATATCCAACAAAATACCCCTGTAGGTTTAAATGGATTCTGTGAGTAAATTCAAATGTTATTGATAAATTTTTTAACTCTTTATAATACCTATATGGGTATAAGTATTAAAAAGGAGGCTATCTTAATTGAAGATAGATTAAGATCTTGATGTAAGATGACTATCTTGTGTCAGTTCCAATTGTAAAAAACGAGAAGAAGATGTATTAAAGTTCTGGATAAAAAAGGCAGACAACTTATTTTTTTAAGTGATATTATACCTATACCGGTATTGGTTATTAATGCAAAAGGAGTGGGCAACATGACAGACAAAAAGAAAACAACGATCATCTTATTTAGTGGGGATTATGATAAAGCAATGGCAGCTTTTATTATCGCAAACGGTGCTGCTGCCTATGATCATGAAGTAACAATCTTCTCAACATTTTGGGGACTAAACGCTTTTAGAAAAGAGCAACACGTACCAGTGAAAAAAGGTTTTTTAGAAAAACTATTTGCGAAAATGATGCCACGAGGCGCTGATAACATGGGACTTTCCAATATGAACTTCGCCGGAATGGGACAAAAAATAATTAAGCATGTGATGAAAAAACACAATGCCATGCCATTACCTGATTTAGTCGAAATGGCACAAGAACAAGGCGTAAAGTTAGTTGCTTGTACGATGACAATGGATCTATTAGGACTACAAAAAGAAGAATTGATTGATGGTTTAGAATATGCTGGTGTAGCCGCATATTTAGCTGATGCAGAAGAAGGAAACGTGAATCTATTTATCTAGTATGTTTACCCAAGGGGGTACAATATGGACGTAATCATTAATGTTATAGTTGTTGGGTTAGTAGCATTCTTTTTAATTAATTAAGTTCACGCCTACTAAAGGTGTAAATCAAATTTCAACGAATGACCTTAAAAATGAGCTAACGAGAAAAGACGTTCAATTTATTGATGTAAGGACACCAGGTGAGTTTTCTAGAAACAAAATTAACACGTTTAAAAATATTCCTCTTCATGAACTTTCTCAAAAAGCAAGCCGGTTATAAAAAGAGAAAGAAGTTGTAGTCATTTGTCAGAGTGGTATGTGCAGCAATAAGGCAACAAAATTTTTGAAAAAAATAGGTTTCCAAAAAATCACAAATGTAAAAGGCAGTATGAGCGCTAGGAACTAATGTTAGGAGGAGATCAGTTATGAAAGAAATCACACCAAAAGAAGTAGAACGTCTAGTTAACCCCAATATTATTGATGTTCGTGAAACGGGTGAGGTAGCGGCAGGACATATTCCTGGGAGTTCAAACATACCGCTTGGATTACTAGAATTTCGACTAAATGAACTAGACAAAACGAAAGAATATATTATTGTTTGTCGCTCTGGTGCTAGAAGTGGAAGAGCCACTGAGTTTCTTTCAAGTCATGGGTTTCATGCTACCAATATGGTTGGAGGTATGACGAACTGGGAAGGTAAAATTCAGTAAATTTTTTTGAAGATATTTATACCTGTATAGGTATTGATTCTAAGGAGGATTATTTATGGAAACTATTAAATTTGATCAACTAGTAGATGCAAAAGGGTTAGCATGTCCAATGCCAATTGTTCGTACAAAAAAAGCGATGAATGAGCTCGAACCAGGAAAAGTATTAGAAATTCAAGCAACAGATAAAGGATCAACTGCTGATATTAAAGCTTGGGCAAAGAGCACTGGACATCAATATTTAGGAACGGTTGAAGAGGGCGATGTGTTAAAACATTATCTTCGTAAGGCGACTGGGGAAGAGAAAGAAGAGAAGCTACACCCACATGTTGTAAACAACGAGGAACTTCAAGCGAAATTAGCCAACAATGAAGATATTCTAGTGTTAGATGTACGTGAAACAGCTGAATATGCTTTCCATCATATTTCTGGTGCGAAATCGATTCCGCTTGGTGAGCTAGAGAGTCGTTTAAATGAGGTAAGCTCAGATAAGGAAATCTATGTTGTATGTCGCACTGGAAGCCGAAGTGATTTAGCGGCACAAAAGTTAACAGAAGCAGGATTTAATAAAGTAATTAATGTCGTACCTGGAATGTGTGAATGGAGTCATCCAACAGACATTCTTAGTAAATAGTAATAACTATCAGATTACTTCTAATCGTTATCGTAGTGATGTTAAAAAACTTTTTAACTGATAGGATGTATTTTGCAGATGTATTACCGTTTAAATTAAATTTTTTTAAACTAAACGATACTATAGGGGGTATTTAGATGTCAGTAAAAGCGATGAATTCAAAAGAAGTAGCAAGAAAAGTAATTGAAAAGAAAGAGCTATTCATTCTAGATGTTCGTATTGAAGGGGATTTCGCTGATTGGAAGATTGAAGGAGTGAACTTTGATTACTTTAATATTCCTTATTTTGAACTATTGGATGGCGTAGATGAAATTATGGATAAAATCCCAGCAGATAAAGAAGTGTTAGTTGTTTGTGCGAAAGAAGGTTCCTCGATGATGGTAGCTGAGATGCTTTCTGATAAAGGGTTAGATGTAGCGTATTTAGAGGGCGGTATGAAGGCTTGGAGTGAGTACCTAGAACCTGTAAAAATAGGTGAGTTGAAAGACGGTGGTGAGTTGTTTCAATTTGTTCGTCTAGGGAAAGGCTGTCTATCTTATATGGTTGTTTCCAATGGAGAAGCTGCGATTATTGATGCAACACGTATGGCAGATGTGTTTGTGAATTTCGCAAAAGAAGTCGGTGTGAACATTAAACACGTATTTGACACACACTTGCATGCTGACCACATCTCAGGTGGAAGAAAAATTGCCGAAGTAACTGGTGCAACATACTGGTTACCTCCAAAAGATGCAGGTGAAGTAGTGTTTGAATACGCAGCACTTGAAGGTGGAAATGACGTGCAAATCGGGAACTCAACGATCAACATCCATGCTCTATACTCACCTGGTCACACAATTGGTTCGACTTCATTTGTTATCGATGAAAAATACCTATTATCCGGAGATATTCTTTTTATTGATTCCATTGGAAGACCTGACCTAGCAGGACTCGCTGAAGATTGGGTAGGAGATTTACGTGAGTCACTTTATAAGCGTTATAGAGAACTTTCAGAAGAGTTAATTGTTTTACCGGCTCACTTTATGATCATTGAAGAGTTAAATGCAGATGGTAGTGTTGCCGAGAAATTAGGCAAACTATTCGCCGAAAATCATGGACTTAATATTGAAGATGAAAAAGAGTTTAGATCACTAGTGACGGAGAACCTACCACCACAACCAAACTCGTATCAAGAAATTCGTGAAACAAATATGGGAAAAATCACTCCAGATGAAGAAAAACAACGTGAAATGGAAATTGGACCAAACCGTTGTGCGGTTAGATAACTAGTATAAAAAAATATAACAAAATTCTTGGAGGTTTCATTATGAATTCAAATAAAGTATTAGACGCCAAAGGATTAGCTTGCCCAATGCCAATCGTTCGTACGAAGAAAGCAATGACTGAACTTGAGTCAGGACAAATATTAGAAATTCATGCGACTGATAAAGGAGCAAAAAATGACCTAGCAGCATGGGCGAAGTCTGGTGGTCATGAGCTACTAACAGATACGGAAGAGGATGGTGTATTAAAGTTCTGGATTAAAAAAGGCTAAATTTAAAAGAAAAGGGAACCAGGTTGGTTCCCTTTTCCGTTCGAAGGAGGTAGGTTATGATGGATTTTGCTTTTATTATTACAATCTTTTTAATTGGTTTCATAGGTTCGTATATTTCAGGTATGTTAGGGATTGGTGGATCAATCATAAAATATCCGATGTTACTATATATTCCACCCTTGTTTGGTTTAGCAGCCTTTAGTGCGCATGAAGTTACAGGGATTAGTGCGATTCAAGTGTTTTTTGCAACCATTGGTGGAGTGTGGGCTTATCGTAAAGGTGGATACTTAAATCAGGCGTTAATTATTTATATGGGATCAGCGATTCTAATTGGTAGTTTTATTGGGGGGTACGGATCAAAACTGATGTCAGAAGATGGAATTAACCTTATATACGGAATTTTAGCGTTTTTTGCAGCAGTCATGATGTTTATCCTAAAAAGGGAATTGATGATGTGCCACTTGATCAAGTGATATTTAATAAGTGGTTAGCAGCAAGCTTTGCTTTAATTGTCGGGATTGGAGCAGGAATTGTTGGTGCAGCTGGGGCGTTCTTATTGGTCCCAATTATGCTCGTTGTATTAAAGATTCCAACCCGTATGACTATTGCTTCCTCATTAGCTATTACATTCATCTCATCCATTGGAGCAACGGTAGGAAAGATTACGACTGGACAAATTGATTATTTTCCTGCATTTATTATGATTATGGCGAGTCTTATTGCCTCTCCACTAGGTGCAATGGCAGGAAAGAAGATGAATACAAAGATTTTGCAAGTGATATTAGCTGTATTGATTGCTGCAACAACGTTGAAAATTTGGATAGACATCTTATAAAAGAAGCGACCGCGTTATGTAGTGTTTTGTAAACTGTAAAGAAGGGGCGAGCTACCCTCGTCCTGTTTCCCTATTTAAATTATTCACTGCACTTGTTAATGGCGAGTCTGTGAATGCTCTTAAATTTTTAAAAAGCCCTCACCGAATTTGGGGATCCAACAGATACTTTAAAGAGAATTGATTTTTTCATTTATAAATCCTTCATTTGTTTATGTAATTGTTTTTTCATTATAGCATTGTTCTAACCCTAGAAAAAATTTACATATAATTTAATTGGATTATACACCAAACGAGAGGGTGTCTAGATGGATAAATCACGAGGTAACAACAAGAATGTGGATGGAAACAGCAAAAATGAACAGCTGGATCAATATCGTGTAGAGAATACCGGAAAAAGAATTACAACAAATGAAGGGTTGAAGGTTGCCAATAATGATGCGACCCTAAAGGCAGGAGCGCGCGGGCCAGTCTTAATGCAAGATTTTCATTTTTTTCAAAAACAAATGCATTTTGATACGGAACGAATACCTGAAAGAGTTGTACATGCCAGAGGGTTTGGAGTGCACGGTGAATTTGAGCTTTACAAGTCGATGAAGAACTATACAAAAGCTGGCTTTTTGCAAGAACCAGGATCAACGACTCCCGTATTTGTCCGATTTTCGACTGTACAAGGAGGCAAAGGATCAAAGGATACAGCCAGAGATATACGAGGGTTTGCTGTTAAGTTTTATACCGCAGAAGGAAATTACGATTTATTAGGACTTCAGTTTCCGATCTTCGTTCTTCATGATGCGTTTAAATTTGTTGATTCACAGCACGCCCTTAAACCTGAACCACATAATGACATGCCAACTGCCTCTGCCGCTCACGATAATTTTTGGGATTTTGTAGCGAATAATCAAGAATCCGCTCATTTCGTTATGTGGGCCATGTCAGATAGAGCACTACCGAGAAGCTGGCGGATGATGGAAGGCTTTCCGATTCATACGTTCCGATTTGAAAATGAACAAGGGAAGGCAACCTTTGTAAAGTTTCATTGGAAGCCAACACTAGGTGTCCATTCACTCTTAATGGAAGAGGCACAAATCATTGGAGGTGTGGATCCCGATTATCATAGGCGTGATATAAGAGAAGCGATTGAGCGAGGAGCTTATCCGGTTTTTGAATTAGGTGTACAGTTGCTTGATGAGAAGGACACAGATATATTTGATTTTGATTTTCTGGATCCTACAAAATTTTGGCCCGAGGAAATAGTACCTGTAGAAAAAATTGGGAAAATGACACTTAATAGAAATGTTGATAACTTCTTTGCCGAAACAGAGCAAGTAGCATTTGATGTGACGAATCTTGTTCCTGGTATTAATTTTACCGATGATCCTATTCTACAAGGAAGAACCTTTACGTATAAGATTACGCAACAACACAGATTAGGTGGTTCTAACTACCCGGAGATACCCATTAACCAATCTCTTTGTCCATTTCATAATAACCAAAGGGACGGCTTTAAAAGACATCGCATTGATGTCGATCAAGTTAACTATTTTCAGAATTCAATTGCAAATAATACACCTGGTCCAACTCCTCAAGAGGAAGGTGGATTTGCCCATTATCCGGATAAAGTAGAAGGGTTTAAAGTGAAAGAGATTAGTGAGTCTTTTAATGATTTCTTTTCACAAGCTAGGTTGTTTTGGAACAGCATGTCTCCTGTTGAAAAGCAACATATTATTGAAGCATTCAGCTTTGAATTGGCTAAAGTAGATCGTCCAGCTATTAGACAGCAGGTTGTTGATATGTTTGTGAATGTTGATAAAGAGATGGCCACGATTATTGCGGATAACGTTGGGGCAAATCCTCCTGCAGGGGACCATGTTCCTGTTACTGCTTCTTCACCTGCAGTAAGTCAAGCTCATACACCTCATTATGCTTTCTCCTTACGTGTAGGTGTTTTAATTGGAAATGGTTTTAAAGGTGAGGAGGTAAGAAAAGTGATAGACACTCTTCAGCAAAATGGTGTGTTCGTGGAGGTGATAAGTGAGAAACTTGGAACGGTTACTGGAGCTGATAATTCTAAAATTAAGGTGACTAAAACCTTTCTTTCCACTCACAGCGTCCTTTTTGACTCATTTTATGTAGTTGGTGGCAGCTCTGATAACCAATGGGAATTTGACCGATACATCACTGAATTTATTAATGATGCGTATAAACATTACAAACCAATGGGGATAGCCACGACTGCCGCCACTTATATTGAGCCCGATAACCTAGAAGGAATAGTCTTTGCCAGAAACAATGCCACTTTCAATCAAGATTTTGTCTCTGCCATTACGAAACGGCGTTTTTGGAATAGGAAGTAATGTTTAGAATTAGTGTACTTGCATGGGCTAGAAAGTCTAATACTATATAATAAGGTGATGAGTGAATTCCTCAACCTACAAAAGCTTTTTTAGCATGTATAATAACTTCTTAATGGCTATCTTTTGTGGGATAGTCTTTTTTTGTTTGTAAAAGCTTAAGGCAATGCGCAAAGATTTCCTGTTTGCGAACTATTATATGGGAATAAATAACTCGTTTATTTTTGTAGCTTATTCATTAGATGTTTAAAAATCGGTAATTAAGAAGAAGGTTTAATGTATGAAGATAAAAACTCTTCTTTAATTGATGCCCGGTTATTTAACTAAATATTCTTAGAAATGAAAGGGTCAGCTATTATATTAGCGAGAATTATTACGATCTTCCCTTTATTTTTATTGATAACACAGTATATGGGCAAGCGTTCCATTGGATAAATGACTATTTTTGATTTTCTCATTATTATGACCTTAGCCAATGTGGTAGGAGCAGACATTACGGATCCAAATGTAGACCATGCCTACACTTATTTAGCTATTATAGTTATTCCACTAATACAAAGATTAACAGCACACTTGTCCATTACGAATCGGAAACTAGGGAAAAAAATAACGTTCGAGCCTACGCTAGTCATTCAAGATGGGAAGTTCTTAGTAGATAACTTAAAAAGGATAAGGTATACCGTTGATAACGTGTTGCAAATGTTACGACAAAAAAATATTTTTTATCTAAGTGATGTTCAAATTGCCATTATTGAAGAAAATGGGCAAATAAGTGTGTTAAAAAAAGAAAGTAATTTGGGAGTAACCATTGAGGATATAAATGTAGAAAAGAAAAGTAAAAGTTTGTCTTATCCCTTAATCGTAGAAGGGGAAATTTATGAAGATACCTTAACTATTTAGGCTTAACCCGACAATGGTTAAGTGCTACTGAAAAGGCAGGTTCCACAAGTAAATCGCGTCTTTTTTGCTTCCATCAATGAAAATCAAGAACTTCATGTTTCCCTAAAAAATGAACAACAACAAATGTCACCTATTTATAACTAATTGGGGTTTACTAAATCGTTAATACAATTGGTTCAGGTGATGATGCTTTTTTTGCCTATATATAATAGCAACTGGAAGAAAGTTCGAATATCAAAAATTAAAGAAAAAGCAAGGAAAAGGAGAATTCACAAAAACAAAATGAAAACCCTCAGGCCGCGAAGGTGTGAAAGATTTTTTTAGAGGAGCGAAGACAGAAGGATATTTATTGCTCTAGCGTCCAGTTCTACAAAAGAATGGGTACGAGTTTAATCATTGAGGAACTAGTAGTAATCGGTGTTAATCCTCAGACCATTTCAAGTAAATGGTCTTTTGTTAATACCTTGGAAATGAGTCTAACCTAGAATAGGATAAGAAAAGTTTGTTAGTTTTAAATTATAACTAAATTAATTGGCAGTTTGTGAATAAGTAAACTTTATTCATTAAATTATTGTAGTTTATTTCCAGTTGTTATATAATTCTGAATGTAAGCGTATACAACAACTTAGAATAGTTAACAAATAGCAAAATAATAAAAGTTAGGAGATGGTTCTTTTCACTTAATTTATCTATTCTACGAGGTTGGCTTTGTTTTTTTTGGAAATTAATTAACGCGCGTTAGTGGGAGGAGAAGGATTAATGAAAAAGAAATTAGTTTTATTTTCTATGTGTTTGCTATTGTTTAGCGGCCTTATATCTGGATTAGTTCAAAGTCCACAAGTTGCTGAAGCAGCAGAAAGACCAATTGGGACTGCATTTGTCGAAACATTTGAATCTTATGACTCAGAACGTTGGTCCAAAGCGGGAGTTTGGTCAAATGGACAAATGTTTAATGCGACATGGTATCCAGAACAAGTTACTTTTTCTAATGGTAAGATGAAGTTGCAAATTGATAAAGAAGACAATGAAACTGCAAGCCCGCCATACAAAGCTGGAGAACTTCGCACAAACGATTTTTATCATTACGGGTTGTTTGAAGTGAGTATGAAACCTGCAAAATCAACGGGAACAGTCTCTTCATTTTTCACCTATACTGGACCTTGGGATTGGGATAATGATCCATGGGATGAAATTGATATCGAATTTTTAGGTAAGGATACTACTAAAATACAATTTAATTATTTTACAAACGGAGTAGGCGGAAATGAGCATTACCATGAATTAGGATTTGATGCAGCAGATGATTTTAATACGTATGCTTTTGAGTGGAGACCAGAATCTATTCGTTGGTTTGTAAATGGTGAACTGGTTCATACAGCAACAGAAAATATACCACAAACCCCACAAAAAATAATGATGAACTTATGGCCTGGTATTGGAGTAGATGGATGGACTGGTAGATTTAATGGAGAAGATACTCCTGTAGTTACACAGTACGATTGGGTGAAGTATACACCACTTGAGGAACTGGGCTGTTACAATGAGAAAAATAATAAATACAAGAAATGTAAGAAAACGAAGGTAAAATAGTAAATCAATTGATGAAGTATTGTGAAACATGACAGATAATAATGAGGTTGTCGCAATGGGTAAACACTTTGTGGCAACCTTTTTTTAAGAAATCAATTGACTTTTACCATATTATTTCTTCAAAGATGGAAAAATCAGAACATTCTTTAATAATCACCCAATCATACTAAAATAATTGCTATAATAAGGGAAAATATTTTACTTAGTAGGTGTCAGGTTGTATGCGAAGTGAAGATTTAGCTAAACTTCTAGGTATTTCAAGAAGCACTATTTCGAGAGTCATTAATAATTATCCGGATATACCTCAAGCTACTCGCGATAAGGTATGGAAGGCAATTAAAGAGTATAATTATGTTCCTAATGCTTCTGCCCGTAAACTTGCAGGAATAAAAAATAATATGATCGCCATCTTTGTGTTGGATGTAAAAGATGAAAGTGTCCCACATCACTTAAAAACAACAGATGAAACACTTATTTATAATAACCCTTTTTTTTCACCTGTCATTAATGCAGTTAGTGATCAAGCAAATAAACTTGACTATTATATATTAATTTCGATTATTTATTCAAAGAAGGACTTAAAAAGAGTGGAGAATGTTTTTTCGCAAAAAATGATTGATGGAGCCATCTTTGTTGGAACCGAAGAATCAGAAAACGAATTACTCTTTAAACTTATAGAAAAGGAGCATATCCTTGCTCTTATTGACACAAATGAAATTCATAATGCAAATCATAATGCTATCTACGTAAATGCAAATAACTACGAAGGTAGTTGTAAGGCTATTTCATATTTAATTGGTCTTGGACATTCAAAGATTGGTATGATTACTGGAAATCTAAAAAAATTATCTGCAATGGAAAGACTAGAGGGTTACAAAGATACATTAAAAAGCTACAAAATAAATGTCGATGAAAATTTCATTTATTATGGCGACTTCATGGAGAGCAGTGGTTATCATGGGGCAAAGCATATTTTAGGTAAACCGAATCCCCCAACTGCACTATTTTTGAGCAATGATACAATGGCCGTAGGTGCATATAAAGCTGCAGTTGAATTAGGACTCAAAATACCGGATGATATTTCTATTGTAGGTTTTGACAACGCTGTTTTCTCCCAATATTTATCTCCACCATTAACGACCGTTGATGTGCCATTTGCTGAATTAGGGAAAAGAGCAGCAACATTAGTAATAGAATCAATTGAACAAAAGAAACAACGTGGAATTGTAGAAAAGTTGAAAGTAAATCTAATCGAGAGAGGATCATGCCAACGATTTAAATCTGAATTTTGATTTTGAGTTATTTGGAAACATCGAGAAGTTCTTAAAAAAATATAGAGAATATTTACTGTAAAAACCACTCCTTCGTAAAAAACGTAGAGAGTGTTTTTTCATTTAGGATGTTTTCGCATACTTTGTTGTTTTTTTGGGACTGTCTTTATCGTTATTTAGAATAAAATATAAGATCTATAAAAGTGTCTGTATTACCTACATAACAATAAGTTTGAATATTTAAATAACCATTGACAACTTATTTTGTTAAGGTTAGGATTAAGAAAAGTTATAAACGCGCGTTCACGAAAGTGGGAAGTTATATTGAAAAGAAATAAAATAAACAGCGCACAAATTGCCAAGCTTGCTGGTGTATCAAGAAGTACAGTGAGTAGAGTAATTAATAATTATCCTAATGTTCCATCTGAAACTAGAGAAAAAGTAATGAAAATTATTAAAGAAAATGATTACTTTCCCGACATGTCTGCGCAAGTCCTTGCTGGAAAGAACATGAGGACGATTGGATTATTCATCATTGATAAGGGGAGTGTATCCAGTGATTTTACAAGCAATACACTTATTACTAGTGTCATCGAAGAAGCGTCTAAGCATGATTACTATGTTTTAACTAATATTATTCGAGATTGTAGGTCTCCTAATAATGTAGAACGGGTGAAAGCCGTTTTTTATCAGAATAGAATTGACGCAGGTATTTTTATGGGGACTGACAATCATGAACCTTTAATTGAAGAACTGATTGCAGAAGCTTTATCTTAGGGATTGTTGATCAGGATATGCCGGGAAGAGACGAACCGAACCGAATTGTTTATAGTTTCGATAACGAAAATGGTGCTACTAAAGCTGTCGATTATTTAGTTAATCTTAATCATAGGAAGATAGGAATCATCAATGGTAATTTAAAAAGACATGCTGGTATTGCTAGGTACAATGGCTTTCTCGCTGGCATGAAACATCATGGTTTGTCTGTTCGTAGAGAATGGGTTTTGCAATCAGATTTTAGTAGCGATGAAAGCTATCAGACAATGGAACGATTTTTAAAGTCGAATGTGGAACTACCTACAGCTTTTTTTGCTGCAAACGATAAAATTGCATTTGGTGTTATTAGAGCACTTAAAGAAAAAGGAATTAATGTTCCGGCAGATATTTCCGTCATAGGCATTGACGATAACGTCTTAAGTAAATTGTTTCAGCCGCCCTTAACAACTTTTAGGGCAGAATTCAGCAAAATGATGAAAAGTCTAACCTTTGATGTTATAACAACTATTGAGCAGACAAAAGAATCAGGGATTAAGGTTACTATGGGGTCTGAGTTGATTGTAAGGGAGTCGTGTCGCTCTCTTTAGACTCCATTAATTTCTTAGTTTAGATGTATACGCTTACGATAAAGGATTAACTCTATTTATTTTGTGAGCGTGCTCTTTTTAGTCTGGTTTGAACGCGCATTCACGCGTGTTTACATAATCAAATTGTTGAAGGAGGCTTGATAATAAATCTTTCAAATTATCTACAGGTACTTCTTTTTTAATTAACATCATTTCATTGAATCTATTTAATCACCACATCTAGTGTAAATATGTTGGATAGTCCATTATAAAAATTAACTAAGTAAAAGGAGAGAAAAATTATGACAAATCATGCTCAAGTTCAAAATGGTGTGTTAGGTACAAAGGTAATTGCTCAAATTGGTATTTTGGTGAATGATATTGAATCCGTTTCACAAGCATATGCTGATTTTTTTGGAGTTGAAAAGCCGCAATGGAGTTGGACTGACCCAATGGATGTTGCTCAAACGGAATTCGAAGGTGCTCCTTCGGAAGCTCGTTCAAAACTAGCATTTTTTGATATGGGATCGCTTCAGTTAGAGTTGATCGAACCAGATCAGCATCCAAGCACGTGGAGAAATTATTTAAATGAACATGGCGAAGGACCGCACCATATTGCCTTTGTTATTGAAGGGATGAAAGAGAAAGTAGCTTTAATGGAAGCTAGAAATATGCCTTTAGTTCAAAAAGGTGAATATACTGGTGGACGCTATGCTTACATGGATACTTTCAAAGATTTAAAAATTTTAATCGAGCTTCTTGAAAATGATAAGAAATAGGGGGATTATATGAAACTATTAATAACAGGTGCTAACCGTGGTCTAGGGCTCGCTTTGACAACTGAGGCGATAAAAAGGGGACACAGTGTTTTAGCAGGTGTCAGAAACCCGGAACAGGGAGCGGATGCGTTAAGGCATTTAAGTGCTGACTTTCCAAGCCAGCTCAAGATAGTACCACTAAATGTTACAAATGAAGACACATGTATGAAAGCCTCAAAACAGTTAGAGGCAGACGACATTCGCCTTGATGCAATCATTAACAATGCAGCTATTTTAAATGAGCGTGGAAAAGCGATAGAAGAATTGGATATTGAGAAAGTAGAGGAGTCTTTTCAAATTAATCTGTTTGGAACAATGAGAGTAATTAAACACTTTTTGCCAGTATTGGTCAAAGGACCTAACTCGACGATTCTTAATATCTCATCTGAAGCTGGGAGCTTTCAAAATGCTTACGGCGGTGATTATCCTTACGCTCTATCAAAAAGTGCAGTGAATATGTTTTCTGAGCAACTAAGAAAATATTTATCTAATGAACAAGTATCTGTTTTTGCTGTACATCCTGGCTGGATCAAAACAGATATGGGTGGAGAAAAAGCTCCGGGAACACCGGAGGATTCTGCAAGAGGTTTATTAGATATTATTGAAAGAAAAAAGGAGCTTGAGGGTTCTCCAACTTTTATTAATTTTAAAGGTGAACCGATGCCATTTTAAAAAACGAGTAAGCGCCTTAGTGCATTGCTAAACAACATTGACCATCAAACTAGCGTTTGGTGGTCAATTAATTATCAAAGTCACATAAATCAATGAGTGGAACTTAGTTATAACGAGGAGGGAATGTTTTGAAAAAAATCGTTACCCTCTCTATAAAAGACGTAACGCTGGTGGGAGTCTTCATATACCTACATGAACTTACAGTGGGAAGGGAGTTCTTCCATTATAAAGCCGAGGAGAAAGATTTTAGTCGTTCTATTTGCTGGTGTTTCTGTTCGTTTATAAAGTAAAAAAGCACATTGCTAATCTGTGTGGTCGCTTGATTTCATTTTATAGAGGCTAAAAGATGGTACCACACGGTCTAAGAAAACGGTCTGCAGCGGTCTCCTCTTTTTTTAACCAAAACACCCTAGAGAAAGGATCAAAGATTGAATCACCAAGGGATGGGGGCAGAGTAGTGCCTTTCACGCAAAACTTCTGATTGTCCCATATAAGAACCATTCCTATACTTCTTACTTCAATAGTTATAAAGTTTACAGAGTAAAGTATATAGTTTTCAAGGTTAATTGATTGCTGTTGACATGTCATACTTATAAAGTAGTAAAACTATTTCCAATTTTTTCTTATGTAAGCGCTTAATGGTAGCGATTACATGTATGTGTCCAAAAAACTTTTATGGGGGAATGCGAATTGAGTAGGAAGTTTAAGCAATTCAAGAAGATTCTAGCGTTATTACTGATTGCTGCCTTGGTCATCCCGACTGGTTGGGTTGTTCCGGTATTAGCGAACAGTGAGACGCAGACAGTTTATCATGAGACGATTAAAAATGGGGACGGTGCTGCGCAACACTCAGGTGAAACACTCTCTGAGTCTAACGAAATCGCATTCTACGATTTTGAAGATGGCGTACAAGGATGGGCTGGACGCGGTGATGCTTCAGTTTCTGTTACTAACGATGGTTATGATGGAAGTCAAGCATTAAAAACAACAGGTCGTACTGCGGGTTGGCATGGACCAAGCATCAACGTTTCAAATTTGATGGAAAAAGGCGCTACATATGAAGTATCTGGTTATGCAAAACTTGTAGAAGGTCAGTCACCAAGTGGTATGAAACTATCTGCTAATCAACCAGGTGCTGGAAACGAATTCCCTAACATCAGTGGCACCACGCCATTACAGGTTACTGACTCTGCTTGGGTAGAATTTAAAGGTGAATATACTTATGATTTATCAGCGACAAGTGTATCGCTTTATTTTGAATCAGATAATTCAACAGTGGAATTTATTGTAGATAATGTAAAAGTGGTTCAAACAGCACCTGCACCAGACTTTGGTGACGATGGAGACCTCGACCAGTCTGGCGTATTTTCTGATTTTGAAGATGGTGTGCAAGGTTGGGTTCCACGAGGTAGTGGCTATAACGTAGTTGCTACGGATGCAGATGCATTTGATGGTTCTCAAAGCTTATTAACAAATGCTCCAGAACAATACCAAGGTCCATTATTAGATGTAATGGGTAAAATGCACCCAGGTCATATTTATGACTTATCTGTTTGGGTGAAAATGGCTGAAGGACAACCAGATACGAGTGTTCGTATTAGTGTTCAGTCAGGTAGTAGTTCATTTACGAACGTTTCAAGTGATACAACTGCTACGGATGAAGAGTGGGTTCAGTTATCTGGACGCTTTACTTTAAACAGTGCCCCGTCTGTACTAAATGCGTATGTAGAACTAGTGAATCAGCCTGAATCAGAAAGATTATTCTACATCGATAACTTTGAATTAAAACATATTGGTAAAGTTCAATCTGAAGATAGACCAACATTCAATGGAGATTTACCATCAATTTATGAAACGTATCAAGATCAGTTCTTAATCGGAAATGCAATTACAATGAATGAATTTCAAGGAGTTCGTCTAGAACACCTAAAACATCACCACAATTTAATAACAGCTGAGAACGTCATGAAGCCAGAATACTATTATAATCGGGCTACTGGAGAGTTTGATTTTGCTGATCAAGATGAATTTGTTAATGCGGCAGTAGAAGAGGACCTGAAAATTCATGGGCACGTACTTGTATGGCATGAACAATCAAGACCTGAATTACACACGGTAAATGGTACACCTCTTTCGAGAGAAGAAGCTCTTGCTAACATGGAAACACATATTGAAACCGTCATGACACGCTATGGTAACAAAGTCATGTCATGGGACGTAGTGAACGAAGCAATCGTTGTCACAAGCAATCCGAGTGAAGAATGGGAAAAATCATTACGTGACACTGGATGGAAACGTGCAATTGGTGATGACTATGTAGAACAAGCTTTCCGTATTGCTAAAAAAATTGTTGATAAAAACGGCTGGGATATGAAGCTATATTACAATGATTATAACGATCATATCAAAGAAAAGGCTGAAATCATGTATCACATGGTGAAAGATATCAATGAGAGATATGCAAAGGAAAACCCTGGTGAAGTTCTTATTAGTGGGTTAGGAATGCAAGGGCATTACAATGAATTCACGAACCCTGACACTATTAGAGCTTCATTAGAATTGTTTACTTCACTAGAAGGTGTTGAAATTGGTGTTACGGAACTAGATATTACATCTGGTAGTGCTGATTCACCTCAAACTGAAGCAGAAGAAATTAGGCAAGCACAGTTATATGCACAATTATTCCAAATTTACAAAGAATACTCTAATGAAATTTCACGAGTTACGTTCTGGGGTCTTGATGATGGAGCGAGCTGGAGAGGAGAAAGAACTCCACTGTTGTTCAAGAGTAACTTACAACCGAAGCTAGCTTACCATGCTGTCGTTAATCCTGAGAAATTCCTTGAAGACTATCCATTAGGTGGAAGAGTTTATAGACAAGGAGAAGCTGTCTATGGTACTCCAGAGATTAATGGAACAATTGATAGTGTATGGGATAACGCTCCCACATTATTACTTGATCGTGTTAGTGGTGCTTGGAACGTTCGGAATGGCTATGGAAAAGTCCTTTGGGATGAAGAAAATCTATACGTTATGATTCAAGTTTATGGTGCAAACTTAGATAAATCAGCAACAAATGCTCATGAACAAGATTCAGTTGAGGTTTTCTTAGACAGAGAAAATCTAAAAACATCTTCTTATCAAGATGGTATTGCACAATATCGCGTGAATTTTGATAATGAAGCTTCATTTAATCCAGGAACTGATGTTGTTAGACAAGGATTTGAGTCAGCTACGAAAATTACTGGAAACGATTATGTTGTTGAAATGAAGATTCCATTTAACGAAACAACACCAGAAGATATGAAGAAAATTGGTTTAGACCTTCAAATCAACTATGCAAATAATGGCCAACGAGCTAACTTTGCTACTTGGAACGATATCACGGGCCAAGGTTGGAATGATCCTTCTGTATTTGGTGTAATTACACTTGTCGCTCCTGAACAAGATCCAGGAACTGAGGACCGGGAACAAATCCAGGGGAAGAACCAGGAACAGACAAACCGGGTCAGGGTAATGGAAACAGACCGGATACACCACCAGGACTTGAGAAGAGAGTAGAAACGCCTAACCCAGGAAACGGAAATAAACCGGCTACACCACCTGGTCAGAGTAAAAGGAAGTAGTAAATATGTCAGAGGCTGAGTGGAGAGCTTATCTCTTCACTCGGTCTTTTTTAGTTGTTAAGTGTTAAAGTGGACGAAGATTTAAACGATCTAATAATCTAGTAGTACATAAACCAAAACCAAATCTCTAAATCCTCTAAAAGTTGAATCATCAATTGTATTTATCAAGTCTCTTACTTCAGAAGGAGTAAAAGATTCCAATGTGTTCTTCTTGTGTTTTTACAGGTGTAAACCGTTCGTCAATTGGCTCATTAAACCAGCTTTCTAAAAAACAGTGCCGAAGGAATGCCCTGATTTGATTTGTTGGAGTTTCTATTACTAGTACTAGTTTTGCTCCTATAGTATTTTCTAACCCTTTTTTGCTCATGATTTGACATAAAAAAACCTTCCACAATTTGTTTGTAGAAGGATACAGATTAAATAAATATGTAGACGAACCCAAGCGGCGGTCTTACCTAAACGGTCTGCCACGGTTTCGTCTAAAACCTAACAGAGACCGTGTGATACCTAAAACCCTTAGAACCGTAAAAATCTTAATATGGCGGGACTGTGTAGGAATCGAACCTACCGGAGACGGCACGCGCCTCCCAAGCGGTTTTGAAGTTCTTGGTGGTATGTATTTTCTAGTACCATCAAGTGCTGTAACGTGCTATGTAATAAGGTTTATGTGATATAGAGTCTCACGTAGTATCAACAAATTTTTTGAAAAGGGCACCAAACTTGGCACCAGATTTTAAGAGAAATATGATAAGAAGTTATGAGTAATTTTACAAATCAAAGTTCAAATTAATGGATAGTTGTTTCGGAAAATTTACGAGGACTATTATCATGTCTTATTCAATAACAAAGTCTAAAACGAAAGAAGAGAGATAAAAGCGACACACCTATGAGGTGAAATTTCAATTGATGTTAAGGTGTCACTGTAACGTCACGTTCGTTAGATTACATAAATAATTCGGAGGGGCTTTTGGTAGTCTGAACTAACCAATTAGAATAGTCCTGAAGAAGTTGTTGAAAAACACCGAGCCATTTACTATGGTGTAAAACGATACTGGTAATGGAACATAATTTTAAAAGCGGTCACTTCATAAGTGACCGTTATTCATATTTGACAATTGCTATACAACAAGATTTCTTCAATTATGGGGGGAGTGAAACAATATACTTAACCAGTCATATTTTCTTTTAGGTTCATTTTTTTGTTCTTTAAACATGAGGGAACACTACCTTTATTAAATTATATCAGTTTGATAATAAAATTTTCAGTAAGAAATGTAGCGACAATGGTTTTTATGGTGAATTGTTTTGATGTTTAAACCCCTCATTTTGGAGAAGAGTACCTAATGAATTATAGTTATTTGTTGCGCAGTAGACTAATTACTGTGCAACTAGTGTATTCACTTTCATATGACTTTGTGAACGACTACACTTAAACTAACAGCTTTAGTCTAATAAGGATTAATATCCCAAAGTCAGCAATATGCTGTTGTCTTTTTATTCTGTCTGGTGATTAGTTTAGATGTAGAATCATAATTTCGGTAACTAATTTTAAAATAGTTTTTAAAGGATATATATCCTTTTTTGTCGAATACGACAAAATCACGACCAAAAGGAGAAGCAAATGAGTTACCTAATTTTTATAGATACTAATGTTGTGCATAACGATTTTTTCTTTAAAAGTAGCGCTATTAAAAAATTATTGAAGTTCACTAATCATGAACCAGTTAAACTTTGCATTACTGAATTCAACTATAACGAAATTATAAAAAAGTATAGAGATAACGTGAGACCTGCAATAAAAGAAGTGCGACAGGTTAGAAATAGTGTAAGTAAAAAAATGGTGGAATTAGAAATTGGCGATTTGTTTGATTTGGAGAAACTAAGGGCAGAAAAGTATGTTGATCATTATAAACTATTTCTAGATGAGATGATTGAAAATAATAATATACAAATAGTTGGTTATCCAACTGGAGAATATGTTACTGCTCAAATATCAGAGAGATACTTTAAAGGGATTAAACCTTTCGGTGAAAATAAAATATCCTTCCAAGATGCTATCATTTGGCAGAGTATTGTTGAATATTGTAAAGATGAAGATCCAGAGATTGTAGTGTTTATTTCAAACAATACTACAGATTTTGCTGATAAGAGCAAAAACAGGATTCACAATGATTTAGAAGACGATATTCGCGGACTACTTTTTTACAATTCAGTGGGTGCATTTCTTGAACACGAAGAAGATAACTTACATGATTACTTCATCGATAATTACGAATATGATAAAGAACTATTGGAGAGCGAATTAAGTATCTTTTTCGATGGGAATTATTCTTTGAATTATACAATCAATGACCTCTTGATGAATTCAGAGTTTGAAGGAGAATACTTTAGCGGGTGGGGAACCGACGGTTACATTGATGAGGTGAACTTCGAGATACTTGAAGTAACTTTTGATATCGAAGAGAATCAATTATTAATTACATTTGGCGTAGAGTTATGTGTTAGTTTTAGTATAGAAACGATAGACCCATCTTACGAAAGAGGTGATTCTGGAGACGGGATGATGTCGGAAAGCAGCACTACAGATATATATCTACAGGGAGACATAACATATTCTCTTAATGAAGGAAAAATGACTGATTATGTAGAGAAAGAAATAGGTTTTCTATAAGCATCTTAGATGAGGTCCAAGAATTGCAGAAGAGTGCGAGCAACATGAAAAATTTTTGGTCCAGTAGAGAGTTCCTTTGCTGTACAGTACAACGAAACTGTGTATTCAACATGTATTTGAAAGATCTTTGTAAAAGAAAGTACTTATCTAATGGGAAGCGATAGTGGAATAAAACATAAAATTTTAAGAAGCCTAAATATGCATTATTTTATTCACGCAAATGTATAATTAGGCTTTTTTAGTTTTTTTAATAAGAGTATTTAAAACAATAAATCAAAATTAGGCAAAAGATTGGCACAAAACAAATATGACTTTTTATTTCATTTATTGAAAACATCTGAAACTGACATCACAATTTTTTTGCTTTACTCAAACAACTGCACACCTAACTTTAGCAACCTTTTTGACCACGCTTGCAAGTTTCCCTCGCTATCTCCCCTGCCGACTTTCCATCCATTGTATTTCGGAATAATGTCATTAATATCACCTCATAACCATATATTTTAATAAAATCTTATGAAATAAGGGGAGAGAAAATACATGTCTATCACAAATAAGCCTAACAAAGTTGAGGTGAAGTTAGATTTTGAATTAAACACTATTATGAAAATAGGGCACATTGTGAACTGGCTTAATGCAGAAAACAATTATGTTTTAAAAACTAAAGAGGAATTTGCTTTAGAGGATTTTATTAAAGGATCCGTACATAATGAGCTAGACCGGATGGAATTAATTAACGAGATTTTTTGCGAGTTGAAAACCAAGCCACTTCGATCTCCCAAAAATGTGAAGAATAAATTTAAGGAACAACTAAAAATTTTAGGACTGAAACAACAAGATCTTTCTGAAATGACAGGTATCTCCAATAGTGAGCTTAGTATAGTCTTAAATAATAAACGATTTATTTCAATGGAGTATTTTTTGTTGATTTGGATTTCCCTCGATTGCCCATCGATAGAGAAGTGTTTTGAATTAGAAACAGTTGAGAAAAAATAATAACAATTCCGTATAATTGCAAGTGTTAAATGGGTGAAGGAGCGTGTCCAATTTGAATATAACTGTATAAACAATCGTTTAATTTTTGATAAATTTGAGCATATACCCCTAGTATATAAATTAGATATTATAACTAGGGTAAATCTCAATGCTGGTGGAAGGTCACCATCAAAATAAATAGAATTGGTGTGATGATATGTCTTATGAGCAAGAAAATTATAGAAAGACTGTAGAGAAGATAAAGAAGGCTGCAAGAGATTTGGAACCAAAGAATAAAGAAAATAATCCATTGTGGAATTTGGTTAATGAAGTATGTAAAGAAGATATCGCTCCAGAACTAGAACTGAAGATGGAATCTCAGTTGCTTAATTATGATACTGTTTGTGAGTACTTACCGGAAAGGTGGGAGATGCCTCGAAATGATAAACTGTTGTATTCTGATCGTGAATTACAAGAAGCGATGAAGTTGCTAATATTTAATTTAGGGGTGGAAAGTACTTTAAATTTAATTCCAAGACAGCTTATCGAGGCTTACATAGCGAAAAAAGAAGATTGATAGTAGTTACCAATTAATTATTAAATAGGAATTATAGAAAATTATTCTCTTTTATATAAAGCATTAGTTCGATTTTGAAAAGAACAATCAAAGGCACGATAAACTCGTGCCCTGAATATTGACTTAATTCCTTCTATCCCGTTGATAAATTAAAAAAACTTAAACTAGAGAAAAACTTTATATACTCTCGTAAGGGAAAATACTATCTACTAGTTGATGATGTCAAATGATGAGAGTACATACGAAGACATTCACTAAAAGGCATTAGGAGATATGATTCCATTTGATAAAAAAATGAAATAGAGTTAAATCGTATATAAGCGATGGTTCCTACCCCCGAAAGTTAGAGTAGAAAATCTAACTTTCGGGGGTGTTTTTATGGTTTTATTCTCAAATGAATAATCATTCAAGAAAATAAGCTTGTAAACTATATGTAAAGTGAATATAATGGTAACTAAAGTTGCCCTAGTGAAAAATTAATTCGTTTGTACAAGTTTATTTCGTCAATGCAAATACATATCATGATATAGGTATTCCAAACGTACATTTTCTTTTTAACTAAAAAGTTGCCCTGAGGAAAGTTTATGATTAAATTATTAAATATCTAAAGGAGTTGAAGCTATTGGACGACTTAGTTTTAGTTCGAAATTTACATGTTTCCTATCACGGGAATGAAGCGGTGAAAAATATATCATTCTCCACAAAAAAGGGGCAAATTGTTGGAATTATCGGTCCAAATGGGGCGGGAAAGTCAACTTTATTAAAATCACTGTTGAATTTGATCCCAAAAGATAAGGGTGAAATAAACATCGCAGGTAAATCGATTCAGGAAATGCGGGAGAAAATTGCCTATGTCCCTCAACGTAGTACTATTGACTGGGACTTCCCTATTACAGTGATTGATACAGTTTTGATCGGAACATATCCGAAGCTTGGCTTGTTTAAACGATTAAAGAAAAGAGAAAGAGAATGGGCCTATGAATGTTTAAAAAAAGTTGGGATGAAC
>NZ_BAUV01000027.1 GCF_000513135.1 Halalkalibacter akibai JCM 9157
ATGTCGAGATAGGAAACTGTTCCTATGTTTTTTGTAGTACTAGGACTAGAGAGAATATAGAACTATAAAAGGTAAATAACATCAAGTTGATTCGACACAATATAGGAACAATCGACAATACTCAACTTAACCATTATGGTGAATAATAAGATTAGTGAAAACTAACCAAAGCAACGAAAGAAAATGAACAGAAAACATTGTCGATCTTTGTCAATATAAGTAAATTAACAACAAAAACGCAGTAAAATGCGACAAAAGTCTACATTTTTCTATAGTTCTATACTCTTGATTCATTAATTCCAAAAAACGGAGTTAGACTTTTGTCGTTACTTTTATTACAATTCTGTTAGACACTTTGAAAAACTATGTGAAAATAACGATGAATGCAGAAAATGTCGAAAAGAAGTATTTTGTCGGAAGGTGATTGGAATGGATCTTTTTGGTAGTTCGAGTTTTAAAGCAATTGAAAGAGGATTAGAAGGAGCGCAATTAAGACAGAAAGCTATCTCGCAAAATATTGCAAATGTAGATACACCTAACTACAAAGCTAAACAAGTTAGCTTTAAACATACATTTCAAAATGAAATGAACAATCAAACAATTCGAGCTCACAAAACAAGTGATGGGCATATTGATTTTGGAACAAGAAAGTCATCACCGAGTATTGAGATAAACCGATCTACTATGTACAACCATAATAATAATAATGTTGATATTGACTTGGAAATGGCAGAGTTAGCCAAAAACCAAATCTATTATAATGCTTTAATTGATCGCTTGAATGGTAGATTTACAAGCCTGCAAACTGTTATTAAAGGAGGGAGATAACAAATGACGATATTCCATGGATTTAACATTAGTGCCTCAAGCTTAACATCGCAACGATTACGAATGGATGTAATTTCAGCCAATATGGCTAATGCGGAAACAACTAGAGGAACAATGGTAAATGGAGAGTGGCAACCTTATCGAAGAAAAATGGTTGTCATGCAGCCGAATGAGAAGCAGTCATTTGCACCTTTCTTAAATAAAGCCATGTCTGGCGATCAAGTAGGAGCTGGTGTAAAAGTTTCAGGTATCATTGATGACCGTACTCCTTTTAAACTTGTTTACAATCCAGAACATCCCGATGCAAATGATCAAGGTTATGTTCAAATGCCAAATGTAGATCCGCTAAGAGAGATGGTTGACCTTATGAGTGCAACAAGGTCGTATGAGGCAAATGTGACGACCCTTAATGCATCTAAAAATATGTTGTTAAAAGCACTTGAAATTGGGCGTTAGGAGACAGGTAAATGAATATCACAACGGTGTCACCATTTTTAGTTAATAATCAAGCCATTGTCCAAAATAAACCTAAAATTACACCAGGTGAAGCTCAGGCTAGTTTTAAAACGGCTTTAAGTAACGCCATTAAAGATGTTAATGAGTTGCAAAATGTATCTGCAGTTAAAACGGAATTGCTTGCAAAAGGTGAAATAGATAATTTGCATGATGTGATGATCACAGGGCAAAAAGCTAGTATTACATTACAAGCCACTGTAGAAGTGAGAAACAAGGTTATAGAAGCTTACCAAGAAATAATGAGGATGCAAGTATAAAAGCCTACATGAGTTTAGGCTTTTCTTCTTGTGAATGACGTGGTTGCTAAGGGGAGGTCACATGAACGAGAAACTAATTAATTATAGAGAGAGATTTACAGAGTATTGGACAGGGCGTACAGGGAAGCAAAAAGGAATTCTTGTTGGTTCCATAATGGCCATCATTCTTTTAATTATTCTCGTAACTTTGATGGGGACAAAGACGAATTATGCTACCCTTTATAGCAATTTAACTTTACAAGAAACAGGTCAAGTTAAAGAAACTTTAGATTCAAGAGGGATTCCATCAGAAATTACGAATAACGGAACCGCGATTCAAGTACCGACAGCTCTTGTAGATTCATTAAAGGTGGAGTTAGCTGCTGAGGGCTTGCCTAAGAGCGGAAGTATAGATTATAGCTTCTTCCAAGAACAAATGGGCTTTGGAATGACGGATAATGAGTTTTCAGTTATTGAACGAGCAGCTATGCAAACAGAGCTAGCTAGTTTAATTCGAAATATAAATGGGGTTAATCATGCAAATGTCATGATTACTTTACCTGAGGAAAGTGTTTGGTTAAGTGCAACTAAAGAAGCTTCTACAGCTGCGGTCGTGTTGGATTTAGCGCCTGGTTATCAACTAGAACAGTCACAAGTAAAAGCGTTGTTCCATTTGGTTTCAAAGAGTGTACCTAATCTTCCTATTGAAAATATCGTCATTTCAGATCAGATGTTTAATGATTATCTTTATGAAAATGGAAATACATTTGATTCAACTTTGTCAGTATATGAACAACAAAGAGCCATTCAACGTGATATTGAACGTGATCTAACAAGAAATCTTCAACAAATGCTAGGTACAGTAGTTGGACGAGATAAAGTTCTAGTCTCGGTTTCAACTGATATTGATTTTACACAAGAAAATCGTACAGAAGCTTTGGTTGAGCCAGTAGACCCTGAAAATATGGAAGGGATCGCAGTTAGTATTGAAAGAATCACTGAAACTTATAGTGGTGAAGGAACAATTGATGGTGGAGTTGTTGGTGTTGGGGAAGAAATTCCTAACTTTCCTGGTGCTGTCGGTCAAGGCCCTACAGAATGGGAAAAAACCGAGGATCGAATTAACAATGAAGTGAATCGAATCAATCGGGATATTGTAGAAAGTCCTTATAAAATTCGTGACTTAGGGATTCAGGTAATGGTTGAGCCTCCAGATGGAATGGAAGAACTTCCACAGGAACGTCTTGATGATATCCAGCAAATTTTAGGAACGATCGTTCGCACAAGTATCTCTGGCGTATATGCCAATGAACTTACTCCTGAATTAATAAATGAGAAGATATTTGTCTCTTCCCAACCATTTGAAGGGAAAGTTGTTATGGATCAACAGCCAATTCAAGCAATCCCAATGTGGATGTATATTGTTGGTGGAGTATTGGTCGTTGTAATCTTACTTCTATTATTCTTACTTCTTAGAAAGAGAAAAGAAGATGCAAAAGAAGAGGTATTTACGGAAGAGGTAAATTATGAGCTTCCTAATTTACCTGACGAAGACACAGGATTATCTGCTACAAAACGAAAGCAATTAGAAAAGATGGCAAAAGAAAAGCCAGAAGACTTTTCTAAGTTACTACGTACATGGTTATCTGAAGACTAGGGGGAATGTTGTATGGCAACAGCAACAAATAAAGGAATAACTGGTAAACAAAAAGCGGCTATTCTCCTCATCTCTCTTGGACCTGATGTCTCAGCTCAAGTATACAAACACTTGTCTGAAGAAGAAATTGAACAACTAACGTTAGAAATCGCCAATGTTCGTAAGGTTGACAGTGGGATGAAGGAGGAAATATTAGAGCAGTTTCATTCATTAGTTTTAGCACAGGATTATATCGCACAAGGCGGTATTGGTTATGCCAAGAGTATCCTTGAAAAAGCATTAGGTGAAGAAAATGCTATGACTATTATTAATCGTCTAACATCAACGTTGCAAGTAAGGCCGTTTGATTTTGCACGTAAAGCGGACCCTTCACAAATTTTAAATTTTATTCAAAATGAACATCCACAAACAATTGCACTTATCTTATCTTATTTAGAGTCAGTTCAAGCCGGACAAATCTTATCTGAACTACCTCAGGAAGTTCAAGCAGACGTAGCTAAAAGAATTGCTCTAATGGATAGTACATCGCCTGAGATTGTGAGTGAAGTCGAGTCTATTCTTGAACAGAAACTATCTTCAACGGTAACTCAGGATTATACAGCTGCTGGTGGAATTGAATCTGTAGTTGAGGTTCTAAACAGTGTTGACCGTAGTACAGAACGAACCATTTTAGATGCACTTGAAATTCAAGACCCAGAACTTGCAGAAGAAATTAAAAAGCGGATGTTTGTATTTGAGGATATCGTTACTCTTGATAATCGTTCAATTCAGCGCGTGATTAGAGATGTTGAGAATGAAGATCTACAATTATCACTGAAAGTAGCTAGCGAAGAAGTGAAGGAAATTGTCTTTAATAATATGTCACAACGAATGGCAGAGACATTTAAAGATGAAATGGAATTCATGGGGCCTGTTAGGTTGAGAGATGTCGAGGAAGCACAATCAAGAATTGTTGCTGTAATAAGACGTTTAGAAGAAGCTGGTGAAATTGTGATTGCTCGTGGTGGAGGAGACGATATCATTGTCTAAAATAATTAAATCTTTATACTCCCCTTCTGATCATAAAGAGAGTAAGCAAATTTTGATCAAAAACCTATTTGAAGAAGGCATCTACAATAAAAAAGACTCAGTGGGTAATCGGTCGACAGATGAAGACGAGCAGGTAGATCATTTTGAAGAAATAAAAGCAATGGAAGAACAGTTAGAAGAGGCACAAGCAAGAGCTGAGCAATTAATAGCTGAAGCGAATGATCAAGCTAGAGCTATTCTTGAGCAGGCTGAACTTGAACGTCAACAATCATTGTTAGAGATTGAACAATTAAAGCAAGAAGCGTTAGAACAGGGATACCAAGAAGGTTTTGAGACAGGCCAACAAGAGGGGTTTCAGTCATACTCAGTTTTAATTGAACAAGCACAAGGAATCGTTGCTCATTCAGAACAAGAGTTTGAAAAAACGGTTGACTCTGCCCAACCTGTTATCGTAGAACTGGCAACAGCACTTGCAAAACGAATGTTAGACCTTCAATTTAGCGAGATGCCCGAAATTTGGTCTGCATTACTAAAGCAGGTAATGTCAGAGGTTAGAGAGCATGAAAATGTTAGAATCTATGTTCACCCTGACTGGTTTGAAAGAACTTCGCATCAAAAAGAAGAATTAGAACAATTACTAAGTCATACTGAGAACTTATTTATCTATCCAGATGCTGGCTTGATGAAAAATGGTTGTGTAATAGAGTCCAAGTACGGAAGAATTGAAGCTACTGTAGATAAACAGCTTGAAGAACTTAAGCTACAACTGCTTGAAAAATTAAAGGAGGGAGAACATGAACGCAGAGGCTCTTATTAATTCTGTTCCCACATTATCTCCTTATAAATGGTACGGCAAAGTAACTCGTGTTGTTGGCTTAACGATTGAATCTAAAGGTCCGCAAGCATCAATCGGTGATTTGTGTTATATCATTGTCGGTAAAACGAAACAAGCAAAGATTAAAGCTGAAGTAGTGGGATTTCGGGATGAAAATGTACTTTTAATGCCTCTTGACGGTACGATGGAAATCTCACCGGGAAGTTTAGTAGAGGCTACAGGGAAGCCTTTAGAAGTTAAAGTAGGATCCGGACTAATTGGTTGTGTTATTGATGGTTGTGGTGAGTTGATGACTAATGATCAATTACCAAAAGGGTTAACGTCTTTCCCAACGGACAATGTACCACCAAATCCATTATCAAGGCCTCGCATTCATGAGAAAATGTCTCTTGGAGTAAGGGCGATAGATTCTTTATTTACTGTAGGGAAAGGTCAACGAATTGGAATTTTTGCTGGTAGTGGAGTGGGAAAAAGTACGCTTCTCTCTATGCTTGTGAAAAATTCTGCTGCTGATGTTAACGTAATAGCTCTAATAGGTGAACGCGGACGAGAAGTAAAGGATTTTATTGAGAGAGACCTTGGTGAAGAAGGGTTACGTAAAACGGTTTTAGTCGTCGCCACTTCGGATCAACCAGCTTTAATGAGAATAAAAGGAGCGATGACTGCAACTGCAGTGGCTGAATATTTTCGCAATCAAGGACTTCATGTCAATTTAATGATGGACTCTGTTACTCGTTTTGCAATGGCACAAAGAGAAATTGGGTTAGCAATCGGAGAACCGCCAACATCAAAAGGTTACACGCCTTCTGTGTTTGCGATGTTACCTAAATTGTTAGAACGATCTGGAACAGATAAAATCGGCTCAATTACGGCCTTTTACACGGTTTTAGTAGATGGTGATGATATGAACGAGCCAATTGCTGATGCGGTTCGAGGTATTTTAGACGGACACTTAGTTTTAGATCGAAAACTAGCTAATAAAGGTCAGTTTCCGGCAATTAATGTCTTAAAAAGTGTTAGTCGTGTTATGGCTGATATTGCCGATGAAAGACATAGAAAGGTAGCTGACAAAGTTCGGAATTTGCTCTCCATTTATGATGAAAACGAAGATCTAATCAATATTGGTGCTTATAAAAGAGGAGCATCGCGAGAAATAGATGAGGCCATTCAAATGTACCCGCAAATTATTTCCTTCTTAAAACAAGCAACAGATGAATCAATCACACTTGATCAATCTGTTTTAAGGTTAATTGAAGAGTTTGGAAGAGGTGACCAATAAGATGTCATTTCAATTTACGTTGCAAAAAGTATTGCAATACAGGGAACGTGAAAAAAACACAGTGCAAGCAAAATACCAAGAAGCGGTTGATCAATTTGAAGTAGTGGCAACCCAATTGTATGAATTACTTAAACGTAAGGAAGATATAGAAAAGCAAGCACGTGAACAAGTATCTTCAGGTACGTCCATTTATTCATTACAACAAAGTCAAATGAAGTTATTACGTTTACAACATGAAATACAAGTGAAGCAACGTGCTACACAGGTAGCAAGAGAGAACATGCATGTTAAAGAACAAGATTTCATTTCAAAATCTATTGAAGTAAAGAAGTATGAAAAAATGAAAGAAATTAAACATGAACAATATAAAGCAGAAGAAAAACGATTGGAACTCTTGCAAATGGATGAATTATCAATACGTTTATTTGCAAACCGTTAAGGTAAGGTGAATGTCATGAGCGAAAATGAAAAATCACATGGGAAACTACAATGGTTTCTGTTAGTCATCTGTATACCAGTTATTTTTGCCATTATTTTATTTAGTGTTATTCTTTCATTTCTTGGTATTAACGTTATTGATAAAGCGAAAGAGTATGGTACATCCATTCCAGTTGTTTCCTCACTCGTGTCCGAAACAGCAGTGGAGACAGAAGAAGTAGATTTGGAGTTTTTGGATGCGACGATCCAACAACAACAAGTAGAAATTGAGAGGCTACAATCTAATCTTTCAAGACGTGAGGAAGAAATAGCTGTGCTAAAAAACGAGCTCGCTCAAGTTGACCATAAAACGTCGATTGAAGAAGAAATACATGCACAGGAAACTCAAGATCTAAAAGATATCGCCAAAACGTATGAATCCATGTCTACTAAAAATGCAGCTAGTATTATTTCTCAACTATCAATTGAAGATGCTTTATTACATCTTTCACAAGTTTCAATAGAAGTAAGGGCAGGGATTTTATCTAAGATGGATAGTGAATTAGCAGCTGATTTAATGACAAGGTTAGCCAATCAATAAGTTGAAATAGAACTGAAGGGAGGTGAAATGATGAATGGCGTGCAAGCATTGGCCTTATTAGGGAATCATTCAAAAACTAATTTAAAAATCGAAAGTACCTCTTCAAATTCGTCCTCAAGTGCTTCGTCTTTTACTAGCATTCTTGAGCAGATGGTTTCTGGTTCGAATGTAAATCCAAGTTCTATAAAAGGAGCAACAGAGAAGGAACAAGAGCTAGAACTTCAGATAGACTTGGCTTCTCTGAACCTAAGTGAGATGGCCATGTTAGAAGAGAACGAAGATATACTGGAAATGTTGGCTTTATTACCAGAAGAAGTTCAGAATGATTTATTTGAATTTTTAAAAGGTGATTTAAGCGAAGCGAGTTTCATTGAATTAGCAGAAGGCCAGCAAGCATTATTGATGTTAGTACATTCAATTTTGATGCCATACCAACAGACTGCAGATAAATCGAAACCAACTAATATGGCAACTTTTGTTCAAAGAAATATTGGAATTGATGTGAACAATTTTGAAACAATGGATGATCAATTAACCGAATTGAAGATGTTGCTGGAGCAGAAAAAAGCAGCTGGCGATTCATTCGTGGATATTTTCCAGAAAAAAGATGCCACCAACACAATAAAGTTACCAGTTTTTCAGGAACAACCAATGCCAATGGGGACACAAGGCTAAATATTAGCTCAACTGGTTATGAATTAGGTCAACCGATGACAAAGGCTGAACAAGCTGTTATTCATATAGGAGACCGGTTACCGAAAGAAGTACAGCAACAACAATTTATAAGGCAGTTTCAAACGTTAATGCAACGTAGTGTTTTTGCACAGAGTGTCGAAGGGATTAATACACTATCTATTAAACTATTTCCAGCTCATTTAGGACGGTTGGACATCCAACTAACACAAATGGATGGTGTCATTACAGCAAAGATTTTAACTGGTAGTGCAACGACTAGGGAGTTGATTGAAGCTCAAATCTCTCAATTGAGACAAGCATTCATTCAACAACAAATTCATGTTGAAAAGATTGAAATAGCTCATCAGTTGGACCAGGAAAAAAATGATCAATCAGATAAAAAACAAAAAGAAAATGAATCTTCACAGGATGAACAGGAACAGGAATTGACTTCTTTTGAAGACCTTCTAAGTGAAGCATCATTTAACGAACAGATATAGGTGATAAAATGACAAATATTCATGAAAGCCTTAGGTTAAATCAACAACCTAAACCCATTCAAAATGGGGCGCAAGGAATTTTAGGGAAAGATGATTTCTTGAAGATCCTAATAACGCAACTTCAAAATCAAGATCCATCCAATCCAATGGATGATCGAGAATTCATTGCGCAAATGGCTCAATTTTCATCTCTTGAACAAATGACTAACATGAATCAGGCTATTCAAAAATTTGTCTCTATGCAATCAAGCCAAAGTTTAGTTCAACATAGTGAACTAATAGGCAAAAAAGTACAGTGGCAACGAGATGTGCTATAGACGAGTACCGCTCTAGAACAGAGCATGTCGATAATGTTGTTAAATCAGTCAAGCTTGAAAAAGATGGCCAGATTAGAGTGCAATTAGACGATGGTCGATGGATTAGCAATGAACAGATTGTTCAAGTTAGTAAAGTTGATGACAAGTAAAAAATAACCAGGCATAAACGGAAGGATGTGGTTGGAATGGATCCAAGGATCTCTACCCACTTGATACAATCGCTTCCGAAACCTATTCAAAAAAGTGTAAATCAATCAAATAAAACGTCTTTTAATGACTATCTTAAAAATGAAATTCAAAGTCGAGCGCAACTAAAGGTAAGTAAACATGCTGAACATCGCATGAGTACAAGAGGCATCGAAATTTCCGATGAAAAATGGTTGATCATTCAAGAAAAGGTGAAAGAAGCAAAACAAAAAGGAGTCACAGACTCGCTCGTAATAACAGATAATGCGGCTCTAGTTGTGAGTGCTAAAAATGATACGGTTGTTACTGTGTTAAATCGTGAAGAAGCTCAAGCACAAATTTTTACGAACATAAATGGAACTATACTAATTGATTAAAGACTGGACCCGGTTTGGGAGGTCTTTAAGCTGTGGACTGATTGAAGCAGCTTTTATTTTGAGGAGGATAAAGTAATGTTACGTTCAATGTATTCAGGTATATCAGGCATGCAAAACATGCAAATTAAATTAGATACAATAGGTAACAATATTGCCAATGTCAATACATTTGGATTTAAAAAAGGTCGTACAACTTTTAAAGACATGGTAAGCCAACAAATGGCTGGTGCTACTGGTCCTGGGCAAAACCTTGGAGGAGTCAATGCTAGACAAGTTGGACTTGGGATGCAATTAGCTTCTATTGATACCATTCATACTCAAGGAAGTTTACAAAACACAAACAGAGAATTAGATCTAGGGATTTCGGGTGACGGTTATTTTGTTGTAGGTACGACTAATGGAGCAGGTACTCCAACGGGCGTAGGTGATTTATCATTTACACGTGCTGGGAATTTCTATTTGGACCAAGAAGGTTTCATCGTTAACTCAGATGGTCTTTATTTAATGGGAGCAAGACCTGGTGCGGATGGAGCATTTACTGGAGTCGATGCATTTACCGTGAATGAAAATAACTTTGGACGAATCAGAATACCCTCTGACGCACAAAGTTTCAGCATCGGAGCAGATGGTAAGGTCATGTTTATTAATAATGACGGTCTACAAGTGGCTGGCCAAGTAGGTTTAGCTAAGTTCTCAAATAATGAGGGATTACAAAAAATCGGTAACAACCTTTATGCAGCGTCTGCTAACTCTGGGAATTTGCAAGGTGCGAATTTAACGCTAGGTAACTTTGAAGCACTAAATGCTTATATTTCTATTCCGCAATTTGGAGCAGCTGGAACAGGTTCGTTGGTTGCAGGAACACTTGAAATGTCAAACGTTGATCTATCTCAAGAATTTACTGAGATGATTGTTGCGCAACGTGGATTTCAAGCAAATACAAGAATTATTACAACATCTGATGAAATTCTTCAAGAGCTAGTGAATCTTAAGCGTTAATTATATTATCATATTTTAATTATTTGAGGAGGTTTGGGTTAGAGACCAGGACTCTAGCCCATTCATATATGATTGAACTCATCCGTTTAAATGGCCAACCATTCTTATTAAATGCTCTATTAATTGAACAAGTTGAAGCATTTCCCGATACAACGATTACGTTAATGAACGGGAAAAAAATAGTTGTGCTTAATGATATACAGGAAATAAAAGCAATAATTAATGATCAATATAGTGAAATAGGACTTATCGGAGTACAAAGAAAAGTGGAGGGGTCATGATTGTTTAAAAATAAACTCGTTAGAATTATGCTAATTATTCTTGTTTCACTGACGTTAGTTGGTGTTGTGGCATTCGTGCTTGTAAAAAATTATACGAACCAACCTGACCCTGACGCTCCACCAACAATCGATGAGATCATTGCGCAATCATTTGATACCCAAGAAATCACAACGAATTTACTATCCAATGATTTTGTAAGAGCTTCTTTTCGAATTCATGTTAATAATAAGGATGCACTAAGTGAAATTCAGAAAAGAGACTTTCAAGTTAATAATATTATTTTACGTGCTCTTTCTGGAAAGAGAGCAGGAGACTTAGCTGGTTCTGCAGGCATTGAAGCGTTTGAGGCAGATATAAAAGAAGAAATTAATCAACTCATGCAAGAAGGCGAAGTTCTTAGGGTATATACAACTTCATGGGTTGTGCAATAACAAGATTGTTTATTGGGATAGAGAGGTGAGGATCTTGGCTGACGTTTTATCACAGGGAGAAATAGATGCCCTGTTATCGGCTCTTTCTACTGGTGAAATGAATGCTGATGAACTCAAAAAAGAAGAAACGGAGAAAAAAATCAAAGTTTACGATTTTAAACGTGCTCTTCGTTTTTCTAAAGATCAAATCAGAAGTTTATCAAGAATACATGAAAATTTTGCGCGGTTACTTACTACTTATTTTTCGGCTCAACTTCGTACTTATGTACAAATTGCAGTCACTTCAGTAGACCAACTTCCATATGAGGAGTTTATAAGGTCTATTCCGAAAATGACAATATTAAACGTGTTTGAGCCTTATCCTCTGGATGGTCGATTGTTAATGGAGGTCAACCCTAATATCGCCTACGCGATGCTTGATCGTTTATTAGGAGGAAAGGGTATAAGTATCAATAAAGTAGAGAATTTAACTGAAATTGAAACACGGATCATGTCACAATTATTTCAGCGCACGTTAGATAGCTTCCAGGAGGCTTGGAGCTCAATTATTGAGCTAGATCCTGTTATGGAAGATTTAGAGGTTAACCCTCAATTTTTGCAGATGGTATCTCCAAATGAAACAGTGGTTGTTATTTCTTTATCAACGACCATTGCAGAAACATCTGGAATGATCAATATTTGTTTACCGCACGTTGTGTTAGAAGAAATTTTACCTAAGTTGTCTATCCATTATTGGATGCAGGAAAAGAAAAAGCAAAGACAGCCTGATGAAATAGATAAGCTTGAACAAAAAATTAGAAAAGCACCACTACTTGTACAAGCAGAACTTGGAAGATCAGAAATTACTATTCAGGAATTTCTGCATCTAGGTGTGGGAGATGTCATTGAATTAAATCAGCGAATTGACGATCCTCTGTCAATAACAGTTGGTGGGGAACATAAATTTAATGCACAACCTGGAAAAATGAAGAATCAAATTGCTGTCCAAGTGACAGAAATTGTTGAGGAGGCAGAAGATAATGAGTGATGGAATGCTTTCCCAAGATGAGATCAATGCTTTGCTAGCAGGTGTCACTGGTGGAGATGATGACGAGCAAGAAGTAAAAGAAGAAAAAGAGGTATTAAACCTTTCAGATTATATTTCTGATATTGAGCAAGATGCTCTTGGAGAAATAGGAAATATATCATTTGGAAGTGCAGCTACAGCATTATCGACTTTATTAAATCAAAAAGTGGATATCACAACACCATCACTTTCTCTTATTACAAGGCAAGATCTAGAAGGAGAATTTCCACAACCCCATGTAGCTGTTCATGTTGAATATACAGAGGGCTTTGAAGGAATGAATTTACTTGTCATTAAAACAACTGATGCTGCAATTATCGCCGATTTAATGCTTGGAGGAGATGGGATTAACCCATCATTAGATTTAAGTGAGATGCATGTAAGTGCAGTTCAGGAAGCGATGAATCAGATGATGGGATCTGCATCAACGTCAATGTCGACTATTTTTAATAAAAAAGTTGATATTTCTCCTCCAGGTATCGATTTAATGGATATTAAAAATGATCAAGGCACTTCTAATTTGCCAGCTGACAGTATTTTAGTTAATATTTCATTTCGCTTAAAAGTAGGCGATTTAATTGATTCATCTATTATGCAGCTAGTAACGGTTTCATTCGCAAAAGATTTAGTAAATGAGTTGATGAACCCAAGTGGCGTTGAAGAAGAAATTCCAACTTACGTTGAAGAACCACAGAAACTTCAAGAACAAGTAGAACAACCGATTGAAAGAAGCGTACCACAACCTAGCAACCACAACAGTATGAATGAAGTTTCCAAAGCACCGTATGAACAACGTGGTCAGCAACATTTGGGACATATGTCAACATTTAGTCAACGAGATGTTGATGTTCAACCAGCTGCTTTTTCGACATTTGATAGTCCACAGTTGAATCAAGTAGAATCTAATAATTTAAATATGTTACTCGATATTCCGCTTCAAGTAACGGTGGAGTTAGGACGTACAAAGCGTTCGATCAAGGAAATTCTTGAATTTACTCAAGGGTCAATTATTGAGTTGGATAAGCTTGCAGGAGAACCAGTAGACATATTAGTAAACCAAAAGCTAATTGCTAAAGGTGAAGTTGTTGTGATTGACGAAAACTTCGGCGTACGTGTTACCGATATTGTCAGTCAAGAAGATCGGATTCGGAATCTGAAATAGGTGGTGAAATGATTTGTCTACACGAGTGTTAATTGTTGATGATGCAGCTTTTATGAGAATGATGATTAAAGATATATTATCGAAAAATGGGTTTGATGTAGTTGGAGAAGCTAATGATGGAGCTCAAGCCGTTGAAAAATATAAGGAATTACAACCAGATCTTGTCACAATGGATATAACAATGCCAGAAAAAGACGGAATATCAGCATTAAAGGAAATTAAAGCCATTGACCCTAGTGCTAAGATAATAATGTGTTCAGCGATGGGACAGCAGGCGATGGTTATAGATGCTATCCAAGCTGGCGCGAGAGACTTTATAGTAAAACCATTCCAAGCTGATCGTGTACTAGAAGCAATAAAAAAAGCAATTACTTAAACATATAAACAAAGTGGAGGGCTAATCATCTATGCGCATGCGATTACTAATAATAGCTCTATTCTCAAGCACTTTACTAGGATTGCAGCAACCTGTAGTAGCAGATACGACAGATGAAAATCGTAGGGTATCTGAAACATTACTTGGAAATGAATCTAGAGACGAATCAGAAACAGAAGTAATTGTCGAAGAGTCTCCTAATGCTACGGATGCTAACGAATCCAATGCACCTGCTGATATCATTCCAGAGCAGAATACATTTTTAATCTTTGCCCAGATGATTAGTGCCTTGGCTCTTGTGATTGTTCTTATTTACCTGCTACTTCGTTTTGTAAATAAACGGTCACAGACTTTCAGATCATCACAAGTACTTCAAAATATCGGCGGGGTACCACTTGGGGCGAACCGTTCTGTACAACTGGTAAAAGTTGGCGATAGACTGTTGGTAGTAGGTGTTGGTGAGACGATACAGTTGCTTAGAGAAATAGAAGATAAACAGGAAATTGAAAAGTTACTTAATCAACAACAGGAACAATTTGAGCAATTTGAGCAGCCCATTACGAAAGTAGTCAAACTACTAAGCAATGTAACTGCTAAAAAAGCAAATTCAAATAATCAATCGAACGTTAACAATGGATTAAAAGCAAAAACAGAGCAAGACGATTTCAAAAAACTGCTTTCAAACCAACTAAAAGATCTTTCTAAGTCACAGAAGAAAGTACATGATGCAGTAAGGGAGCGTGAGGAATAATGTTAGATTTTCTCGTTATCTCAGCTATAACAACTCTCCCGGGAATTGACTTGGACATGTTTAATGATGAACCGGCTAATGTTGCAACAACGATTCAATTACTTCTATTACTAACCGTTCTATCTCTGGCTCCATCTATTTTAATTTTAATGACCAGTTTTACAAGAATTGTAATTGTACTATCCTTTGTGAGACAAGGATTAGCGACACAGTCTATGCCACCCAACCAGGTTCTTATAGGCTTGGCTCTTTTCCTTACTTTCTTTATTATGGCACCAATTTTTGCGGAAATTAATGAGACTGCACTCACACCTTTTATAAATGAAGAAATTGATCAAGAAGAGGCCTTTTATTTAGCTACTGTTCCGATAAAAGAGTTTATGGCTAAGCATACACGCGAAAAAGATCTGGCTTTATTTATGGGTTATGCAGGTTTAGATCGACCTGAAACACTGGATGATATCCCATTAACAGCCCTGGTGCCTGCGTTTGCTATTAGTGAGTTGAAAACAGCTTTTCAGATTGGATTTTTAATCTTTATTCCATTCTTAGTAATCGACATGATTGTAGCAAGTGTATTAATGTCTATGGGGATGATGATGCTACCTCCTGTAATGATTGCATTACCATTTAAAATATTGTTATTTGTTTTAGTGGATGGTTGGTATTTAATTGTTCAATCATTACTTCTTAGCTTTAATTAAAGGAGGGAAAGAGAATGAGTCCTGAGTTTGTTATTAACATGGCGGAAAACGGTATTTGGACGGTGTTACTGGTTGCGGGACCACTTTTGATAATAGCGTTAGGTCTTGGTTTGTTAGTTAGTATTTTCCAGGCTACTACTCAAATTCAAGAGCAAACACTAGCTTTTATTCCTAAGATTGTAGGTGTCTTTGTGGCTATGATTGTATTTGGTCCTTGGATGCTTTCGAACGTGACGAATTTTGCTCATCAAATTTTCAGTAATCTTCATAGGTTTATTGGTTAATGTTAGATTTTATAAATGTGTTTCCTGCTTTTTTGCTAGTGTTTGTTCGAGTTTTAGCGTTTTTTGCAGTCCTACCCATTTATGCACACCGCACGATTCCGAACCAGTTGAAAATCGGTTTAGCACTCTTTTTAGCTTATATTATGGTGTTCACACTTGACTCACCTATCATTGTAATAGATGGATTGTATTACTTTCTAATCATTAAAGAAGCGTTAGTTGGATTGTTAGTGGGTTTAATTGCGGCTATTCTTTTGTACGCTATACAAGTCGCTGGAGGGTTTATTGATTATAGTATGGGCTTTATGATTGCGAACGTTGTAGATCCTCAAACAGGTGCACAAACACCATTGACAGGAAGCTATTTATATACATTTGCTTTATTATTTCTCTTACTTGTAAATGGTCACCATCTGCTTATGGATGGGATTTATTATAGTTATCAGTTTGTTCCTATGGAACAGATCTTTCTGCCTTTAGGACAAGAGAATATTATTCAATTTGCTGCAACGACGTTTAATGCGATGTTTATCATTGCGTTTCAGATGGCTTTACCGATAGTCGGGTCTTTATTTTTAGTTGATGTAGGTCTTGGTATGTTTTCTAGGGCTGTTCCGCAGATGAATGTCTTTGTTGTCGGTATGCCACTAAAGATTTTAGTGGGCCTATTATTATTAACGGTATTTATGAGTGTATTCTTTATGGTTGCGCAAAAATTATTTGATCAAATGATTCTTGCGATGAGAACTTTATTGCAGCTACTGGGGGGTGCTTAGATTGAGTCAATTAAAGGTAAAAGTTAATCTTCAGTTTTTCGCTGAAGAAAAAACTGAAAAAGCAACCCCAAAAAAGCGGCAAGATACGCGAAAAAAAGGGCAGGTAGCTAAAAGTACAGATATAAACACAGCGATTATTTTATTGTTAGTGTTTTTATTTTTATGGCTTTTTGGTGGAATGATGGGAAGTACCCTTATAAACCTTTTGAAGCACACATTTCAGACTTATTTATTGATGGATATTACTGAAGCGAATTTTGCTGCTTTATTTATAGAACTCATTTTAGAAGCTGCTCTTGTCTTACTTCCAGTGATGGTTATAGCGCTATTTGCAGGTTTGGCTGCAAGTTATATGCAAGTCGGTGTGTTATTTGCTCCAGAAGCAATCAAAATGAAATTATCTAAGTTGGATCCAATAAAGGGAGCAAAACGAATTTTTTCTGTAAGAGCGCTAGTTGAGTTAGTAAAGTCCCTCCTGAAAATAAGTCTAGCCGGGTTGGTGGTGTTTATCATTATCTGGTATAGCCTTGAGGATGTTATGCTCTTGTCTCAAAAAAATGTTGCAGATGGGTTTTTTATCATTGCCCAGCTTGTTGTGGTATTAGGGGTTTCGGTAGCACTTCTTTTATTAGTTTTATCAATTCCTGACTATCTTTATCAAAAATATGATCATGAAAAACAAATGAGAATGTCTAAAAAGGATATAAAAGATGAACATAAAAACATGGAAGGAGATCCAAGGATTAAATCAAAACGTAAGCAAAAACAAATGGAAATGGCGATGCAACGAATGATGCAAGAAGTACCAAAAGCCGATGTTGTTATAACAAACCCAACGCATTTCGCAGTTGCACTGCGTTACGATGAAGAAAAAGCCGATGCTCCATTTGTAGTTGCAAAGGGTGTTGATTTTATGGCTCAAAAAATAAAAGGTATTGCCGCAGAACACAATGTCATAATGGTTGAAAATAGACCTTTAGCACGAGCGTTATATGCTCAAGCAGATATTGGTGATCAAGTACCTGAAGATTTATTTAAGGCAGTTGCAGAAGTTCTTGCGTATGTATATAGATTAAAAAATAAACAAGTTAATTAAAATAAATGCCTATTAGTTAGGAGAGAAGTTGAGTGGCAATAAGAGACCTTTCTGTTTTACTCAGTGTGATCCTAATCGTCATCATGCTTATTATTCCATTACCAACGGCGATGTTGGACTTTTTAATTATTATAAATATCTCTCTTGCCCTTATTATTATTCTCGTTGCTATGAATACAAGAGAGCCATTGCAATTTTCAATTTTTCCAACACTATTATTATTAGTTACTTTATTCCGATTAGGATTGAACGTATCTACAACTCGTTCGATCTTAGGGCAAGCAAACGCAGGTAATGTAATTGATACATTTGGGAATTTCGTTGTAGGTGGAAATGCCTTGGTCGGGTTTGTTGTATTCATTATTTTAGTTGTGATTCAATTCCTTGTTATCACCAAGGGAGCGGAGAGAGTTTCGGAAGTTGGAGCTAGGTTTACACTAGATGCTATGCCCGGGAAGCAGATGAGTATTGATGCAGACTTAAACGCGGGTATGATTTCTGATGCAGAAGCAAAAGCAAGACGTGAGAAGATAGAACAAGAAGCTGATTTTTACGGTTCCATGGATGGAGCGAGCAAGTTCGTAAAAGGTGATGCAATTGCTGGTATTGTAATTGTAATGATAAATTTACTTTTTGGCTTAATTATTGGAATGACTCAAATGGGAATGGATTTAACTACAGCAGCTTCGACTTATACGTTATTAACGGTTGGGGACGGATTAGTGAGTCAAATCCCAGCTTTGTTAATTTCAACGGCAACTGGAATTGTAGTAACTCGTACGGCATCGGAAGGTAATTTAGGATACGATATTACGAAACAAATTTTTGCTTATCCTAAGATGCTGTATATTGCAGGTGGAACAATCTTTTTCCTAGGTGTAGTCACACCAATTAGTCCGATCTTTACTTTTCCTATTGCTTTCATTCTTGGTATTGGAGGTTACTTATTATCGAAAAGTGAAACAGCAGCGCAGCTTGTGGAAGAACAGGCAGAAGAAGAAGAACAACCTGATGATATGAAATCACCTGAGAGTGTAGTCAACCTTCTGCAAATTGATCCAATTGAATTTGAATTTGGTTATGGTTTAATCCCGTTAGCAGATGCTAATCAAGGTGGAGACTTGCTTGATCGAGTTGTTATGATTCGTAGACAAATGGCCCTAGAACTCGGTATGATCGTTCCTGTCATACGAATACGTGATAACATTCAGCTTCAACCTAATGAATACACAATTAAAATTAAAGGAAATGAAATCGCAAAAGGTGAGTTGTTACTCGACCACTATATGGCGATGAGTCCCGGAGTTGAAGATGAGAGTATTATCGGGATTGATACAATTGAGCCTGCTTTTGGATTACCAGCCCTATGGATTGGGGAAGATATGAAAGAACAAGCAGAACTGTCAGGTTATACAGTCGTTGATCCACCGTCAGTTGTTTCTACTCATTTAACAGAAATTATCAAACGTCATGCTCACGAGCTTCTTGGTAGACAAGAAACGAAGCAACTCGTTGATCATCTAAAAGAAACTTATCCGGCACTTGTTGAAGAAGTAACCCCTGGTTCATTGTCTACTGGTGAAATTCAAAAGGTGCTTACGAATCTTTTGAAAGAAAGTATATCCATTAGGAACTTGCCGATTATTTTTGAGACTCTTGCTGATTATGGTCACATGACGAAAGATATGGATTTAGTAACAGAGTATGTACGTCAGTCGTTATCTAGGCAAATTTCTAAGCAAATGACTACACCAGGAGAACCGATGTATGTGATTACACTTAGCGGAACAGTAGAAAAGAGAGTAGCTGATTCTGTTCAACAAACAGAGCATGGGAACTTTATTTCCATGGATCCAAACGACTCACAGCGAATTCTTGAGTCGGCTGCGAGTGAAACGGACCGGTTATCGCAGATGGGACAAGTCCCGATTATCCTATGTTCTCCAGCTGTTCGGATGTATGTAAGACAGTTACTTGAACGTTATTTACCACATGTTCCAATCTTGTCTTATAACGAGCTTGAAGCAGATGTTGAAGTGCAAAGTGTAGGAGTGGTGAATGTAGAATGAAGGTAAAGAAATATAAAGCAAATACAATGCAAGAAGCGATGAAGGTCATTCGAGCAGAATTAGGAGACGATGCGGTCATTCTAAATTCAAAGGAAATAGAAACAGGTGGCTTTCTTGGTTTTTTTACAAAAAAACAAATAGAAGTGATCGCGGCTATAGATCCTACATTAAATCGAAGACCGATTAAGAAAAGGGAACCGGTATTGCCTGAGAAGGTAATCCAACCAATTAAAACACCTGAAAAAAACAAACTAGCTCGCATGTAGATTTACTAGGTGAAATCAATCAATTAAAAACACTTGTTCAAGGTTTAAATGAGAATAACGGTTCTGGAGATAAACAATATCCAGAACCGTTTCAAAAAATGGATGATTATCTAAAAAAGCAGGGTGTAACTAAACAGATACGAATGCTAGCCTTAAAACATGCGATGAAATTATGGTATGACGAAGAAGAAGAACATCGTGACTGGGATAAGATAGTTACTCAAGTAACATTATATTTCCAAGATCTTTTGTTAGAGAAACCAGTAGGTGGCATTACATTTGATAAGAAAATAATTAATTTGGTTGGCCCTACAGGCGTTGGCAAAACAACAACAATAGCCAAGCTAGCAGCATTCTGTGTGTTGAAAAAACAAAAAAAAGTGGCGCTCATTACAACAGACACTTATCGAATTGCGGCTGTTGAACAGTTAAAAACATATGCGAAAATATTAAATATCCCTCTTGAGGTCGCTTATTCAATTGATGATTTCAAACGAGCGATAGATCAATTTAAACACTATGACCTTGTCTTGGTAGATTCAGCCGGGAGGAATTTCAGGAATCAGCTCTACGTTGAGGAATTAAATAAAGTTATCGATTTCAAGCAAGATGCACAGACGTATTTGGTGTTATCACTAACTTCGAAATATGAGGATATGAAAGAGATATTAGCTCAGTTTGATTTAATTTCAATTCAAAAAGTGATTCTGACAAAAAAAGATGAAACGAGTACATACGGAGCAATGTTAAATATTCCACTTGAACTCGGCAAAGGAATCGCTTATGTGACAACAGGACAGAACGTTCCTGATGATATTGTGGAAGCATCAGTGCCTTTCTTATTAGACTGCTTGTTCGAGGTGAAAAAATAAATGAATGACCAAGCAGAAAATTTAAGACGCCTACTTGATAAAAATGAGGATAAAGATGCAAGGGTACTAGCGGTAGTTAGCGGTAAAGGCGGAGTTGGTAAATCGAATGTTTGTTTGAATTTTGCCATAAGTCTTTCGCAACTAGGAAAGAAAGTTATGATTTTTGATTTAGACTTAGGAATGGCGAACTTAAACATTTTGATGGGATTAAATTCAAAATATCACCTTATGGATATGCTAGATAATCAACTATCAATATGGGATATCGTTGAAGAAGGCCCTGCAGGAATCTCTTACATTGCTGGTGGTTCAGGTTTTTCAAATTTTGTTGAATTAAGTGAGGAAAGGCTTCATAAATTTTTTGCGCAATTAGAGTTTATCGGAAATAAATATGATTACATTTTGTTAGATATGGGTGCAGGTGCGACTAAGGAAAGCTTAGAGTTTGTAATGGCCGCTCATGACGTACTAGTTGTGACGACACCTGAGCCGACAGCTATAACAGACGCGTATTCAATGATTAAATTTATCTGTTTAAAAGATCCTGACAAGCCTCTTCATTTGATTGTAAATCGTGTAGATTCGGACAGAGAAGGTCAGCGGACAATGGAGAGCTTTAGAAACGTAGCATTACAATTTTTACAAAAAGACATTATGACATTAGGATCTATTCCTTATGATTCTGTTGTTTCCAAAGCGGTCAAAGCACAAACTCCTTTTGTCTTATTTGATAAACATACGCGAGCGAGTTCAGCTATTACTCAAATTGCATCTCGTTATATAGGTGAGGAAATATCTAACTCTTCTGCTTTTGGGCATTTTCTATCAAAAATGAAAACAATGATCAGCTTTAGAAAATAAGAAAAAAAGAAAGTTAGGGATGGACGTGGGAAACAGCATTCGAGTACTTGTAGTCGATGATTCTGCTTTTATGAGGAAAGTAATTTCGGACATGCTTAATAAATATCCGGGTATTCAAGTGATTGGTACTGCACGTAACGGACAAGAAGCATTAAAGAAAAGAAAAGAATTAAGGCCTGACGTTATGACATTAGATGTTGAAATGCCCGTTATGAATGGCCTTGAAACGCTCAAACAGTTAATGGAGGAAGATCCTTGCCCAACTGTTATGGTAAGCAGTACAACAAAACAAGGTGCAGAAAACACTCTACTAGCTATGGAGTATGGAGCTGTTGATTTTGTTACCAAGCCATCAGGAGCAATTTCTTTAGACATTGACAAAGTTGAACATCAAATAATTGATAAAGTCATTTATGCTTCAAAGGCTAAAGTAATTCGAAAAGAAGAGAAAAACGTAAACCGACCTTTATCAAACAGGGTTGTCCCACAAAAGAAAATGAATCAGAAAAAAATAGTGGCTATTGGGATCTCAACGGGGGGACCTCGAGCTTTAAAAGAAGTAATACCTAAACTGCAAGCATCTATTCAAGCACCGATTGTCATTGTTCAACACATGCCTGCTGGTTTTACTTTATCACTTGCAGAGAGATTAAACAGTTTATCAGATATTACGGTTAAAGAAGCTAGAGATGGAGATTTTTTGCAAAATGGTACTGCTTATGTTGCGCCTGGAGGGTTCCATTTAAGTATTAAAAAGAAGGGGGATGCTTTCGTAGCACATTTACACACAGAAGAGCCACGAAGAGGTCATCGTCCATCGGTAGACGTTTTATATGAGTCTTTAGCGGAGATTCCTACGGTTGATACAGTAGCTGTGATTATGACTGGTATGGGAGCAGATGGAACGGAAGGATTAATTAAATTAAAAAAAACATCTAATTGTTATGCCATTGCGGAGGCAGAAAAGTCTTGTGTAGTATTCGGAATGCCAAAAGCCGCGATTCGAACTAATCTGGTTGATGAAATTGTACCTGTGGAAGAAATTAGTAGGTGTATTGAAAGGCTTTTATAAGGTATTTTGTTACGGGAAAAACTCCTAGGGGGAAATAGGGTGGAATTTTTTCATAAGCTAAAGCCACATCATTTAGATGTGCTAAAAGAAATTGGCAATATCGGAGCAGGACATGCGGCTACAGCTCTTTCTCAGATTCTTAATCAGACGATTGATATGAGTGTGCCGGCTGTAAGAATCGTTTCTTTTCAAGACTTACCCGAACAAATTGGGGGAGCTGATACGGAAGTTGCAGCCATTTTCTTGCGTATTGAAGGCGAGGCTCCAGGGAGTATCTTTTATATATCGCAAATAAAAGAAGCCGAAAAATTAATTCAACGGCTAACAAAAGATAGTCATTTTCAACTTGAAGATCCACCGTTTAATGAGTTGGGAATTTCTGCTTTCTTAGAAGTTGGGAACATTTTAGCAGGATCTTACTTAAGTTCACTTGCAGATTTCACTAATTTGTTATTACAACCTTCTGTTCCAGGTTTTACAGTGGATATGGTTGGAGCAATTTTGAATTACGGGCTCATACCTTTATCGGAGGTTAGTGATTATGCCATTGTTATAGATACAGAAATGATGGAATTGGGACCAGAAGCCGGGAAAATTAGAGGACATTTCTTTTTATTGCCAGATCCACAGTCATTTAATGAAATCTTCACAGCTTTAGGGGTGAAGATTCCATGAGTAACGTCATTAAAGTCGCAATGGCTGATCTTAATGTCGTTACTGCTCCTGATACGATACGGACATCAGGTCTAGGGTCTTGTGTGGGATTAGTTCTTTATGATGATTTAAGGGCAATAGCTGGCATGGCGCATATCATGCTACCGAGCTCTTCCTTGAGTAAGCAGGAAAAAATGAATGAAGCTAAATATGCAGATACAGCAATCCCTGCTTTACTAACTAGATTAGAAAAGGTAGGGGCACGTTCTAACTCATTAAAAGCAAAACTTGCTGGCGGTGCTCAGATGTTTTCTTTTTCTACTGGAAATGATTTGATGAGAATTGGACCCCGTAATGTTGAAGCCATTAAGCTGAAACTTGGGGAACTCGGAATACCGATTGTATCAGAAGACGTTGGAGGAAAAAATGGACGAACTATTGAATTTGATCCAGCTTCAAAAAAGCTTCATATTAGAACAGTAAACAAAGGGTCAGTAGATATATAACATATAAAAGCGTAAAACACTTTAGATATTACAAGAGCGGGGGCATTTTATGGGACATGCAACAGCGGTAGAAGACAAAAAACTCTGGGATCAGTGGTTCGCGAGTAAGAGTCACGATGCTTGTGATGAATTAATAAGACGGTATATGCCACTTGTTCATTATCATGTTCAGCGTATTTCCGTTGGTCTTCCTAAGAATGTTCAAAAAGACGATTTGACAAGCCATGGATTAATGGGTTTATATGATGCATTAGAAAAATTCCAACCAGAACGTGATTTGAAATTTGATACGTATGCTTCTTTCCGTATAAGAGGTGCGATTATTGACGGTCTTAGGAAAGAGGATTGGTTGCCACGATCCATGCGCGATAAAATAAAAAAAGTAGAATCGACGATGGAAAAATTAGAGCAGCGTAACGGTCGTTTTGCTTCTAGTGAAGAAGTGGCAAAAGAGTTAAATATGAATGCGATTGAAGTAGAACAAGTTATGACAGAATATTTTACGTCAAACGTTCTCTCCATTGATGAGCGATCTCAGGACACAGAAAGAAATGAGACGTATGCGGCCACCATTGAAGATAAAATCACCAAAACTCCAGAGCAGGTATTAAGTGAGTTGGAAACTAAAAAAGAATTAGTAAAGATCATTGATCAACTGCCTGAAAAAGAACGTTTAGTAATTAGTCTGTTTTATTATGAAGAGTTGACATTAACAGAAATTGGTCAAGTACTAAATCTCTCAACATCTCGTATTTCGCAAATACATTCAAAATCTCTGTTTAGACTTCAACAAGCATTGAAAAAAGGCAACTGAGTTAGGGGAAATGCGTTATGTCTCTTTTAGATTCTTATTTTGAATTAGAGGTCTCAAAAAATAAACTAGTCGCAACCATTATTCAACTTGAAACGGTGGACGAAGAAATACAGTTAACTCACGAATTATTAGGAGAATATTTGCAGCGTAATAAAATTTCGTATGGGGTCGATGAAAAGGTTATCGTTACTATATGCAATAAAGAGGCTCCAATAAAATCGAGAATGAAAATTGCGACGGGTAAAGAGCCAGTAAAAGGGAAAGATGCTTTCATTTTACCCGTTCTTGTTAATAATGAAACGACTCAAGATCATCAATCATTACAAAATATGAATCTTAAACAATTCCTTGAGATTCCATCTGTTAGTATCGGTGATAAAGTAGCGACAAAAGTGAGGGCAACAAAAGGAGAAGTGGGTTATAACGTTTACGGAGAAGAAATCCCCGCTAAACAAGGTAGAGATTTCACTATGAGAAAAGGGAAGAACACTCGACTAGATGAAGAGGCCGAAGCCCTTTTCTCTCTAATAGACGGGCAAATAAGTATAGACAAATTTACGGTTCATGTTCATCCTACGTATGAAGTAAAAGGGGATGTTACTCTCGCTACAGGCAATATCTCATTTGTAGGAAATGTGACGATTAACGGAAATGTGCCAACTGGGTTTGAAGTATATGCAGATGGTGACATTAGAGTCTCTGGAACTGTCGAAGCGGCTAAGCTTAAAGCAGGTGGATCTATTTTCATTGGTGCTGGAATTGTTGGACAAAATAGGTCATTAGTTGAAGCAGGTGGAGACATTCAGACGACTTTTATTAATGAAGGGCATGTGATTGCTGAAGGTTCAATTGAAGCAACACAAGCCATTTTACATAGTACGTGTATAGCAGGACAAAAAATTATATGTACGCGTGGAAAAGGTTTGCTGATAGGGGGATCTGCTTCAGCTAGACAAAGCATTCACATAAATGAAGTTGGTAATGACATGCAAACGGAAACAAAACTCTTTATTGGATTGAATCAACGAGATTTGGAGCGACAAAAAAAACTAACAGCAGATTTAAAAACAGCACAGGAAGATTTCTTGAAGTTAGGTAAATTGCTCAAATTACTTCTAGAGAAAGAAAAGCAACAAGGTGAATTACTTGGTCGTGAAAAGCTAACTAAACTTAAGGTGCAGCACTCATTTCAAGCTATTAAACAAAAAATGGATGAATTGAATGAGTTAGTAAAGGAAAATGAGGTTGAGGAAAGTCATGATGAGGGCTTTATTCTTGTCTCCCGCACGATCTATCAAAATGTAGATGTTCATTTTGGGAAGTATCGAAAAAGAATTTTATCCAAATACACAAAACCTAAAATTGCTCTTATTAATCAGGAAATTAAAATTATGACAACGTAATCAATAGAAAGTAAGAGGGGGAGGAACATGAGTATACGTCCTGTAGAGGTTCAAGGATCTTTTCCAGTTTCTCAAAAAACCGGAAAAATACAAGAGCAAATGCAACAAAGAGGACAAATAGGTCAAGAGGTCATTAGCCAACAGCTTTTAGAAGAACAGCAAAAAAAGAAAAAACAAGTTATAAAAACTTCTGAAACTGATAAGATGAAGCTTACGAAAGATGAGTCAAACAATAATGGGCAAAAGCAAGAACAAAAGAAACAAGACAAAGAAGAGAATAAGCGAGAGCACGAAAAAGAAAAGCATCCATTTAAAGGACAATTTATAGACTTCACTGGTTAAAGGAAGGAAATATGATGCCGACATTATTAGCCACTATTAGCCTACTTCTTCACGGAATTACATTTCTTTGGATAATGACTTTACTCCAAAAGCAATCTGCTAATCATAATCAAGACCTGCCAAAAATTAAAAATGAAATTGAAGATTTACTTATTGCCTATACGGCAGAGATGAAGGAACAAAATGAAAAACTTATTGTCGAATTGGAAAGAAGAAATGAAAAATCTATTAAGGAAGTGCGCTTACAACAACAGAAAGATCGCTTAAAATCAGTAGAGAATAAAAACGATTCTGAACAAGAACAACATAAACAAATTAATGAAGAAGAAGTTGCTGACAGAACTGTGTCCAAACCATCAGCGCGTAAATCAACCAATTATGAAGAGTATCAGCCTCCGGAAATTGAGTCAGAGGATATTCAAGCTGGCTATGAACAATCAGACACAGCAAAAGTGATAGCTCTTTCAAAACAAGGAGAAAGCCTTGAAAATATTGCCAAAAAATTAGGGTTAGGCAAAGGCGAAGTAGAGCTTATGTTGAAATTTTATCGTTAATGTCTAATTCTGCTTGCAACGTTCTTTTCAATGTGATATATTAATCAACGGTGTTAATCACACACGCATTCTGATTTGTATGATGGTGCTGATTCGTCAGTGTCATACAGAAATGATGAACGCGGAGGAAAATAAAAAACCAATTTGAAGGAGGTGTTTGATGTGGCAGTAATCTCCATGAAGCAATTATTAGAAGCTGGGGTACATTTCGGTCATCAGACTCGTCGTTGGAACCCTAAGATGGATCGCTACATCTTCACAGAACGTAACGGTATTTACATTATCGACTTACAAAAAACAGTCAAGAAAGTTGAGGAAGCGTATAATTTTGTACGTGACTTAGCTGCTGACGGAGGGAAAATTCTTTTCGTTGGAACAAAAAAGCAAGCGCAAGATTCAGTTAAAGAAGAAGCTGCGCGTTGTGGAATGTATTTCATCAACCAACGTTGGTTAGGTGGAACATTAACGAACTTTGAAACAATTCAAAAGCGTATTACTCGTCTTAAGAATCTTGAAAAGATGCAAGAAGACGGTACATTTGATGTTCTTCCTAAGAAAGAAGTAATTCTTCTTAAGAAGGAAATGGAACGTTTAGAAAAGTTCTTAGGCGGTATCAAGGACATGAAAGGTGTTCCTGACGCACTTTTTGTTATTGACCCACGTAAAGAGCGCATTGCAATTGCGGAAGCTCACAAGTTGAACATTCCAATTGTTGCGATTGTAGATACAAACTGTGATCCTGATGAAATTGATTATGTGATTCCTGGTAACGATGATGCAATTCGTGCTGTTAAACTTTTAACTGGTAAAATGGCTGATGCAGTAATCGAAGCTACTTCTGGAGAAGAAGAAGTAACAGAAGTTGAAGAAACAACAACAGCTTAATTTCATTTACTCAAAGGGTGGTAAAGGGGGATTACCCTTTTACCACTTTTTTTATGAAACTATAGCATGTCAAGTAATATTGGTTTATATGATGATGTACCTGTACATACTTACACTTTAAGGAGGCGTTTTTAATGGCAGTAACAGCAAGCATGGTAAAAGAATTGCGTGAAAAAACAGGCGCAGGAATGATGGATTGTAAGAAGGCTTTAACAGAAACAAATGGTGACATGGACAAAGCAGTAGATTTCCTACGTGAGAAAGGAATTGCTAGTGCGGCAAAGAAAGCTGATCGTGTAGCAGCTGAAGGTCTTACTCTAGTTAAGTCAGAAGGCAATAAAGCAGTTATCGTAGAGATCAACTCAGAAACAGACTTCGTAGCTAAAAACGAAAACTTCCAAAAGCTTGTTAACGAGTTAGCTACACATGTATTGACTAATTCACCTGCTTCAGTCGAAGAAGCGTTAACACAATCTTTTGCTGAAGGACAAACAGTCCAAGAATACATCAACTCGTCTATTGCGAAAATTGGAGAAAAAATTTCTTTGCGTCGCTTTGAAATTGTAGAAAAAGGTGACGGAGATGCATTTGGTGAGTACTTACATATGGGTGGACGTATTGGTGTCCTAACTGTTTTAAGTGGTTCTACAGATGCTGAGTTAGCTAAAGATGTTGCTATGCACATTGCAGCAATCAACCCAACATATGTAACTCGTGACGAGGTTTCTCAAGAAGAGGTTGAGCGTGAGCGTGAAGTTCTTACTCAACAAGCTTTAAATGAAGGAAAGCCTGCTAATATCGTTGAAAAAATGGTAGAAGGCCGCCTAAGTAAATATTTTGAACAAGTTTGCCTACTTGACCAACCATTTGTTAAAGATGGTGATCAGAAAGTTGGTAAATACGTTAAAAATAAAGGTGCAGAAGTTAAGAGCTTTATCCGCTATGAAGTAGGAGAAGGTATGGAGAAGCGTGAAGATAATTTTGCTGAGGAAGTAATGTCTCAAGTGAAAAAGTAATATTTAAACAAGGGGCACAGTGTGTCCCTTTTTTCAAAAAAACAAAATCTTTTTGATCAAGAGACAATTATAAAGTTAACTTGATTCATTAAAACTTCATCTCATGTCGGAGGTTTTCATGCAAACATATAAACGAGTCATATTAAAGCTTAGTGGTGAAGCGCTAGCTGGAGAATTAGGTTACGGAATTGATCCAATTGTCATTCAATCAGTGGCAAAGCAAGTAAAAGAAATTGTTGAGCTAGATGTTGAAGTAGCTGTTGTAGTGGGTGGCGGAAATATCTGGCGTGGTATGGCTGGAAGTGCAAAAGGAATGGACCGTGCAACGGCTGACTATATGGGCATGTTAGCAACGGTTATGAATTCCTTAGCTTTACAAGACAGCTTAGAAGATATCGGAGTTGAGACAAGGGTTCAAACTTCAATTGAAATGCGTCAAGTCGCTGAGCCTTATATTCGTAGAAAGGCTATACGCCACCTTGAGAAAAAGCGTGTCGTAATTTTTGCTGCCGGAACAGGTAACCCATATTTCTCTACTGATACTACTGCAGCACTAAGAGCAGCTGAGATTGAAGCGGAAGTTATTTTAATGGCAAAGAACAAAGTAGATGGTGTTTACAGTGCTGATCCTTCTGTAGATGCTAATGCGAAAAAGTACACGAAGATTTCTTATATGGATGTTTTAAAAGAAGGTTTAGCTGTTATGGATTCAACGGCATCTTCGCTTTGCATGGATAATGACATTCCGTTAATCGTTTTCTCGATTATGGAAGAAGGAAATATCAAAAGAGCTGTATTAGGTGAAGAAATTGGAACTTTAGTAAGGGGGAACTCATAATGTCACAAGCTGTGTTAAAAGATGCAGAACAACGTATGTCAAAAGCTATTGATGCTTTAACTAGAGAACTTGCAAAATTAAGAGCAGGAAGAGCAAATCCATCTTTGCTTGATCGTATTTCAGTTGAATACTACGGTGCTGAAACTCCACTTAATCAATTAGCAACGATTTCTGTCCCAGAAGCTCGTCTTTTGTTAATTCAACCTTTCGATAAGTCATCAATTGCTAATATTGAGCGCGCGATTCAGATGTCTGATCTTGGGTTAACTCCATCAAATGACGGAGTAGTCATTCGTATTTCTATCCCACCTTTAACGGAAGATCGTCGTAAAGATCTTGTGAAGCTAGTAAAAAAAGCTGCAGAAGACGCTAAAGTTGCTGTTCGTAATGTACGCCGCGATGCTAATGATGATTTGAAGAAGCTTCAAAAGGATGGAGAAATGACAGAAGATGAACTTCGTCGTAGTACGGATGATGTTCAGAAGCTAACAGATAAGACAATTGTAAAAGTTGATGATGTAGCAGAAAAGAAAGAAAAAGAAATCATGGAAGTGTGAGCAAGTTCCATGTAAAATAGATATAGTGAAAAGACCCTCTTTTTTAGGGGGTTTTTTACACTTTCTTAGTTGTAGTGTTATGATAATACTTAAATCTCTTAGTCATTACAAAATGGTTTTGGATCTATCCTATTCGCCAAGTTCCTTTTTAACAGGATCGTTTGTTATGAGTCTAAGAAAAAAAGGCAAAGCTACAAGTAAGCGAACCTGCTGTTACATAGATGGAGGGCGTCATCATGCTTGGAAAGTTATCAAAATGGAAATCAAATCTAACGGCTCAAGAACTAAAAGAAGAAATAGATTTAGTTGAGATTCCAAAACATATAGCGATAATAATGGATGGAAATGGCCGATGGGCTAAAAATAGAGGGTTACCGCGTATTGCTGGACACCGTGAAGGTATGAAGGTTGTTAGAAAAGTCGTTCAAAAGGCTAATGATCTCGGTGTTGAGGTCTTAACATTATACGCATTTTCAACAGAAAACTGGAAGCGTCCAAAAACGGAAGTTGATTATTTAATGAAGTTACCTGAACGCTTCCTAAATAAAGAATTACCGAGTTTAATCGAAGAGAATGTGAAAGTGCGTTTAATGGGAAGTATTGAAGAATTGCCTGAACATACAAAACGGGCTGTTATAAAAGCAGTTAAAGATACAGAAAACAACACCGGATTAATCTTGAATTTTGCTTTGAATTATGGAAGTCGTTTTGAACTAATGAATGCGGTAAAAGAAATATCGAGACAAGTTGAATTAGGTAAGCTTAAAACGGATGATATAAATGAGTCTATTCTTGAACAACATTTGATGACTGCCGAGTTACGTGACCCGGATTTACTCATTCGTACAAGTGGTGAAATTCGTTTAAGTAATTTTATGCTATGGCAAGTAGCTTATAGTGAATTTTGGTTTACAGATGTCCTTTGGCCAGATTTTAATGAATCACATTTAGAGGAAGCCATTGCCGTCTATCAAAAACGAGCGCGCAGGTACGGTGGCGTTTAGAAGGGGCGATGTACAATGAAACAGCGAATAATAACTGGTGTTATTGGAAGCGCTGGATTTATTATTATGGTTCTACTAGGAGGCTGGATCTTTTCGTTATTCATCTCGATTTTGGCTTCTGTTGCCATGGTTGAACTTCTGAAAATGAAAAAAATAGCTCCGCTTTCGTTAATGGGTATTGTAAGTATTTTATCTATGTGGTTACTTTTAGTCCCGACAACTTGGTTTAATAAAATTATGTTTTTGAGCTTTACAAAAGTAGAAATATTCATTTTTGTTATTTTGGTCTTATTAATGTTTACCGTTCTCACAAAAAATTCTTTTACTTTTGACCAAGTAGGTTTTGTTGTTCTGTCTTCAGTTTACGTTGGCTTTGGTTTTCATTATTTAATAATGACTCGTGATATAGCTGAGACAGGGTTATATTTAGTGTTTTTTGTTTTACTTATTATTTGGACAACCGACTCAGGAGCTTATTTTGTTGGTCGTAAATTTGGGAAAAATAAACTCTGGCCTGATATTAGTCCTAAAAAGACAATTGAAGGTTCGATAGGTGGAATAATTGCAGCTATTGTAGTAGGAATCATCTTTTATTCATTTATTCCGATCTTCTCTAGCTTAATTACAGCTTTATTGGTCATTGTTGTAGCTTCAGTTTTTGGACAACTTGGTGATTTAGTTGAATCAGCTCTTAAAAGGCACTATGCGGTGAAAGATTCAGGGAACGTACTTCCAGGTCATGGCGGGATATTGGATCGTTTTGATAGCTTGATATACGTAATGCCGATACTTCATCTGCTTCAATTAATTTAATGAGCTCTTGTAAAACATTAGATTCTTTTCTAGAGCTTTTTATCATGAAGTTGTAATCTGCCTATACAATAGAGTTATAAGTATTTGAAATTTTGAATAGTAGGTGAGTAAGTTGAAGCATATTAGTTTGTTAGGTGCTACTGGTTCAATTGGAACACAGACGCTAGACGTAATAAGAAAACATTCCGAAGAGTTTAAAATAGAAGCGATGTCTGTTGGGCGCAATATTGAACTAGCACTTAAGCAGGTACATGAATTTTCACCTGCCATTTTATCCGTCCAAACGAAAGAAGATTACGAAAAATTGTTGAATGAAGTTCCGAGTCATACCAAGGTAGTATATGGCAAGGAGGGGCTGTTAGAAGTAGCAACGAACGAAAAAGCGGAAGTTTTGGTCAATGCTGTAATTGGAAGCTTAGGACTTGAACCGACTTTGGCTGCAATTAAAGAAGGGAAGACCATTGCTATTGCCAATAAAGAAACACTAGTAACGGCGGGGCACATCGTAACAAAGGCAGCTAAAGATGCAGAAGTACCTTTATTACCGGTAGACAGTGAACACTCTGCTATTTTTCAAGCTCTTAACGGCGAATCAGTTATGGAAGTAGAAAGACTTATCTTGACAGCTTCAGGCGGGAGTTTCAGAGACCTGACACGAGAAGAGTTAAAGGGTGTAACGGTTGAAGAGGCGTTAAACCATCCTAACTGGTCAATGGGAGCGAAGATTACGATAGATTCTGCTACGATGATGAATAAAGGGTTAGAAGTAATTGAAGCAAGATGGCTTTTTGATATTCCGTATGAGAAAATAGATGTTGTCTTACATAAAGAAAGTATTATTCACTCGATGGTCGAATACATAGACGGAAGTGTTTTAGCTCAATTAGGAACACCTGATATGCGAGTGCCTATTCAGTATGCTTTAACTTATCCTAAACGACTGTCATCAGTTTCTAAAGAACGTTTAAACCTATGGGAACTTGGTAGTTTGCATTTCTCAAAATTGGACATGGAGAGATATCGTTGTATGGCATTAGCATATGAAGCAGGGAGAATTGGTGGGACTATGCCAACCGTGTTAAATGCAGCTAATGAAATGGCAGTTGCTTCTTTTCTAGATAACAAGCTTTCTTTCTTAGAGATAGAAGAAAAAATAGAAATAGCTCTTGAAAGGCATAGCGTCATTAATCAGCCCACATTAGAGGAAATTATTGCAGTTGATAACGAAACAAGAGCCTTTATCCACTCAAGTATTAAATAAGAAAGGTGGAGGAATATCCCAATGGAAACATTACTTTCAGTCATTATTATATTTGGACTTCTTGTATTCATTCATGAATGGGGACATTTATACTTTGCAAAGAGAGCGGGGATCTTATGCCGTGAATTTGCAATTGGATTCGGACCGAAGATCTTTTCGTGGAAAAAAGATGAAACAGTTTATACAATTAGACTTCTTCCGCTAGGTGGATTTGTCCGCATGGCAGGAGAAGACCCTGAAATGATTGATATTAAGCCAGGCTATGAGATTGGACTAGTTTTTAACGCAGCACGTAAGGTTAGCAAAATTATTGTTAATAACAAGTCAAAGCATCCTGAAGCTTTAGTCGTACAAGTAGAAAAAATCGATCTTGAACATAAACTGATCGTTGAAGCTTATAACGATGAAGGCGAAAGAATTCAATATAAAATTGATGAACAAGCTAAACTTGTTCAAGACGAACAAGAAACGCAAATTGCGCCTTGGAATCGCCAATTTGGATCTAAGACGGTTGGTCAACGAGCGCTAGCTATTTTTGCTGGCCCGTTAATGAATTTTGTTTTGGCCGTTGTTATTTTAATTGCTTTTGCTCTTTTTCAAGGAATGCCAGTTGATGAAGCAAAGGTAGGAGATGTTACTGCTGATAGTGCAGCTTCTGAAGCTGGTTTAGTTGAGGGAGATCGTGTAATTGCCATTGAGGGTCAACCGATTGATACGTGGGAAGAAATGACTGGCATCATTCAACAGCACCCTAATGAATTGATCGTATTCGAAGTTGAAAGAAATGGACAGCAACTAACAATTCCAGTTACACCGAATGAAAGAGTTGGCCAATTTGGAGATGCAGAAGGATTTGTTGGAATCGCAAGGCCAACTGAATTTTCTTTAATTGGTTCGATTGTTTTCGGATTCACTCAGACGTATGCGTTTATGACGATGATTTTTGAAGTGTTAGGTATGATTGTAACCGGTCAATTTTCACTTGATTATGTTGCAGGACCAGTTGGAATTTATAATTACACGGGTGAAGCGGCCGCGATGGGAATATTTGTTTTAATGCAGTGGGCTGCTGCATTAAGTGTGAATTTAGGGATTATTAATCTATTGCCAATTCCTGCAATGGATGGGGGAAGACTGATTTTTATCGGGATCGAAGCAGTTCGTGGTAAACCGATGGATCCTCAAAAAGAAGGTCTTGTCCATTTTATAGGTTTTGCTTTACTCATGCTATTGATGATTGTCGTTACTTGGAACGACATTAACAAATTTTTTATGTAAAACGAACTTAAGAATGTCAATGTTCAAACCAGTATGATATAAATAAGAAACAGATAGGTGCGACATTAGTTCGCGCCTATTATATATAATAGGAAATGATTTTATGATAGATGGAAAGGAATCACAAAATGAGACAACGGACTTATTTAACACCTACGTTAAGAGAAGTACCTGCTGATGCTGAAATTAAAAGTCATCAGCTTATGCTTCGAGCTGGATTTATTAGACAAACCGCTTCTGGAATTTATTCATACTTACCACTTGGAACAAAAGTGCTTAGAAAAGTAGAAGCGATTATTCGAGATGAGATGAATGCATCCGGTGCACAGGAAGTACTATTACCCGCTATTCAACCTGCAGAATTATGGCAGGAATCTGGTAGACTAGGCGATTATGGACCTGAATTAATGCGATTAAAAGACCGACACGGGCGTGATTTCGTGCTTGGAGCTACCCATGAAGAAGTAATTACTACCTTAGTTCGTGATGATATTCAGACATATAAAAAACTGCCAGTTAATTTAATATCAAATTCAAACAAAATACCGTGATGAACGTCGTCCTCGTTTTGGTGTTCTTCGTTCACGTGAATTTATTATGAAAGATGCTTACTCCTTCGATACTAGTATTGAAGGATTGGATGCAAGCTATCAAGCCATGTATCAAGCGTATCAGAATATTTTCAGTCGTTGTGAATTAGATTTTCGTGCTGTAGAAGCTGATTCTGGTGCTATTGGCGGTACAGATACTCATGAATTTATGGTATTAAGTGAAATTGGAGAAGATACAATTGCGTATTCTGACTCATCTGATTTCGCAGCTAATGTAGAAATTGCACCTGTTCGAGTTGAGTATAATAAGTCAACAGAAGCACCTTTGGAATTAACTGAAATTGATACCCCTAATACGAAAACGATTAATGAGCTAACGACATTGTTAAGTGTTGAAGCAAGTCAAGTGATTAAGTCGATTCTATTTATGGTAGACGGTCAACCGGTTCTTGTTTTAGTTCGTGGAGATCATGAAGTAAATGAAATTAAAGTGGGGAATGTTTTTAATAAAGCCGTTGTTGAGATTGCTTCAGCAGAACAAGTACTAGAAATTTTAGCTTGTGAAACTGGCTTCATAGGACCGATTTCTGTTCCTGAAAAAGTAACTGTCATTGCGGACAAAGCAGTCGAGACAATTGTAAATGGTGTCTGTGGTGCAAATGCAAAAGACAAACATTTCCAATCGGTTAATCCAGGTCGCGATTTCCAAGTGAGTCGTTATGAAGATTTAAGGTTAATCCAAGAAGGAGATCCTTCTCCAGATGGTGTAGGTACAATTAAATTTGCTAAAGGTATTGAAGTTGGGCATGTATTCAAATTAGGTACTAAATATAGCGATGCGTTAGGTGCTAAGTATCTTGATGAAAACGGAAAAAGTCAAACGATGATCATGGGTTGTTATGGAATTGGAGTTACAAGAACGATAGCAGCCATTGTTGAACAAAATTCTGATGAAAATGGAATTGTTTGGCCGGTATCTGTTGCACCATTTGATTTGCATCTAGTCACGCTTAATATTAAAGATGAAGCACAAAAACAACTTGGAGAGGAATTATATCGTTCATTATCAAACGAAAGGTTTGAAGTGCTTTATGATGATCGTCCTGAACGTGCCGGAGTTAAGTTTAAAGATTCAGATTTGATTGGCTTGCCAATTAGAATCGCAGTCGGTAAAAAAGCCTCTGAAGGAATTGTAGAAGTAAAAGTTCGTAAAACCGGGGAAATGTCTGAGGTTCATGTGTCAGAGTTAGTTGAGAAACTTAAGGAAATGCTTTCTGAATTAAGATAATTCCTTTATAATGAAACGATGGTATCTCATGTCAATGAGGTACCTTCTCTTTTCATGCAAGTAAGTTCAGTTTAAAATAAAGAGATAATTATTTTTATTTGGGGAGGATGAACAATATGTCACAAGATGAGCAGCTCAGAAAAGAGCGACTCCATTTGCTTCTCCAACAGTTACAAATACCAGATCAAGTTGTACAAGCTCATTTTCAAGAAGCAATGATTAGAAAGTTAGTAATTTCAAAGGAAAAGAGAGCTTGGCACTTTCATATAGAGGTACCGGTTGTTTTGCCTGTAACTATCTATGAGTTGTTTTCCGATCGACTTCGTGTAACGTTTGAACATATTGCAGCTGTATCATTTTCATTTCATTATCAAAAAAACGATCTAACTGAATCTGAATGGGGCGAGTATTGGCCATTAATTATTTCAAAGTTATCCATGATTTCGAGTGGAATTAAAGAGCTCTTATCGAAACAAACGCCAGCGTTTGATGGGAAGCGTCTTGTTATTCAAGTTAGAAATGAAACAGAAGCAGTTGCCTTAAAAAGAAAGCTTTCTGAACCATTTCAAGATTCACTAGCAAGTTTGAGCTTGCCGCTCGTAAAAATTGACACTGATATTCGGGAATCTAAACAAGAATTTGAGAAGTTTGTGGAAAAACGAAATGAAGAAGATCATTCTAAAGTCGTAGAAGCGATTTTAGAGAAGAAAAAACAAGAGAAGCAAGCTGAAAAAGATCTTAGTGGTAAGCCTTTAGTGATTGGTTATCCAATAAAAGACGATCCAATGCCACTAGAAGCTATTATTGATGAAGAAAGACGAGTAACTGTTCAAGGTTATGTATTTAATGCTGAAACAAGAGAGCTTCGAAGTGGTAGAACGTTACTGACTTTTAAAATTACTGATTACACTGATTCAATCTTAGTAAAGATGTTCTCTAGAGATAAAGAGGATATACCACTGCTTCAGGCAATCAAAAAAGGTATGTGGGTTAAAGTCCGCGGAGGTATTCAGAACGATACATTTGTTAGAGATTTGGTGATGATTGGTAATGACGTTAACCAATTAACTCCAGATGAACGTAAGGATACAGCTGATGAATCAGAAAAGCGTGTGGAGCTCCACTTACACACAACGATGAGCCAAATGGATGGTATTGTTTCTGCAGGGAAATACGTAGAACAAGCTGCTAAATGGGGACATCCGGCTGTTGCCATTACAGATCATGGAGTCGTTCAAGCTTTCCCAGAGGCCTATTCTGCAGGGAAAAAGCATGGGATTAAAGTATTGTATGGCCTTGAAGCCAATGTTGTTGACGATGGTGTCCCTATTGCTTATAACGAATCGCATCGCTTGTTAATGGAAGATGAATTTGTCGTTTTTGACGTTGAGACAACTGGTTTATCTGCTGTTTACAATACGATCATTGAGCTCGCTGCTGTAAAAATTAAAGGTGGAGAGATCATTGATCGTTTTGAATCATTTGCAGATCCTCATGAGCCTTTAACAAACACGATTATTGAACTCACAGGAATAACTGATGATATGGTAAGAGGACAACCTGAAGTATCTGAAGTACTTCGAAAATTTAAGGACTGGGCAAAAGATGCTATTTTAGTTGCACATAACGCAAGTTTGATATGGGGTTCTTAAACGTTGGTTATCAAAAAATAGGATTAGAAGAAGCTAAAAATCCAGTTATCGACACGCTTGAACTTGGGCGTTTTTTGTATCCAGAATTAAAAAATCATCGTTTAAACACTTTATGTAAAAAGTTTGACATTGAATTAGTCAGTCACCATAGAGCCATTTATGATGCAGAAGCAACTGGTTATTTACTTTGGAAAATGGTTAAAGATGCAAGTGAACGTGAAATCAGTTACCATGATCAGTTAAATGAGCATATGGGCCAAGGTAATTTTCATCGTCAACGTCCAGCTCATTGCACGATTTTGGCACAGACACAAGCAGGTTTGAAAAATCTGTATCAACTTGTTTCCATGTCTCATTTGGATTATTTCTTCCGAACGCCAAGAATTCCAAGATCACAGTTGTCCAAGTACAGGGAAGGGCTTTTAATTGGCTCGGCTTGTGACAAAGGTGAAGTTTTTGAAGGAATGATGCAGAAATCAAAAGAAGAAGTAGAGGAAATAGCTAAGTTTTATGATTACTTAGAAATTCAACCTCTAGCTAACTATCAACACCTGATTGAAAGAGAACTTGTTAAAAACGATGAAGCATTACAAGAAATCGTGACAAATATCATCGAGTTAGGTGAAAAGTTAAACAAGCCTGTTGTAGCAACTGGAAATGCTCACTATCTCCATGAAGAAGATTATATTTACAGAAAAATATTAATTGCCTCTCAAGGAGGAGCTAATCCACTCAACAAACAGACTTTACCAGAAGTACATTTCCGGACGACCGATGAAATGTTAGAAGCATTTTCTTTCTTAGGTGAAGAAAAGGCTAAAGAAGTTGTCGTAGCAAACACACAGAAAGTAGCTGATTTAATAGAGGAAATTCACCCTATTCCTGATGAGCTGTATACCCCTAAAATTGAAGGTGCCGACGAGGAAGTTAGGGAAATGAGTTACAGTATGGCCAGAAGTATTTATGGAGAGAACTTACCCGAAATAGTTGAGGCTAGAATTGAGAAAGAATTGAAAAGTATTATTGGCCATGGGTTTGCCGTTATTTACTTGATTTCTCATAAACTAGTAAAGAAATCATTAATTGATGGCTACTTAGTAGGTTCACGTGGTTCTGTAGGTTCTTCGCTTGTCGCAACTTTAACTGAAATTACGGAAGTTAATCCATTGCCTCCTCATTATGTGTGTCCGAACTGTCATCATTCATACTTTTTTGATGATGGTTCTGTCGGCTCAGGTTTTGATTTACCCGATAAAGACTGTACAGAATGCGGCACAGCTTATGTTAAAGACGGACAAGATATTCCGTTTGAGACTTTCTTAGGTTTTAAAGGAGATAAAGTTCCCGATATTGATTTGAACTTCTCAGGGGAATATCAACCCCGTGCCCATCACTACACGAAAGAATTATTTGGTGAAGACTATGTCTACCGTGCCGGAACAATTGGAACGGTTGCCGAAAAGACGGCTTATGGATATGTCAAAGGTTATCAAGGGGATCATGATTTGCAAATGCGCGGTGCTGAAATTGATCGACTAGTATCTGGTTGTACGGGGGTAAAGCGAACAACCGGACAGCATCCAGGTGGAATCATTGTTGTCCCTGATTACATGGATATTCATGATTTTTGTCCGATTCAGTTTCCGGCAGATGATAAAAATTCAGAATGGAAAACCACGCATTTTGATTTCCATTCCATTCATGATAATCTTTTAAAACTTGATATATTAGGTCATGACGATCCGACTGTAATCCGTATGCTTCAAGACTTAAGTGGAATAGATCCGAAAACAATTCCAACTGACGATCCTGAAGTTATGAAAATTTTCAGCAGTCCAGATGTATTAGGCGTTGATGAAGAACAAATTATGTGTAAAACAGGAACACTTGGTATACCGGAATTTGGTACGCGATTTGTTCGACAAATGTTAGAAGAAACGAAGCCGAGTACATTCTCCGAATTAGTTCAGATTTCTGGTCTTTCTCACGGAACGGATGTTTGGTTAAATAACGCCAATGAATTAATATACAATGGTACTTGTGAATTAAAAGATGTAATTGGTTGCCGTGATGATATTATGGTCTATCTTATCTATAAAGGATTAGAACCGTCCCTAGCCTTTAAGATCATGGAGTCCGTGCGTAAAGGTAAAGGATTACCGCCGGAATGGATTGAAGAAATGAAACAGCAGGATGTACCTGATTGGTATATTGGTTCTTGTCTAAAAATTAAATATATGTTCCCGAAAGCACATGCCGCTGCTTATGTTCTGATGGCTGTGAGAATTGCTTACTTTAAGGTGCATCATCCAATTTTATACTATGCTTCTTACTTTACTGTTCGAGCAGATGATTTTGATTTAGATACGATGATAAAAGGATCTGCTTCAATGAAAGCGAAAATACAAGAAATTAATGCAAAAGGGTTGGACGCAGCTCCGAAAGAAAAAGCAGTCCTTACCGTGCTAGAGCTTGCCTTGGAAATGAGTGAAAGAGGATTCTCATTCCAAAAAGTTGACTTATATCGCTCAAGTGCGACTGAATTTATAGTTGAAGGAAATTCACTTCTTCCTCCTTTTAATGCAATGACGGGTGTCGGTACAAATGCTGCCTTGAACATTGTTAAAGCGAGACAGGATAGAGAATTTCTATCAAAAGAAGACTTACAGCAGCGTGCTAAGCTTACAAAAACAGTCTTGGAACATCTAGATGAGCACGGTTGTTTAGCTGGAATGCCAGATTCTAATCAGTTATCCTTGTTTTAGATTTAAGTAAAAAACGCATTAAATCAAGTTCTGTGGCGTTTTAGCTCAGCTGTGTTTGGTTGCAATGAATGAGAGAGTATGGTATTGTATTTATGGTAATACTTAGAATATGGTAAACATGAAGAGTGGGGAAACCCACTCTTTCGTTGTTCGCTCAACTTTTTATTTTTATGAAAAATGGAAGCAATATTGGTGAAAAATATAGATAGATCAAACTAGCAAGGAGGGTACAGATGAGTAAGAAAGCAACAGAAATTACAACAGAGCTTGTATTGCCAATACTTGAGGAGCTTCATTTAGAGCTTGTAGATGTAGAGTTTAAAAAAGAAGGACCTAATTGGTTTCTCCGAGTTTTTATTGATTCTGAGAAAGGGGTCGACCTTGAGGATTGTGGTCAGGTAAGCGAGAGGTTAAGCGAGAAATTAGACGATTTAGATCCAATTCCACAAGCTTATTTTCTAGAAGTTTCATCACCTGGAGCAGAACGACCGTTAAAGAAAGAAAAAGACTTACAAAAAGCAGTAGGTAAAAATGTACATATTACGACCTATGAGCCAATAGATGGTGAGAAAGCTTTTGAAGGTCAATTAACAAGCTTTGATGGTGAAGTATTACAAGTAGAAGTCAAAGTAAAAACGCGAAAGAAACTTTACTCAATTCCTTATGAGAAAGTCGCAAATGCAAGGTTAGCTATTATATTCTAAAAATCAAGATAGAAGGTCTTGATTGAAAGGGGGAAATAAAATCCATGAATAGCGAATTTATGGATGCGTTAGCTACGTTAGAGAGAGAAAAAGGAATTAAAAAAGATATTATAATTGAGGCTATTGAGGCCGCTCTAATTTCTGGCTATAAACGTAATTTTAACCAAGTACAAAATGTTCGTGTTGACGTAAATAGAGACAACGGTAGTATCCGTGTCTTTGCAAGAAAAACAGTGGTGGAAGAGGTATTTGATGCCAGATTGGAAATTTCTATTGATGAGGCTCAAAAAATCAATCCAAGCTATGAGGTTGATGATGTCGTAGAAATTGAGGTCACACCTAAAGACTTCGGACGCATTGCGGCGCAAACAGCAAAGCAAGTTGTGACACAACGAGTTCGGGAAGCAGAGCGTGGAATTATATACTCTGACTTTATTGACCGTGAAGAAGATATTATGACAGGAATTGTGCAAAGACAAGATCATCGTTTTATCTATGTTGACCTAGGAAAAGTAGAAGCATTACTACCTCTAAGTGAGCAAATGCCTAATGAGACTTATAAGCATAATGATCGTATTAAAGCTTATATAACGAAGGTTGAAAAAACAACTAAAGGTCCTCAAATTTTAATCTCACGAACGCACCCAGGCTTATTAAAGCGTCTTTTTGAACTTGAAGTTCCTGAAATTTATGATGGGACGGTTGAAATTAAATCAGTGTCGCGTGAAGCTGGTGACCGTTCAAAGATTGCGGTGCACGTTGATAATCCAGAGGTTGATCCTGTAGGTGCTTGTGTTGGACCAAGAGGACAACGAGTTCAAACGATTGTTAATGAACTTAAAGGTGAGAAAATTGACATTGTTCGTTGGTCAGAAGACCCTGTTGAATATGTAGCTAATGCACTGAGCCCATCTAAAGTTCTAAAAGTAAACGTAAATGAAGAAGAAAAAATGACACAGGTTATTGTACCAGATTATCAACTTTCACTTGCGATCGGAAAACGAGGTCAAAATGCTAGGCTGGCTGCTAAGCTAACAGGCTGGAAAATTGATATTAAAAGTGAAACCGATGCAAGAGAACTAGGGTTGTTAAGTGATGACGATGAATTATTAATATCGTCTGATGAAACTGCATTTGTTTCAACTGAAGAAGAATAAAAGAAGGAGATGGAGCAAGTGAAGCAGCGTAAAGTTCCTCTTCGAAAATGTATTGTAACAAATGAAATGAAACCTAAACAAGAGCTGATTAGAATCGTACGTTCACCAGAAGGTGTTGTCTCCATTGATGTAACTGGTAAGAAAAATGGAAGAGGCGCTTATATTAGTAACAGCGATGAAAGCTTTGAATTAGCTAAGAAAAAGGATATTTTATCTAGACATCTACAAGTGAAAGTAGATCCAGATATATACGATCAATTACAAGAAGCTAGTAAACGGAGTCGTAAATGATGGAAAAGTGGCTTTCATTACTAGGGCTGGCAGCAAGAGCAAGGAAGCTTACGACCGGGGAAGAGCTTGTCTTGAAGGAAGTACGAAGAAAGTCTGTTAGGCTAGTTCTGTTGTCTTCTGATGCAGCAGAACAAACAAAGAAAAAAGTATTGGACAAATGCGGCCATTACAATATACCGGTACGAATTCTGTCTGATCGAGCAACACTAGGGCAAGCTATCGGTAAAGCGGAGAGAGTTGTCATTGGTGTAATGGATGACGGATTTGCAAAGAAAATGACCGCATTACTTGACCAATGATTCTGGAGGTATGTATATGAAAAAAATGCGAATATATGAATATGCAAAAGATAAAGATGTGGCTAGTAAGGTAATTATTGACCAACTAAATAATTCAGGTTTTTCTGTTTCGAATCATATGTCTGTAATTGATGAGAAAATGCTTGAAGTGTTAGAAGGAAAGAAACCTGAAGCTGCTGTGGCTACCGATACGAAAAAAGCGGAAGTGAAAGAAAACCGTCCGAAGCAACAAAAGACAGATGCGAAACGTAACCAATCAAGACCAACTAATAACAATAACAATAATAATAAGAAACAAAATAACCGCGGTGGAAATAAACAACAGCAACAACGTGGTGGTGGAGGCCAACAAAGACAAGAACCTCCTAAGCCAAAGCCACTTCCTGAAAAAATTACGTACTCTGGAACATTATCAGTCGGAGAATTAGCGAAGAAGTTACATAAAGAACCTTCTGAGCTAATTAAGAAGCTAATGTTTCTTGGTGTGATGGCGACAATTAACCAAGAGTTAGACAAAGACTCGATTGAGTTAATTGCTGGTGATTATGGTGTTGAAGTCGAGGAAGAAATTGTTATCGACGAAATGGATTTCGAAAGTTATGTTGATGAAGATAAAGAGGAAGACTTACAAGAGAGACCTCCTGTTGTAACTATTATGGGGCACGTTGACCATGGTAAAACAACGTTATTGGACTCTATCCGCCATACAAAAGTAACGGAAGGCGAAGCTGGGGGAATCACACAACATATTGGTGCGTACCAAATCGAAACAAATGGAAAGAAAATTACTTTCCTTGATACACCAGGTCATGCTGCCTTTACTACTATGCGTGCGCGTGGAGCTCAAGTAACTGATATTACAATCTTAGTGGTTGCGGCTGATGATGGAGTTATGCCACAAACTAAAGAAGCAATCAGCCATGCGAAGGCTGCTGGTGTGCCAATTATCGTTGCAGTGAATAAAATAGATAAAGAAGCTGCAAATCCTGATCGAGTTATGCAAGAATTAACGGAATTTGAGCTCGTTCCTGAAGCTTGGGGCGGTGACACAATTTTCGTTAATGTTTCAGCCCTTGCTGGCACGGGTATTGACGACTTATTAGAAATGGTCCTACTTGTATCAGAAGTAGAGGAACTAAAAGCAAACCCTAATAAACTGGCTAGTGGTAGCGTAATTGAAGCTGAACTTGACAAAGGTCGAGGAGCCGTAGCAACTTTACTAGTTCAAGCTGGTACATTAAAAGTTGGAGATCCAATCGTAGTTGGTTCATCTTTCGGTCGTGTAAGAGCGATGGTTAATGACCTTGGCCGTCGGGTTAAAGAGGTTGGTCCATCTACTCCAGTAGAGATTACAGGTTTAAATGAAGTACCACTTGCTGGAGATCAATTCCAAGCTTTTGCAGATGAGAAAAAAGCACGTCATATTGGAGAAGCGCGTTCGTCTCGTCAACGTGAGGAGAACCTAGCTGAGAACTCTAAAGTAAGTTTAGATGATCTTTTCAATCAAATTCAGCAAGGTGAAGTTAAAGATATTAACATCATTATTAAAGCTGACGTTCAAGGGTCTGTTGAAGCAATGCGTGGTTCATTAGAAAAAATTGATGTTGAAGGAGTTAAAGTTAACATCATTCATACAGGTGTTGGTGCAATTACTGAGTATGATGTTATGCTTGCATCAGCCTCTAATGCGATTATCATTGGCTTTAACGTACGTCCAGATGTTAATGCGAAGCGTACAGCAGAAGCTGAGAAAGTGGATGTTCGTTTACACCGTGTTATCTATAACGCGATTGACGAAATTGAAGCAGCAATGAAAGGGATGCTTGACCCTGAATTTGAGGAAAAAGTAATTGGTCAAGTCGAAGTAAGAACAACGTTTAAAGTGTCCAAAGTCGGTACGATTGCTGGGGCATATGTAACGGAAGGAAAAGTGACAAGAGATTCTACAGTACGATTAATTCGTGATGGAATCGTTGTTTATGAAGGTTCAATTAATGCGCTGAAACGTTTCAAAGATGATGCTAAAGAAGTAGCTGCTGGTTACGAATGTGGGATCACGCTTGAAAATTACAACGACATTAAAGAAGGCGACATTATTGAAGCTATGTGATGGAGGAAATTGAACGTAAATGATCATAGGGTTCGTTCGCTGTGAACTGCTAATTTATGATGCTCAGTCTTTAAAAGAAAAGCGTTCGGTTCTAAAAAGCATTCAAACTAGGTTGAAGCAACGGTTCAATATTTCCGTTGCGGAAACCGATCATCACGATGTTTGGCAGCGTACGGAACTTACGATGGTAACTGTCTCTAATGACCGTGCAGTTTGTGAACGAGAGTTACAAAAGGCACTAACGTTGATTGACAGCCAGCCTGAGGCAGAAAGAACGGTCACAGATTACGAATGGCTGTAAGGCAAAAGAGCAGAGGTGAAAGAGATGAGTAATGTTCGTGCTCACCGTGTCGGTGAACAAATGAAAAAAGAATTAAGCGATATTATCATGCGAGAGTTAAAAGACCCACGTGTTAGCTTCGTAACAGTAACTGGGGTAGATGTTACTGGTGACTTGCAACAAGCAAAAGTTTTTATAACTGTGCTTGGAAGTGATGAACAAAAAGAAGCAACATTGCAGGCTCTATCAAAAGCAAAAGGGTTCATCCGTTCTGAAATAGGAAAGAGAATCCGTCTCCGCAAAACGCCTGATATCTTTTTTGAATTTGACGAGTCGATAGAATATGGAAATCGAATTGAAACGCTTCTTCAAGACTTAAATAGAAATCAAAGATAACCGGAAGGATAGAAGGGCACATAACCCTTCTATCCTTTTAGCATTTCCAAAAGTACGCTCTTCCCTTTTGGAAACGTGCATGCAATGAGCGATACTCCTACAAGGTCTTATGCCCTTTTTAGTGAATTAGAAAGAAGACCAATGCAAATCGCGACAAAAAGCAAATTGAACCATAAAACATGTTAGACATCGGAGGAACGATAATGGGACCTAACGGCATTTTAATTTTACATAAACCAAGAGGAATGACTTCACATGATTGTGTTATGAAAATAAGAAGACTTTTTCAAACGAAAAAAGTGGGTCATACAGGCACACTAGATCCAGATGTGAACGGAGTCCTACCCATCTGTATAGGAAAAGCAACTAAAGTAGTAGAGTACATGTCTGGTTACTCTAAACAATATGAAGGAGAAGTTACGATTGGCTACTCGACTACAACCGAGGATAAAAGTGGAGAGACGGTGGAGGCGAAAAAAGTAGAAGCTCAATGGACAAAAGACATGATAACAGAGACAATTGCTGAATTTCAAGGAGAGATTATTCAAGTCCCGCCTATGTACTCAGCTGTAAAAGTTAACGGGAAAAGACTATATGAATATGCCCGTAAAAACCAGGAAGTGGAACGTCCGTCTCGTAATGTCACCATTCATTCAATTGAGTTACTTTCAGATCTTACTTATACCAACGATACAATGTCATTTCGTTTTCGGGTTCACTGTAGTAAAGGTACTTATATTCGCACGTTAGCAGTTGATATCGGAAAGAAGCTTGGATATCCTGCTCATATGTCAGACCTTGTTCGAACTTCTTCAGGGCCTTATCACTTAAGCGAAAGTTTTACATTTGAAGAACTAGAACTGCGTAAGGAAAGTGATACCCTATTGGAAACGTTAATCCCTTTTGACACTGCTGTTCATTTTCTACCTAAAGTCGTAATAGATGAAGAGACAGAAATGCAAGTGAAAAATGGATCGGTTCTGCCTAGTGAGAAAGGGTTAGAAGAAAATCGTTTTACCGTTTATAATAAAAAAGGAGAATGTCTAGCGGTCTACATGCATCATCCGACTAAAAAAGGTGTAATAAAACCAGAAAAGATGTTTTGGACTGGAGAATGAGTTAAGAATTTGTTAGGAAAAGGGGATCTATATGGATACCATTTATTTAAATCATCCCGTTGATAGTTGTTCATTAAATTGTACCCCAACGGTAATGGCCTTAGGGTATTTCGATGGAGTTCATCTTGGACACCAGGCGGTGATAAAGACAGCTATTAAAATAGCGCAAAAGCTGAAGGTCACAACATCAGTAATGACTTTTCATCCACATCCTAAAGAGGTTTTGCGGAAACAAGAGAACGCAATGAGTTACATTACGCCTCTACCTGATAAAATAAAGAAAATAGAGGAATTAGGAGTAGATAAGCTGTATATTGTTAATTTTACCAGAGAATTTGCCTCACTTACGCCTCAGCAGTTTGTTGATGACTATTTAATTGGACTTGAGGTTTGCCATGTTGTTGCAGGTTTTGATTTTACATATGGGGCACTTGGAAAAGGGACAATGGAAACGATGCCTTTTCATGCTAGAAATAGACTTAATCAAACCGTTGTTGAAAAACTTGAGGCGAATAATGAGAAAGTTAGCTCAACAAAAATTAGACAACTTCTGACTACTGGAGAAGTGGATGACGTCACAAAATTTTTAGGTGCTCCTTATAGTATTAAAGGCGTCGTGGTAGACGGTGAAAAACGCGGAAGAACTATTGGCTTCCCAACGGCTAATGTAAAGCCAATTCATCGTTATATTCTGCCAAATACAGGTGTTTATGCCGTAACACTAACTGTTTCAGGGGTTCACTACTCGGGTGTTTGTAATGTTGGTTTTAAGCCAACCTTCCATGATCAAACAACGGAACCAACTATTGAAGTTCACCTTTTTTCATTTAATCAAGACATTTATGGAGAAGAAGTTACGATATGTTGGCATCATCGAATTCGAGATGAACAAAAATTCCTGAATATTGAAGACCTCATTAAGCAAATTCACCTGGATAAAGAAGCAGCACAGTCATTACTACTGTCATAATAGTTTTGAAACTTGCATTCTAGTGAAAAAGAAGGTATAGTATTCCTTGTACTTCAAGTACACATCCGTTTCTTGGCAGATCGAGTCACCGACGTTTGCTAGGGAATAGGAGATAAGAAAAGGGAGGTGAATAGGATGGCTTTAACACAAGAGCGTAAAAATGAGTTAATCGCTGATTTCAAAACTCACGACACTGACACTGGTTCTCCAGAAGTTCAGGTTGCTATCCTAACAGAGCAAATCAACACATTGAATGAGCATTTACGTACTCATAAGAAGGATCACCATTCACGTCGTGGTCTTCTAAAAATGGTTGGTCAACGTCGTAACTTGTTAACATACTTACGTAATAAGGATGTAACACGTTACCGTAACCTAGTTGACAAGCTTGGCTTACGCCGATAATCATTGATAAAAGCGGGAGATAATCCCGCTTTTTTCTTGATTGTTTTATGTTGGAAAATTCACTAGGTTTAACCATTGTATGTTCAATATTTTAAATTCTGATGAATTAGGCAATAATAGATGCAGGTATGAAGAATAATGTGGTGTACGAGAGGAGTACGCGTAATGGAACAAACGAAACACGTATTTAAAATGGATTGGGCTGGCCGGGAGTTAACGGTCGAGACGGGTCAATTAGCTAAACAAGCTAATGGCGCAGTCCTTGTAAGGTATGGTGACTCAGCAGTTCTTTCAACAGCAACTGCTTCTAAAGAACCAAAAGATCTTAATTTCTTCCCATTAACAGTTAATTATGAGGAACGCCTTTATGCTGCAGGGAAAATCCCTGGTGGATTTATCAAGCGCGAAGGCCGACCAAGTGAACGAGCAATTTTAACGAGTCGTTTAATCGATCGTCCGATTAGACCACTTTTTCCTGATGGATTCCGAAATGAAGTTCAAGTAATTAGTATTGTTATGAGTTCAGATCCTAACGCTTCTTCAGAAATGGCAGCAATGATAGGATCATCGTTAGCGCTTTCTGTTTCAGACATTCCTTTTGATGGACCTATTGCAGGTGTGACAGTTGGACGTCTTAACGGAGAATTTATCATTAATCCAAATACAGAGCAGCTCGAACAAAGTGATATTGACCTTGTTGTTGCAGGAACAAAAGAAGCAATTAATATGGTTGAAGCAGGGGCAAATCAAGTTTCTGAAGAAATCATCCTTGAAGCAATCATGTTTGGACATGAGGAAATTCAAAAATTAATTGCCTTCCAAGAAGAAATTGCTGCGGCTGTTGGGAAAGAAAAATCAGAAATTCAACTAAAAAAAGTTGATTCTGAGTTAGAAAAAGAAATTCGTACTTTAGCAGAATCTGAATTAAAAGAAGCTGTTCAAGTGATCGAAAAGCATGCACGTGCTGAAGCTATTGATGCTGTTAAAACCAAAACAGTTGAAGCTTTTGAAGGAAGAGAAGACATTAACTTAGGCGATGTGAAAGAAGTCTTACATAAGATTGTGAAGGAAGAAGTTCGCCGTCTGATTACAGTTGATAAAGTTCGCCCAGACGGACGTAAAGTTGACGAGATTCGACCACTCGCTTCACAAGTAAACCTTCTACCTCGTACCCATGGCTCTGGTCTATTCACTCGTGGACAAACTCAAGCGCTAAGTATTTGTACATTAGGTGCACTTGGAGATGTTCAGATTTTAGATGGTTTAGGGATTGAAGAATCTAAGCGCTTTATGCACCATTACAATTTCCCTCAATTTAGTGTTGGGGAAACAGGCCCGATCCGTGGACCTGGTCGTCGTGAAATCGGTCACGGAGCTTTAGGTGAACGTGCACTAGAACCTATTATTCCAAACGAAAACGATTTCCCATATACGATTCGATTAGTATCAGAAGTGTTGGAATCAAATGGTTCAACATCTCAAGCTAGTATTTGTGCTAGTACGCTTGCGATGATGGATGCAGGTGTTCCAATCAAAGCACCAGTTGCAGGTATCGCAATGGGACTTGTGAAACAAGAAGAACATGTATCTGTGTTAACGGACATTCAAGGAATGGAAGATGCACTTGGTGATATGGACTTTAAAGTAGCAGGTACTCGCGAAGGAATAACAGCCTTGCAAATGGACATTAAGATATCTGGAATAAACCGTGAAATCCTAGTTGAAGCTTTAGCTCAAGCAAAACGCGGACGAATGGTTATTTTAGACAATATGCTTTCAGCTATTGCTGAATCTAGACAAGAGCTTTCTACGTATGCTCCTAAAATTATGACAATGAAAATCAATCCTGATAAAATTCGTGATGTTATTGGACCTAGCGGAAAAATGATTAACAAAATCATTGAAGAAACAGGAGTGAAAATTGATATTGAACAAGATGGTACAGTGTACATTTCATCTGTCGAGATGGCGATGAATGAAAAAGCACGTTCTATTATTGAAGACATTGTTCGTGAAGTAGAGGTCGGACAAACCTACTTAGGAAAAGTAAAACGAGTTGAAAAATTTGGCTGTTTCGTAGAACTTTTTAAAGGTAAAGATGGCCTTGTGCATATCTCTCAATTAGCAGAAGAGCGAGTTGAAAAAGTCGAGGATGTAGTTAAGATTGGTGATGAGATTCTTGTTCGTGTTACAGAAATAGATAATCAGGGCAGAGTCAACCTTTCACGTAAAGTCATCCTAAAAGAAGAAAAAGAACAAAAGCAACAAGCACAGAAGTAAGCAAAGGAGACTGGGGGAATGGACCTAGTCTCCTTTTGCGTTCTAACCTGTCCTATAAGTGCATACAATCGCACTAGAGGAGGGTCGGGTGATGAAGAAAAAAGCAGTGCATTTAGTGATCTTTAGTTTTATAATCATTCTCTCGTTCGGGGCAGTCCAAAATCCGTTTACTCTTAATTACGTGGGGCAACTAAAAGATGACAGTCAAATGGTAATTAAAGAGCAGGATTCACTGTACGAAGAAATAGTAGCCAGAGCGGAATCCTATACAGAGCCTGCTATTGATGCGAGGATTGATAAAGTTTGGAAAGCTGTTCCTGGATATAATGGCTTAGAGGTTGACGTAGAAGCTTCCTATGATAAGATGAAGAAGCTTGAAGACTTTGAAGAAAGTCGATTAGTTTTTAAAGAAACAAGTCCACATGTCCATTTAGCTGATTTACCACCATCTCCAATTTACAAAGGAAATGAACAAAAGCCAATGGTGACTTTTTTAATCAATGTAGCTTGGGGAAATGAATATCTTCCTGATATGTTAAAGACATTAAAAAAGCATGAACTACATACAACATTCTTTTTAGATGGTTCATGGGTTAAAAATAATCCTAACCTCGCAACAATGCTCAAAGAAGAAGGACATGAAATTGGAAATCATGCTTATTCCCATCCAGATATGAGCAAATTAACAGTAGGGCGTATTGACGAGGAGATTCAAAAAACAAACTCTGTCATTGAAGCAACGATAGGCGTTACACCTGAATGGTTTGCTCCTCCAAGTGGGAGCTTTAATCAAACAGTCGTAGACCAAGCGCACAAACATGGTATGCGCACAGTCCTATGGTCTGTTGATACGGTTGATTGGCGCAAACCTGATCCAACAGAAATGGTTAATCGAGTTGTATCCAAAGTGCACAACGGAGCAATGATCCTTATGCATCCAACAGAACCAACAGCAAAAGGACTTGAGGACTTAATTAATGGTGTCCATGAAAAAGGCTATCGAATTGGAACGGTTTCTGATGTGTTATCGGAAGAGCGGGTCATCTTAGGTGTAACCCTTAATGAGAATAGGGGGACAAATAGTGATAAAGAGAATTGAATTAGAAAATGGAGTTCGTATATTAGCTGAAAACATTCCAACCGTACGATCTGTGTCAATTGGCGTTTGGATTGGAACGGGATCAAGGTTTGAAAAAAAGGAGGAAAATGGGATCTCTCATTTTCTCGAGCATATGTTCTTCAAAGGAACAGAAAAGAGAACTGCAGCCGAGATAGCAGAATCTTTTGACCGAATTGGTGGGCAAGTAAATGCCTTTACGTCTAAAGAATACACTTGCTATTACGCTAAGGTACTTGATGATCACGCAGAGTTTGCTGTTGATGTCCTTTCTGACATGTTCTTTAATTCTGTCTTTGATGAGACGGAATTAAAGAAAGAAAAGAATGTCGTATATGAAGAAATTAAAATGGTCGATGATACTCCTGATGATATTGTCCATGATCTATTAAGTGAAGCTAGTTACGGTAGTCATGCTTTAGGGTATCCCATATTAGGGACGGTTGAAACGTTAGAAACGTTTAACGGGGACTCTCTAAGAGATTACATGTCTAGATTTTATACAGGAGATCATGTGGTTATTTCAATTGCAGGAAATATAACGGATGAAGTAATACAGCAATTGAAAGAGATTTTCTCGAAAGTTGAAGCAACGAGTTATAAACATGAGGATAAACAACCTACTTTTCTTTCGAATACTATGATTCGTAAAAAAGAGACAGAACAAGCGCATTTATGCTTAGGCTACCCTGGATTAGCAATTGGCGAAAAAAATGTGTATGCACTTGTATTATTAAACAATTTGCTAGGTGGAAGCATGAGCAGCCGTTTATTTCAAGAGATTAGAGAGAAAAGAGGATTATGTTACTCTGTATTTTCTTATCACTCTTCTTATCAAGATAGTGGAATGCTTACGGTGTATGCAGGAACAGCACATAATCAATTAGACGACCTAACAAGTGCATTACTTGAAACAACTTCAGTGTTAGCGGCTTCAGGGATGTCAGAAAAGGAATTAACTAATGGAAAAGAGCAGCTAAAAGGAAGCTTGATGCTTAGTCTTGAGAGTACGAACAGTCGGATGAGCCGAAATGGTAAAAATGAATTGTTATTAAAAAAGCATCGCTCTTTAGATGATATTGTCAATGAGATTGATCAAGTGACCTTATCTGATGTTAATCAATTAGCAGCAGCCCTTCTAAAAGAAAAGCCAGCTATCTCACTGATCAATATTGATGGTGTTCTTCCAAAAGCGTTAGCTTAGTTCCTAATTATCAAGATGAAATTTAGCAAGGCCACTAAAACCCGCTTGAAAACTCAAGGGAGCTACAATGGATCTACACGTTAAGCGCCTGCTATGGACCCACTCATAGCAGGCTTTAAAAGATTGCTATGGTTACGCTTATTGAATCAGAGGCCAGCTGAAAGGGCCCCCTTTTTCAGGTGGCCTCTATTTAGCTGGTCTTTTTTTCTTTTTCCACTCATACCCTAACTACAAAGTAGACAAGGGGGGAACTCTGTGAGATTAAGTGAAATAAGTTCAAAAGAAATCATTGATTATCAAAAAGGTGAGAGATTGGGTATACTAGGTCAAACCGATTTGTTAGTTAACGAAGAAACTGGAGAAATTGAAGCGTTTATCATTCCGACTATGAAATGGTTTGGTTTTGGTAAAAAGGATCGCGAAGTAACGGTATACTGGCAACAAGTTAAAAAAATTGGAGAAGACATGATCATCATTAATCTCGACCAATACGAATAATTTAGACGTGAAGAAGATGTAGGACAATTAGTCTTACATCTTTTTCACGTCTATTTTAATTACTAATTGAAAATCATTCCTCAAGATTCCCCCCTTTTTTTTGCTAATATGTATTCTTCTTCCTCGTGTTAAATCTTTAGAAAATGGTATTCACCCATCATAAAGTTGAGACATATGCTATGGTGAATCGTTGCTGTTCATCCTTTGCTCTTGATAAGAGCCTTGTGTCGTTGTGTGATAGGATGGATTTTTCTCTTTCCGTTAGCGGCCTGCGATGATGATCAGATTCGCATGAAAGAAAGGAGAACATGAGCAAATGTTAACAGATAAGCATGCAGTCATAATTGGAGGAGATGCACGGCAGCTAGAAATCATCCGTAAGCTTTCAGCTCTAGACGCTAAAATTTCAATGGTCGGATTCGATCAATTAAATGATGGCTTTATTGGAGCAACAAAACAATCAATGGATGATATCGAATGGTCGACCGTAGATGCAGTTTTATTACCTGTCAGTGGCGTTAGTCTCGATGGCAAAGTTGAAACGATCTTCTCAAATGAAACAATTGAGTTAAAAGTTGATCAGTTAGAAGCGACCCCAACTCATTGTGTCGTTTACACTGGCATTACAAATAAGTATTTAGACGAATGTATAGAGAAGGCTGATCGTGCTCTTGTCAAATTAATGGAGCGAGATGACGTTGCTATTTACAATTCTATTCCAACAGCTGAAGGGACCGTCATGATGGCTATTCAGCATACTGATATCACGATTCACCGAGCTAAAGTAGCAGTACTTGGCTTAGGAAGAGTAGGAATGTCAGTAGCGAGAACATTTAGTGCTCTTGGAGCAGATGTAAAAGTAGGTGCAAATGAAACTCAACAGATAGCTAGGATAACTGAAATGGGTCTAACTCCATTTCATACCGCAAATTTAAAAACAGAATTGCAAGATATTGATATATGTATTAATACCATTCCAGCCCTTGTTTTAACATCAAATGTGCTAACAGAAATGCCTCTACACACTCTTATTATCGATCTTGCATCTAAGCCAGGTGGAACTGATTTTCGCTATGCAGAAAAAAGGGGCATAAAGGCGCTTTTAGCTCCTGGTTTACCAGGAATAGTGGCTCCAAAAACGGCAGGGCAAATTTTAGCTGATGTGTTAGCAGAGTTGTTAACGAACAAGTCGACTAATTAGAGGAGGATGACTTATGTCTTTAAAAGGGAAACATATTGGATTTGGAATTTCTGCTTCTCACTGTACGTATGAAGAAGTAATGCCACAAATAGAAAAATTAATTAAACTTGGAGCAAAAGTAACTCCTTTTGTGTCAGGTAATGTTAAGACTACAGATACGAAGTTTGGCACGAGTGCCTATTGGTTAAAAAGAATTGAAGAAATCACACAGGAACCAATTGTAGATACAATTGTTAAAGCAGAACCTTTTGGACCAAAAACTCCACTAGATTGTATGGTTATGGCACCAATTACAGGGAATTCAACGAGTAAATTAGCAAACGCCATGACAGATGGGCCTGTACTTATGGGTGCAAAAGCAACCCTTCGTAGTGGAAATCCAGTCGTTCTTGGCATTTCAACAAATGACGCCTTGGGGCTTAATGGTGTTAATATTATGAAGCTTATGGCTACAAAAAATATTTACTTCATTCCTTTTGGGCAAGATGATCCTATTAAGAAACCAAACTCATTAGTGGCTAGAATGGAAGCATTAGTGGATACGGTTGAGTCTGCCCTAGCTGGTAAGCAATATCAGCCTGTACTAGTGGAAAAATTCAGAGATTAAGCAAATGACGCAGTTGCAGAAATGAAATATTTCCCTTAAAGTTTAATAGAGGAAGCTACTGATACAAACTAGGGAAGATATGCTATAATCATTCCATCCTAGAAAAACTCTATTAAAAAGAACTAGATAAGGGGAGAATAACGAATGTCAAATTATAATGTAGCCGTAGTAGGAGCAACAGGTGCAGTTGGTCAACAAATGCTAAAAACTCTTGAGGAAAGAGATTTCCCGATTTCAAACTTAAAATTACTATCTTCAAAGCGTTCTGCTGGAAAACAGATCTCTTTTAAAGGGCAAAACTATACAGTAGAAGAAGCAACACCTGAATCATTTGAAGGAGTTCAAATTGCGTTATTCTCAGCTGGTGGTTCTGTCTCAAAAGCTTTAGCGCCTGAAGCTGTTAAGCGTGGGGCTATTGTTGTTGATAACACAAGTGCATTTAGAATGGACCCTAACTGTCCGCTTGTAGTGCCGGAGGTTAATGAAGAAGATCTTCGTACTCATAATGGGATTATTGCTAATCCTAACTGCTCTACGATTCAAATGGTAGTTGCCTTAGAGCCAATTCGCCAAAACTACGGTCTTAAGAAAGTGGTTGTTTCAACTTATCAAGCTGTTTCAGGTGCAGGACTTGAGGCGATTGATGAAATGAAACAACAAACAAAGGCTATTCTTGCTGGTGAGGAATTTACTCCTGAGATTCTACCAGTAGGCGGAGATAAAAAACATTATCAAATAGCTTTTAATGCAATTCCACAAATTGACCTTTTCCAAGATAATGGTTATACATTTGAGGAAATGAAAATGATAAATGAAACAAAGAAAATTATGCACCTTTCGGAACTTGAGGTAGCTGCTACTTGTGTTCGTCTACCAATTGAAACAGGTCATTCAGAGTCTGTATATATTGAAACTGAAAAAGGTGGAGCATCCGTTGCTGAAATAAAAGAACTACTTGCGTCAGCTCCAGGAATTACACTTCAAGACGATCCAGCTAATCAATTATATCCATTGGCTTCTGAGTGTGTTGGTAAGAATGATGTTTTTGTCGGACGTATTCGTCAAGATCTTGACCGAGATAATGGTTATCACATGTGGATTGTTTCTGATAACTTACTAAAAGGTGCAGCTTGGAATTCTGTTCAAATTGCTGAAAGTTTAGTTAAATTAGAGCTTCTATAATTAAAGTAGGTGTCTTATGAAAATAATCGTACAGAAATTTGGCGGTACTTCAGTCCGTGATGATAAAAGTAGATCATTAGCAGCCAATCATGTTCAAAAAGCTGTGAACAATGGCTTTAAGGTGGTTGTTGTTGTATCAGCAATGGGACGTAAGGGTGATCCGTATGCAACGGACACCTTACTTGATCTTATAAATCAGCAACAAGGCTCAAAGCGAGAACAAGATCTCCTAATCTCGTGTGGAGAAATCATTTCGTCCGTTGTTTTCTCCAATCTCTTAAATGGAATGGGGATCGAAACGATTGCTTGCACGGGAGCTCAAGCTGGATTTAGAACCAATAATGATTTTTCTAATGCTAAAATCATTGATATGAATTGTGATTATGTAAAAAATCAACTGCAACAACACGATGTCGTTGTTGTTGCAGGGTTCCAGGGCCAAACCGCTTCTGGGGAAATGACTACACTCGGCAGAGGTGGTAGTGATACTTCGGCAACGGCTTTAGGTGCGGCTCTTGACGCTGAATGGGTAGACATATTTACAGATGTAGAAGGTGTTATGACTGCAGATCCAAGAATCGTTGAAGACGCACGCCCACTTGATACGATGTCATATGAAGAAATTTGTAATATGGCTTATCAAGGAGCGAAAGTCATTCACCCTAGAGCCGTAGAAGTAGCTATGCAAGCTAAAATTCCAATTCACATTCGCTCAACTTATTCAGAAAGTGAAGGAACGCTAGTAACGTTTAGATCAACTAAGAAAACAGCAGAAGTAAAAGACCGTCTTGTTACAGGTATAACAAATCTCGCAAATGTTTCTCAAATTAAAGTTTTCGCACGTGAAGGCGAGTATGACTTACAAGAAAAGGTTTTTAAAGCAATGGCGACTGAGGAGATAAGTGTTGATTTTATTAACATTAATCCTCGAGGTGTTGTCTACACAGTAATGGAAGAAGTGGCAGACAAAGCAAATGAAGTACTTAAACAAATGGGGTATGAGCCAGTTGTAACAAAAGGCTGTGCAAAAGTATCTGCAGTTGGCGCAGGTATGACGGGTGTTCCTGGCGTAACAGCAAAAATTGTAAGTGCGCTATCTAAAAATAACATTCAAATCTTACAATCTGCTGATTCGCATACGACCATTTGGGTTCTAGTAAAAGAAGAAGATATGGTAAAAGCAGTGAATGCATTACATCAAATGTTTCATTTAGAACAATTAGGCAACAGCCAGAATTAAACTTCTAGAAAAACCCTAACAAGGAGCTGAAGGGTAATGAACTTTGGCCATATTTTAACTGCAATGGTTACTCCTTTTGACCAAAATGGTTTAATAGATGTTGAAAAAACAAAGGAACTCATTGATTACTTGATTGCAAATGGAACAGATGCAATTGTTGTAGCTGGAACTACAGGTGAATCACCGACCCTCTCAAATAAAGAAAAATTAGATTTATTCAAGTTGTGTGTGGAGCATGTGAATAAGCGAGTTCCGATTATTGCGGGAACAGGGAGTAATAACACGTCAGCGTCAATTGATATGACAAAAAAAGCAACCGATATCGGCGTAGATGGAATTATGGTTGTAGTCCCGTATTACAACAAACCTTCTCAAGAAGGAATGTTTCAACATTTTAAGAAGATTGCTGAATCTACGAAACTTCCTGTTATGCTCTATAATGTTCCGGGGCGAACAGGAGCACAACTTGAACCTAAGACGACAATTGCTTTGTCTAAAATAAAAAATATTGTCTCAATAAAAGAAGCTAGTGGAAACTTAGAACAAATGGCTAAAATTATTACTGAGACAGCTAGTGACTTCTACCTTTATACAGGAGATGACGCTAACACTCTTCCGACGTTGTCGATAGGTGGACACGGAGTTGTGTCAGTGGGATCTCATATAATTGGTAGTCAGATGCAAGACATGATCTCAGATTTTTATAATGGTGATGTGAAAGAAGCCGCTTTAAAGCACCGAGCACTGCTACCTGTAATGAATGCGATGTTTCTTGCTCCTAATCCAACGTGTGTAAAATACGCATTAAATAAACTTGGGATTGAAGTAGGAGGAGTGAGACTCCCACTTGTTTCTTTAACAAATGATGTAAAAAAACAAATAAAGAACACATTATCCTCTTTAAAAAGCTAATCCAAATGGGTTGGCTTTTTTATCATTCTCAGAAATAACAAACATGTAATTACTAGTTTTTTCTATAAAAACCACAATTTATAGTATTTGTATCTGACTTACAACAGAGGAAGTTCAGTCTTGTTTTTCATTTCACTGATAAGGTATACTAAATGTAATTGATTTGTTCGGGTTGGATTAGATCGCATTCTATCGGTCGTCTGTTATTTTAGCAATAGTTAGATCATCTACGCCAAGGATGAGCGAAACGGTAAAAAGTAATAGTAATAAACAATTCGGGTTTAAAGTTAAGATATATAGTAGGAGGAACGTCCATTGTCAAAAGAATATACAGAAAAAGTACGTGTGTTTGCTTTAGGTGGAGTAGGAGAAATAGGCAAAAATATGTACGTAGTTGAGGTTGATGAAGATATATTGGTTGTTGATGCTGGACTAATGTTCCCAGACGACGACATGTTAGGTGTTGATATTGTTATACCAGATGTTTCTTATCTTGTTGAAAATGCTGATCGTGTGCAAGGAATTATTCTCACGCATGGTCACGAGGATCATATAGGTGGATTATCTTACGTGCTAAAGAAATTAAATGTTCCTGTTTATGGAACAAAGTTAACCCTTGGCTTAGTAGAAGAAAAGTTAAAAGAAGCAGGAATTATCCGTCAAAGTACGTTAAGACTTATTGATTCAAATTCAAAATTAACAATTGGATCAACATCTGTTTCCTTTTTCCGTACAAATCATAGTATTCCAGATTCTGTTGGTGTGTGTTTTGAAACATCACAAGGAGCAATTGTGCACACTGGTGATTTTAAATTTGATCAAACACCTGTTGATGGAAAGCATGCTGAAATTGGTAAGATGGCGGCTATAGGAGAACGCGGAGTGTTATGTTTACTTTCGGATAGTACGAATGCAGAACGACCTGGTTTAACGAAATCTGAAACAGAAGTTGGACAAGGAATAGCTGAAGTATTTGAAAATACGGAAGGAAGAATTATCGTAACAACTTTTGCTTCAAATGTTCATAGAATTCAACAAGTGATCAGAGCATCGGTTAAAGCAAACAGAAAGATGGTTGTTGTTGGAAAGAGTATGATTCGCGTCATTACGATTGCAACTAAACTAGGCTATATTGACGCTCCAAAAGATTTATTCATCGACATTGATGAGGTTAGTAAGTTTAGAGCTGAACGTCTAGTTATTTTAACAACAGGTTCTCAAGGTGAACCTATGTCAGCGTTAACGCGTATGGCTAAAGGAGCGCATCGTCAAATCACAATTACTTCAGAGGACACAGTTATTATTGCTGCTTCAGCTATACCTGGAAACGAAAGGTCTGTTTCAGCGATAATTGATAAACTATACCGAATAGGTGCAGATGTTGTATATGGTTCCGGAAAAGTCCATGCTTCAGGACACGGAAGTCAAGAAGAGCTAAAATTAATGCTTAATATTATGAAACCTAAATATTTTGTACCTGTTCATGGGGAATTCCGAATGCAACATGCTCACCGTGAATTAGGCCTTCAAACAGGCATAGCTCAAGAAAATATCTTTATTGTTGAAAAAGGCGAGGTAGTGGAATTTACCAACGGACAAGCAAGAAAGACAGGTAAAGTCCCTTCTGGGAATGTACTAATTGATGGACTTGGTGTAGGAGATGTTGGGAATATTGTTTTAAGAGACCGCCGTTTACTTTCCAAAGATGGAATTTTAGTTGTAGTGGTAACTCTTAACAAAAAAACAGGAGAATTCGTATCTGGTCCCAATATCATTTCACGCGGCTTTGTTTATGTTAGAGAATCAGAAAAACTGCTTGAAGATGCAAATGAGTTAGTCAGTACTATATTAAAAAAATGTGTAACAGAAAATGTTAATGAATGGTCTTCATTAAAAAGCAATGTACGAGAAGGATTAAGTAGATTCTTATTTGAAAAAACAAAGAGAAGACCGATGATCTTGCCGATTATTATGGAAGTATAAATGAAGCGCACATGAGAATGTGCGTTTTT
>NZ_BAUV01000026.1 GCF_000513135.1 Halalkalibacter akibai JCM 9157
AGAATCTCTCTAATGTGAACTAAGATACCTTTAGGGAATCTGAGGTTCAATATTTAGTCTGGTGGCGATAGCAAAGAGGTCACACCCGTTCCCATGCCGAACACGGTCGTTAAGCTCTTTTGCGCCGATGGTAGTTGGGGGCTTCCCCCTGTGAGAGTAGGACGTTGCCAGGCAATTAAAAGACAATCCAATAGGGGTTGTCTTTTTTAGTGTACATAATTAAACGTGGGGCAATTTGGATGAGGTTCTATAGGGAACATCTTTTTTCAAATATAGCTCACAGTACAATCAATGAAAATAAAAGTAAAGATTATTCCTTCAAAAAGCACAAGTAGTTGCCTTAACTAACCAAGCTATCATAAAGGGAATTTTGTATGATTTTTTGGAAGGAGGGAACTATATCCTAGTAGGATGATATGGCAAAAAATAGTATATGGAGGTTAATATGGATAAGGATCGAAAACAAGATAATTTAAATCTGAAAAGAAAAAATAACGAAGAAACATTGGAAATACATTCATCAGGGTACGGGTATGAATTTGTTAATAAGGCTGACGAAGAACAAAATACGCATCAAAATAATGACAATAATTAAAGTTCAATTTTAACCAAATATCTTTACACTTTTATTAAGGTTTCCTTTAATTAGGAAGCTTTTTCTAATGAATAAAAGCTGCAATATTTAATGGTATGTAAACACTCCATTTAAATGTCGCGATACCTTAAAAAAAGAATATTTAAAAAGCCCTCGATTATTCCCCTAAAATATAGTACTAAGCGAATCAGACTCTAAATTAACAAAGAAATAGATAAATAGGGTTTAATTTGGTTTCCTCATACGGATTAATTGAAAAATAGCTAGTTTCTCTATTGAAGCAAAAACATGACAAAGGAAGAGATTTGTTAATGAAAACGTATTTATCCAACTCAACCAGTAAAAGAGTCCAAGTGGGCTCTTTTTTTTATATACGTGATATATAGAAATAATTATGAGGAATTGAGGCTTTTTAACTAGAGTTTATTATAATTAATAAAAATAATGTAAATATTTTGTTTAGTTTATCTAATGATCTGTTTTTAAGCATGAAATAGTATCTTAGTATATGAAATAGCTAGTTCTTATATCATATGAAGTAAAAAATTAAAGAGAAATACACTTAGTTAAATAAATATTACTAAGTCTATAGGTTTTAAATAGAATTAATAACCTAGGTAATAAAATGTATACATATATTACCATTTAGGTTGTAATATATCCTAAATTTAGTCGGGATTACCGATAATCTCAATGTTTAGTAGATAAGTTAATAGTACTAATGATTAATAGGAAAATATTATCTTCTCTACATAATGTAAAAGATTGTAATATTTAGATATGTTCTACTATTCTAGTAAGGAGGCTTTATATGAAAAAAACATTTCTATCTATTGCATTAGTAACGACTCTTACTCTTAGTACTATGGGTGTACAAGCCTATACACAACCAGTATCTGCTCAATCTAACGTCATCAATGTGTTAGATAAGAAGGTGATCAATCAAATTAATGTTGAGAACATCTATAACACAATTGATTATTTAGCTAAAACCCCCCGAGTAGCTGCAACAGCTGAAGAGTATGCGGCAGTACTATATGTGAAACAACAATTCGAAAATTATGGATACGAGGCTGAGATTCAACCGTTTGAATACTTAGGTTACACAGCGCCTCATACTGTTGATTTAGAGATTGATGGAGTAAGTCTTAATCCACTTCCATTTACATATACAACAAGTGGTGATATTGAAGCCGATCTCGAATATGTTGGTTTAGGTAGAACGGCAGATTTAGTAGGGAAGGATTTAACAGGAAAAATTGCTCTTATTCAGCGAGGGGAAATCAGTTTTGGAGATAAAGTGTTAAACGCAGCTAATAGTGGTGCCGCTGGAGTGATCATTTTTAACAATGCTGCGGGTGTTATTAACGGAACTCTAGGTGGGGCGAATGATCGTTTTGTTCCAGCAGTTTCGATTACTCAAGCTCAAGGTCAAGAGTTAGTAAGTAAATTAACAAACGGAGAAGAAGTGTCGGCATCTTTAAAAGTGTTAGGTGCTGAATCTGGTTTGCGTACCTCACATAATGTAATTGCGAATAAAAAGGCTTCAAATAAAAATAAGGATAATGGTAATGTAATTGTATTAAGCTCTCATCATGACTCAGTGCCGGGTGCTCCTGGGGCAAATGATAATGCATCAGGTACAGCTATGGTTTTAGAGCTTGCAAGAGTATTAAAAGATCTACCTACTGACACAGAGATTCGCTTTGCGACTTTTGGAGCAGAGGAATTAGGGTTGATTGGATCAAGACATTATGTCAATACGCTTCCACAGGAAGAATTAAATCGTATCGTAGCTAATTTTAACTTAGATATGGTTGGAAGCCGTGATGCGGGCGATCTTGTAATGAGAACAGTTAATGGTCAACCGAACCTAGTAACAGAACTGACTCAAGCATCAAGTTTACGTTTGAATGGTAGTCCAACACCTTATGCTCAAGGAGGAAGTAGTGACCACGTTCCATTTGGAGAAGCGGGAATTCCGGCGGCGCTGTTTATTCATAGTCCTTTAGAGCCTTGGTATCATACTCCTGAGGATACAATTGATAAAATTAGTAAAGAAAAACTTCAAGATGTAGCTGAGATTGTAAGCACAGCCATCTATGACTATGCGAGCTTTGATAATCAAGCACCAAAGCCTAAAAAACTGAAGAAAGAAAAAGTTACACAGCAAATGTACTTTGAACAAGATGTTCAATAAGTTCGATTTAAACCAGCCTTATTGGGCTGGTTTTTTGTTCTAATTTAGATGGATGAGAAGAACTTATTTATTCACGCCCTCTAGAATTCAGGAAAAGAGGTTCTACCAAACGAACTAGTCCCTTATCTAATTCATGCTTAAAGTACTTCTTTTCGTTTTGCTTTTCTTTTTGTTAGCTCGTGCTGGAGTATAACCGTTGGCATAAATCGTACCTTGACCAATTTCTAATTTTTCAATAAGCTCTACATGACTGGTAACCTTGTTATATTTACAGGCTTGAAGATATACTTGTGCCGCCACTTGTGCGTCCTCTAATGCATGATGGTGTTTAAATTCTATTTGTAGATGCCTGGCAACTACATTTAATGAATAACTTGGTAGACCGAGCCACGTTTTTTTAGATACATTAACGGTACAGTTATAAGAAAACGAAGGATAATCAAGCTGGCATTCATCCAGTGAGTACCTTAATACCGACATATCAAAACTTGCATTATGAGCAATGACCAGATTCCCTTCTAACAAGGGAGAGATATCCTTCCAGACCTCACTGAAAGAAGGCGAGTCTTTGACATCTTCTGGGGTTATTCCGTGAATTCTTACACATAGAGGGTCAAAATACATATCTCTCGGTTTAATTAATTGATAATATTCGTCGGCGACATTGCCATTTTTTACAACAACAATACCGATCGAGCATACACTCGAACGATTCGTATTAGCTGTTTCAAAGTCTAATGCAACAAAATCCATAAGTTCCTCCTAGCGATAAAAAATAAGATGTTCGCTAAATACTATTAATATTTAAGTATACCGTAGTTTCACTTGATTTCTAGATTAAATCATAATTTGGTAGAAATTAGAGTGGGATTAATTAAAAAAAGCCAAAGCCTTTAGCTTTGGTTTTTTCTTTATAAGTAAGAATAATTAATTTTAGGCTCTGATTGAATTAGTATGTTTCCTTCTTTTTCTGTTAGATCCATTTTAAAAGTATTGGGGTTTCCTGGGATTTTTATAAGGGCATATGTTGTTTCCTCAGAGCCTTTAGCTGAGTAGATTTTGAAATCTACATACGTATGTGTCCCAGCATTAAAACGGCGAAGTCTTTTGGAGTCATTTTTTTCACAAAACAATGCTTCGTGTAAATTTCTACTTGATAGTTCCTTACCAACCAAGGTTTTTAGTCTTTCTAATACATCTGCTTTATTAATCATGACGATCTTTCCTTTCGTATTTATAAACTTATCTTATTACATTAAGCTTTAAAAAGGAATTTCATAATTTTGTTTTCGAGCTCTTGTATGCTTCAGTCTGATATTTCTATCAAATCTGTAACATAGATCACAGATTTATTAAGGAAATTTTTTTAGAATAAGATCAAGGTTGATAAATAAAACACATTTTAGAGGTTTGTATGCTATATGCTACCATCTAGACTAGGCAGAGGGGACAAAAAAATGAAGAAACTATCTATCTTTTCACCAGGAATTAAGGTAATGAACAAAATGACTTATGCTAGAAAATTTATGTTAATCTTGTTATTATTTTTAATTCCATTTGCAGTAGTATTATCAATGTTAATTTCCAATGTCAATGAACGCATTCAATTTGCTGAGAAAGAGAGAGAAGGGATAGAGTATATAAGTGAATTAAGAAGCTTTGTCCAACTTGTTCAGCAACATCGTGGATTGTCTGTTACTTATGTTCAAGGAGGAACTCAGGTTAAAGGAGATATTGAAGCAAGACAAGAATCCATTGCAGGCATTATTGAAGAAATTGATGACATTAATGATCGTTTAGGGAACAGTTTGCAAGCAGGAGATCGTTGGACTGCTCTTAAACAAGAGTGGGACAAGTTCCACATGCATGTTTTTGATTTTAGTACGGAAGAAACGATCGTTGCACATAGTCAATTTATCCGAGAGATTGTTGATTTTCAAATGTATATTGCCACAACATCTAATTTAATTTTAGATGCGGATAAGGCGAATTATTTTCTGGTTGGTTCTTTATTAGAGGATCTTCCTAATATGGCAGAATATATGGGGATGTCTAGGGCTACAGGAACAGCGGTTGTGAATAACAAGCAAATGTCAACGGATGAAAAAATCACTCTATTATTTAATTTACGGTCAATGGAAAGTTATCTGAATTCATCAATTCGTAAGCTGGAGTTTGCATTTGCTGCAAGTCCTGAGGTGAAGACCTTAATTGAACAACCGTACAAAGAGGCACAAGAAGCAGCTCTAGCAACCATTCATTTAATAGATGAGGAGGTTCTAAATGCGTCAACCATTAACTTAGATACAGCTAGTTTTTTCTCGACGATTACAGAATCTATAAATCAAGTTTATAGTTTGATGGACGAGGGGACGAGTGTCTTAGATGACCGTTTAGAGAATCAGATTCAAGCTCTGAAATTACAACAGGCTGTCGTTATTACGATCTCTCTTTTTGTGACTGGCTTAATCGTTTATTTCTTTATTGCCTTTTATTTTGGGGTTCTTCATACAATTACTCATATTAAAGAAAAAATGGAGCAATTTGCTGATGGAGATCTTACGGCTAGAACTAATCTAGCTACAAAGGATGAAACAAGAGAAATTGGTATAGCTTTTAATAAAATGTCTGAAGAGTTTAACGCCATAATAGTTGCAAACAAGGATATATCAGAGCAAATTGCAGCGTCTTCTGAGGAGTTGACGGCAAGCATTGATCAAACAACTGAAGCGATTAAACAAGTAACTGAAATTATTGCAGAAGTCGCAAGCGGAGCAGAATTTCAAGTGAGTAGTTCAAATGAAAGTGCGCTTGCCTCCGAAGAAATGGCCGAAGGAATTCAAAAAATTGCTGAAACATCAGCAGTTGTTTCCGACTTTTCTAATCAAACGACGGAAAAAGCGAAAGCGGGAAGTATTGCGGTTACAAACTCTATGAATCAATTCAAACAAGTGAAGAAATTTGTCTTGAATGTTTCTAATACGATTTTAGAATTAAGCAATCATTCAAAGGAAATTGGATCTATCACCACTCTCATCAATGGTGTGGCTGAGCAAACGAACTTACTAGCGTTAAATGCTGCCATTGAAGCGGCTCGTGCTGGTGAACATGGAAAGGGGTTTGCAGTCGTAGCCGATGAAGTGCGCAAGCTAGCAGAAGAAACAAAAACATCAACAGCAAAAATTGCTAACATTACTAGTCAAGTTCAAGATCTTACTACCCATGCTGTAAAAGCAATGGAAGAGGGGACGGTTCAAGTGGAAGCTGGTACCAGGGTAATTGAAAGTTTGGGAATTGATTTTGATGATATTCTTTCTTCTATTAATGAGGTAAGTTTTCAAATTCATGAAGTTTCAGCTGTTTCCCAGCAATTATCTGCTAACTCTGAAGAAGTAGCTGCCACCATGAATGAATTATCAAAAATAGCAGGCGATAACTCGTTGAGTTCTCAAAGTGTAGCGACCTCAACTGAACAACAGCTCGCAACAATGGAAGAAATAAATTCATCAGCAATAGAATTGAGCAGAGTTGCACAACAACTCAATGATATGATTAATAAGTTTAAACTTTAGGTTAATTTATAGTAGAAAGTTGATAAATCCATATGATTAGATGATTAATTAATATTTAAGAGAAGATGAAGAGACCGAATTTATTAGTAATTCGATCTCTTCTTTATTCTTAATGAAGTATATAAAAATGGCTGTGACTAGATTTGTATCCTGGCGCAAAGGAGTCACAATTAGTGAAGAGCCACAACTTGGGCTGGTAAGAGTCAACCTAAACAAAAGACTATCTAATTTTATCTTATTCACTTGGCCTATAACCAATAACTTTATTTGTCTTGGTGTCAATTAGTATTAAAGGTGTACCAACAACGACATTCTCCTTATCTTCAAAGGAAACAGATAATGTTTCTTTGCCTTTATAAGTTTTATCTAGTAATTTATAGTTGTCATCAACAATGACTTTTAGTAACGTTGCATCCCTCCAATTACCTTTTGCGGTATCATCCCACCCTTGATCTATAATAAAATTCCAAGCGGCTTTTTTCGCGTTATTACTACTATAATTCTTACTTTGATTATCAATATTTTGATTATCAGAACAACCCACTAACAAGAAGGCAAATAACACTGCTATTACCAAAAATGAAACTAGCTTTCTCATATGTTTGTCCCCCTTTTCTAATTAGACGTTTAAAACCCACACTAGTTTCAACCTAATGCTCAAATACCTAACGATACGACAATTTGTATGTGTTGCAGTTAAAATGGTCTCTCCCTTTTCTAAAAGGAATTCTAAGATAGAAGTATTCTATGTGAAGAAAAACTGAATTTTTGTTCCAGAAAGGGCAGCTCAGATTCTAAAGATACAAGTGTCTTCGTATACTTTTACAATAGAAAGGGGGAAAAATCCTGTAATTTAAAAGGATAAAATAGGGTGCCTGACCCCCACTGCAGTAAAGCGTTAATGCGCTGGTCAGGCACCCAAATAAAAGAGAGGTGAGGCAAATGAGTCTAACGAAAAAGATTGTGATTGCTCTCATTTTAGGGGTAGTGGTAGGCCTTGGTTTTAATCTTTTTGCTTCAGAAGCATTCGCACCAATTGATACGTATGTCTTAACGCCGATTGGGCAAATTTTCTTGAAGCTTATTACGATGCTGGTAGTACCTCTCGTTTTCTTCTCAATTGTCCTTGGGACAGCTGGAATGGGAGATACTAAAAAGTTAGGGCGGATTGGAACAAAGACAGTAGGGTTTTATTTACTATCTACGGTGATTGCTCTTTGTATCGCATTTGCAGTCGCACTTGTCATTCAACCGGGGCAAGAAGGTCTAATGGGTACAGAGAATGCCGATTTTGAAGCGGCAGAAGCACCGCCAGTAATGGAGACGTTGTTGAATATTATTCCGACGAATCCGGTAGATGCGTTCGCTAACGGAAAGATGCTTCAAATTATTTTCTTTGCTATTTTTATTGGTTTTGCACTAGCTTATCTAGGTAAGAAAACAAGCGGAGTTTTAAGGTTAATGGAGCAAGGAAATGAAATAATGATGTTCCTCGTCACCGTTGTCATGAAGCTTGCGCCGTATGGTGCGTTTGGTCTCATTGCTTCTGCTATTGGGAAACTTGGTTTAGACGCCTTATCTTCAATGGCAATGTACATGATTTGTGTGATATTAGCATTGTTATTGCATGTTGGAATTGTATACTCGAGTGCTGTTTATTTCTTAGGGAAAATGAAGCCGCTTCATTTCTTTAAGAATTTTGCACCAGCGATGACGGTTGCGTTTAGTACGTCAAGTAGTAACGCAACTCTTCCTTTATCTATGAAAACAGCACAGGATCGCTTAGGTGTCTCAAGACCGATTTCGGGGTTCGTTCAGCCGCTTGGCGCGACCATTAACATGGATGGAACGGCTATTATGCAAGCTGTAGCAACCGTGTTTATTGCTCAAGTATTTGCAGAACCTTTATCAATAGCTGCGTTACTAACGGTTGTATTAACGGCAACACTTGCAAGTATTGGAACAGCTGGAGTACCTGGGGTAGGAATGATCATGCTCGCAATGGTTCTACAGTCTGTCGGCTTACCAGTTGAAGGGATTGCTCTCGTATTAGCCGTTGACCGAATTCTTGATATGCTACGTACGTCAGTAAATATAACTGGGGACGCAGCATGTGCAGTGTTTGTGGAACAAAGTGAAGGTGGAAAAGAGAAAGCTGAAACGGCATAATCTTTTTGCAGCGTTATCAACGACAAGTTTTAAGTTGATAGCGCTTTTCAACGTGACAAAACCAACATCCTATTTAATATCGCATCAATCTCATTATTTTAAAGGGATCTGAGAGTTTAAAGCAGAAAGGTATTAAATAAGAATATAGCCTCTACTTACATCTTAGATCTAATCTATTTAAAGAGGTTTTCTCCATACATAATAAGGAGGATTAGAGATGACTTTACGTATTGGAATGATTGGCACAGGTTGGTTTAGTCGAAAACACGCGGAATATTTATCAGAAATGAATGGAGTCAAGGTTCAAGCGATATGTGGAACGAGTATGGAAAAAGCAGCAACAATGGCGGCTGATTTTCAAGGCTCACAAGGCTATGATGATTTTAAGCGAATGTTAGATTCGGAAAAACTTGATGCCGTATATATCTGTGTCCCTCCGATGGCACATGGACAAATAGAGTTGGAATTAATTGAAAGGAATATCCCGTTTTTAGTTGAAAAACCGCTCGGAATTGATATTGAAACTCCTAAAAAGATTTTAACCCGACTTGAAAAATCATCGTTACTGACAGCGGTGGGCTATCACTTTCGTTATAAACAGTCCGTACAGAGATTAAAAAAAGCTGTAAATTCGACAACTCTTGGAATGGTGTCTGGATATTGGATGGGGCAAATGCCTGAGATAGCTTGGTGGAGAAAACAAGAAGGATCTGGAGGTCAATTTATAGAGCAGACGACTCACATTGTCGACGTACTAAGGTATGTAGCAGGGGAGGTAGATGAAGTATATGCTAACTACTCGAACCGGGTCAATCATATGAAATATGAACAGGTGACAGTAGCCGATGTTGGGGCAGTCAGCTTGAAAATGAAAAGTGGTGTCGTTGCAACGATTTCTAATACATGCATTCTCCCAGAAGGAGTCAATAAGGTTGGAATGACATTTTACACCGATCAAAACATGATTGAATGGCACCCAGACCGAATCCAAATAAAGGATACTTCCGGTTCAATTATGGAAGAGTTAAAAATGGACAACCCGTATATATCAGAGAGTGAGGCCTTTCTTCATGCAGTAAGGACAGGAGATGCTTCGCAAATTCTTTCAGATTATCAGGACGCCTATCAAACACAACTTGTGACTTGTGCAGCACTAGAATCGGCATTAAAAGGAGTTCCGGTTAAAGTAAAATAATTTGATAGGACGGATATTATCTTGTTCAATGCAAATAAGCATTTCTTGTGGGAAGAAATGCTTATTTGGTATTTTAGATTTAAACAACAATTTATTACCAATAAAAAGTAATTATTTATTGTATTACGATAAAAAATGAAATAAAATTAATGAAAGAATAAAAGTGAGGTGTTTTAATGAAACAAGATTTGTTAGGCATTGCTGAACAAGGAAAGACACTCTTGTTGAAGATTGCAGTATTTATAATAGGAATAACAATACTTATTTTGTCTATTTATTGGTTACCGTGGCAAGCAAATGTTTTAGCAGAAATGTATCCGGAATATATTTACTTAAAATACCCTCTCTTAGTCGGTATTTATCTGACAACGATCCCCTTTTTCTTTGCTCTGTATCAAAGTTTAAAGCTTTTGACTTTTATTGATAAAAACACAGCATTCTCGAGATCGTCTGTTAAATCTTTAAATGATATTAAATGCTCTGGAATCACGATTATTATATTGTATGGGATAGGTATTATCACGCTAATTACCCAAGATGCTGGCAATCCTGGTATCTTGCTTATAGGTTTGGTTATTATGTTTGTAACCGTTATGATTTCTTTATTTGCTGCGATTCTTCAAAATTTATTAAAAAACGCGATCGCTATAAAATCAGAAAATGATTTAACGGTCTGAGGTGACTGCACTTGTTTTAATAGCAACCGTTTTAAAATAAAATTTTCGCTAAATAAACAACACTTGTCACTGTTATAAGACTAAATATAGTAGACACTAAAACCGTTTGTGCAGCATAATCTGGATGATTTCCATATTCTAATGCAAAGATCGAGCTGTTTCTTGAGGTAGGAAAGGCACTTGCGATAAAAAGCGCCTGTGCAGTCGTTCCTTCTAGATTCAACATGAGAATGACGATGAACCCAATACAAGGTGAGAGAATGAGGCGTCCTATTAAGCTCAATATTAAAGGCTTTGAAAATTGATAGAGCTTAATAAAGGCACTTTGGGCTCCGAGTGTGACTAGGGCGATGGCGAGAAATGCATTCGCTGTATTTTCAATAGGAGTCCAGATAAATTCCGGAATGTTAACAGATAAAGCTTTCAAAATAACGGCTAGCAATAAGGCATAAATCACCGGATTCTTGAAGAGAAGTCCAAGCGCATGAAACCCTTTTTTCTCGGCTGACACAGCATTGAATAAGCCGTATGTGAAGGTAAGGAGATTTTGAAAGATCATGACAATCACCTGTACCGTTAACCCGATTGGATTGTGCTGAAAGACAAGTTGACTTATTGGTATCCCGAAATTACCATTGTTGCTTAAAACGACACTGTTTTTAAAGGTTGACCCTAAACGGGATTCGAATTTCGCCGCCTTAGCTATTCCAGCACTTACCACAATTAAACAACCATTTTGTATCACAAGAAAACAAAGAATGAGATAAAGAGTTTCGCCACTCATATTAGATTGATACACATTCGTAAAGCATACAGCAGGTATTAGTAAATACGTATTTAATTTTGATAATGTTTTCATGTCAAAGGCAAACATCCGATGAAGAAAAGCACCAACTGTGATGAGTGAAAAAATCGGTAGCATCACATTAATCATAATTTGTAATAAGATTTCCATATACTGTCACCCCTCATTCCTAGCTTATAATTGAATGAGGAGTTCGTAAAATTCAAATTATTTATCGAGATCTATTCAAAAAAAGAATGACCCTTCTTTGTGTAATAGAAAATTTATTTCATCTTGCTGACATTTGATTGTTCTATAAAGCGGACAAACTCATTAATCACCTTTATCTTTAAAGAGTCCTCATGATAGAACAGCCAAGTCTTTCTAACGAGAGGTTTCCCTTGTTCGTCGGTTAAATAAATGGTGTAAAGTTCTGGGTGGTCGTCGATAAGCGCACTAGGGAGAATTCCGTACCCTAAGCCATTCATTACCATTTCTTTACAAGTAACGCCCTTATCAACTTCCATTCCAATTAGGGGAGGCTGTGAAAAAGTTCGGCTCCACCAATTATCAATAATTTGTAAAAGAAGTGTATCTGTTTCATAGTCAATCCTTGGAAGTGACGGTAAATCCTCTAGCTCAATCTTCTGTGTTGAAGTAATACAAATATATTCTTCAAAAAGAAGTAGCTTTGATTCAGGCCACTGATAGTCTCCACGCACAATTCCAATTTGAACATCACGGTGATAGGCTTGAGTAAATACCTCTTGACTCCACCCTGTAGTTACCTTGTAGTTAACTTTTGGAAACTTCACTTGAAATTGTTTTAATAGCCCTGGTAACTTGTGTGTTGCTATGTAATTAGAAACGCCTAAACGCAATGTACCGGTTACTTCTTCTTCCATATTTAGAACCGTTTCTTTAATGTTTTGCAACTTCTTAATCATTTCCTTGGCGCATTTAGCTAAATATTCACCTTGAGGAGTAAATTGAACTCCTTTCGTGCCGCGATTAATAATAGAGACTTTATATTCCTGCTCGATGTGTTGGATTCTTTTTGTCAATGTTGGCTGTGAGATATAAAGACTTTGAGCTGTTTTCGTGATGTTCTTCTTTTCATAGAGCTCCATTAGAATGGTCCAATCTCGTTCATCCAAGTTATTTCCCTCCTTTAAGACTGTATTTTCTTATAGGAATCACTGTTCTATTAACCTATTATACTAAAACGGTACTCATAAAAAAATAAAGTAAGACTTTATTTGGAAATGAAAAGAACCCCTGGAATTAAAAGGATAATACCAAGGGTTCTTAGTATTAACATGATCATTTAATGATGATGATCTTCCTCGGCTTCCATAGCAATGGCTTTCGTTTCGTGAACCGTGCCGAAGGGATGCTGTGGTGGGGCGTAAATTGAGTATAGTTTAAGAGGCTTGTTACCAGTATTGGTCAGATTATGCCATTTTCCAGCTGGTACGACAATCGCATAGTCATCAAATACTTGAGCTTGAAAGTACAGATGATCTCTACTATCACCCATTTGTACAATTCCTTGGCCTTCCTCAATACGGAGGAATTGGTCAAGTGTTGGATGGACTTCCAAGCCAATGTCTTCTCCAACATCTATGCTCATCAAGGTTACTTGCAAGTGGTTTCCTGTCCATAAAGCTCTACGAAAAGAATCGTTTTGTTTAGTAACTTCTTCAATATCCGTGACAAACGGTTCTGAACCATAATCCATTTGTCGATCTAAACCATCCTCAGTTAAAAACTGGAACCGTGCAGCTGCTTCTTGTTCAGCTGTTATCGCTCTACCTAAGAGTTCCTGAACATGAGGATGGCGAGTTAACATAAGACTTCTTTGATAATAATCAAAACTGTCGAGTTCTGCTTCGTAAGCTTTTTCTAGTCCTTCGTTATATCCTTGGAAAGGAATTTTATTGATTTTGTAGACAGGTTGATTTCCAGTCAATTGAACATATAGATTCTCAAATTGACTTAAAAGAGCTTTTTTTCCTTCTAAAGCATGAAGAATGTTTTGTTTATGAATTTGATTTGGTGCCGTACCTGCTAAACGTCTGTAAATCTCCACCGATCTAGCCTCTCTTTTTATTCCTCCTAATACAGCATCTATTACTTGATAATCCTGTCCCTGATGACTTCTTACATAATGATTCGGGGTGTTTGTATATGGGTGATATTGATAGTTTCTAGGTTCAAATTGCATTTTTCTCAATCCCTCCAAGGTTTTTTATAAAATCATCATATGCCTACGTTCTGGGAATGGACTCCTTTCAAAGATGCTTTTTTAAAATAGGCGTATGAGTTATGAGTCTAATAAAGTCTAATGAAGTTTCAAAGAAAAACAAACTTAAATAAAGTCAAACAAAAACAAAAAACAGGAGTATGATTAAGAAAAAACAATATAGGATTGAGGGAAATGAATTTTGCGATGTAAGGGAAACAATCTGCTAAATGCTTTTGGTGGACTAGAAGTAGCTGAATAAGCACACTAGCTTTGATTGCCACAACAAGCTTAGGAGAAATCCGAAAATATAACAGATAGAAAGATTTATATATAGCCTTTTGGAGTTTTTATGGTTTTTAGAAAGTGTTAACTGTGTATTTATTAAATGAAATAATAGTTATCCAACAATCAAACAAAACAAAATAAAGGTATATACAAAAGTAAACAAAAATGATACATTGAAATCAGAAGAAAATAAACATAATTCGGAGGTTGTTATGGTACAAAATTTATGGAATGAAGAAAAAGCGGCAACGTTAACCGCTGGACTTAGTGAACTTGTATATCGTTCTAATTTAATAGGTTCAGATCGTGCTGTTTGTAACTGGGGCGGCGGAAATACATCTATGAAAACAATCGAACAAGATTTTCGAGGAAGAGATATTGAAGTGATGTGGGTTAAGGGAAGTGGCTCTGACCTAGCAACGATGCAAGCAAAAAATTTCTACCGGTTTAAATCTTGAAGACATTCGCCCGTTAATTGAACGTGATGAAATGCCAGATGAAGAAATGGTAGAATACTTGTCTCATTGTATGATAGATAGTAAGCATCCACGAGCTTCCATTGAGACTTTACTTCATGCCTTTTTACCTTTTAAACATGTCGATCACACACATCCAGATGCGATTATTAGCATTTGTTGTGCAGATAATGGTAAGGAAATCGCAAAAGAGATTTTTGGAGATCGTTTTGTTTGGGTTCCTTATGTTAGACCAGGCTTCACTCTTTCAAAGATGATTGCTGAAGGCGTGAAAAACAATCCAAATGCTGACCTTGTATTAATGGAGAAACACGGATTAGTCGTTTGGGGAGAAACAGCAAAAGAAAGCTATGACAAAACCATTTCCGTGATCAACGAAGCTGAAGCGTATATTCTTGCTCGTATTGATGAAAGCGCTACTTTCGGTGGTAAGAAATATGACTCTTTAGCTGATGAAGATCAAAAGTCAATTTTAGCAAAAGTAATGCCTGTTATCCGCGGGGCGGTAAGTGATGAAAAGAAAATGCTATTAACATATGATTCAACAGATGAAGTGCTAGAGTTTGTTAACAGTCTTGATGCTGCAGAACTTTCACAAGTAGGGGCAGCTTGTCCAGATCATTTAGTACACACGAAGATGAAGCCTTTATATATTGATTGGGATCCTTCTACAAAAGATGTTGAGCAATTAAAAGAAGCAGTTAGAACAGGAATTCAAGTCTTTAAAGAAGAATATAAAGCTTACTTCGAAAGAAATAAAAACGATGGAGATGTGATGTTCGAACCAGCACCACGTGTTATCTTAATTCCTGGAATTGGAATGGTTAACTCTGGTAAAAACGTTGCAATGGCTAACGTGAGTGGAGCTTTATATCATCGTGCTATTGCTGTTATGAAAGGTTCAACGGCGTTAGGTGAATTCGTATCGCTAAACGAAAATGAGTCTTACAATATCGAATACTGGCCACTTGAGCTTTATAAACTATCTCTTGCACCAGCTGAAGCAGAATTTTCTAGAAAGGTAGCTTTCGTAACAGGTGGAGCAGGTGGAATTGGAAGCGAGACATGTCGTCAATTTGTAGCCGAAGGAGCTCATGTTGTACTTGCTGACTTAAACCTTGAAGGTGCAGAGAAAGTAACTGCTGAAATTAATGAGCAATTCGGAGCAGGCCGGGCGTTTGCGGTTAAGATGGATGTAACGAGTGAAGAGCAAGTACAGGCTGCATTCGATCAAACAGCTTTAACATACGGTGGTGTCGACATTATTGTTAATAATGCAGGTTTAGCTACATCAAGTCCTTTTGATGAAACTTCGTTGCAAGAATGGAACCTTAACATGAATGTTCTTGGAACGGGATATTTCCTAGTTGCGCGTGAGGCGTTCAAACAAATGAAGGATCAAGCGATAGGTGGAAGTATGGTCTTTATTGGATCGAAAAACTCAGTATATGCTGGTAAAAATGCATCAGCATACAGTTCCGTAAAAGCTCTTGAAACGCATTTAGCTAGATGTATTGCTGCTGAAGGTGGCGAATTTGGAATTCGTGTGAATTCTGTTCTTCCAGATGCTGTTCTTCAAGGCTCAGCTATTTGGGGTTCAAGATGGCGTGAAGAACGTGCGGCTGCTTATGGCATTGATCCAGATCAACTAGATGATCACTACCGTAAACGTACGACATTATTAGTGAATATTTATCCGAAAGATATTGCTGAGTCTATTCTTTTCTTCTCTTCTTCCAAAGCAGAGAAAACAACTGGTTGTATGGTCACAGTTGACGGCGGTGTACCTGCAGCATTCACTCGTTAATTATGTTACTCTAACCCCGATTTTTCGAGTTTGATAGAAAGCCGGGGTTGGATTGTTTATTTACAAGAAGAGGAAGCGCTTACGCTTAGGAGGTGCCGAATGAAAAAGTATAGCCTAGCTGTTGATATTGGGGCTTCAAGTGGAAGGTTAATTGTTGGAGATCTAGAGAAGAACCAATTACATTTAAATGAAGTTCATAGGTTTGAAAATAGTATTATTGAGAAAAACAATCATTTCTGCTGGGATGTTGGGGCCTTGTTCTTTGAAATAAAACAAGGGATCAAAAAGTGTCATGAACTTGGTATCAGACCTGTGAGTATTGGCATTGATACATGGGCAGTTGACTTTGTACTACTCGATGAAAATGATCAACTGTTAACGGACGCTATAGCTTACCGGGATCCGCGAACTGACGGGATCATGGAAGAAGTAGTGGAAATCTTTAAGAAAGAACGTCTTTATTTAGAGACCGGTATTCAATTTCAAAAATTTAATACGATTTACCAGTTATATGCCTTAAAAAAACAAAATCCAGACGTATTAAAAAAAGCGAAAACATTTCTGATGATTCCTGATTATTTACATTTTCTTTTGACAGGGATAAAAGCAAATGAATATACGAATGCCACTTCCACTCAATTAATCAATGCCTTCACTAAAAAGTGGGATAAGGACATTATTCATACATTAGGGTTAAATTTAGACATGTTTCAAGAAATTAAAATGCCAAAAGAAATGCTTGGAAGTTTAAGAAATGAATTAGTTGAGGAATTTGGTTTTAACATGGATGTCATTTTACCTGCAACTCATGACACGGGCTCAGCGGTACTTGCTGTTCCAGAGTTAGAAGAAACGATTTACATTAGCTCTGGTACATGGTCTTTAATTGGGGTTGAAAATCATTTCCCGATTTGCGTGACGAAAGCTTTAGATTATAACTTTACAAACGAAGGTGGAATGGATTATCAATACCGCTTTTTAAAAAATATAATGGGTCTTTGGATGATTCAAGAAGTTAGACGTAATTACAATAATCGGTATTCATTTGCTGAACTTGTTGATTTGTCTCGTGAGGTAACGACATTTGCTTCTATTGTAGATGTCGACGATCAGCGGTTTTTAAAGCCAGAGAATATGATAGAAGAAATTCAAAAGTACTGCTTGGAAACGAATCAACAGGTTCCGAATAAGCCAGGTGAAATAGCTAAATGTGTGTTTGAAAGTTTAGCAGATAGCTATAAAAAAGCCATTGCTGAGATTGAAGATATTTTTGAAAAAGAATTTAAAACGATCAACGTCATAGGCGGAGGCTGTCAAAATCAACTACTTAACCAATTAATTGCTGATGTAACAGGCAAAGAGGTATTTGCTGGGCCAATTGAAGCAACAGCAATTGGAAATATTATTGCGCAACTAATTTCACTCGGTGAAATCAAAGATATCCATGAGGCTAGATCTATTATTAAACAATCTTTTAATGTTGTGAGTTATACAAAAATTAAAAACTAAGGAGGCTTATTATGAGTTTAAAAGACCATTTTGAACTGGCGAAAAAAGAATATGAACAGTGGGGCATTAACGTAGAAGAAGTATTTGAAAAACTTCAACTTGTTCCGATTTCTGTTCATTGTTGGCAAGGGGACGACGTCGGTGGCTTTGAAATAAACAAAGGTGACTTATCTGGTGGAATTGATGTCACAGGTAACTACCCAGGAAAAGCACGAACTCCTGAAGAGTTAAGGATGGATCTTGAGAAAGCACTTTCTCTTATTCCAGGTAAACACCGAGTTAACTTACATGCTATTTATGCAGAGACAAACGGTGAAGTAATAGAAAGAGATCAGCTTGAGCCTAAGCACTTTGAAAAATGGGTTGAATGGGCAAAAGAGCAAGGACTTGGGCTAGACTTTAATCCAACACTGTTTTCACACGAGAAAGCAGCAGATGGTTTGACACTCACACATCCAGACCCTGAAATTAGAAAGTATTGGATTGATCATTGTATAGCTAGTAGAAAGATTGGTGAATATTTTGGTAAAGAGTTAGGATCTCCTTGCTTAACAAATATTTGGATTCCAGATGGGTATAAAGATACACCAAGTGACAGACTTACACCGAGAAGACGTTTAAAGGAATCCCTTGATGAAATCTTTGCTGTAGAGATTGATGAAGCTTATAACGTAGATGCTGTAGAAAGTAAATTATTTGGGATTGGTTCTGAATCTTTTGTGGTTGGATCACATGAGTTTTACTTAAGTTATGCACTGAAAAACAACAAGCTTTGCTTACTAGATACAGGGCATTATCATCCAACGGAAACTGTATCAAACAAAATCTCAGCTATGTTATTATTTAATGAGAAATTAGCGCTTCATGTCTCAAGGCCTGTTCGATGGGATAGTGATCATGTAGTAACATTTGATGATGAGTTAAAAGAGATCGCACTAGAGATTGTTCGCAATGATGCACTTGATCAAGTGATGATCGGATTGGATTTCTTTGATGCGAGTATTAATCGAATTGCCGCATGGACAATTGGAACGCGTAATATGATTAAAGCTTTAATGTATGCGATGTTAATGCCGAATGAACACCTAAAAGCACTGCAGGAAAATGGGGACTACACGAAAAGATTGGCGCTTTTAGAAGAATTCAAAACATACCCATTCGGCGCGATCTGGAACTATTATTGTGAAAAAATGAATGTTCCTGCTAAAGAACTTTGGTTACAAGATGTCAATGAATATGAAGAGAAGGTTCTTTCTAATCGAAAATAACGCTTTTTTATCTGCAGTTAGGCTTGAAAGACAAAAAAAGCCTGACTGCATTTTTACTTCTTTCATATTTAAAAATGGTATAGTTAAGTTGAGCTTCGGCTAGTGGAAAATACAATTGTCTATATCTAATTATATGGCTGTTTTTATCTACTTTGTTAATAGTTAGGGAGAGGTGGAATGGTGTTCGTTCCATTCCGCTCCACTTCACTTAGAGGGGTAGATCATATTTTAAAACATTAAACATTACAAATACAGCAATTATATTAAGATTACGGAGGTGAAGAAATGCTTGTAGCTGAAAGACATGAGAAAATTACAGAGATTGTCAATGAAAAAGGGAGTATTCGTGTAACAGAACTAAGTCAAATTTTTAAAGTGACAGAAGAAACCATCCGCCGCGATCTAGAGAAACTAGAGGGCGAAGGGAAGCTTCAGCGAAGTCATGGTGGCGCAGTAAGTATAAAAGAAACGGAGATTGAACTACCTTATTTTGAAAGAGAAATACAAAATGTAAAAGAGAAGTTGGCGGTTGCAGAAGAAGCCGTCAAATACGTGGAAACCAATGATCGAATTATCCTAGATGCAAGTACAACAGCTTGGTATATGGCCAAAAGATTGCCTGATATGGCGCTAACCGTTTTAACGAACTCGATGAAAGTGGCAATGGAACTCGCAAACCGTGAAAAAATATCTGTTATTACAGTTGGTGGGACAATGTTACCAAGATCTTTATCATTTGTAGGGCCACAAACGAACAACGCTTTGGAATATTATCATGTGAACAAAGCCTTTATTTCTTGCCAAGGTATACATGCCAAACGTGGAATCAGTGATTCAAATGAAATGCAGGCGCTTGTTAAACAGAAAATGATTGAAATATCAGATGAAATTTATTTGTTAGCAGACCATACAAAGTTTGGCAAACAAGCTTTTTCGCGAATAGGCGCTATCAATTCGATTAACTGTATTATCACGGACTCTAAGACAAGTCAGGGACAAATTAAAGATTTTCAAGATTTAGAGATAAAAGTCATACGTTCTTAAAAAGGGACTGAATAGTAAAGTGCTGCTTTTAAGAATACCTCACTATAAATGAAATGAGGGATCATGGATGAAAGTATCATTATTTGTGACATGTTTAGCGGACGTATTTTATCCTGGTGTTGGCCAAGATGTCGTGGAAATTCTTGAACGTAACGGTTGTGAAGTGGATTTTCCTATGAATCAAACTTGTTGCGGTCAGCCAGCTTATAACAGTGGCTACCATCATGAAACAAAAGACGTGGCTAAACATATGATCAAAACGTTCGAACATGCAGATTATGTTGTAACTCCATCAGGCTCTTGTGGGGCCATGATTCATGAGTACAGCCATTTGTTTAAAGAGGATTCGACTTGGAAGAAAAGGGCGGAGTCACTAGCAGAAAAGACCTTTGAATTTACGCAGTTTCTAGTGGATGTTTTAAAAGTGGAAGAAGTCGGTGCCGTTTTCCAGAAAAAAGCAACCTACCATACATCTTGTCATATGACACGCCTATTAGGTGTTAAAGATGCGCCGATGAAACTATTAGAAAATGTAAAAGGATTAGAGTTTGCTAGTCTTCCAAATAAAGAGACATGCTGTGGCTTCGGAGGAACGTTTTCAGTCAAAATGGTGCCAATTTCAGAGCAGATGGTCAATGAGAAAATTGAGCATATTGAAGAAACAGAAGCTGAAGTGTTAATTGGAGCTGATTGTGGGTGTTTAATGAATATTGGTGGAAGAATTGAACGTCAAGGCAAACCAATTAAAGTGATGCATATTGCACAAGTCCTAAACAGTAAACAATAAAAGGCGGGGATAACAATGTCGATGAAAATCAGTGAGGATAAGTTTTTTGACCGGGTGGACAAAGGACTTAACAATGATTTTATGAGAAAAGCAATGGTGTCCGCTCAAGAGAGACTTAAAGGAAGAAAATTAGATGCCCAGAAAGAGCTTGGAAACTGGGAAGAATGGCGATCGCTTTCTGAAGAGATTCGTCAACATACCCTAGAAAACCTAGACTATTACCTAGATCAGCTTGCTGAGAATGTGATGAAAAAAGGCGGACATGTTTTTTTTGCGCAAACAGCTGAAGAAGCGAATGAATACATCACAAAAATTGCTAAACAAAAAAACGCCAAAAAAGTAATTAAATCTAAGTCAATGGTAACGGAAGAAATCAGTATGAATGAAGCGTTAGAAAAAGCAGGCTGTGAGGTCATTGAATCCGATTTAGGAGAATATATCCTTCAAATTGATGACCACGATCCCCCCTCTCATATTGTAGCGCCAGCTTTGCATAAAAATAAGGATCAAATTCGAGATACTTTTAAAGAGAAAAAAGGCTATTCTAAATCTTCCAAACCAGAAGAGCTTGCCTTGTTTGCTAGAGAACAGTTACGTGGTGAATTTTTAACTGCTGATATAGGGATTACTGGCTGTAACTTTGCTGTTGCTGAATCCGGGGCGATTTCTCTTGTGACAAATGAGGGGAATGCAAGACTTGCGACGACTTTACCGAAAACGCAAATTACCGTTATGGGGATGGAAAGAATTGTTCCAACTTGGGAAGAACTTGATATATTAGTGAGTATGCTTTGTCGAAGTGCGGTCGGTCAAAAGCTAACTAGTTATATTACTGGTTTAACAGGACCGAAAGCAGATGGTGATGTTGACGGACCAGAAGAATTTCATTTAGTTATTGTAGACAACGGACGTTCGAACATACTTGGAACAGAGTTTCAATCGGTTCTTCAATGCATTCGCTGTGCAGCCTGTATTAACGTTTGTCCGATATATCGTCATGTTGGAGGCCACTCCTACGGATCCATTTACCCTGGTCCAATTGGTGCTGTCTTATCGCCGTTACTTGGTGGATATGATGATTACAAGGAGTTACCTTATGCATCAAGCTTATGCGGGGCATGTACGGAAGCATGTCCAGTAAAGATCCCTCTTCATGATTTATTAATTAAACACCGAAGAAACATTGTCGAAGAACAGGGGAGAGGCGGATTCGGCGAAAAGTTAGCAATGAAAGGATTCTCCTTGGCGGCGAGCTCACCAAAACTATTCAGCTTCGGATCAAAAGCAGCTCCAACAATGATGGGCCCATTAGTAAGCGAAGGAAAAATTAAAAAAGGACCAGGTCCGATTAAACCTTGGACCGACATAAGAGATTTTCCAGAGCCTAGTAAACAAAGTTTCAGAGAATGGTATAAAAAACGTGAGAAAGGCGGCGACAAGTAATGCCAACCGGTAGCATTCAACATAAAGATCGTTTTCTAGATCAAATTGCCAAAAGTCTTGGAAGGCCAAGAAAAACGACTCCTGTCGTCCGACCTAATTGGAAACACCAACCACAGCATGAAGTATTCAAAGGTTATAATCAGGATCAACTTGTTGACGTGCTAGTCGAGCAGTGTACGAAAATTCATACACAAGTTGAGCTAGTAACAACTAAAAACCTTCAAGAAGTGTTAAGAAATGTCATAGCTGGTTGGAACGCACAATCGATTATAAGCTGGGATGATCCTCGAATAAAAGAGTATGAATTAGATGCTTTTTTTCAAGAGATTTTCCAAGCTGGGGTCGACGTACACGAATGGAATCCAGCTGTCGGAGAGGAAAATATTAAATTTGCAGAGCAAGCCGACATCGGAATAACATTTGCTGATATGACGTTAGCTGAATCTGGAACCGTCGTATTGTTTAGTGATCAAGGTAAGGGTAGATCAGTGAGCTTGCTCCCAACCTATTATATTGCCGTTATTCCAAAAAGTACGATCGTACCCCGTATGACACAAGCTACTAGTTATATTCACCAAATGCAAGAACAGCAAGGAACGGTACCGTCGTGTATCAATTTTATATCTGGGCCGAGTAACAGCGCTGATATTGAGATGAATTTAGTTGTAGGTGTTCATGGACCGGTAAAAGCGTATTACCTTATAGTGGAGGATAAATAAAAAGAGAAATAAATTAGCCGGTGGTTTATGTTAGAAGTGAAAAGAATAGAAAGTAGTCCAACTTCATGAATGGACTACTTTTTAAAATGCTGTTGAGCCCTCATAGATTTAATGAGAGCCGATCGACCACTTAACTAAAGGAAATAAGGTCTTCATAGGACCGATGAAGACCTCAAGCAATCATGAGAAAGAGAGAAAAGTACTTCATAAGGCTGATGAAGACCCCAACCGTACTAAAGAAAGAGAGAAAAGGTCTTCATGAAGCTGATGAAAGCCCGAAGCCTTCTTAAATAAAGAAAAAAGGTCTTCATAACTTTATACTGACTTCCTGTGTGAAGAATTGTAATATTTGTAGTATCATGTTGACGAATTACTTTAAATAAGTTTCATTAATATAGGAGGGATCTACTTGGAGAAACATCATCACATAAGTATCATAGATTTTAAAACAACGGAGCATCAAACCAAGTTTGTGCAATTCACAGGATATGATGCCAACCAAGAAAAAAAATTCACAGCAGAAGTGAAATTCGTTGGTGGAGTTCCATATGGAGACATTATTCATCCCGATAGATCTACCTTGTCTTCTGAGTGCCGAGACTTTATCCGAGAGCAACTGTTGCATAAGTATAATACTGGTCAGTTTTAATTGCGCTAATCTCTATATGGTTAGCGTTATTTTATAATAGACAGATTAATTATAAAACTTAGCGGTAACTGCCAATCAACATCGTTAATGAACCTATCTTTTTTTCAAAATCCCCAAATACTCTTCCCAAGGCCCAACATCTACTCTATATCTCTCCGCCATGATTCGTACAAGTTGAGAGATATGTGTTAAATCATGCACAACCCAAGTAGAAATCAATTGTCTTACTTTCACTACACCAAAGGCCGGATGATAACCTGTTAATTCGAGCTGCGAATCTGAATGGATCAGATTCTTCAATTTGGATAGACTTTCATTTCTTAATTCTTTAAATTCTAGCAATGTTTGTTCAAGTGAACGTTCCACTTTTTGGTTTAAATGAGAAAAACGATCAAATGCAGGAAAGGGATTCTTTTCACCTTCTTTAAGAATCGTTTCAAGTCTCTTTATCCAATTATGTTTCTCTCCTTCTATGAGGTGTTCCAACACTTCTATGATATTCCATGTTTCATCGCCTTCACGGCAGTGCAACCAGTCATCAGATAAGCCTGTTAAAAAAACTTCCAAGGTTTGTGGTGTGCGTTCTAGAACACTTATCGCTTCTTTCAAATCAAAGTTCATTTTCAAACTCCTTTCACTATTAAAATAAAATAAGCATATGCTATTTGCACATGCTCATTTTATTCGATTAATGATCTAAATTTCCTTTAGGTCCAAAAAATTCAAAGTGAATGTGTTCGTCTGCTACATTCCATTCTTTTAAAGCTTTTCTGATTGCTTTCATAAAAGGGACTGGACCACAGAAGTAAAATGTAGCTTCATTATTCGTTAAAATAGATTGTAACCATGGCAGGTCAATATAGCCTGCTTTTTGATAAATTCCAGTTTGTTTATCATCTTCAGTTGGTGATTCGTAAGCTAAAAAGTATTGTATATTGGTAGATGAATCTATGACACTACGTATTTCTTTATTAAATGCATGGTGTGAACTGTTAATAGCTGCATGCACGTAAGTGACTTGTCTTTCGGGTTGTTTTTTAGCTAATGTTTTTAACATACTGATCATTGGCGTTTGACCAACTCCACCACTAATAAGGACAATGGGTCTATCTTCGTGCGAATCTAATACAAAATCGCCAGCAGGTGCTGTAATTTCTAACAGATCCCCTTCAGAAACTTGGTCGTGAAGAAAATTCGAAACAATACCAGCTGGAATATTTCCCTTCTGATCTTCACGTTTCACGCTAATACGGTAGTAATCTTGTCCTGGTTGATCAGATAAACTATATTGTCTTAAATGAGTGTACGTTTCACCATCAATGACGGCTTTAACTGTAATATATTGACCAGGTGTGAAAGCTGAAATGGGGCCACCGTCTTTCGGTTTTAAGTAGAAAGATGTAATGACATCACTTTCCTTTTCTTTCTTTGAGATGACGAACTCTCGAAAGTCATCCCAACCACCTGTTTTAGAAGCAGCCTCATGATACATTTCTTTTTCTACAGAGATGAAGACATCAGCAATCACTCCGTAGGCATCGCCCCACGCGTTGATAATGTCGTCTGTAGCAGCATCGCCGAGAACTTCCTTAATAGCTAACAACAAGTGTTCACCTACAATAGGGTAGTGCTCAGCTTGAATTCCTAAGCTTCGATGTTTATGAGCGATTTGCTTTACAGCTGGAAGAATGGCTTCTAAATTATCAATGTACTGTGCTGCAGCATAGACCGTACTGGCAAGAGCTTGTTGCTGTTTCCCTTGTTTTTGATTTACATGATTAAAGATATGAAGTAATTCTGGATGGTTCTCAAATAGCATTTGGTAGAAACGTGTTGTAATGGCTGTTCCATGCTCCGCTAAAACGGGAACGGTTGATTTAATGATGTTAATGGTGTTGGAATTCAAAAGTTTCGTACTCATATGTAATCCTCCAATTAAACCAGTATTTTAAATACATCTTTAATTATGGGTGAGATCCTGTTTAAAAGCAATATATAAAATACAGCTTTCGGTAAATAGACACTTTTTAAGTTAACAAAAAAGGTAGTAGAAGCTAAGTACAATGGCAATCTAGCAGTAAATGAAAGAAAAAACTCTCCCAATCCTATTGAAGAGACATGATTGAGAGAGTCTTGAAAAAGTAAAGTCACGCTAAGATTACTCGACTGATAGCAAAGAAAAGAACGCCATTTCCTAACTCAACCATACCAAGAATGATTGGTTTAACAGGAGTTGCTCTGGAGGTAAACCAATCTTTAAGAATACCAGGCAGATAAGCTAAGCTCATCCAAGGAACGGCGAGCAACAAAGGTATAAAAAGGAGAAAAGAGTGATAAACGTGAGACATCTTTTTAAATTTCTTGTTTTTTCTTTCTCTAATCATGGACTTAACGTAAAAGGAACTACCCATGAAGTATAAAATGACCCAAAGAAATATAAGAAAAACTTCGTTGGACCAGCCTCCATTACCAATCATAAAAGCAGCGACTCCACCTAGCGAAAAAGTTAAAATTCCGCTGAGATTATTAAGAAGATTTCGTTCGTTTTTACGTTTAATATAGTACATATTTACGGTAAGAAGTGGTAGAAAAAAGATGCCTACGAAAAGTAAGGCCGGATAGAGCCACACAATAGGTGTAAGAAAAATGATAGCAATAAGACCGTATCCCAATAACCATGGTTGCATCGTCTTTTTAGATTTAGAGTTTCTGAAGATATTTAAAAATGGAGTTGACGCTAAAAAAATAAAAAACCAGCCAATTAATAAGGGGACATGAAGCCAGTTCGGTTCAGATAAAAAGACACCCAACAAGTATGGCAGAAAAAACATAAGCCATGTTCCATGTTCTTTAGGTAACATCATTGCCATTCTCCTCTCAGTAATAAAATAATAAGTTCAATCAATTCTTAAAAGATAACACCAATCAATAGAGCTTAAAATGATTTTTGTCACAGAAGAGTGAAAAGAGAAGCTGAGTTGATTCGTGATCGATTTCATATCTGAGTAATTTACACAAGCTTATAATAGGGGATAATTGATTGGAGGGATTAGATGTTCAACCGTGATTTTAATAAAAATCCATTTATTGTTATTTGGGAACTGACAAGAGCATGCGAATTAAAGTGTTTACATTGCCGGGCAGAGGCTCAACATCACCGTCATCCGCTCGAATTAACTTTTGATGAAGGAAAAAAACTAATTGATGATATTTATGAAATGGATAACCCGATGCTTGTATTTACAGGTGGAGATCCACTTATGCGAACAGATGTGTATGACATTGCCAAATATGCAGTCAAAAAGGGGGTTCGTGTTTCGATGACACCAAGTGCTACCCCGAATGTTACGGAAGAAGCCATTAAAAAGGCAAAGGAGGTTGGACTGGCAAGATGGGCGTTTAGTTTGGACGGGCCAACAGCAGAGATCCACGATCATTTTAGAGGAACGGATGGTTCATTTGAACTGACAATGAATGCCATTAAATATTTACACAAATTAGAAATTCCCATTCAAATAAATACGGTCATTTCTAGATATAACGTTGATGTACTTGATGAAATGGCAAGAATGGTAGAACAACTAAATTGCGTGCTCTGGAGTGTCTTTTTTCTTGTGCCGATAGGAAGAGGCAAGGAAAACGATATGATTTCACCAATAGAGCATGAACGGGTGTTTCACTGGCTTCATCAATTGAGAAAAAAAGTTTCTTTCGATATTAAAACAACAGCAGCACAGCATTACCGACGTGTTGTTATTCAGCAAAGAATGCGAGAAAGCTCTTCTTCTGATCAAACGATTCGCTATCAGGATGCATTGATGAAGGGGATGACTGCAACATTTGATGGGCTAGGTCGTGCACCAAAAGGGGTCAATGATGGGAATGGCTTTGTTTTCATCTCACATGTAGGGGACGTCTATCCGAGCGGGTTGCTACCAATTAAAGCTGGAAATATTCGCACAACGCCTTTAGCTGAAATTTACCGTAACTCACCTATCTTTAAAGACTTACGAAATCCAGATAAATATAAAGGCAAGTGTGGAGTTTGTGAGTTTCGCTATGTTTGTGGGGGATCTCGTTCAAGAGCCTTTGCCGTGACAGGTGACTACTTAGAAAGCGAACCATTCTGTGTGTACATTCCTAAATCATTGAGAAAATCGAATAAAAATAGGACATGAAGTATAAACGTCATGTCTTTTTTTTGTTTGTTGAACATTCATAAAAAGGTAATAAAAGGATATTGGTAGCTGGTTAAATATGTTATGGTAATTAAATAGAGACCATACAAAAACTGGAGGTGGCATATATGATTATTTTTATTCTACTGGTTATTTTTTTAATAGTTTGCGTTATGGAATTTAGCCATTTAAAAAAGCAGAATAATAAAATCATAGAACAAAATTATCTAATTATTAATCTTTTAGGTGAAATTAAGGATCAGCACAAGCAGTGAGATCCATTAGGGTATCGTTAGTAAATTAATAGAGTAAAGGGAGGCATGTTTAGTGGATTTCACTATTAATAATGAGGTTTATTGGGTGTTATATAATATTTTAGCTTTATTACTATTCGTTACATTTTCTACTGTGGTCATTCTTTTGATTAATAAACTTAAAATAAAGCAAGTGGTAAAGTACTATATGATTGCAGGTTTTATTATATTAGCTCTTTCCTTAGTTGTGACGTTTTTCGGATATTCGTTTATAACCTTATTTAGCTACATTGAATGGATGACAAAGTTTTTGTTGCCTTGGCTTGTTTTGTATTGGCTAGTAAGAGCAATAAAAGTTTTAGAAAGAAGAGTTTAATAAAAAACGGTTAGACGGTCATCAACTCTCAGAAATAGTGAAATGATAGTAGGGAGGCGTTTTTACATGAAGTCTATAGATGAGTTTCTTCAAGCGCAAAATAATAGAATGGAAAATCTGTATAAGCCTGTCCTCTTTAATCATTGGATGGCAAAAACGACAGGAGAAAAAGAGTGGGGACTAAAACACGAAAAGGCGCTTGGTGAATACTTTGCCAATTTTGCTGATACAGAAGCTTACAATCAGGTAAAAGCTTATCGTGGGATTCCAAACTTAACCTTGCATCAAAGCCGTCAATTGGATGATTTATATAATAAAATGGTTAAAAATCAACTAGATAAAGAAGATAGTAAGAAAACATTAGAACTCGAAAGTGAAATATCTGCTGTTTTCAATACATATAGACCGATATTTGAAGGGAAAAAGGTGGCAAACAACGATCTATTAAACATTTTAAAAAATAGCACGGATGAAAACCAAAGAAAAGAAGCTTGGTTAGCTAGTAAACAAGTGGGGAAGGAAATAGAAAAGAATCTCTTGAAATTAGTTCATAAAAGAAATGAAGATGCACGTCAATTAGGATTTGAGAACTATTATGAACTTAGTTTTCACACTCAAGAGTTAGACTTAAAAACGGTTTTTGGTATTTTTCAGCAGTTAAAAGAGTTATCGGATGAGCCGTTTCGTAAGATCAAAACTGAAATTGATAGAGAAAGATCAGAGGAATTAGATATTTCTCAAGAAAATCTTCGGCCTTGGCATTATGTCGATCCTTTTTTTCAGGAAGCCCCTTCTGTTAGTGGTGCCAATCTGGACTCGTTCTACAAAGATAAAGATTTAGAACAAATAGCGGTTTCAACGTTTAAGTCAATGGGACTAGATATAAGCGATATTCTTGAAAAAAGTGATTTATATCCCCGAGAAAACAAAAATCCATTTGGTTTTTGTACGAATGTTGATAGAAAAGGGGACGTGAGAATTCTTGTAAACCTGGATGAAAGTTCGTTTTGGACTACTGCCTTATTGCATGAGTTCGGACATGCGGTTTATTTTAAGTATATTAAAAGAGAATTGCCTTTTATACTTCGCTTTCATTCCCATTCATTGACCACTGAAGCAATCGCTTTATTTTTTGGGCGAATGACTAAAACGCTAACGTGGCAAAAGCGCTTTTTAGGTGTTGAGGATGAAAAGCTGGATACGTTAGCACCAGCAATCAATAAGATGCTACAGCGTCAATTGTTAGTATCAGCCCGCTGGATCATTACTTTTTCATTTTTTGAAAAAGCTTTATATGAAGATCCGGACCAAGATTTAAACCAAATGTGGTGGAAACTTGTAAAAGAAATTCAGTACATTAACCCTCCAGAAAAAACCAGTTATCCTGACTGGGCAGCCAAAATGCATTTCTCCTTAGCACCCGCCTCTTATCAAGACTATTGGCTAGGAGAATTAACAGCTTCACAGCTGGAACATTTTATCTCAAGCAACATCTCAACTGACCTGTTCACACTAGCAGTGGGAGATTATTTGAAAGACAACTTTTTTTCTGATGGGGCAATGCTACATTGGAACGACAAAATCCTGAAGGCTACTGGAGAAAGGTTAAATCCAAGTTATTTTGTTAAGGAGTTTATCGGGTAAAGTAGAGCGGTTCTACAACATTCACTATGAATATTCTTATCTATAACATACACTTTAGTTAAGTGGAAACACTTCTTTTCAAATTGAAAAAAAGATCTCTTTAAGGAGGAACGAAGATGGCATTAATCCAAGCTAATTTTCTATCAAAGTCATTGGGGAGAACTGTTCCAATGAATGTAATACTACCAGTAGACAAGTTTCTATTTCCGGGTATGCCTGTTAGAGACCAAAAGCCATTTAAAACGCTGTATCTGCTTCATGGTGTGCTCGGAAATTACACAGATTGGATAACCGGAACAAATATATTAAGATGGGCAGAAGAAAAGGATTTAGTTGTTGTCATGCCCTCTGGTGATAATATGTTCTATGTTGATAATCCGGGTGTAAACAATTATTATGGTGAGTTTATTGGTAAGGAGTTAGTAGAGATTACCCGAAAAATGTTTCATCTTTCAGACAAAAGAGAGGATACATATATCGCTGGACTCTCAATGGGTGGCTACGGTGCTATTAGAAATGGTTTGAAATACCATGATACATTTGGTTATGTCGCAGGTTTGTCTTCAGCCTTGATTACGGAAGGAATTGAAAACAGAACAAACGATAGTTCAATCTTCTTTGAAACTCGTTCCTATGCGGAAGGCTGTTTCGGAGATCTTACTAAAGTGGCTGAGAGTGATATGAATCCCAAATGGATCGTGAACAAGTTGATAGAAGAGAATGTCAGTATCCCGAAACTATATGTAGCTTGTGGAGAAGACGACTTCCTTATAAATGAGAATCGAGATTTTCGAGATTGTTTACTAGAGTTCAATTTGGATGTAACGTATGAAGAAGGTCCAGGAGGACATGATTGGGATTATTGGAACCTTTATATTAAAAAAGTGCTTGACTGGTTACCTCTTGAACACGATCATGCTGGTATAAGTAGTGGCAATGTAAAAAAATAATTAGAACAAGAGGAAACGCAGTCGATTTTACTCTACTGCGTTTCCTCTTGTTTTTTATGTATTCAATTGTGAAGGAGATTAAATCAACAGCCTTCTCGCCTTTATACGTAAAGTACAAACCATGCACCCCGCGATCAATTGCCCAATTTTATGCTGGTGAAATTGCAATCTGTGCAACCTCTTCACTTCACCGTAATTACATGCTAACAACCTAAAACTCCATAATTAAATTTGTCTATATCTCCCTGCTATTATGTCTTGATTACCCGTCTTTTTGTTGTTTAATCAATACTATAATTTATTTAGATAAATCGTAGCTTATTAACTGAGGAGGATATAGATTATGAATACAAAAGAGGTTACCGAAAAGGGAATAATAAGGATTCATAACTTAAAAGTTGAATACGCTTACAATCCGATAGGGGTTGATGCTGAAAAACCACGGTTTAGTTGGATGATGTCATCAGATTCAAACGGACAAAGACAAATTGCTTATCAAATTCTTGTAGCATCAAGCCCTGAAAAATTAGTTATGAATGAGGCTGATCTATGGGATAGCGGTAAAGTCGTATCAGATATCTCTGTAGCCATTAAATATCTGGGGAATACACTTGAACCATCTACTAAATATTATTGGACCGTTCTTGTATGGAACCAAGATGATAAACTGGTTCAAACTAAAGAGAGTGTATATTTCGAAACAGGTCTCAAAAGTACCGATGGTGTAACAGGATGGAGCGGGGCCAAATGGATTTCAATGGATGGAAAAGATCCTAATAGTCATGGTGCACCTTTACTTAGAAAGGAAACGAAGCTGAATGGAAAAGTTAAAAGCGCAAGGCTATATATATCTGCATTAGGAGTGTATGATGCTTATATAAATGGGCAAAAAATAGGAACTGTTAATGAAGGTGATGATAGTCTTACGGTGGAATTTATGCCTCCAGGATGGACGAATTATGATTCAACGATCAACTATATGACCTATGATGTAACTCGTTATATGAAAGGGGACGCTGTAACTCTTGCTGCCGTATTAGGAAATGGTTGGTGGAATTGTCGAATATCAAAGGGAAGAGAAATAGATGGACTTACAAACTATTATTCGGGTGAAGTCAATGAACTCGCTTTATTTGCTAAGTTATTAATAACTTATGAAGACGATTCGGTAGATTCGGTGGTAACGGATGTTCATTCTGGTTGGAAAGCAACAGATAATGGTCCTATCCGTTCAAACGACATTTATGATGGAGAAACTTACGATGCAACTATGGAGATAGAAGGATGGAATGATATCAGGTTTGATGATTCGAAATGGAATGATGTGAAAGAACATGATTACACAAAAGTTTTCCCTAATGCGACTGTTACCGCATTTAATGGGGATACAGCAAAAATAATCGATGAACTGGATCAATTCCCACAAACGATCACGTATTATGAAGACGTAATTAATCAAGACGCTAGTAAAAATGGAAGAGGAACGATTGAGATTGATTCCAGTCGGACAATTCTTGATTCACAGCGAGCGAAAGAATGTAATGTTACAATCTCTGAAAACGAAACGGTAATTTTTGACCTTGGACAAAATATGGTGGGTATTCCTAGAATCACGGTTCAAGGAGAAAAGGGAAGTCAAATCAAATTGCGTTTTGCTGAGATGTTAAATGACGATAGTGAGGGGGCTGATGGTCCTAAAGGGTCCATATATACAGCAAACTTACGTTCAGCAAAAGCAACCGATTACTACACTCTAAAGGGAGACTTAGAAGGAGAAACATATCAGCCTACTTTGACTTTTCATGGTTTTAGATATGTTGAAGCTACAGTGGTTTCACCAAATACTACAATTTATGTTAATAGCTTAATCGGGAAAGTTACCATGTCTGCGCTTGAGGAGACGGGAAGTATCGTCACGTCACAACAAGATATTAATAACCTATTTTCAAATATTTTATGGGGGCATAGAGGGAATTATCTTTGGATTCCAACTGATTGCCCACAAAGAGACGAAAGAGTTGGTTGGTCAGGTGATACCCAACTTTTTGCGAACACTGCCTTATACAATATGGATGCTGCTATTTTCTTGGAGAATTGGATGGAGATGCTCACAGATTCTCAAGAAGCATATGGCGAAGGAACATTCCATTCCTCAACACCGAGTGGAAGATTTGCAGATTTCATGGGTGTTGTAGGAAATGGTGGCTGGGCAGATGCTGGTGTCGTTGTTCCTTGGACAGTATGGCAGATGACTGGTGATACAACTATTATCGAAAATAACTACAAAGCCATGGTAAAATATATGGATTGGATTTATAGTCAAACAGGAGAAACATTTAGGGGACCAGGTAGTATAGGGGATTGGTTGAATTTTGAGGGAACAGCTAAAGAGCTTTTAAGTGATGCTTATTATGCTTATGATGCAAAATTGATGGAGAAAATGTCAATAGCTATTGGGAAACAAGAGGAAGCGGAAAAATATGGAAAGCTGTTTGAAAAGATTAAAAAAGAATATATTAAGAATTACATTGAAATAGATAACAATGGGATATTAACATTGAAGTGTACGAAGGGCTCTCCTTTTATGATGCCTAATTTTTATTCCTCCGCTGATGTAGAAGATAACAGCCAATGCGGTCTGCTTTGGACTATCAAATTAGAGTTGTATGAGAATGAAGACCAGAAGCAGCAAATGGTTGAGTTACTTGTTGAAAATATAAAAAATAATACAGAGTACAAGCAAAAACATCCGAATAGTAATCGTGTTAATTATGCAGAAAATACATTGTCAGTTGGGTTTCTTGGAGTAAATGTGATTGCTCCAATATTATCCGAGGTAGGTCATTCGGAAGTTGCTTACTCCCTATTGTTACAGGATCAGATGCCTTCCTGGTTATACTCCGTAAAAAATGGAGCAACAACAGTCTGGGAACGCTGGAATTCTTATTCTATCGAAGAGGGCTTTGGCGATGTTGCTATGAATTCATTTAACCACTACGCTTATGGCGCAATTGCCGAATGGATGTACAAATATGCGGCAGGTATATCCAATGATGAGGCGCAACCTGGGTTTAAACATATCAATCTACAACCAAATATTGATAAATATAAGCGTCTTACCTCAGTCAGTGGAGAGTATAAGTCTGTCTATGGCACAATAAAAAGTGAATGGAACATGAAAGGCGATACACTTACTTATCATGTTTCAATTCCTGCGAATACAACTGCAACTGTTTGGCTTCCTACTACAAACAAAAATACTGTAAAAGTGGATGGACACTTAATTCAAAAGCACAACGAAGTCAATGTTGTTGGTTATGAAGATGGAAAAGCAATTTGTCAAATAGGATCAGGGTGTTATGAGTTTGAGTCGACTATTGAAAATGTAAAAGTGATAAACTAATTGTTATTGTAAAATTATTACCCGCACAAGCAAATTTAGTTGAAAATGCAAAAATTGGTAGAAGGGAGATTTTAAAGAGAGTATTCTAAACAATATAAAAGAGGACGCAATGGCTCTTTTAGCACTTACCTTAAGAGGAGAGGGTTTCTCTTCTTAAGGTTTTTGTATAGCAACTCGATTCAGTGCTTGGGACAACTCCTTTGTAGCTCTCTTGAATTGTGACTTTTGTTGAAGAGTTTTCAAATAGGTTGATAAGGTGGGATTTATATCTATTTTTGTCGTGTTAATGCTATTCTTATTCTAAACATTTTTTCGATACTGATGAGGGGATAAACCAAGTTTTTTTGTAAATAGTTTACGGAAGTGATCGGTGTCCTTGTATCCAATGAAATAACTAATCTCTTTGATTGACAAGTCTGTTGTAACTAGCAGTTCACAACTTCGTTCAATTCTTTTATTTTGAAGGTATTCATTAAACGTTTGTCCAGTGTATTTTTTAAACATTCGTGAAAAATGGCGTTCACTTACATTCATCTTATTCGCTACATGTGCTAGTGTAATCGTTTGATTTAAATGCTCTGTCATATAGGAGACTACCTCGTCAATAGCAAATACTGATAATTTCGGTAGAGAGGCTTCAGTATGACGGTGTTTCATCCGAAATAACTGGAGCATAAGTTCGTGAATTTTTGCTGTAACAATGATGGGATAACCGGGCTGCTTTTGTTGATATTCAAAGTACATAGATCGAATTAAATTTAAACAAATATCTTGATGATCACTTACATGTAAGAAGGAAAAAGTTGATTTTATACCTAAACTAGAAAGCCAAATTGAAAGACTCGTGTCTCCTATTCTAGTTGTTTCTTTCATAAGTGAGTCTAGAACTTGTCGATCAAATAGAACATTATAGACGGTAAGGGGATGAATAGAAGTAGGTGAGGTTGGACGAAATACATGGCTTGCTCCAATTGGGATTAAAAATAATTCACCTTTATTGACAGGGATAATATGATCATCGACATGATGAAAACCTTTGCCTTCTTCAATAATCGTTATTTCAATAAAATCATGAATGTGATGAGGGTTCTCAAATCCTTCTTTCCAACGATTAATATGGAAATTGAGATTATTTTTGAAGTACGATTGTCCAATAAATTCGCTTCTAACCTTTTTCATGAGAGAAGACCTCCCTAGTTTACTATCTATTATTGTATAGCATGATTCATCAAAAAAGAAGTAATTAACTAATAAATAGACTATAATACATACGACTCAGAACATACAGAATGGATCTTAAAGGATGATTGGAAATGAATCGATTGCTTCAAAAAATGGTTAGAATTTTCCACCTGCAAAAATTCAAAAATCGAATTCTAGCAGCATTAATCGTACTATCTATTTTACCCATTTTATTGCTTGGTTTTATCTCTTATAATTTGGCCAATCAGGCACTTGTTAAAAATCATATTGAGAATAATCAAAGTAGGCTTAAAACAACAAGTGAAACCTCAGATGTTATTTTTCGTAATATTATTAATACACAAAGATTAATTCTATCAGACCAAACGTTACGACAAGAGTTAATTCAAAGTGGCAGTAGTAGAAGTAATGATCAAGATATTATTGGTTGGCAAACCTATGCCATTCTGCAGAGAATCTTATCTAATTATTTAGTTGATCAACGCTATATTGACTCTGTTTGCGTCCTGGATAATGCGTTTCGTTCGGTTTGTTATGGAAGATCGAATTTAATCGATTCTTATCAAAATAACCCAAGAAGAATTTCTCAAACCCTTTGGTATCAAAAGAGTTTAGAAGCAAAAGGGAAGGAAATTTTTATTGATTATAACGTTCTAGAAAATAAGCCGGATACATTCTCCTCTGTTAAATTACTATTAAATCCTGAGCAATTCAGCCGTGAACCAATTGGACTTCTGGTAGTTAATATTAAAAAGTCGCTATTTTCCAATATGTTGGATGAAAGAGAATCAGAAGGGATGATTATTCTAGATTCTTCAGATGGTGTAGTTAAAACTGTTTATGATTCCCGTCCTGATTCTGATCCTATGTATACAATTGATAGCCTTAGTTTTGTTTTACAAGAATTAGAAAAAAAGGGATATATCACTAGTCATTATACGAACCAAACAACTGGCTGGACTTACTTATCGGTGATGAAAAATGAGGATCTTTTTAGAGACTCTGTTCAGATCCGGACAGCTACTTTCGCTATTGCTATTTTGATTACATTACTAGTCTTGATTCTCTCTGTTTTCCTCTCTAGTAAAATTACAAGTCCTATTCGACAAATTAAGAATATGATGATGGATTGGTCGAAAGGAACAGGAACAACGACGGCTAGTGATAAAGATGAATTAGAATTAATAGGTGGGACGTTTAAACAGATTACTACTGAAAATAGAAGTTTAAACGAGCAGTTAATTCGTTCTCAATTGAAAGGAAAAGAAGCAGAATTACGGGCTTTACAAGCACAAATCAATCCGCACTTCTTATATAACACGCTTGATTCAATTTATTGGATGGCGATGATTGACAAAAATGAGCAAATCTCCAAGATGACAGTAGCTTTGTCGGAAAGTTTTAAAATTAGTTTAAATCATGGAAAAGAAACCATCCCCCTTTCAAAGGAATTGGAGCATATTAAACATTATGTAACGATTCAAAATATTAGATTTAGTAATCGTTTTCAATATATCCAAGATGTCGAAGAACAGCTATTGGATAAAATGATTTTAAAGTTAATACTTCAACCGATGATTGAAAATGCGATTACTCATGGGCTAGAAAGAAAAGTTGGCAAAGGAACAGTAAAATTAATTGGTCGATTAGAATCTGAAACAATGATATTTATAGTGGAAGATGACGGGATTGGTATTGAAGATTTAGCTGTTACAGAGATGGGCTATGGCTTACAAAATATTAGAGAGCGATTATTGCTCTATTATGGCCCTGAAAGTTCTTTTGAAATCAACAGTGTTGTCAATCAAGGCACAATAGTAGAAATTCGCTTGCCCAAAGATAAGGAGGGTTCTTAATGCTTAAGGCAGTCATATTTGATGATGAATATATCGTGATTCAGGGTTTGAAATCACTGATTCATTGGGCTCAATACGGTATTGAAGTAGTAGGTACTGCGAGCGACGGGATTTCAGCATTTGAGCTGTTTCAAACGCTGAAACCAGATATCGTTTTTACAGATATTAGAATGCCAGGTATGGACGGATTAGAGCTAATACAGAAAATCATGAAAGAAGCACCTACTACAATTTGCATTGTCTTTAGTGGTTTTAATGAATTTGAATATGTGAAAAAAGCTCTTAAACTAGGTGTAGCGGACTACCTTGATAAGCCAGTAACAATTCCCATGATTGAGGAAGCGGTCGAGAGAACGCTGAAAAGGATAGAAGATCAAAATGAAATGACAAATCTAAAATTAGAACGAAAGAAAACCAAGCAAGAGTTAATGGAGAAAGCAACTTTAGACTTGTTATTAAACAAAGACGATGCCTATAAGAAATGGCATGAACATTTTCGCACCGAAGCGGATCGTGTGGTTGCGGCAACTGTTATTTCCTATTACGGAAAAGAAAAAATGCCCATCATCAGAAATGACTCAGTTACAATGGTCTCAGTCTGGAATGGGAAACGGGATTTAGTGGTCATTTTTTATTTTAACCAAGATTTTTCTCTGACGGAACAGTATATAACAGAGTGGATTAACCGTACCAATGGAATAGTAGGTTCGGGTCAGATTTACAACGATTTAGAATTATTGTCAAAAAGTTACCGTGAGGCACTGAATGCCTTGGAATACGGGTGTTTTCTTGAAGAAGAAGGTTGGATTCGTTTTGAAAATTTACCGAAAGATACGGTTATTCCCGAGGAACTTTCTAATCAAGTAAAGGACATTTTATCTTCAATGCGTAAAAGAGATGAAACGGGAACAGAAAATGCCTTAACTCAATATATAGATTGGATTGAATTTGAGAAGCTTGATCGAGACATGGCAGAGCGTGAACTATTAAAGCTGATTTATTTAGTCATCGAGGTTGTCAAAGAAACAGCTGGAGAGTCGAATGTGAAACAGTTAGCAACCTATCAGCTTACAGGGAGATTCGTAACGCCCAAACAAGAGATGAAATGGCACTATGGCTCCGCAAGCAAATGAAACAAATGTGGGATTGGACCATAAAGAATACCCAAGAAAAGAAGCATTCGGCTATTAACCGAGCATTACAGTATATCGAAGGGCATTATAATGAAGATTTAACTCTACAACAGGTAGCAGAAAAGGTTGATATGAACCCAACCTATTTAAGCTATCTCTTTAAAGAAGAAATGGGTGAATCCTATATTAAATATTTGACTCGTTTCCGAATTGAGCAGGCAAAATCGCTACTTAAATCAGGGCAAAAAGTTTCTGTTGTAAGTGAAATGGTGGGTTATCAAACTTACAGACACTTTTCTGAAATTTTTAAAAAAGCTACGGGTGTGACCCCAAGCCAATTTAGATGAAGGATATGGGATGAAGAAATAAATAATAAAGACTGGTGATCAATTTTTAGGACAGTAGAAAAAGGCAACTCGAACTTTTTCAGTGTCCTTTCTCTTGATCATCAGTCTTTTTTGTTAGAACGAAGGAGTGGACATGACTATGAAATTAATATTTTTAGTACTATTCATAAAAATGCAGACAAAATCAAAAAAATGAGACACTTAAAAATCATAATGGCACCGCTTACAATTATCTTAAGACAGTTTGAGAATCTTCTATAGGCGTTATCTCTTGAAAAGAATTAAGGAGTGAGGAAGCATTGATAAAAGAAGGAGATAGAGAAAATGTATGTTGGATTTGGTACCCAGGGGATTGGGAAGTTTGGTTACATGAGCAAATTTCCGTAAAACGAAAAATGCGTGAAGTTATCTACCCTGCCTATTGGCGCTTAGACCGTCATTATAGTTCCGTTCGTTTTACTTACACGTATGAGTTAGAAATGCCGGAGGAAGTAGAGATTCATACAGATGGACAATTCGCTGTTTATTTAGACGGGAAAGACAATGAAAGACATAACAAACAACGTATGTTGTTGCCTGCAGGGAAGCATGAAATAAGTGTAGCCGTCTATAATGACGTCGGAATTCCGGCCTTATATATGAAAGGAGAACATTTGAAAACGAACGATGAATGGAAAGTGTCCTGTTACGATAAACATTGGTATCAGGTAGGGTGTTGGCCAAATGAATTGAATGATCCTAAAACAACGCCATCACAATACCGTTTGGAAACGAGTGAACAGCATCCTGTAACTGTAGAAAAAAGAGCAGAGGGCTGGTTTGTGGATTTTGGGAAGGAGACATTCGGCTTTCTGCAGCTGAACGGGATAAAAGGACAAAGTGATGTGACGGTTTACTACGGAGAGTCTAGAGAAGAAGCAGAAGACCGAGATCATTGTGTATTATTAGATCGCATAACCGTTGACGGTTCACAAACAGAAATTTTTACGTTAACAGAGTCTCGAGCCTATCGCTATGTCCAAATTGTTCCTGAATCAAATGATTTTCAACTGGACTCGATCTCTATGCTGTATGAATACCTACCTGTTGACTATCGTGGGCGTTTTAGAAGCTCCAACGATCAACTTAATCAAATTTGGGTGACATCACAGTATACCTTTCATCTTAATACGAGAGAATTTTTCTTTGATGGAATAAAGCGAGATCGCTGGGTCTGGTCAGGAGATGCCTATCAATCCTTTTTATTAAATTATTATAGTTTCTTTGATCGAGACGTTGTTAAGCGAACTTTAGTCGCATTAAGAGGAAAGGATCCAATTGTTACTCATTTAAATACAATCGTCGATTATAGCTTATATTGGTTTTCGGGGATATACGATTATTATTTGTATACGGGTGATGATTCATTTGTGAAATCACAGTATGAAAGGATGCTCTCTCTGATGGATTTCTGTTTAGGACGTCGTAATAACGATGGCTTAATGGAAGGGATTGAAAAAGACTGGGTGTTTGTCGACTGGGCTGATCTTGATAATCGAGGAGAAGTGAGTACGATTCAGTTGTTACTATGTCGCAGCTTGGAAACGATGGCGTTAGTGTCCCAATTGGTCGGAGACAGTGACAGAGTACAAGATTTTCAAGAACAGGCATTGACACTCAAGGAAAAAATCATAGATATCTTCTGGAATGAAAATATAGGAGGTCTCGTACACAGTCGTGCGGATGGAATTCTTAATTCTAAAGTAACGAAGTATCCTAATATGTTTGCTCTAATGTTTGGATATTTAAATGATAAACAAGCTGAAGAGGTAAAGAAAAATGTGTTACTTAACCCTGATGTACAGCCGATTAAAACTCCGTATATGCGGTTCTATGAATTAGCCTCTCTGTGTGAGGTCGGAGAACATCAATTTGTGCTTGAGGAGATGCTTCAATATTGGGGAGGAATGCTTGATTTAGGGGCGACAAGTTTTTGGGAGGAATATGATCCAAATCAAACTGGGACAGAACATTTTGAAATGTATGGAATGCGTTACGGAAAAAGTTTGTGTCACGCCTGGGGTGCAAGCCCGATGTTCTTAATTGGTAAATATTATCTAGGTGTCAAACCACTAAGTCCTGGATATGAAACCTTTATGGTAGAACCTCATCTTGGTGGATTAGTGTGGATGGATGGAACGGTACCAATCAATGAAGGTGACGTAGAAATTTTCATGGATTCCAAGAAGATTAGAGTTAGAGCGACTTATGGTCATGGGATTCTTCGCTATGAAAAGAATGGTGAAATACGAGAAACTGAGATTCCAGTGGATGGAAACTGGTTAGAAGTAGTGAGGTAGTCTTTATCCAAATCAGAACAGGAGTTACTAAAGGGAGGTGAATGCTTATTGATAGATGTTTGACCTGCACCTATGAATTAACTTCTAGATGACGAACAAGTATTTTTTTGAAAGCGAATTCATCTATTAAACAAGAAAAGGGTGAGGTACATGCAAAAATCCCCAGTCAAGCGATTTGGAAAAAGATGTTTGTTAGCGTTCCTAGGACTGACGCTAGTTAGTACTAGCTTTCAACCAGTTGGTTTTGCTACAGAAAGACAGGAGCAGGGTGTTTCCTTTAAGACACAAAGTGGTGGAGTGTTCGATGGGATGCCGTTATTTGATGGGAATCCGGAGCATTTAGACGAGTATGTTGATACTTATTTTGAATATACGGGTCTAGAAGGTCCAGCGGTTTACGCAACAGGATCTCGTAATCACTATACTCTACAACGAGGAAAACACGCTGGGAAAGTCATTCCAGGAGCTCTTTCAGCAGCCGACAATGTCCAAGGTATATCTACCGATTTTCCTGCTCTCGTTGGGATGGGGCAAACGTGGAACAAACAATTGTTAACCGATATTGGTAAAGTAATGGGCAGTGAGAAGTTAAATACTTTAAAAGTAAAACAAGGTGAATCAAACATCCATGGTGGACCTAATGCCTCCCCAACTGTAGCGTTCACTGTGGAAACAGATTTACGAATTAATCCTTTGAGTGGGCGTTTTGACGAGGGCTATTCGGAAGATGCCTATCTTACCTCTGTTCTAGTCGATAATATGGCAGCAGGGTTAGGAGGGACCGATTTACCAGAAAGTAATGATGGATTCTGGATGAGAGCAGCTGTTGGGACTAAACATTACTCCGTATACAATTCACAATGGTACCGATTTTCAGCTAGCTATTTGGCGGGGGCACGTGCTCAATATGAGTATCAGACCCGAGCAGCTTTATTGCCACTTTCAACTGGTTCAGTTTCTGGTGTTATGACTTCATTTGGTCGAACAAATGGAGTACCAAATATCTTGTCACCGTTGCAATTACACGCAAATAACTATGCTAAATATGGCGTTTACAGTTCACCAGATTTTAATGCAGATGCACACGTATTCGGTCCAGAGACATCTGCTGGAAGAGTTCAACAAGGCAATGGCTACGATCAAACATACGCTGTTGACCGCACTCATGCTACGGCTTTAATGGTACTAGCAAAATCAAACGCGGGAAGGCCTTCTCCTAATCCACAAGATGCACTAACAGATGTACTTGGACTAGTAGATGCGGTAGAGCAAGGATTATACGGATTGTCAAAGGAAGATTTGATTGAAGCAGCTCGACCTCATGTGAACCAAATGGTTAGGGTTGGGATTTTCAATGAAGTAGATGAAGAGGGGATTCCAAAGTATTATCCATTCGCCCAATACGCTAAAGATGTTGCCACAACCCCTTCTAATTATCATATTCCTGAACATCAAGATATTGCATTGCAAGCAGCTAAAGAAAGCATCGTACTTTTAAAAAATGATGGGGCGTTACCTTTAAATAAGAATGAGAACGCATCTATATCTGGAATTTACGCAGATGCTAGGTTTAAACCAACAGCATCTCTAAGGGTTACACCGGAAATTACAAATTCAGGAATTTCTCCGTTAAGTGCAATTATTAGAAAAATAGGTGGCGATCGGATTTCTTATCACACAGGTGCTCCGATCATTGGATTATCCTCTAAATTACTTGATCAGACTGTAACAGCAAATGCTAATGCAGGGGCAGAAGGATCAGTATTACAGACTACTGAAGAACCATTGAATTCTAATGATCCTGCACACTTATTTGAACAATATGATTGGGGACAAGAAGGACACAGTTTACGATCTATTTTAAATGAACGCTGGGTCACTTCTCCTAACGCAGGAAATGTAGCTTTAGGAAATACAGATAACACAATTCTAAATATTACGAGCAATGACTGGAGTCAAGAGTTGCTTCTTGGAAATACAAGTACAATTCCTCCTAGATTACGAATCGAGCAAAATGAAGATCAATCGGTTTCGATCATTAGTAACGGATTTAGAACTGGATTTACTGGTGAATTTTCAAATTGGTATTATTTGAATGGTAGAATGATTACGACAAGTGATAAAGGGAATTTAGTAACGTCAACTTCTACCTTAAATAACGCAACGAATGCAGCTATTCGTGACGACAGATCAAAATTTGAAAAGACGATTATTAGAAAAGCTGGAGAAGATGTAGTTGAACGCGCGTCAGTAGATGATTATGCGGTTGTGTTTGTTGGTGCTATCCCACGTCACAGCGCAGGGGAAGGTAATGACCGATCCAGTCTTTACATGGGTGAAACGGATTACGAACTAGTGGAGAGAGTTTCAGAAGCATTTGCTGCACAAGGGAAAAAGACAGTTGTTGTTGTAACTTCTAGTTTTCCTGTAGCACTTGACAAGATAGAGAATAATCCGAATGTGAATGCTATTATCTATCAACCATATGCAGGGCAATATGATTCTGTAGCCTTGGCCGAAGTGTTGTATGGCGATTACGCACCAACAGGACGTTTAACTTCTACTTGGTATGCAGATATGTCTGCATTACCTTCCCTCAGTAAATATTCTATTCCTGAGGGTAATAGTACTGACGTTGTAGGGGTTAACATTGATCCTCGCTACACAGTAGACATGCTCAACTCGGATCCGATTGATACAAAGTTAACTTACATGTATACGGAAGCTCCGGTTACTTACGAGTTTGGTCATGGACTTTCTTATAGTGAATTCGGATTTTCTGATTTTACAGTACCTACCGAAGCAGATAGTAAAAAAACGTTTAATGTTACAGTTAACGTAACAAATACTGGCGAAGTGAAAACGTCAGAGGTCATTCAACTGTATATTAAGAACAATAATTCAGCCTACAAAAATTATGCTCCTAAAAAACAGCTGGTTTCATTTGATAAAGTTGAAATTGAGCCAGGGGAGACTAGAACAGTAACATTATCAGTCAATCCACAAGATTTCGCTGTTTGGGACGTTAATTTAGGAGATTTCATTGTAGAAGAAAATCAATATACGTTAATGGTCGGATCTTCTTCTGAAAATATTAAGGAAGAGCAAAAAATCAAAGTAAAAGGAAGCTCAATTGCCACTTTACAAGCTGATACTTTTAATGTATTTGATCATAGTTTCTCTTCTCATGAGGTTGTTTATCATGAAGTTTCTAAAGGCAGAACAGCAGCAAATCTTAAAGAGAATAAAGTTGTCGGAGGCTATCATGCGGTAAGGTCTAAGCAAGAAGGTTCATGGGTTGCTATACCAAATGTGAAACTTTCTAATGCAAAAGAGGTTACAGCAAGAGTGGCTACCGATGTAAAAAGCGGTCAAATCTCATTGCATCTAGGTTCACCTGACAGCAAGCCTATTGCAGAAATTAACGTACCTGTCACAGGGCCAAATTCTTATACTGTTGATCACACAAACGTTACGGTCAATGAACTTGGCTATGTTGATGTAACTACAAAGTTAACAGGAAATACTCAAGAAACAAAAGACCTTTACGTTGTGTTTCACGAAGCTGACCTGCGGATTGATAGTCTAACTTTTACGAAGCCAGGAAACAGTAATCCTCCAGGAAAAAGGGAGGAACCAGGGAAACCAGAACATGCAGGAAGACCCTAAAACGCTGAAAGACCTTGGATCTTTTTTTTATTAGAAGAAAGTTATAGTTCTTAACTAGATTGGTGTGATAAAAGGAATAAAACCTTTTGTCACACCTTTTTACATGTCATAATGATTACATCCACAGAAAATCAATGAAATTAGGTAATTATATCCAGGGAAATCCACACTCAACAAAAAAACTCGGACATAATCAAAAAAATGAGGCACTTAAAAAAAAACTTTGGCACCGCTTACAATTAACTTAAGAACTTAAACGAAGTTCTCAAAAACAAAAACAGATTTGAGGGGGAAACACAATGAGCAAGAAGTGGCTTTTACTAATGGTATGTGTAATCGCTTCCATGTTAACGATTGTTGGTTGTTCCAACAACAGTTCAGAACAATCCAGCAGTGAGAATGAGGGAATTGTTGAAACAGGCGGCGAGGCTAGAACGATTAAATACATGCATAATAGAACAGAAAATGAAGGGCAGCCTCGTGTCGTATTACCGATGGCAAGAGAGTACGCGGAAGCAAATAATCCTAATTTTGATGTTGAACTTGAAGTAGTTGATCAAACAAACACTACTCAAAGAATTCAGTTGCTTGCCTCAAGTAACGATCTTCCTGAAATGTTTGCTTATCATTCAGATCAACCTTTGCAAGAACTAATTGATGCTGATTTAGTTGTTGATATTGAAGAAGCGTTTAAAGAAATGGGAATCTTCGATAAATTAAATCCAGGTGCTGTTGATCTGCTTAAACAATTAAGTGGAGGAAGAGGATTGTATGCGGTTCCAATGGAGCTAAATATCGAAGGATTCTGGTATAACAAAGAAATTTTTGAAGCAAATGGTCTAGAAATTCCAACAACATGGAATGAACTATTAGAAGTAAGTGAAACTCTTCTAGAAAACGGAGTTCAACCTTTTGCAGTAGCTGGACAAGATAGATGGCCACTAACACGTTACATTAATGCATATACTACTCGTTTGTATGGTGTTGATGCAATGGGACGTGTTGATAGCGGAGAATTATCAATAATGGATGAAGGCTTTATTGAAGCAACTTCCATGGTACAAGAAATGGCTCAGAAGGGTTATTTCGGACAAGGATTTAATGCAATTGACTATCAAACAGCCAATGATATGTTTCTAAACGGGCAAGCGGCAATGATTTACATGGGAAGCTGGATTTTAGGTGACATTCATGATGAAACTAGAAATCACATTGGTGGTCCAGATGGAGTTGGATTCTTCAACGTGCCAACGGTTGAAGGTGGAGTTGGAACATTAGAAGATTACAATATGAATGCTGGATTCGTAACGGTATTTGCGAAAAATAAATTTGATGATGCTATGAAAGATTGGGTTCAATACTTATATACGAATTATGCAGATCGTGCTTTAGCAGATTATGGAATGATCAGTGGTCTTTTAGTTAATGAAACACCAGACAATGTAAGTTCATTAACGCAAGCGGTAACAGAAGAGCTTAACAATGTTCAAAGTGCATCGCTTTGGTTCGAAGCTTATTTTGATGCTCGTAAGAAGGATGCAGCAGAAATCAACGTTCAACTTCTCACAAATGGTGATATGTCACCTGAAGAGTATTTAGCAGAGTTAGAATAAATCTAGTTGAATGAAGGTCCATTCCAGGACCTTCCTTCTTTATAAATTGGAAAGGAGTGGAAGTATGAACACCGTATTGCAAGACAGAAAAGCGATTTTCCTTTTTATAGGACCTGCGATGATATTATATTTACTTATTTTATTAATCCCTACCTTTTGGTCAATAGGTTATTCCTTTTTCGAGGGCTCTCCGATTCGAGGGTTTGAGTTTGTAGGAATTAGTAATTACCTAGAGGTCTTTAGTGATCGAAACTTTAAAAATAGTTTAGGGTTAAGTATTAAGTATGCAGCTCTTGTTACGACAGGACAGGTTGTCTTGGGGCTCGCATTGGCTTTACTTTTTGTCTTTTATCTAAAGAAAGCTTCCTTTTTAGTTAGAACATTAGTATTCTTCCCTGTAATCCTACCAGCCGTTGCAGTGGCTGAGATGTTCTCTAAATTATTTGAATTTTCTCCTCAACTGGGTTTAATTAATAGCTTGTTAGCAAGCTTAAGTTTAGATATGTTGGTTCAGCCTTGGTTAGCACAAGGTGACACGGCTTTTGCCGTTCTTGTGATTATGGATATTTGGAAATCAATGGGCTTTTATGCCGTTATTTTATTTGCCGGATTAATTGATATTCCTGAGGATGTTTTAGAAGCGGCAAAGTTAGATGGAGCAAAAGGACTAACTCTTGTCTACAATATTGTTCTTCCGATGATTCGTCCGATTCTGATTTCAGCTGTGATCTTTAGTTTAAATGGTACATTAAAGGTCTTTGAAACAGCCGTTGCGTTAACTGGTGGTGGACCAGGTAATAGTACAACGATGTTAACGATGTATATGTACGATACCTCTTTCACATATAGTCAGTACGGATACGGTAGTACCATTGCCGTTTATCTTCTGTTGTTATGTTTAGGAGTTACTTTACTAGTTTATAGATTTGCACGTAAGGACGTTGCCTAATGAATGGAGGGGAGAAAGATGCAAACAAATCTAGAAATGAATAAACAAACAACACAAGTTAAGACGAAGAAAAAGTATCGATTAGGATCTGTGGTCGGGATGACCTTAATCTTTTTGTTTGTACTTATTTTGATCTATCCAATCATTTGGCTTTTACTATCTTCACTCAAAACACCGAATGAAATTGCAGTAAATCCAATGTTTTCTTTACCGCAAAGTTTCTATCTCGATAACTATGTTACGGCATGGACTTCAGGAAAGATGAATGTTTACTTCAAAAATAGTATAATCGCTGTTTTTCCAGCTTTATTCCTAATTATCTTGTTAGGGTCAATGGCTGCTTTTGCAATTGAGAAAATGAGATGGAAATTAAAAGATAAAGTAATGCTTCTATTTTTAGCAGGTATTATGATTCCTGTACAAATTGTTTTACTTCCACTTTTTACAATGTATTTTAATTTAGGGCTATTAAACAATCTTTTTGGCCTTATGCTAATTTATACGGTTTTCGGTTTACCATTAACAATCTTCTTATTTGTCGGTTATTTCAAATCAGTACCGAATGAATTATTAGAATCATCGATCATGGATGGGGCAAATATTTATCAATTTTTCTTTAAAATTGCTTTTCCATTACTGAAAAATGCAATTGTTACAGTTGCTTTAGTTCAATTCTTCTTTGCTTGGAACGATTTGATTTTTGCCATGACCTTTATTAGTGATTCTAACTTACGTACCATTCAAACTGGTTTAATTAGTTTTACAGGTGAATATGGAACACGTCAATGGGGGCCAACCTTTGCTTCAATTTCATTAGCGGTTATCCCTACATTAATCCTATATTTGTTTTTAAATAAGCTTGTAATGAAAGGTATGACTAGTGGTGCTGTTAAAGGATAGGAGATAGATGATGTTACTCTCCGTATTGTTACGGGGAGTAATTTTTAGATAAGAACAAACGAGGGAGGGTCTCCAATGAGATTTGGAGGGTTGGTTGGAAGGTTTCACGAGGTAACAGAGTGGATCATTAAATTGGCATATGTGAATCTTCTTTGGATCGTGTTTTCATTAGTTGGTCTGGTTTTAGCAGGCTTTTTCCCAGCTACGATAGCGATGTTCGCAGTTGTGAGAAAATGGATTATGGGTGAACATGATATTCCTATTTTTAAAAGCTTTCTAAAAGCATTTCAAACTGATTTTAAAAGAGCTAACATTTTGGGATATATCCTAATGGTCATCGGAGCGGTTTTATATATTGATAGTCAGATCCTACAACATCTGACGAATCCTTATTGGCAGTTTCTGCATATCCCGATGTTTATCGCGATACTAATGTTTGTGTTAACCGTTTTTTATGCTATTCCTTTATTTGTTCATTATCATTTGAGTTATCTATTAATCATACGAAATGCTTTTCTGTTAAATTTTAAGCATCCGGTCATGACGGTACTCATGGCGTTATCAATATATGGTCTTTATGTCGTTAGCATGCACTTACCAGCTATTACAGTCTTATTCGGAGGAAGTATAACCTCTTTTGTGATTATGCGTTATTCTTTTATTCTATTTGAAAAAACGAGAAGAGAGCAGAGGAATCTATAAAGGAAGAAACGGTGTATTCCAGAAATATTTATCAAGCTTAAATGAACGATTGGAGTTGAATAGAAATGAATTTTCAAGTAGCAGCCGAGAGGAAAATTGATCGAAACGAGGATTTTATTCAAAAAGCAGAAAGCCTGAAGCCAACCTTGAAAAAGCAAGTAACTAAGCCGATTAATTTAGTTAAAACGGTAGAGGATCCTGACATCATACATGGCTGGAAATGCATTGTAACAGAAGCAGTAGAAAAGCTTGTAGAAAAGGATTATGGAAAAGGGGATAGTTTCATCGTAGATTTCGGCCAGCACCAAGTAGGATATGTAACACTAAAAATCCGAGCTGTTGGAAGTCCACCGGATGCCCCTCTCCATATCCGTTTAACATTTGGAGAAATGCCAGTGGAGGTAGCGGTGCCTTTTTCAACATATAATGGTTGGATCAGTAGCTCTTGGCTACAGGAAGAAACCATTCATGTCGATGTCTTGCCTGAAACCATCACCTTACCAAGGCGCTATAGCTTCCGTTATATGAAAGTAGAGATTTTAGATACTTCTCAAAAATATCGTGTAGCATTTGACGAAATCAGCTGTGAAACTGTGACATCAGCAGATAATACCCACGTACCAAAAATGAATTATCAAGATAGCGAGCTTGAACAAATGGATCGAATTAGCATTAAAACACTAGAAGACTGCATGCAAGATGTTTTCGAAGACGGTCCCAAAAGAGACCGCCGTCTATGGCTAGGAGATCTTCGATTACAAGCACTCGCAAACTACGAGACATTTCAAAGTAATGATCTAGTTAAACGATGCTTATACCTTTTTGCGGGTGTACCAAATGAACAAGGACAAGTTTCAGCCAATTTATTTATAGCACCAACACTCGTACCAGATGATACGTATTTGTATGACTATTCGTTATTTTTTACGACGACCCTGTACGACTACTATGAGGCAACCAATGATCAAGAAACACTTGAAGAACTATGGCCTCTTGCTTACCGTCAAGTTGAATTAGCATTAGAGAGATTAGATGAAAGAGGGATTGTAACAGATAGCTCGACTTGGTGGGCATTTATCGATTGGCATGAGGAGTTAAACAAACAAGCCCCATCACAAGCAATTTTGATTTATACACTAAGAAGAACGATCCGATTAGCTGAACTTCTTGATGAAAGCAAAAAAACGTATTTGGAATTAAAATTAACCAAAGTTGTTGAGGCAACCCTTCAACATTTATGGGATGAACAAAAAGGATTCTTTGTAAGTGGTGACACGAATCAAGTCTCTTGGGCTAGCCAAATTTGGATGGTACTTGCTGAAGTATTAGATCAAGAAGAAAACAGAATTCTCATAAACCAGCTGTTCGAACAGAACCCAAGTATAGGAATGAACACCCCCTATATGTACCATCATCTTGTTGAAGCGTTATTATTAATCGGGGATCAGAAGAAGGCAGTCGAGATGTTGCGAACCTACTGGGGTGGAATGATAAAAGATGGAGCAGACACATTCTGGGAGCTATACAACCCAAATGACAAAGCATACTCTCCGTACGGTAGTCATTTAATTAATAGTTATTGTCATGCTTGGAGTTGTACACCGACTTATTTGATTCGAAGGTATGGGTTGTAGATGTATGAATGGAGTCTGTCTAAAAAGTTTTGGGGCAGACTTAAAACTTATTATGGTGATTTTTTCTTTATCAGCGGCGAATAGGACAATAAATCATATAACCATCTAACTATTAAGGTTCTGAACATCGTTTTTTGATGTTCAGAACCTTTAACAATACATTTATTTGTAATTAGTATGTCCCAGCCTCTTTCATTTTTCCTATTTCAATTACTGCTCTTTAATATTCATAAAACCCCAGCGTCCAAGCGAAACCTCTGTGCTCTTGCCAACTTGCTCTCCACTTAAGAGCTCAAAGCCTGAGGCATATATTCATCGTAATAAGCAACACCGTATAGTAGTTTTTCCAGCATAAACTTCCTTTCAATTGTTTATAAGCCCAAAGTTAATCTATAAACACATAATGATAACGGTATCATAATTTATTATAGATTAATTAGTAGATTTATTATGGTAAATTTAATTGGAAAACGGTATTTTTTAAAGATGAATGTCCTTTTATTCGAATAAGAGAGTCATTGAAGAGGTTTTGATTACTTTGAAGTACATTTTTATACAGATTGGTTTTTATTTACGTGATATTTTTAAACCCGAAACGAGGAGAATGATTAAGATGAAAGCCATTCAAGTTACACAATTTGGTGGACCTGAGAAATTAGTCTATACAGACGTTAAGGTCAGGGATGTAGGAAAGAAAGAAGTATGTATTCGTTTATATGCTGCGGGTATCAATCCAAGTGATATTTACACACTAACAGGAACCTATGCTTTCTGTATTCCTCAATTGCCTTACACACCGGGGTTAGATGGTGCAGGGGTTGTTGAGGCTGTTGGTGAAGGAGTTACACATGTTCGTGTTGGTGAGCGTGTATTTGTCGCTTCCTTAATGGGAAGTGAAAGTACAGGGACATTTGCGGAAAAAGTAGTATGTGATGCAACTTTGGTTTATCCTTTACCAGATCAGGTATCTTTTGAACAAGGTGCAGCAATAGGAGTACCTGCTTTGACTTCTTATCGTGCTTTATTTCAACGGGCTCGTTTGAAACCTGGTCAAACCGTGTTAATACATGGGGCTAGTGGTGGGGTTGGATTGCAGGTTGTGCAAATGGCGAAAGCTCACGGAGCTAAAGTAATTGGAACAGCTAGTAAGCCCGAGGGTAAAAAAATGGTACGAGAAGCAGGCGCAGACGAAGTCATTAATCATGTTACAGAAGCAACAATTCAGGATGTTTTAGCTTTAACGCATGGTCGTGGACCTGATGTAATCATAGAATTTTTAGCTAACATTAATTTAGAGACAGATTTAAAGCTAATAGCACCATTTGGTAAAATTGTAATCGTTGGAAATCGTGGTTCAATTGAGGTGAATCCACGACTAGCGATGCAAAAGGAGTGTGATATATTAGCAACAGCTCTTTGGAACGCACCAAAGGAAGAATATGAACAAAGCATTCATGGTGTGATAGGCATGTTGAAAAGTGGCGTACTTCGACCAATTATTGGTACAAGTTTGCCACTGCAACAAGCATCGCAGGGGTTTGAACAATTAGCAGAAGGCAAAGGAAATGGTAAGCTGGTTTTAGTGATTGACTAAGTCATAGATTAAAGGGCCTGCTTACCAAAAGGCTAGCGTAGCTCAAATGTAGCAGCGCTAGCCTTTTTTATATCATACAATCTATCAATAAGCATAAGTTCCACTAGTAAAATTTAAGGGAAATAATGGTATAATAAAAGTAATTTAGTGGAAGTGAGGTGGAAGTCAGATGGAGGTTCATTGGGGTTCAATCATCTACCAATTACTCAGTTTTGGACTTATTATTTTATTTGTTGTCTCGTTTACTCTTTTCATAAGAAGGTTACTGTTAAATTCAAAAGAAAAGAACAGCCAACTTAAAGAAATAGGGAATAAATTAGATAAGATAATAGATCAAATTGAAAACGATAAAAAATAATTAATTAGGTTGAGTCTATATGTATGACTACTTGAAGTATTAAGAAAATTGTTGGTTTTTGGTTTGTTTATTAACAAGGAGAAATTCTATGATCAAGAAAATAAAACTAGATAATTTTGAAGAGTACGATGATCCAATTTTATATGATAAAGAAAATAATACATATATTGAAGACATTCATTTTATTGAAAAATGGGCTTCAAAACAAGAAGGTATAATCATTGATTTAGCTTGTGGAACAGGAAGAGCCACTATTCCCTTGGCAAGAAAGGGGTATAGATTGATAGGGGTTGACCTTCATAAAGGTATGTTAAATGAAGCGAAAAGGAAAACCTCTAATCTAGGATTACAAATAAAGTGGATTGAACAAGATTGTTCGAGATTAAATTTGAATGTAAAAAGTAATCTTATCTATACCGTAGGGAATTCATTTCAACATTTCCTTACAAATGAAGCTCAAGATGGATTATTAATGTCAGTAAACAGACATTTAGAGACAGATGGAATATTCATATTTGGTACAAGATTTCCTAGCGCAGAGGAACTATTTTCGCCTAATACAGAGGAGTATTGGAAATCGTATGTAGACGATGACACAAAAAATATTGTAGATGTGTACACGATAAGTAGTTATGATTTTCTGAAACAAATTCAGCACAATATCACGATAAGAAGAATGAAAGATAGCGTTGGAAAAGTGGTTAAGGAACTTCAAACAAACATAAGCTTACGTTATGTTTTTCCAAAAGAAATGGAGCGCATTATTCAGGTTAATGGGTTTGAGATCGTTAGTGTGTACAAAGATTGGAACGGGACACCTATATCAGATGAATGTGATCAAATGATTTATGTCTGCAAAAAAATCAAATAATGAGTTTTCTAATGACAATTGGGAATACATAAACTTCTACCTATGATGTTAATCACAGTATTCTATCTGTTAAGTGTTTACAATAACAGAAGAAAAACTTACTTTTTAATGTAAGGAGTTTTGAAATGAAGGTAGAATTAATAAAAGGACTTTTACAGAACTTCTCTCTTTTTAAAGAACTAATGGAAGAAGAAATCGACCCAATTGTTGAGATCTCACATTTACGGACGTATCTCGCAAAATCATTTGTTTTTATGCAAGGTGAACCGCTTGATCGAGTATTTTTTATCTACACTGGTAAGGTGAAAATACATAAAACAGACTTGTCTGGTAAAGAACAAATTGTTTCTATTCTCCAAGCGGGAGAAATGTTTCCACACGCTGGTTTTTTTCGGACAGGTAACTTCCCGGCACATGCTGAAGTATTAGAAGAAACTGAATTAATTGTCATACCAGTAGAACAGTTTGAGAAAATACTTTTAAAGTATCCAGAGCTCAGTATTAAAATGTTTAAAGTATTGGGAGAGAAAATCATTGATCTTCAGAACCGTTTAGAAGAAAAAATTCTTTGTGATATGTACCAACAAATTGTGATGTTATTTCTTCGTTTATGTAAGACAAATGCTGTGAGGAAGAATGACCTGTACAAACTCACGTCGCATTTTACGAATCAAGAACTGGCTAATATGATCGGAACATCGAGAGAGACGATGAATCGAACCATTAACCAATTACGAAATAAGAAATTAATTATGTTGGATGAAGATGGCTGTTTTTTAATTCACTCAGCAAAACTGGGAGAAGAGATTTTGTAAATAATGTGGGTTGCTCTTCTGGAAATATAAGCTAGTAGTTTTCAATTGAACAATTCAACAATGGAAGGGTTAACAGTGACTATCCAATTAAAAATCGTTACTATGGTAAATGGTTTTATAAAGAAATTTTGATATAAAAATCATCGTTAAATACCAACAAATATAATTTAGCCTTCTTTTGAAATTTACTTTTAGGAGCCCTTTTTTCACGAGAAAGACATCAATAAAAATATGGCAAAAAATCATTAGAAAACGATAAATAGCACCTGACTTTGATGACGTAAAGGTTGCAAGACTTGATAGAATCAAACTGTATAAAGGAACTATTTTAAAATGTTCTGTCGAGGTATGATACATTCCAATACCAAAACGAATTTGTCTCTTAGCTGCAACTAAATACAGTAACATAATAAAGAGAACTTCAACAGATAGAAAATGAGCTGTTTTTAAAGCCCATTTATTTTGGTTGGAGAGTGCTTTAAAGAAAAGATCACTAATATGAAAATATATAAATATTAAAAAAGGCGTAAATATAGGCTTCCACCAAAAAACTTTATATATTTTCAAGTGTATAAATAACTTTTCAATTCCAACATACATAATGCTAAGACACATTTTCCATTTCCAGTTTTTCTTAAATAGAGTTAAAAACGTAGCTGAGATAGGTACGTAAACAGCTTGAGATAAAATTGCCCCTAAAATAACATCGAAAAACCGTTTTTTCATTATAGAAGGTTTGTATCTGTAACCATGGAATAAGTTAAGAGTGGGGTACTCAAATAGAAAAGCAAAGCCTACGTTTGATAAAAATAATATCCAAGCATGTGTGTTGTTCTTTCTTTTTAACAAGAAAGAAAACAGGCCAATATGAATAATTGTTAAAAACAAATAAGGAATAGAGTTTGTATTAATTGATTTTTTCATATTTCTCATACTTTCACCATCTTATCTTTTCCTAGTTATATGACTATCCTTTCTTGAATTTCAAAAATTATGCTTTGATTCTGCTTAGAAAGTATAGCCAAAATTGAGTGGTTAGAGGTTACTCTTCACTTTTTGCAAGAATAGGTTTATATTAATGATGAAATAATGAATATAAATCAAATTAAAGGATTGGTGGATGATGGGAGTTAAATTAATTGTTTTAGTAAGTTTACTATTTGCCTTCATCTTACCATCGTACAGTTATGATCATATTGCAACTAAATCTATTGATTTTGATTTACACATAGTTAATGAAAGAACTGTTTTTGATATCGGAGGACTTAATTCCTCAACCACTTTGCCAGTCATTTATTTTATAGTAGGAATAGCTTTTCCAAAAAAAACTAGCCGTTATAATATTCATATCAAGGGTTTGCTACGTTCTTTTATTCCGTTATTAATAATAAAACGTAATCTTATAACAATTAAATTTCAAAGTACATTTTTCTCTCCTCAGAATACTCAATCTATCTAGATGAAGAAAAAAGGAGATGAACGATGTTGTTAAAGAAAAAGTTAATAAATCATGAATTAAGCGAACCTTTTATCGGACTTGCGTTCGGAATCACGTTAATGATTATTGTATTTTTAGTAGCGCATTTTGTCTTTGGTTTAGAAGCATTTTCATAGGGAAATTGGATACTGATGGTCAAATCAAGCCAAAAACGTAAGAGAACATCTGATCAAAGAAAAATTTCACTTGACCTTACATTATCCATAATTTAGTATTTAGTTAATAGTGAAGAGCGATGATGAAAAAGAGTAGGCTTTAAGAACGTTTCAGAGAGCGGATGGTTGCTGAGAATCCGTACGGGACTGGAGTTGAATGGGTTTCTGAGCTTCTAGATTGAACGACAGTAGGTCTAGCGGATGTCTTACCGTTAAAAAAGACTATGTATCGAAACGTTTTTATGGTTTCTGTACAAAATAAGTGCGTTTATGTAATCGTAAACGAATGAAGGTGGCACCACGGGTTACTCGTCCTTTTTAAGACGGGTAACCCTTTTTGTGTTTTCTACTTAATTGGAGGGCTTTGGATGAAAAAAACAATTTTAACAGGAATAAAACCTACTGGACAAATCCATCTAGGGAACTATATCGGGGCCATAAAGCCAGCGCTGGAATTGGCCAAAGTTGCAGAGTATCGACCGTCTTTTTTTGTTGCTGATTATCACGGTCTAACGAAGATTCGCGATGCTGATCGGTTTCGTCAACTAACTTATGGCATTGCTGCAGCGTGGTTAGCGTTTGGACTTGATCCTAACAAAGCAACTCTTTACAGACAAAGTGATGTACCGGAGATTTTTGAGTTAAATTGGATTCTAGCCTGTTTTGCATCCAAAGGCTTACTGAACCGAGCTCATGCATATAAAGGAATCGTTGAGAGTAATCAACAATCTGGAAAAGATTTAGATGATGGTGTGAATATGGGACTCTTTACTTATCCGATCTTAATGGCTGCTGATATTTTGATGTTTAAAACGGACCTTGTTCCAGTTGGAAAAGACCAAATTCAGCATGTTGAGATTGCAAGAGATATTGCAGAAGCCTTTAACAAAAATTACGGAGAAACGTTTGTGTTACCAGAGTATCAAGTCGAAGAAGAGACAGAGTTGCTTCCAGGCTTAGATGGTAGAAAAATGAGCAAAAGCTATCAAAATACAATTCCACTTTTTGAAGAACCGAAACAATTACAAAAGCTTATCAATAAAATAAAAACAGATTCACTTCCACCAGAGAAACCTAAAGATCCAGAGTCATCGACTTTATTCACGTTATACAAAGAGTTTGCCTCTCCTGTTGAAATTGAAGCAATGAGGGAGCAATATTTAAGTGGAATTGGCTGGGGAGAAGTTAAAAAGGAATTGTATAGAGTAATGAATACTTATTTAGAAGAGCCACGTGAGAAATATAAGGAGTTATTAGCCTCACCTAAAACCATAGATGAAATATTGTTAATGGGGGCGGACAAAGCAAGAACGATAAGCACTCCTTTTCTAAAAGAAATTAAAAAGAAGATAGGGTTATTAGCCTAGTAAATTGTTCTAATACAAGGGGGGAAATAGAATGATTATTAGAGAAATTAACACGGCTGATTCAGAGGCATTAGCCAACCTTACTAAACAAGTCGAGGCAAGCTCGGAATATATGCTTTGGGAACCTGCTGAAAGAAATATGGATCCCAACAAACAACGAAAGATGATAGAAAAAATGGTTGAAAGTAAGAATTCTACTATATTTGTAGCTGAAGAAAAGAATACGTTAATCGGGTTTATAATGTCAGTTGGTGGTCCTGCAAATAGAAATAAACATTCTGCCTATATCGTGATAGGAATTTTGAAAGAGTACCGGGGCAAGGGTAGGAACAAAACTATTTCAGTATTTAGAACAATGGGCTTTGCATCATGATATACACCGTTTAGAATTAACAGTTGTTACTCGAAATGAAATAGGAATATCTTTGTATCAAAAGATGGGATTTGAGATAGAGGGAAGAAAAAGAGACTCTTTATTAATTAATAGTGAATATGTTGATGAATACTATATGTCGAAACTTTTATGATCTCTTTTTCGTATGAAAAGGCTCCCAAAAAGTAATGCAAGAACTAGAACGAACTTTATTTAATGGAGTGTGTGTAATGAATGATTTTCCGATTGTAAAAGAATACAATTCTGAGCATCTAGAAGAAGTTATTGAATTAATTCTTCACATTCAACAACAAGAGTATAACGTGGCGATAACACAGGGAGACCAGCCCGATTTGTTTAATATTGAAGAGTACTATCAAACTGGTAATGGTAACTTTTGGATTGCTTTCCATGGCAAAAGAGTAGTAGGGACCATCAGCCTATTAGATATAGGCGAGCAACAAGTGGCATTAAGAAAGATGTTTGTACACGAAGACTTTCGAGGTGCTACATTTAAAACAGCAAGTCTATTATTAGATACAGCTATTAATTGGGCAAACGAGCATTCAATCAATGCAGTGTTCCTTGGGACGACTCCACAATTTTTAGCGGCTCACCGGTTCTATGAAAAAAATGGATTTATAACAATCAGTCGAAAAGATTTACCTGAGAATTTTCCTGTACTGCAGGTTGATAAAAAATTCTATAAGTATGTGATTAATTAAACATTCAATAAATCTAGTTTTACCAAAATTCTCTTTATATAAAAATAAATAGCGAGGTTTAGAGGAATGAAAGTACTATTCATTGTTCTTTCACTTATAAGTGTTACTATCCTTGGCGGTTGTCTGAATCAGGGTACGAAAATGGTGTTATTAGATGAAGAGATAGTAAAAATAGAGTTCTCACCATCTAAAGGCGTTGGGAGCACCAATGCTGATGTGTCTGTTTCTTTTGAAGATAGTCATTCAATTAAAGTGTTGGAACAAGTTATTAAACATTCAGTAGAAAAGAAAGTAGATGTGCATAAGGAACCTGATTATGATCTTGTTGTCTCATATGGCGACCAATTACCCATGCATGCGATTCATCTTTGGTTAGGGAATGAAGGAGAAGAAAGTATTCTGATGTATATGGTGGGAGAAGGAGAAACATTTAAAACAACAACGACAGCGACTAAGCAATTAAGAGAGTTGATTGTACAAAATCAATAAGCAGTAAATATAAAACTAAATTAAGAGGCTGGGTCAAAAAAAGTTTTAATAACGAGAAATCTGAACACAAGGTGGTTATAGCGTAGCAAGAGCTCCGGAAATATACTTCGCTTTCCAAATCGAGAAAAATTAACGATAATATGAGGTATGGAGAGAGCCAATAAACGGAAATTTTTCTGTTAGATAGCAGACTAGAGATGGTTCGGGTTATATAAGCGGTGGTTTTCCGATTAAGCCATGCAAAATAACGGGTTTTCACGTTTTTCTAGTCAATAGTCGGAATCTTTCCGTCTATTCTAGCTATTTTCAGTGGTATTTCCTAATTAAGAGAAATTTCTCCGCTTATTTATCAATCTCGCTTTAGCTTCGGCGTCTAATGAACTTGTGAATCGGAGTAATATACTTTAACTCTTATTAAACGGGGGTTAAGTAGGGACGAGAATATGAGTAAAAGCACAGATATTAAATCTGTGCTTTTTTGTATGCTAAGTTTGCTGTTATTTAGCTTGTAAAATAGGTTTCCCCTCCCAGAACTGAGCCCGTTAGCCATCCATGCAGCGTAATTTTTTATTTCTCAGTTAACCTGAATTAGTTACTCTGCTTAGATCTGCGTACTAGAACGGCAAGAACAACTGTTGCAAGTGCTAAGTAAAAACCTGTTGAAAAGCTTTGCTGTGAGCCATGAGTAAGAGCAGCAATCATGTCTTCTCCGGTTGGATTATTAATGCCATTGTTTTGAAGGTAACTTTGTTGACCGTTTTCCATTACGGAAATAAACAAAGCAGCACCAATAGCACCAGCCACTTGCGTCAATGTATTCATAATCGCTGTACCATGCGGATAAAGTCTTTGTGGGATTTGATTCAAACCGTTAGTTTGTGCAGGCATCATAATCATTGCAACAGCAATCATTAAGATAGCTTGCTGGACAACGACCATCCAAATAGGAATCCCAGGAATGGTGTACCGATACGTAAAGACAATAATGGCTAAAATGATAGTCCCAGGTATTAATAATGGTCTAGGGCCAAATTTATCAAAAAGCCGCCCCATAATTGGGGACATTGCACCATTTAACAAACCACCTGGAAGTAGTACGAGTCCGGCTGTGACAGCACTAAACAATAGGGCTCCTTGCATGTAGATCGGCATCACTAACATCATCGCAAACATCGTCATCATGACGAGCATGACCATTAAGAGACCTAGTGTAAACATCGGATAACGAAATACTCGAATATCTAGGAGTGGTGCTTCAATTTTTAACTGGCGCCAGCTAAATAAAGCGAGCGATACGAAACCGACTAGCAAGAATGAAAAAACAAGTGGATCCGTAAAGCTTGCGTCCCCCTTACCAGCTGCACTAAAACCGTATACGATTCCACCGAATCCAAGCATAGACAACAAGAATGAAATAATATCTAGCTTTGGTTTAGATGTTTCTGAGATATTTATCAGTACTTTCATCCCGAACAGCAGTGAGGCAAGTGAAATAGGTAAAATGAAATAAAACAACGAACGCCATGTGAAATTTTCAACAATTAGGCCTGATACAGTTGGTCCAATGGCTGGGGCAAACATAATAACAAGACCGACCATCCCCATGGCTGCACCGCGTCGTTCAATTGGAATGACAGTTAAAATAATATTAATCAAAAGTGGGATCATGATTGCTGTCCCAATTGCCTGGGTTAAACGGCCGATCAATAGAACCGAAAAAACAGGACTAATACCACAAATAATGGTTCCTAATGTAAAAAGGGACATCGCAGCAATAAATAACTGACGTGTCGTAAACCGTTGCATGAAATAAGCGGATATAGGTATTAATGTACCGATAACAAGCATATAACCAGTGACAAGCCATTGTACGGTACTTGATGCAACACCAAAATCAGCCATAATGGCGTTCAAGGCAACATTTAAAATCGTTTCACTTAAAATGGCAACAAATGCACCTGATAACAGTACAGCTAAAATAGGAATCGGGTTCACATCAGGTTTACTCGTTTCGTTAGCTGCTGCGGTTTCTTGAGCTATAACAGCCATAAATCTCTCCTCCAATTTATCTATATATACGGAACGGGGGCGTTCCGCTAAGTAATAGTAACACTATCATTTATGAAACGCAATAGTTCCGTATTTGTAAATAATAAATGAAAATGCTAAAATTATTTTAGGTGAGACTGAATGAAAGGTGGTGTAAGTCCCTTTGTCTACGCAGAATGATAACCAAGAAGAAACTAAACGAGGGAGACCCCTTGATTTATCTAGAAACAAAGTCATCTTAACGGCAACTTTAGATTTATTAGCAGAGAATGGGTTTGACGCATTAACGATAGATGCAGTTGCAGCTAGAGCAAAAGTTGGAAAGGCAACGATTTACAGGCGGTGGTCTTCCAAAACGGATCTAGTCATTGATGCAGCAGCTTTTATGAGCCCTTTTGAAAAATTAGAAGAGTACTTAGATAGAAATCAACCTTTAAGAGGACAATTAATTGATATGCTTTCTTTCATTTTTCAGTGTGATGATGATAAAGCACAGAACACCCTCACAGCCATATATACGGCAGCTTCTTCTAATGAAAAATTGGATAAAGTATTGAAAAATGAGTTCTACTGGCGCCATAGAGAAGCAATGGCCTCAATAATTAGACCATTCTTAGAGGAGCAACATCAACTTATAGAGGCTGAATTTGATCTACTGTCTGACATTGGACCAGCCTTAATTACGTATCGCGGGATCTTCGTAGAGAAACCGTTTGACCGCGCTTACGTCGAGAGAATGGTTGATATGTTGATGATACCTATGATTAACACGTTGCTATCTGAGGATGATGAGAGTACGAGCGCGATTAACGATACTTTATAAGTGATAAACAACAAAATATCAGTATTTTTTAAGATGGTTCATAAAGTCTAGTTAGTCGATAAATGGGGGATTCCACATATGTAAAATAAATATCCTACAAAACTAACTGTTGCTATATATTTAAAATCATAGTTTAATAGACATTATATTACAAAATATTAAAAGTGCCATAAGTGATCAACTTTGGATAATAGGGAAATCAGTTAAAGTCTGATGCAGCCCCCGCTACTGTAAGTGTTGATGAACATGTCAAACCACTAGATACTTTCTAGGAAGGGACATTAGTAAGTTTGAGACACAAGCCAGGAGACCTGCTTTTAATACATGTATCCAATCTTCGGAGGGAGGGTTTGGGGTGAGCATTTTTAGAGATCTAGTAAAATAGACTTCTAATTTGAACATGCCTATACCCTTAACTTCAAATTGGAGTTAAGGTTT